>MGUK01000070.1 GCA_001799995.1 Elusimicrobia bacterium GWF2_62_30
GCTTATACTGGTTCTCCCACGCTTCGATAGCGGGGAGCTTCACATCCCTGACGCTCTGGGCCTGCGCCCTGGTATAGCCGAAAGCAGTTGATGTCTTCATAATTCTCCTTAAAGATGGAACCCGGTCAGAGCCTGACCTTTTTCAGCCGCAGCGAATTCATGACCACGGAAACGGAGCTCAGCGCCATAGCCGCGCCGGCGAAGTACGGCGGGACCATGATATGCCAGAGCGGGTAGAACAGCCCGGCCGCCAGCGGGATGAGCGCCGTGTTGTAGACGAAAGCCCAGGCGAGGTTCTGGTTTATGGTCCGCTTGATAGCTTTGGAGATCTTTATGGCCTTCACCACGGAGCGCAGGTCGTTGTGCATGAGCGTGATATCGCTGGCCTCGGCGGCCACGTCGGTGCCCGAGCGCATCGAAATGCCGATATCGGCCTCCGACAGGGCGGGCGCGTCGTTGAAGCCGTCCCCCACCATGGCGGTCTTCTTGCCCAGGGCTTTATAGCGCCTGACCAGCTCCCGCTTGTCCTCGGGGAAGATCTCGGCGTGAAAAGTCTTTATGCCCACGGCCTCCGCCGCGGCGGCGACCACCAGCTGCCTGTCGCCGGAGGCCATCACCGCCTCTATGCCCATCGCCCCCAGCTCGCGCACTATGCCGGCCGCCTCGGGACGTATCGCGTCGCCCAGGCGCGCGTAGCCCTTGTATTCGCCGTCGAGCGCCAGCAGGAGCAGGGCTTCGGAGGCGTCCTTGATCTCGGAGCGCGCCGCGTCGGGAACGGTAAAACCCAGCTCGGTGAACCATTTGAGGCTGCCGGCGGCTATCTCGCCTTTCTCCACCCTGGCCTTTACGCCCTTGCCGGGGAACGCCTCGAAAGCTATCACCGCGCGCGGCTTCACGCCGGCGGCGGCCGCGGCGGCGCGCACGGCCTCGGCGAAGGGATGCTCGGATTTATCCTCGGCGGCGGCCAGGAGCCCGAGGAACTCCTTCTCGCCGACCATGAACGGTTTAATCGAATGCAGGCGCAGGCGGCCGGTGGTCACGGTGCCGGTCTTGTCGAAGATCATCACGTCCACGCGCGAGATGCGCTCGAGCACGTCCGCGTTGCGCATCAGCACGCCTTCCGAGGCGGCGCGGCCGAACCCGACCGCCACGGCCATAGGCACGGCCAGCCCCATGGCGCAGGGACAGGCCACGGCCAGCACGGCGGCAAAAACGTTCACGGCCCTGTACGGGCCCGAATAATAGAACCACAGGGCCGCGGAGAAGCAGGCCGCGAAGAACACCAGCGGGACGAACCACGCGGAGATCCTGTCCACCAGCCGCTGCACCGAGCTCTTGGCGGCCTGGCTCTCCTGCACCGCCCGCACTATGCGCATCAGCGCGGTCTCCTCGCCTACGCCCTCGGCGCGGAACTCCAGCCACCCGGTCTTGTTGACGGTGCCGGCGTACAGCGTCGAGCCTTCCGCTTTCTCGCAGGGCACGGCTTCGCCCGTCAGCAGGCTCTCGTCCACCGACGAGGCCCCGTTGGTCACCTTGCCGTCGGCGGGCACCTGCTCGCCGGGGCGCAGGAGCACCTTGTCTCCCGGCACGATCTCGCTGACCGGCACGGTCTCCTCGCCGGTCGGGCAGAGCCGCCGGGCGAATTTGGGAGCGATCCGGAAAAGCTTGGAGACGGCCTCCCCGGCCTTGCTCCGGGAGCGCGTCTCGAGCCAGCGCCCCAGGTTGATGAAAGTTATCAGCATGCCCACTTCGTGCCACTGCGCGTGGTAGTGTTCCCCGCCGGAAGGCGGGTAGACCGTGACCAGGACCCCGTAGAAGAACATGACGCTGGTGCTGAGCGAGACCAGCGTGTTCATGTCGGCGGAGCGGGCCTTCAGGGCGCGGGCCAGCCCGGAGTGGAAGTGCCTGCCGGCGAACCACCAGGTCAGCGCGGCCGCGGCCATCATCGTGTAGACGGAGAACCCGACGACGAAATCCAGCAGCATGAAGCCGGTAAGGAACAGCCCCAGCAGGAACCTGTAGAAAAAAAGGTTCTTTTCCCTCTCCAGCGCGTCCAGGGCGGTATTTCCGGCGGAGCTCGCGGACTGCGAGAAAGAGAGCGCCTTGTAGCCCAGCGAGTCTATTTTCGCCGTGACCGCGGCCCCGTCCACCAGCGCGGGGTCGTAAAGGAGGAACGCGGTCTTGGTCGGCAGGTGCACGGACACGCTGGCGATGCCCTTCAGCTCCCCGAGGCCTTTTTCCACGCGGGCGGCGCACGACGAACAATGCAGCCCGTCCAGCGGCACTATCGCCTTTTTATATTTATCCGTATTTGCCGTTTTACTCATAAGTGTCGCGGCAGCGGCTTATCTTTTCACTTCGAGCAGCCAGTTCTTCTCTATATCTTCGAGCTTCTTCCAGGAGCCGGAATAGGTGTCGGCTACGGCCTGGTCCGGAGAGGCGCCGTCGCGCAGCTTGGACAGGAACAGGGAAAAATTGAAGGAGCCGCCGTTGCGGATCATGAACCCGGCCACGGAGCCCACCTGCGCGTACCAGCGGTCCACGTTCTTAAGGCTCTCGCCCTGCGGGGCCAGGTTCACCATCTGCGAAAAGGGTATGGGGTTGGGCGCCACCGTCTCGTTCAGGCGCCGCGCGTAAGAGGCCTCGGACTGGCTGTTGGAGCGGGTTTCCTCGTAGACGGCCACCCCCTCGTTAAGCCAGCGCAGCTGGGACGCCTGGCGCAGGCCCATGAACTCGTTGAAGACCAGGTGCGTCATCTCGTGCGCCATGGTGGCCCGCAGCCCGGGGTTCTCGTAAAGCAGCAGCACGTTGCCGTAAGCCGCCCCCCCCGACCATTCCGGCAGCCCGGTCTTGGCATGGTACTCCGCCGCGTCGCGGTAGAAGACCACGTTGTACGGCCGGGACGGGACGAAGGAATAGGTGCCGAGGTCCTGCATGATGCGGCTGTAATTCTCTTCGCAGAGCCTGGCGTAATCCGAAGCGTCGGAAGAAGAATAAGCCTTCACGGAAAAGTGCGTGGTCTCCTGCGTCTTATAGCCGGGATCGAGCCCCTTGTACGGGGATTCCAGCGCCTGCCCCTGCGGGAGGTCCAGCACGGTCCCCTCCGGCAGCGGCACGCAGCCGCCGGCACCCAGGCAGACGGCGGCGGCGAAGGACAGCCGGGAAAGGCGGCAAAGCGGTGATGTCATTTCAATAAACTTCCAGCATATTGCCGGCAACGCGCAGGCCGGTAACCCTCAGGTTGTAGGGATTGTCGGAAAAATCCATGCGGAAAGAGAAAAGGTTCAGCAGCATGCCCATGATGTTCACCGGGCCCATAGAGAAGGCCACGGGCTTTATCTCTACGACCCCCGGGCTTGCCATGGAGACGGTGAAAGCAGCGTTAAGCTCCATGCCGCGCACCTGCGCTTTGATATCCAGCGTGTTCCCCAGGGACACCTTGAGCTTGGAAAAAAGCGGCAGCTTCGAGGCAAGATACCGTTCGACGGCGTAGTCGGAGATCTTGGCGGAGACCAGGTGCATGCTCCTGACGCCGGCCAGGACCGGTTCCAGCGGGGTTCCGTCGAGCCGGACCCCTTCCATCGTGACCGTAAAGCCGTAGATATCCCCCCCCTGGATAAGCGCGGCGGGAGAGAAAAGTTCTCCCCTGGCGTAGGTGCCGGAAGCGGGGTCATACCCATCTATCTTCAGAACGGCGTTCTCCATGCTGATCGGTCCCAGGACAAGGTTGCGCAGTTCGTGGGAACCTTCGTCGAATATTTTCGCAAAAGGCGGCCGCTTGGTGTAGATCTCCGCTTTCGAAGCGTCGGCGAGGTCTATTACCGTCTTTTTCTCGAAGAGGCCGCGGAACCAGAGCCTGCCGCGGAGCTCGGAAAACGCCTGGGCGCTGACGGACAGGGGGGCCCCTGGGGGCAGCGTTTTGTTTATCAGGACTTCCGGGCAGGCGGGGCAGGCGGGGTCGTTCTCGAACTTTTCCTTCCCGCCGCTCCTGGTCGAGGCGAACCGCAGGCTGTCCGCGTTAAGGTTGGCATCCGAACCGTACACCCCGACCAGTCCCCCGCCCGCGGGCAGGCCGGACCTTACGGCGTCCAGGATATCTGCCGCGCGGTAGGACTGGGCGGGAGGCAGCGGCAGCCCGGCCAGCCGATAGCCGCCCAGGTAACGTTCCGACACCAGGCCGGACTGGTTGGCCAGCCCCAGCAGCAGCACGAAAGCTATCACGTATTTCCTGAAAACGTGCGGGGTCATGACCGGCAGCGCTATGGCGAAGGGCAGCAGCGCCGCGTACAGCAGTTCTGGGCGGTCGCCGCGCACCAGGAACGTGACTACCAGTAAGGGCACCCAGAACCAGGCCGCCACCATGGCCTTTTTTCCATAAGGCATGAAAACGGAATAATACATCCAGACGAGCGCTAAACCGCCCAGGGCGAAAAGGGGCAGCCCGGCGGACTGGACGCACATCCTGAGGACGGCAGTGATGCCCAAAAATTCTCCGTGCAGGGGAACAAACCCCGCCGCCACCGCTACGGCCGCGAACAGATACCACGGCAAATTAAGCACGAACACCGGAAAAGCGCCTTTTATGAGCTCGTCGCGGCACATCGGGCTGGTGAGGGCCGCGCCTATGAACGGCACCAGCGGCAGCACGTACAGCCAGTAGAACCTGTGGGCGAACATGCCCAGGCCCAGCGAAACGGCGAACCAGAACGCCCACTTGGGATGTTCGAGGTCGTTCGACTGGATATAACAGGCATAAAGGGCGGCGGTGAACGCGAGAAGGGCGATGCCCGGGTCGGGCCGGCGCGCGCTCTCCATGACGAAAGGCAGCGACAGCGCGACGATCACTCCCAGCCAGGAGGCGCGGTTCGGGCGGTCCTTGCGCACGGAAAAGAAGATGGACGCCGCCAGGATCAGCATGAAGAACGAATTGACGGCCACCAGGGCGAGGTTCAGGTCCGAGGTGAAGAACTTGAGCACGGGCACGTAGGCGAGATAATACAAGGGAGGATTGAACGTCGCGGCGGGGAGCTCCGGCCTTATCAGCGCCCACCAGCCCTGGCTGTTGAAATAAGCGGTAAAATCAAGAACGGCTCTAAAACCTTCGGCGTCGGCCTGGGGGAAGAAATAGCCCCGGCGCTGCACCCACTGCAGCAGCAGCAGGGAATAGAGGAACCAGATGCCCAGCGTGACCAGAAGGCCGTTACTGACCTTCTCCTTCTTCGGCATCACGAGTTCCCGCTCGAACAGGATGCTCTCGAAACTCATCCTGTTGGCCAGGAATTTCCTGCGCCAGCTCGGTATCTCGTTTTCAGACATAAAAGCTCCCGTCCCCGTTCAACGCCTGGCGGCAGCCTTGGCTGCCGCGGCAATGCGCGCTTTGTAATAGGCGGAATACTTGGGGGCCAGCTCCGCGGCCTTTAGGTAATACTCCCGCGCTTTCGGCACGTCGTACATGGCGGCGTAGATATCGCCGATCAGGCCGGCCGCCTGGTAGGAATCCGTTTTCAGGTCTAACGCCCGCAGGGCGCTCTCGAGCGCGGCCTCCTGAGCCCCGGTCTTGTAAAGCCCCAGGGCATGCCAGTAGACCATGGCCGGGCCTTCCGGCTTAAGTTCCACCGCCTTGGCGAAATCCAGGGAAGCGCCCGCGAAGTCGTTCACGGCGTACTTTATCTTGCCGCGCTCGAACCAGGCCATCGCCGCCGCCGGGTTCAGCGTCAGCACGGAATCCAGGTCCGTCAGCGCGGCGGTAATGTTGCTGGCCTTTTTGGCGCAGAGCGCCCGGTGATAAAAAGCGAGCTCGAATTTGGGATTGAGATTGATGGCCCTTGTGAGGTCCTCCGAAGCCGCGCCGCAGTTGTTCAGCTTGTAATAGGAAAGCCCGCGGTTGAGCAGGGCGTAGGAATAGCCCGGGCTCGCCGCCAGCGCCTTGTCGAGAACCTCCACGGCGCCCTTGTAATTCCCCTCGTCCATGAGCAGCGCGGCCATGTTGTTATAGGCCGGCAGGTAGGCCGGGTTGGTATCGATGGACCGGGAATAATCGAGGCCGGCCTTCTGCTTGTCGCCCTGGCGCTCGTAGAACATTCCCCGGGCCGTAAGCGCTTCAGGGAAGCTGCGCTGCAGGAGTACGGCCTTGTTGTAGTTCTCCAGCGCCTGCGAGTCCTTTCCCACCGAGACCAGGTAATTGGCCCGTTTAAAATAGAACTCGGGAGAGCGGTTACAGCCCGCCAGCCCGGCCGCCAGGATAAAGAAGAAGATTGTCTTTTTCATAGTTTTCCCCGGAAGTTTTCTGTCCGCGTCTGAAACAAGGAACCAAGCTAGTCCGCCGCTTTCTCCTTCCCGGTGTCTTTAATGCCGAGGGCCATAAGGAGCGCCCCGACGGTTATGGAACTGTCCGCCACGTTAAAGACCGCGGGAAAAAAGCTGAAGTCGAAAAAATCCACCACGAAGCCGTACGCTATCCGGTCGTAGAGGTTGCCCAGCGCGCCGGCAAGGACAAGGGCGAGGCCCGCGCCCGCGGCGGTCCCGTAGCCCTGTATGCGCCGCCGGTAGAACAGCAGGGCGGCTATGAGCCCGGTGCTGACCACCATGAAGAACACGTTATTGCCGTGGAACATGCCGAAAGCCACCCCGGTATTCTCCGCGTAGGTGAGGTGAAAAAAAGGCAGCACCTGCACCGACCGGCCGAAGAGATGCCCTAGCGCCCAGCTTTTGGCCAGCCTGTCCAGCAGGAAAACCGCGAGCACTATCGCCGGGCTGAGTAATTTCTTCATCCGTTATTCGCGCCTTTCACCACCGCGGCGCAGCGCCCGCACAGGTCCGGCCGCGCCTGGTCCGAGCCGATGTCCCTGCGCCACTGCCAGCAGCGGGGGCACTTGGCGCCTTCGGCCTTGAATACTTTCACTTCCAGCTCCGGCGCGGCCGCGTCGAACTCGACGGCGGCCTCGGAAACGATAGCGACCTGGGGCCAGAGGGCCAGAGCGGAGTCGAGGAACTTCTTTTTTTCTTCTTCGGAGGTGCGCAGGACGATGCGGGCCTCGAGCGAAGAGCCGACTTCGCCGGCCTGGCGCTTTTCCTCTATGGCCTTGGTGACGACCTCGCGCACGGCCATGATGCCTTCCCAGCGCGCCAGCAGGGCCGGGTCGGACCAGGCGGCGTCGTAGCGCGGATAGTCGGACAGGAACACGCTGTCCTCCAGCGAAGGATCTATCTCGGCCTTGGCGGTCTTCCACGCTTCTTCGGCCGTGAACGACAGCACCGGCGCCATCATCTTGGTGACGGCGAGCAGGATGTCGTGCAGCACGGTCTGCGCCGAGCGGCGCTCGGGCGCGTCGGGGCTGAAGGTGTACAGCCGGTCCTTAAGCGAGTCCAGGTAGAAGGCCGACAGGTCCAGGATGCAGAAGTCGGCTATGGCCCTGATGGCCTGGCGGAACTGGAAGTTGGCGTAATGCTTCTCCACGGCGGCCACGGTGACGGCCAGGCGGGCCCGCATGTAGCGGTCCACCTCGAGCAGTTTAGCGTCGGGGACGCGGTGCGCCGCCGGCTTGAAGTCGGCCAGGTTGCCCAGCAGGTAGCGCAGGGTGTTGCGGATCTTGCGGTAGGTGTCTATGGCGCCGGCCAGGATCTTTTCGGAGATGCGCACGTCCTCGGAGTAGTCGCACAGGGCCACCCACAGGCGCAGGATCTCGGCGCCGTACTTGGAGATGATCTCGGCCGGGTCGATGGCGTTGCCCGCGGACTTATGCATGGCGCGGCCCTTGTCGTCGAGGATCATGCCGTGCGTGATGACGGTCTTAAAAGCCGGCTCGCCGCGCAGGGCTACGGAAGGGATGAGCGAGGTCTGGAACCAGCCGCGGTGCTGGTCGGAACCCTCCAGGTAAACGTCGGCCGGGAAGAACTTGCCGGGGCCGAGCATGCCGCCTTCCAGCACGGCGTACCAGGACACGCCGGAGTCCAGCCAGACGTCCATGATGTCTTTTTCTTTTGTGAAAGCGGTGCCGCCGCAGGAGCACTTACAGCCGGGCTCCATGAGTTTTTCCACGGGTTCGGAGAACCAGAAATCGCTGCCTTCCCTGAAGACGCGCTCTTCCATGCGCTTGAGGAAAGCCGTGTCCTCCTGCACCTTGCCGCAGTCCTTGCAGTACACGGCTATGATGGGCGTGCCCCAGTAGCGCTGGCGCGACAGGCACCAGTCGGGGCGGGTCTTTAGCATGCCCGCCATGCGCTCGCGGCCGGCCGCGGGCAGCCAGCGCACGCCGTCGGCGGCTTTCAGGAGCTTCCCGCGCAGGCCGTCCAGGTCCACCTTGAGGAACCACTGCTCGGTGGCGCGGAAGATGACCGGCTGCTTGCAGCGCCAGCAATGCGGGTAGCTGTGCTCTATCTTTTTCAGGGCCAGCAGCAGGCCGTCGGCTTTAAGGGTTTCGGCCACCTTGTCGTTGGACTCGAAGACCTTCATGCCTTCGAAGATACCGGCGTCGGCGTTGAATGTGCCATCCGCCTTGACCGGGCAGAAAATATCCAGGCCGTGCTTCTTGCCGGCGTGGAAGTCTTCCTCGCCGTGGCCGGGGGCTATGTGCACCACGCCGGTGCCGGTGGACATGTCCACAAAATCCGTCGCGATGATCTCGCGCGGAAAGCGCCTGGACTCGGGCAGGTGCGGGGCCAGGCAATGCGTGTATTTAAGCCCGACGAGCTTTTCTCCGGGGATAGCTGCGCCTTTAACGGCCTCAAGCCTGGTCTCGGCCAGGAAGGCTTCAACCAGCTTGTCAGCGACCAGCAGGTACTGGCCGCCGGTCTCGAGCACGCGGTAATCTTCGGTATTCGAGACCGCCGCCGCCATATTGGACGGCAGCGTCCACGGCGTGGTGGTCCAGATCACTATGGAGGCGCGGCCCTTCGCGTCCGACGGCAGGCCTTCGGGCAGGGTCTCCAGCGGGAAGCGCACGTAGATGGACGGCGAGGTGTGGTCGTGGTATTCCACCTCGGCGTCGGCCAGGGCGGTCTCACAGGAGACGCACCAGTAGATGGTTTTCTTGTCGCGGTGGATGTGGCCTTTCTCCAGTAGTTCGCGGAAGGCCTTTATGACGGTGCCCTCGTACTCCTTGGACATGGTGATGTAGGGCGCGGCCCAGGCGCCCAGCACGCCGAGGCGCTTGAAGCCCTCGCGCTGTATGTCTAAGAAGCGGTTGGCGAAGTCGCGGGCCTTCTGGCGGAAAGCGGGGATGTCGTCGATGTGGCGCTTGCCCATCTTCATCTCTTTGAGCAGGGCCTGCTCTATCGGCAGCCCGTGACAGTCCCAGCCCGGGACATAAGGGGTGAAGAAACCCAGGATAGCGTGGGACTTCACGACCATATCCTTCAGTATCTTGTTGAGCGCGGTACCGATATGTATGGGGCCGTTGGCGTAAGGCGGGCCGTCGTGCAGGATGAAAGGCTTGGAATCGCGGCGCTTGGCCAGGATCTTGCCGTAAAGGTCCATTTTCTCCCACTCGGCCAGTATGCCGGGCTCTTTTTTAACCAGGTCCCCCCTCATGGAAAATGCCGTATTGGGGAGGAAAACGGTCTTTGAATAATCAGCGTTGGTCGTTGTCATGTTGAGAGCCTTGGAATACAATAATAGTATAAATTATACTACAAAACCGCGCCCGGCGGCCTTGGGTGGCGGCGGGTTTACGGTAAAACCGGGGTTTTTAGGGTAACTGCTCTATTCGGACTTCATCAGCGATATCTCGATGCGGCGGTTCTGGGCGCGGCCCACCGGGGTTGCGTTATCGCCTATGGGGCGGTTCTCGCCGTAACCTATGCCGGCCAGGTTCTTGGCCGGGATGCCCTGTTCGGCGAAGAAGAGGAGCACGCTGTAGGCGCGGGCCATGGAAAGCTCCCAGTTGGACTCGTACTTGCCGCTTCTTATCGGCACGTTGTCGGTGTGGCCTTCGATGATGATATCGTTGGGGACCTTCTTGAGCTCAGCGGCTATGGGCGCCAGCACCTTCTTAGCCGGCTCCTTGAGGTCCGCGTGGCCCGAAGTGAAAAGCACGCCCTCGGTAAGCACCAGCTTCACCTTGCGCTCGTTGGACTGGATGGACACCAGGTTGGCCAGGGAGTCGTTCTCCTTCAGGGTGTCTTCCACGTTCTGCTCCGCCGCCTTGGCCTTGGCCCGGTCCACCACCTTCTGGTCCTTTTTGCCGCCGAACGCGCTCTGGATATTGCTGAGCGATTCTTCGTATTTCCGGCTCTTGGTCTTATCCTGCTTGGCGACGGCGAAGGAGAACATCATGAGGAAAAAGATCATCATGTAGCTCATCAGGTCGCCGTACGTGATCGCCCACAGCGCGCCCTTGTTGAGCTGGTTTTCCAGTTCCTCCCTGCGGTTTCGGTAGACGCCCATTTCAACGTTCCTTGAAGATGTCCCTGAATTTTTCTTCCATGCCGGCCTTTATCTCGCGCAGGCGCGATCCCTCGGCCTGCAGCGTCTTAAGGGTGGAGGCCATGGTCCCGAACTGGCGGCGCACGACGTCCCCCGAAACTCCGCCGGCTTTTTCCAGCTGCAGCGGGTCCACTTCCTTCAGGAAGCCGGCCAGCGCTTTCTCGTAGCCTTCCAGCTTGCCGACGATCTCGGCGAGGGAGGAGCTGAAATTCTCGACGAAGGTGGCGGAAAGCAGCGCGTCCGCGTATTTGGCGCCGAACTTGTCGAACCGGGCGTCGTTCTCGGCCTTCACGGCGGAGGCCAGATCCGAGTTCATCGCGCGGATCTCCGACTGCAGCCGCCCGGAAAAATCCTGCAGGGCCTGGGCCTGGCGGCGCGCCGCTTCGTCCA
This sequence comes from Elusimicrobia bacterium GWF2_62_30, assembly GCA_001799995.1. Classification (GTDB taxonomy): domain Bacteria; phylum Elusimicrobiota; class Elusimicrobia; order Elusimicrobiales; family UBA9959; genus UBA9959. The sequence continues at coordinate 10,814 of MGUK01000070.1, forward strand.
GCGCGTCCTGGACGCCCTCGGCCTTGAGGATGTTCGCCTGCGCTATCCGCTCGAACTCCAGCGTCTTTTCCGTCGCGAAGGACGCCTGCTCGCGCAGGAACTTCCTGGACTCGTCGGTGGACGCGGCGAGCTCGCGGCGCAGCGCTTCGGTTTCGGCGCCGACCTTGCTGCCGATTATCTCTATTTCCTTGCGCACGTAATTCTCGAACACATCTTTGAAGGAGGCGGAGCTTTCCTTTATCCCGCCCATCATCTCCTGGCGCGACGCTTCCTGGGCGTCGGCGCGGCGGCGCCACTCCTCGCTCATGCGGGCGAAGAACTCTTCCTGCGAGGCGCGGACCTCGCCGGCCTGCGATGACGCTGAAAGTTTCTGCATCCCGGCGAGCATTTCGGCGCGCAAAGCATCGATAGCGGCGGCCTGGGCGCGGGACTGTTCCTCGGCACGGCGGGCGAACTCCTGCTGGGAAGCGCGCAGTTCGTCGGAGGGCTTGCTGTCGGCAAGCCTGGCCTCCAGGGAAGCCAGCCTGGCGGTAAGCGCGTCCAGGGCCGCCGTGGTGGAGGAGGAGCTGCGGTCGGCGTCCTCGCGGCGCTTGGTCTCCAGCGCCAGCACGGAGGAGTAGAACTCCATCAGCTTCTTTTCCAGCTCTTCGGCGCGCGTCCAGGCGCGCTCGAGCTGCTCGTGCATCTGCCGGTCCATCTCCGAATATTTCTGCTGGTCCCGCACGGCTTTGAGCAGGTCCTCTATCTCGCGGCGGGCGCTGATCTTGGATTCTTCTATATTGCGCAGCTGCGACGCGGACATCGCCGCCGACTGGCTGAAATCGGACAGCCTGCGGTCCATCTCCTCGAATTTGCGGACGAGCATATCCATCTCCGGTATGCGCGCCGGCGGAGGAGGCGGGGCCTGCATATACTGCTGCGGCGCGCCCGGGGCCGGCGCGGCGGCCTTGAGCTGGGCCACGATGTTCTTTTCAAGCGCGTCTATCTTAAGTTTGAGGGCGGCCAGCGCGTCGGAGTCCACCGCCGGCCTGGGAGCGGCCGCCGGCGCGGGCGCGGGCCTGGGAGCGGCCGCCGGCGCGGGCGCCGGGGCCAGGCTTCCGAAGATGGAGCCCTTCTGGGTCCCGCCAGAACCGGTGGAGCCTAAAGCCATTACTTACCTCCCTTCGCCGCGGGCGGCTGCGGCGGCACCGAAGGTTTTCCCGGCTGCTGGGCGGGGGCCGGAGGGGCCCCGGGAGACGGCGCAGGGGGCTGCGGCGCGCCGGGCGCCGCGGGAACGGCCGCGGCTGCTTCGGGCCCCGGCAGGGAAGGCTGGGCGCCGGGCGCCGCGGCTGGCTGCGCTTTGAGCGGGTTGGCCACGCGCCCGTCCCGTACAAGCTTCATGGCCGTCAGCACTACGGCTTCCACCGCGCGCTCGGTCTTCTCCGGAGAGGGAGCGCCGTACTTCATGGTCTGCTCCAGCATCATCCAGGTCTTTTCCGTGAGCTGCGCCTTGAGTTTGTCCTTGAAGTCCTGGTCGAAATCCCAGAGCGCCATGGCCCAGTCCTCTATCTTCACGCTGGTAGCCAGCACGGAAAGGTCCTTGTCCGAGAATTTCTTGATGTCGTCCGGCAGGAAGATGCGCGGGCGCACTTTTTTCGCCACGTCCGGGTGGCGGGCTTCCAGCTGGGCCAGCATATCGCGTTTGGCCTTCAGGCTCACCTTGTCCAGGGCGTCTATCACCATGTTTACGCCGCCGAACGCGCCCGCCAGGCGCTTTTCTATCTCTTCCTTGATGGTCGATACCACATCGGGGTCCACGAAGCGCATACTGGCCATATTGGCCATTACTTCGGAAGAAACTTCCGTGGGGAGCATGCGCAGGAACTCGCTCTTCGCCTCTTCCGGCAGGTGCCCGGCTACCAGCGAAATATTCGCGGGGTCCTCACCGGACATAAGATTCACAAGGAAATCCACCTGCTCAACCTTGACGTTGAACATAGATTCGGCGTCCATTTCGATCTGGGGATGCCGTTCCTTCCTCTCCGTGATGTCCAGCTCCAGCTTGCCGCCGCCGCCCACGCCGCCCACGCTGACCCCTCCCCCTCCTCCTCCTCCCCCGGGGGCGCCTCCGGGGCCTCCGGGCCCTCCGGCTCCGCCTTTACCCAGGTCCATGGTGATCTGGTGGCTCTGCTGGGCCTTGGCCATCATGTTCATGGCGCCGGCCAGCTTCAGGAAGCCTACGGAGACCACCATCATCGAAACTATGCCCATAAGGGTAAGTACACTGTATTTAAATATAAGGCCCACGGCTTCCGGGGTATACCAGATGGTGCGCCAGACCGGGGCGAAAGGCGTCTTTATCACGGCCAGGTCGTCGCCGCGCTTGGCGTCCAGGCCCAGGACCTCCGAGACCACGGAGCGCACGTTCTGCGCGTCCGCATCGCTCATATTCTTATTAACAACTACTGTTACTATTAATTTCTTTACAAAAGAGGCCGGGAAGATCAACTGCTTCTGGTACGACTGGTTTTCCGCCTCGGCGTTCATGGAAGGAAAGCCGGGCAGGAGGTATTCGTTGAAAGGCTGGCCCTCGGTGGAAGGGTTCTGCCACTTGAACATTTCGCCCGCGGCGCCATCCGCCGGCTTTTCGGCCCCGCCTTTGACGATCTGCACCTGCTCGGTGCGCGTAAAGTCCATAGAGGCCTGCACCACCACCTTGGCCTGGTTGGGCCCCAGCAGCTTCAGCAGCACCTCGTCTATCTTTATCTCAAGGGATTTCTCGTAGCGGGCCTTGTCGTCCAGCGGCAGGCTCTGCGCCGTCAGCGCCGGGGCCGCGAGAACCTGCAGAAAAGACAGCAAAAGAGCGGCCGCCAGGATGGTCGTGACCTTCCCGGGGCGTTTGCAGTTGCTGAGAGCCGTCTTTTCCATAGCCGCCTTGCCGCCTTAGCCGAGGTATGACTGGAGCCTGCGCTCCACCACCATGGGGATGCTGCCTTTCATTATTTCCAGGACGCCTTCGAGGATCATCGCCTTAAGCTTGATCTGGGCCACCATGCGCGAGCGTATCTTGCCGGCTATCGGGGTACAGACCATGCTGGCGAAGAAGATGCCGTAGAAAGCGGAAGTGATGGCCGTGGCCATGGCGGGCCCCACGGAGTCGGGATCGGAGACCTGTTTGAGCACGCCGATTATGCCGATCAGCGTTCCCAGCAGGCCGAACATCGGGGACTGGATGCCGAAGGTGCGGTAGACGTTGGCTATTTCATTGAGTTCGTCGGCGCCCTGGTTTATCTCCAGCTCGATGACGTGTTTCACGAAATTGGAATCGTTGTACTCCAGCGCGGCCAGGGAGACGCGCGCCAGGAAGCCGTTGGCATGCCTGGGGTCCGCTTCCCGCAGCGCGGAAAGGCCGGTGGCGCGGCACTGTTCGGCCAGGCCCACCATTATCGGGATGGTGCGCTGGATCTCCGCCGTTTCGTCGGCGAACATCAGCGAGCGCAGTTCCGTGACGGACTTCACCAGGTACTTGAAAGGGGTGTTGATGAGCATGGAGATACTGCCGCCGCCGAGCACGACGAAGACGGCGTGGAAGTTCACCAGGGAGGATTCGAGCTGCCCTGTCTGTACGCCCACCACGATGAACGCGATGAACGCGACTATCCCGAGAACTGTGGCGAAGTCCATAGATCAGGTATCCTTGTTCTTAATGTACGTTACTCTTCATCCTGTTAAATTATAGATATCCCATGTTTCAGAAAAGTTATAAAGCTGTTACACTAATAGTCCGCTTCCCCCCCGGGCCTTAGGCCGCGGCCGGGTCGCGATACGGGGGATAACAGGCTTTATCCGTTATTTTCATGAAGTAAAAGGTATCTTGAAATAGAAAGTGGACCCTTTGCCCAGGCCCGGGCTGGTGGCCTTTATTATCCCGTTATGCCCGCGGATGATCTCGCCGGCGATGGAAAGGCCCAGGCCCCAGCCCTGCTTGCGCAGTTTCTCGTCCTTCTGGTGCTTGGCCTGGTAGAATTTCTCGAAGATCAGCGCCGTCTCGCTGCGGTGGATGCCGATGCCGGAGTCCTTAACGTAGGCGCAGGCCTTGTTCCCCTCCTGGCGCAGGGTGACCTCCACGCGCTTGCCCACCGGTGTGAACTTGATGGCGTTATTAATAAGATTCATCAGAACCTGCGACAGCCTGAACCGGTCCCCGGTGATCATGACGCCCTCGGGCAGCGGGTTGGCCACGAACTCCACCCCGCGCTTCTGCGCGTTGATGGTCATGGCGGGCAGGATGTCCCGGGCCACGTACGCGAAATCGAAAAGGGTCTTTTCCATCTTGAGCTTGCCGGCCTCGATCATGGCCAGGTCGGTGAGGTCGGCGATCAGGTGGCCCAGCTGGTCGGTGGAGCCCACTATGTTCTTGAGGTACTGCGCCTCTTTCTCCCCCACGTTCTTCTTCATCAGCAGTTCGCTGAAGCCCCTGATGGAGGCGAGCGGGGTGCGCACGTCGTGCACGACCATCGACAGGAACTTGGACTTCATATCGTTGAGCCGGCCCAGCTCCTGGTTGGACAGGGCCAGCCTGGACGTGAGGATCTCCAGGTCCTGCGAGCGCTGGAACACCTGCGTCTGCGCCAGGGCTATCTCCATCACGTACTGCTTTATCAGGTTCTGCGAGAACTGCTCGCGCCTGCTGAAAGAGCTGTTCTGCATGAAGCCCGTCACCTGCATGACGAATATTGCGCCTGCAGCCAGGAACATGAGGAGCATCGGCCCGAGAGCTACTATCGCGAATTCCATAGTCTTATCCTACCATACAGTATAAAAAATTCGGAGCGCGTTCAGGCGGCCCCGAGGATCCTCCGCTCCAGCACCCTGACCCTCGCCACCAGCACCTCGTTGGCGAAAGGCTTCGCCAGGTAGTCGTCGGCGCCGCTGTCGTAGCCCTCCACCTGGTCCGTGACCGCGGAGCGCACCGTCATCATCAGCACGGGCAGCCCGGCCAGGCTGTTGCTCTCCCTGATGAGCTTGAGCAGCTCGAAGCCGCCCATCTCCGGCATGTTCACGTCCAGCACGGCTATGTCCGCCCCCTCCGCCTGCAGGGCTTCCCAGGCGAGCTGCCCGTTCTCGTGGGCGGAGACCTCGAAGCCCTCGTCCTGCAGGATCTCGGAAAGCAGCATCCTGAAGTTGTCGTCGTCGTCGGCTAAAAGCACTTTCATAAGAGCGCCTCCTGTGCTTCCCGCGTACTTCCGGTCGGTCTTTGCATAGCTTTCGTCCGTCCTTAGTTCCAGCCCTGCGCGTCCATGAACTGGCGGGTCACGGTGTCGGAGGGGTTGAGCTCCATCACTTTCTCGTAGGCCTTGCGGGCTTTCACCTTGTCGCCCATCATGTAGTAGGCGGAACCAAGGCGGGTCCAGCCCATGGGGTTGGTCTCATCGAGGAGGACCACTTCTTCGCATTCCTTGGCGGCCATGTCGAACTGCTGGATGTAGAAGCCCTTGGCGGCTTTCTTGAGCTTCTCTTTGAGCAGGGCGGCTTTGGGCATGATCTCGTCGCGGCGGACGCTGTTGCGGGTCAGGTCGCCCAGGTTGTAGAGCAGCTCTTCGAAGAGGGCGTCGCCGCGGGGATTCTCGCCGAGGGCCGCGTGCGCCAGCAGGAAGGCTTTCAGCTCGCGGCCTTCGATGTAGGAGACCACCGCTTCGTGCGCGACGTTGGACTGCTCTTCGCTCTTCTGGAAGATCTTCTCGCGGACGGGGGTCGCTTTGAGCTGCAGGCGCTTGTTGAGCTTCTCGAGCCTGTCGGCTTTGTCGCCCCACGCGCCGTTCTTCAGCTCGGGCTCCAGGTTGAAGGCCTTGTTCAGGTTGTCGACCGCCAGGGTGTATTCGCGGGAGTCAACGTTCTTGCGGGCAAGCTCGACATAGTCATTGGCGTAGAGCTTGAGGGCTTCGATCTTTTCCTGGGGGGCGAGGATCGCGGCGCGGGCGACGCGGGCGGTGGCGCCGGCCAGGGGCTGCTTCGCGCGGGAAGAGCCGAAGCGGACGGTCGCGCCGAGCTTCTGCATGGAGCCGAGCTCGCCGAAGGGAGACATTGAGTAGTCCAGGTCCATGAAGGAGAGGCGGAAGCCCACGCCCAGGCGAAGGCCGGAACCGATGTCCTGGCCGGAAACGTAGCCGCCGCGGACGGAGAGCAGCTGGAACATGAAGTACTCGGCGCCGAGGTTCACTTTGTACTTGTCGTAGTTGGAGATGGTCTGGTCGAGAGAAACGGTCAGCGTGTGCGCGCCGGCGGGATGGGAGATCCAGGCCAGGCCCAGGGTCTCGGACTGGGGAAGAGGGAAGGCGTCCTTATCGAACTTCATCGAAGTGCCCAGGTTCTTGACGGAGAGGGCGACGCGGAATTCCTGGGCGGGGATGTTCTTCATCCAGTACTTGGAAGGGCGGATGTGGTAGATGGCGCCCAGGTCGATGGCCATCGCGCTGGCGGAGGCGCTGTCGAGCTTGGAGGAGATGCTCTTCACGTTCACGCCGACGTTGAGGACGGGGCGCTCGATCTCGTCTTTAATAAACGTGCGCGCGTAAGAAGCGGCGATGGAAGTGTCGGAAGCCTGCAGCTTGCGGGTCGCCGCGCCGGCCGCGTCGTAGCCCTGGAAAGGGGCGACGCTCTGGCGCGTTATATTAACGCCGAGGGTGGAGCCGTAGCGCAGGGGATACGCGAAGGAAGCGAACTGGTTGGTCACGTCGGCGAAGGAGGCGTTGTGGGTGGCGGCCAGCTCGGGCACTTCGATGCTGGCCAGACCCGCCGGGTTCCACCAGGCGGAGTAGGCGTCCTGCGTGACGGCGGTGTAGGCTTCGCCCATCGCGGTGCCGCGGGGGCTGGGATCGAATTTCAGGAAGGCGGCCGACGTGGTGCCGGCTTCACCGGCGGAAACGCGAACAGCAAAAAAACCGCAGGCGGCGATGATTATCGCGGCCGCTGCGGCAAGAAGTTTTTTGGTGTTCGCGAGGTTCATAATATTTACATTCATAGTCTACGAGGAAAAATGAGTGTAATCCCGAAGAAAAGGCGAAGTCGTAAAATTAACGATTTCAGGGGGGGGTCAGGGGCCGCCAGGCGGGCCCCAAAAAGCCGGAGGGACGGACGCCCTAACCTCAAAAAAACCGGGAGGTTTTGTCGTTTTCAATCAACTTTTCGGCCCAAAAACCGCATTGACGACAAAAACGCAAAAAAATGCAAAAAAGGCGGTTTTTTGCCTATTTTTTAACAAAATAGTGCAAAAAACCGCCATTTCTCCGCAATTTTGAGTGATTTAAGGCCCAAACAGAAGCAAAAAATCCCAGCCAATCCCACCGTTTCCGTGAAATTCTCCAGTAGGTTGAGGAAGTTTGAGGGACAGTATACTTAACTAAAATTTATGCCTGCGGCAAGTTGTAAAAAAACTGGTCAATCAACCTCAGTATTTTCATCACGATATCGCACTGCTGAGGCATTTTTTGCACCTTTTTGCGGGCCTGGTTTCTTTTTAAAAAGAACCTTCGGCGGGATCTTAAAATCCGCCTGCAATTTCTTCAGGAATTCAGCCCCCCCCGCCGGACGCCCGTTAGATAAATGTTCCTGGATCCCGGAGACCATCTCTTTGCCGACATCCCCGGAAAGGAACTCGTTCCAATTCCCGATCAGCTGCCCGACTCCGGAAACATTGACGAACCCGTCGTCCTTGTTGCGCATATGGGCTCTCGCGCTGCTCCAGCGATAATCCTCCGGCTTTTTCACGAGCTTAGCGCGAACTGGGTTAAGTTCAATATACCTGGTCGCCGCCAGGAGATACCGTTCATCCATGGCGAACGACGAGAAACGCTCCTGCCACAGGTGCCCTTTCCAGCCCTCGCGGAAGTTTACGTGGAGGGTATATCTCCGGTGCGCCTCCCCTATCGCCAGCCGCAAGCTTGTTTCATCCTGAGGAACAAGGATCAGGTGAACATGGTTGGGCATCAGGCAATACCCCCACACGTCTACCCCCCGCTTCTGGCACCATTCCCCCATCAGTTTTAGGTAGGTGCGATAATCGTTTTCCGTAAAAAAAACCGGCTGCCGCCTGTTCCCTCGCTGGGTCACATGATGCGGATACCCCGGGATAACGACACGCGCAATTCTTGGCATACTCCCTCAGAAGCGTACAATAGATTCTCGAATTAATACCCACTCGAGCACAGAAAGTATAGCAACTATGGTGAATTAAGTATACTGTCCCTTTAATTCATGCTATACTAAGGGGGATGGATTATTTTGGGAGGTGTTACGATGAAACGCTGCTTTATTTTTTGGGCCATACTTGCGGCCGGGACCGGTTTAGCCTTCGCGCAGGAGCTAAATATGCCTGCCGCCGATAACCCGCCGGCCGCGACAACGCCCCCCCTGCCGGCCGAGAACGCCGCGCAAAAGAATAAGCTTGAAATGGCCGAACTGGACAAGAAACAGGCGGGAGAAATACGGGCGCTGGAAGAAAAGATGGAGCTCAACAGGAAGAAACTGCTGGAAGAGATAAAAAGCTACCAGGAACAGATAGTCCTGGTGAAAAAGAAATACAACTCCGAAAAATACGCCATAATGGACCGCCTCGAACCCGGCTCCGGCAGCAGGCTGGCCAAGCGGGACAAGGACCTTGCCGAGCTGGAGATCCAGTTAAAAAAAGACCTTAACGAGGTCAACTCCGCTCAGGGCCTGGAGGCCTCAAAGGGCTCGCTGACAAAAGAGAAGCAGGACAAATTCCAGACCGACAGGAAGAGGATAATAGACGGGCACAGCGCAAAGAAGCGCGAGCTCCTTTCTAAATAAGCCGCGGTGTCCGGCCGCCGGACGCTAAACCCCGGCGTAGATGAAGGAAATGACGATGCCCGGGCCGATATGGAAAGCCAGCATGGCCAGCAGCGCAAGGCAGATAAGCAGCGGCAGCAGAAAATAGAATTTATGCTTCTTAACCAGCAGCAGGCTTTCTTTTAACAGGAGTATCAGTTTTTTCATAGATCAGGACTGTTCCGCGGCGTCCGCCGCCTCCCCTCCGCCTTTCAGCGTTTCTTTCCAGAAAGTTTTCCCGGGCGCGCACGGGCGCGGGCTAAAATGGAAGATACGGTCGAGCGCGGCCATCGCGCCGACGGCGAAGATATAAGCGAGAAAGAGGCAGCACGGCACCAGGACCCGCTGGACGGCCAGGAATACGGCGCGGGTAAACCGTTTAAACCTGTCCATTCTTCTTCTCCAGGATATAGTTTCCCATTACCAGGGCGTCCATCTCCGTCCCAAGGAACACCTGCAGCGCTTCGCCGGGAGACCTTACTATAGGCTCCCCGCGCCTGTTGAAGGAAGTATTTAAGACCAGCGGCACACCGGTAAGTCCGCCGAAGGCCTCGATCAGGGCATAAAACCGCGGATTGGACGCCCGGTCGACCGTCTGCACGCGCGCGGTGCCGTCGTCGTGGCAGGCGGCCGGCACGCCGGGGGCCGTCTCCGCGCGCACCGGGGGCGCCATCAGCATGAAGGGAGAATCCCCGATAAGCCCGAAATATTCCTTCGCGCGCTCCGCCAGGACCGCCGGCGCGTAAGGCCGGAACGTTTCCCGGTGCTTGACCTTATCATTGAGCAGGCGCTTCATGTCCGGGTTCCGCGGGTCCCCGAGTATCGTCCGGTTCCCCAAAGCCCGCGGGCCGAATTCCATACGTCCCTGGAACCAGCCCGCCACCTTACCGCCGGCTACCAGCTTCGCCGTACGGGACACCAGTTCTTCGTCTGAAAGTTTTTCCGCCTTCAGTCCCGCGGCGGAGACGGCCCGCTCTATTTCCCGGTCCGGGAATTCCGGCCCGAGGCAGGCGTGGGTCATCGCCCCGGGGCGCGGCTCCCCCAGGAGCCCGCACGCGGCGTAGAGCGCCGCTCCCAGCGCCCCGCCGCAATCCCCCGCGGCGGGCTGGACGAAGATCTCGCTGAAGCCGGAAGTTTCCAGTATCTTATGGTTCGCCACGCAGTTAAGGAAGACCCCGCCGGCGAGGCAGAGGTTGCGCTGCCCCGTCCGCGCGCGCAGGTCCCGCGCCTGTTTGCTCAGGATATCTTCGGTGAATTTCTGCAGGCTGGCCGCGATGTCGGCGTGCCGCCCGTCCAGCGGGCCTTCCGGCGCCCTTGCGGGCCCGAGCAGGTCTTCAAGTTTCCTGCGGTACATGCGTTCCGCGCCATAAAAAGAGAAGTAAGCCGGGTTAAGCCTGTAGCTGCCGTCGGGCGCCACTTCCGCCAGCTCGCCGAACTCCTTCATGAACCCGGGCTTGCCGCAGCCCGCCAGCCCCATCACCTTGCCCTCCCCTTCGTGGGCTTCGAACCCCAGGAAGGTAGTGAGAGCGGTATAGAACAGCCCGATGGAATCCGGGAAGGAGATCTCGCGCTCTATGCTGACGCTGCTGCCCGTTCCGGTCCCGCAGGTGTTGGTGGCCCATTCGCCCACGGCGTCCGCCGTAAGGATGGCGGCCGAATCGAAAGCGGAGGGCAGGAAGGCGGAAGCCGCGTGGGAAAGATGGTGCCTGAGAAAGAAGACCCGCCCGCCGTAGCCCATCTTTTCCTTGAGCGTGAGCGGCAGGGTAAGCCGGTCGTCCAGCCACAGCGGCATGGAGCGCATGAAACTCCCGAACGAGCCCGGCCAGGCTCCGATATGCCCGGTCAGCACGCGGGCGAACTTAAGAAAAGGCTTTTCGTAAAAAACCACGCAGTCCAGGTCGTCCGCCGTGATGTTTCCCGCCTGCAGGCAGTAGTTTACAGCGGCCAGCGGGAAATCGGGCGTGTTCTTCCGGCGCGAGAAGCGCTCTTCCTGCGCCGCCGCGGTTATTTTTCCGCCCTGCACCAGGCAGGCGGAAGAATCATGATAGTAGGCCGAAATGCCGAGAATGTTCATCAGAGCGCCACGCGGCGCGAACAAGATTCTAGCATTTTGCGCCTTTTCCGGCCGACGGCGGCCGCGGTGAATTTAGTATACTTTCATTCGGCGCCGCCTGCTTATGTATACCCGCATAGACATCAAAATCACTTTCCGCTGCAATAACAAATGCGATTTCTGCGCCCAGGGGCATAAGCGGGATATCGTGACTGACCGCACGCTGGAACAGGTCCACAAAGACCTGACTTCCGCCTACGCCAACGGCAGCCGCGACGTGGTCTTTACCGGGGGCGAACCGACCATGCACCCGCATATCATCGACTGCGTGGCTATGGCCAAGAAGCTGGGCTATCACAGGATACAGCTTCAGACCAACGGCCGCACTTTCGCGTATAAAGGCCTTCTCGAACGCCTCAAAGCCGCCGGCGCCAACGAAATGGGCCCCTCGCTGCATGGCGCCAAGCCGGAGACCCACGACGGGCTCACCCACGCGCCGGGCAGCTTCATGCAGACCGTTTCCGGCATAAAGAACGCGGCCAGCCTCGGGATGCACATTATCACCAACTCCGTGATAACTTCCGCCAATTACAAAGAGCTCCCCGCCCTGGCGGCGCTGCTGGTGAAACTGGGCGTGAGGCAGTACCAGTTCGCTTTCGTGCATATCATCGGCACCGCCCTCGAGAACAAGAAATGGATAGTGCCCAGGAAATCGGAGATAATGCCGTGGGTCAAGAAGGGCCTGGACGTGGGCATAGAAAAAGACGTCCTCTGCTTCACCGAGGCTATCCCGTTCTGCCTGATGAAAGGCTACGAGCAGTGCGTAGCGGAACGGATAATCCCCGAGGGCCCGGTGGCCGACGGCGAAAAATTCATCAAAAGCTACGGCGACTACCGCCGCAACGAAGGCAAGATCAAAGCCCCCTCCTGCAGGCCCTGCAGGTATTTCAAGATCTGCGAAGGTCCCTGGCGCGAGTACCCGGAGCTCTACGGCTGGAAGGAATTCCGGCCGGTGCCGGGAAAGCCCGTTCTCAGGAAATGAAGAACACCGCAACGGAAATCCTGAACCCGCTGCCGGGCGTAACAATTCACGCCGACCGCGCGCGCCGCAGGGTGAGCGTCCGCGTCAGGCCCGGACCCGCCGCCCACGGCCCGCTCCGGGAATTACTCTATCGCGTCCTCAACGCCTACGAAAAGCGCTTTACCGTATCCATAGCGGGAGTTCCCTTCTGCTTCCTGCCCGACGCCGCGGACCATATTACGGCACAGCCCGGGACTGGCGCGGGCGGGCGCCTGAATATCTGCCGGGACTGCCGCCTGAGGCACGCCTGCCCCGGGCCGGGCGGCCCGTTCTTCCGCCGCCCGGACGCCGGGCTAAGGCCGGTGCTCGCGGTCCCGTCGGAAATAGTCTTCGAGGTCAACCGCAAGTGCAACCTGGCCTGCCGCGTCTGTTCGTCCAGGCACCTGCAGGAAGAGCTCAGCCTCCCGCGGGTAAAGCGGGAACTTGCCCGCGCCCGACGGCTGGGGATAAAGAACGTCCGCTTCACCGGCGGTGAGCCGTTCCTCCACCCGCGGCTCCTTGAAATGCTTTCGGCGGCCAGGAAGAACGGGTTCTACGTCCTCGTGAACACCAACGCCACGCTGCTGACCCCCTCCCTGATAAAAAAGGCTGCGCCCCTGATGGACAACGTGCTGGTCTCGCTGCAGGGCTGGGACGCGGCTTCGGACGCCGCGGAAACGGGCGCGGCCGGCCTTTTCGCCGCCAAGCTCCGGAACATAAAAGCGCTGCGGCGCGCGGTGACTACGCTGCGTTTAGGCACTGTGATTTCCGCCGCCCTGCCCGGCGTCCTGGACAAATATCTCGGGCTGGCAGCCGGGCTTCAGGCCGACATCTGGGAGCTGTACCGGCCGATGGCCGGCGCCTCCCCCGGCCGGGGCCGGGAAGTAACCCCCGCGCTTTTGCGCGGGCTGGCGGACCGCCTGGAAACCGCCGCCGGGACAAAGCCGCAGGTGCTTTTCGCCAACCCGGCGCCGCTCTGCCTTTTTCCCGCCAGGCAGGCGCCGCTCTTTCTCGGCGCGCGCTTCGACGACGGGCATACGCGGCTGGTGCTGGACCCGCGCGGTTTCTACAAGCCCAGTTATTACATACAGAAGGACCTGGGCCGCGACCTCATGGCGGCCTGGAACAGCCCCTGGCTGAAAAAGCTGGATAAAGCCGGGTACGCGCAAGGCTGCCGGGCCTGCGTTTTCCGCCTGCGCTGCCTTGGCGGCAGCCGGTTCCTGGCCGGCGCGGACGGCGCGCGCCGCGGCGGGCGGGACCCCTGGCTGCGCAGCGGTTTGACAGCACGGAAGTAAAATTGGAGAATGGATTCCGGGCTGACGCCGGGCCGGCGGACAGCTCCCACCTAATATGAAAATCGCCTTTTTAACCCCCTCCCCGACGGTGCTCAAGCATGACTGGTACCGGGACCTGCTCTGGCAGAAAGTGGGCATCCCCAACCTGGCCGGCTTTCTCAAGCGGGCCGGGTTCCCGGACATCACCCAGTACGATTTCAATAACCAGATCTGCCGCGCCTACGAGAAGACCCCGGGGAAAGTCAGGCTGATGCTCTATGCCGACGAGGCTTCAGTGGCCGCCTTCCTGGGCGGGAAGACCAAAACCCCGGGAGCGCGCGAGATAAGCAGGCAGACGGCGTTCTTTATCGACGAGCTCGGGGTTAAGGAACATGACCTGTTCGGGATCTCGCTGAGCCATTTCCTCGGCGACAACAGGGAGATAGATCTCGGGATCCGCCTGGCCGAATGCCTGGCCAAGGCGCTCAAAGAACGCTTCCCGGGCGCCAAGATCATGCTTGGGGGCATGCAGAACATGTCCGGCCAGTTCCAGCGCGACAATTATAAAAAGATGCTCAGGGACTGCCCGGAGATAGATTACGCCGTCTGCGGCGAAGCCCACGCCGCCATGCTGGAGCTCTGCCGCGCCGTAGAGGCCGGACGCGAGTTCAGGGGAACTACGCAACTGAACATAGAAAAGGCGGGCGCAGGCCTCCTGATACAAGGCGGGATCACCGGCAAGATGGATGACGCGCACAGCTATTATTTCGCCCCCCGGCTCGCCGGGGAGGTTAAGGACCCCTCTGTTCCTTTCGGCTTCCCCGCCTACGACAAAGCCAACAGCCGGGACTTCAGCTACACCGGCCGGAGGATCAGGGAGTTCTACCATCTGCCGCCGCCGCTGGCCAGGGAGGAGAAGCGCTTTGCGCCCGACAACTACCTGACCCTGCAGGTGAGTTTCAGCGAAGGCTGCAATTTCAACTGCCTGTTCTGCAGCAACGCCGGCAGCGGGGTGTTCGCGCTGGACCTCGACGAATCCATACGGATGCTGAAGATCTTCCGGGACGAGCTGGGCTGCCGCCATTTCCTTTTTTACAATCCGAATTTCAACCCCACCTATAAATACGCCCGCGCCTTCCTCGAGCGCATAATCAAGGAGAAGCTGGACATCCTCTGGGCGGACTGCTTCAACCTGCGCAACATGGACGGCGAAATGATCGCGCTGATGCGCGAAGCCGGTGTGATCAAGGTGGTAGCCGGAGTAGAATACCCGACGCCGCGCATGCTAAAGTACATCAACAAGGGCATTACCGTCGACAAGATAAACCGCAACCTGGAAGACCTGCACAAGGCGGGCATCTGGAACCACGTCCTGCTGATAACCGGCATGCCCACGGAAACGGCCGCCGACATAAAGGAGCTGGAAGCCTGGCTCCGGGACACCAAGGACCTGATAAACGCCTATACCGTAGGCTCCTTCCACATGGCGGACGGCTCGCCGTTCAGCAAGGACCCGGAAAAATTCGGGTTCAAGCTTAAAGACGCCATGAAGCTCTACTGCCAGACGGAGTTCGACGAGGAAGGCGGGCTGGCCTGGCGCGAGAAAGCCAGGCAGAACGAGCTTAACAACCGGCACATACGCCGCTATATCGACGACCTGAAGGGCAGCCAGAAACCTACCGCCTCCAGGATGGACGATTCCCACCTGCTGATGTACCTGTACCGCGTACTGGGGCACGGCCGGAAAAAAGAAATTGAGCGGCTTTATGAGGACGCCTATACGGTGAACCCTCACATAGCCGAGTCCTACGCGCACCTTAACTCCCAGGTCCGGCTGCCCTCCTCCGGGCTTAACGCCGCGCTGCGCCGCGCGGGAGTGTCCATTGAGCTGGAGGGCAGCACGCCGGAGAACATAAGCTTCAGCCTGGGCAAAGGCGCCGCGCGCCTGGGCTGTTCGGTCATGGCCAGGAGCGAGGCCACCCTGATCAACCCCGGCGACGACCGCGTGCACGGCGATTTTTTCCTGCTCACTTCGCAGGAAACGGACATGAAGGACCGCTATAACCGGGAGCTGGCGGAACTGCTGGGCTCGGCCGGGGGCAGGCTGGTAACGGAGGGTTCAGAGCCGGAGAAAGGGCGCTTCACGCTGCGCCTGGACGCGAAGAGCGGCAGCGCCCGCTTCGTGGTCTCGCTGCGCTCAAGGCCGCCCTCATGCGGCTACGCCGTGATCTCGGGAAAACCCGGCAGGGAATTGCTGGGCCGCGCGGCGGACCTGCTGCTGGCTTCGGCCTCCGCCGGGAGCGGAGCGGGGTCGCTTGCCGGCGACCTCACGACGGTAAAGCGCTGCCTGCCCGAAGTGCTGGCCGCCGCGGAAAGCTGGCCGGCGGCGAAAAAAGCTATTCGATAAGGACGAGCCCGTAGCAGTCCTGCCCGGACTTCCTGTCCCCCAGAACTTCCAGGTGCATGCCGCTCTTGCGCACCGTCGCAAAGACGTCTATCCCGCACGCTTCCATGGCGGGGCGGGCTTTCTCCGGGTGCCGGCAGGCCGGCGCGCAGGACCGGCACAGGGAACACGGGCCGGCCGCCAGCGCGAAAGCCTTATAGAAGCCGCGCAGGAAAACCTCCCGCTCCAGCAGCGGGGCTATGCGGCGTATCTCGCGGCACCGCTCAGCCCGGAACAGCAGCCCGTACTTATACCCGTCCAGCAGTTTACGGGTCACTTCCGGGGCGGGCGCGTGAGGCGGGCAGGTGAGGGCGGCCCCGAACCTGTCGCAGCCGTACCGGCAGCGCCATCTCACCCATTCGGCGGTAACTACGGAGCCGGCGCGGATTATCTTCGCCTTGGCGGCGCCGAGAGCTTCGGCCTTTTTGAGGAATTCGGAGTATTTTTTCATCTTTCTCCCGTTACGCCCGCCGTCAGATGCGCGCTTTTACCGCGATCAGCTTGCGGATCGCGGCCTTCATCTCCTGTATCTCTGAAAAACCGGCCGAACAGAAATGGCCCACCCAGTCTTCGAACATCCGCCTGAAATCGAAGATATCGTCGCCGGCGTATTTCTTCTCCACGCCGAGGAGCTGGTGCCAGACGGCCGAGCCCGGGATCATGTTCATCGTGTGGATGATGGCCGTTTCCCAGGCCTGCGCCGGCAGGTCGAGGCTGTTAAGCTCCCGGAAAGTCGTCTTCAGGCTTTTAACGCTCTCGCCGGGAGCGCCGGCCAGCAGGTACATCTCCGGGACCACGCCGGCTTTGGCCAGGGTCAGTATCCCCCGCTTGTTGGTCTCGCAGGTGCAGCCCTTGTGCAGGCGGCGCAGGATCCCGTCGTCGAATGATTCAACGCCGAGTATGGCGTTGCGGACGTTTATCGAGCGCAGGGACTTCGCGCTGCGCTCCGTCACGTCGTCCAGCCGCAGCGCCACTTTCATCACCGGCTTTTCCCGGCAGGCTGAGGCGCCCGCGCAGAAGTCCCGGAACCATTCTTTCCCGCCCATAAAATCGGCGCTGGAATCGTACAGGCCGCGTATCCCGTAGCGCTTCGTCAGGCGGGCAATGCGCTTCCAGAGCAGGTCCGGGGAGATAGTGCGATAGCCCCTGTCCTTGATGCTGCAGAAAACGCAGCGCCCGGCTTTGGAGGCCCGCATGCAGCCCCGCTGCGTGATAAAAGGGATGATCCTCCCGGCGTACGGTGACTGCCGCGAGAAATATTCCTCCAGGTCGACGAGGGAATAGTCCAGCTCGGGCAGTTCGGAGGCGTCGGGCGTCGCCACCGGGTTTTCCACGATCTGCCCGCTGCCGGCGCGGTAGACGAGATTGTTTATTTTCGAAAAAGCGGCGCCTTTCACCAGCTCCAGCAAAGCCCGCTCGCCGTCGTACTGCACCACCGCGTCGACGCAGTGGTCCGCGGAGCCGGGCCCCCTGTTGAGCAGTATCTCCCGTTTGAGAGGCGTGGCGTAGTTCCCGCCGAAAACGACGAAGGCGCCGTTGCGCTTGAGCAGCCTGGCATAACCGAGGTTATCGGCGTAAGTGAGGAAAATGGGGCTGAAGCAGGCGAAATCGTACCTGCCGGTCTTCAGCCTTTTCGCGAATTCCTCCCCCCCGAGTATCTGCTGGTCCAGGATGTCTATCCTGAGCCCGGGCAGGGCCTTCCTGAGATACGAGCCGAGGAAAAGCGCCCAGAGCGGCGGCATGGTGCCCCAGCCCTTTCTGCGCAGGAGAGTGCTCTTCAATACGGCCGGGGCGTAAACGAACGCGATCTTTTTAACGCGCATATTGAGATTGTATTAAACTATGCAGAGCGGCGCGGGCTTCACTCCACCGCGCGCCGCAGTTCCCAGTGCCTGTCGCCCTCTACGCGCAGCGAAAGCCCCTTCAGCCCGGCCTTCCGGGCGAAGGCCGCGGCCTCTTCCGGCAGCAGCGCCGCCAGCAGCGAGCCGCGCAGCAGTTCCCGCTGGCGGGGCGTATCGCCGCAGCAATGCCCCATGCGGTCGGCCAGTTCCCGGGCGGTCCGCGGGCGCCGGAGGTCCCTGATGAGAACGCCGCCGCCGGGGCGGAGCAGGCGGGCTATCTCCCGGAACAGCAGGCGCGGGTCCGCGATATGATGCGCCAGGTTGTTGCAGACGGCGAAATCGAAGGAGCGGGGCGGAAGGCCGGTGGCTTTGGCGTCGGCCCGCACCAGGCGTATGCAGCCGGAAAAGCCGCTGCGGGCTATCCGCCCCGAAGCGAGCTTCAGCATCGGCAGGGCCATTTCCACGGCCGTGACCCGCGCCCCCTTTATGCGCCGGCAGATCTCGACGGGGATGCCGCAAGGGCCGGCGCCGAGGTCGATCAGCCCGCCCCGGGCGAAGCCGAGCTCTTCCGACAGGACCCTTACGAATTCCATCTCCGCGGCCGCGTGGTCGATCTTCCCGTATTCGCGGGCGTCGCGGTCCGTCTCCATCAGTTCGGGCTCAAGCACCCTTTTCAAGGCCATAGATTATAGAACGATTATATACAATTTCCCGGGAGCGGGTGCCGCTTTCCGGGCGGCGGCACCGCGCCGGTCTTTATTGTTATAATTTGTACTGTCGCCGGAGCACGCAAGCGCCTGTCCGGCGGCTGGCATATGGTCCTTAACTACATCCTATATTACGGCCTCGCCGCCTGCTGGGCGCTGAACATCTATTTCCTGGCGCTCTTCGCGCTGGAATGGCATGAGAACGAGCCGGAAAAACTGGGGGCCTGGCTGTCGATGGGGGCGCTGGCCGCGCTGGCCGTCGGCGTTATGTTCTTCCTGCCGGCGCGCGGCGGCTACGACAACAACCACGATTTCCTGTGCCTGGGCCAGGAGTTCTTCACTTCCCGCCCCGGCATACTGCTCACGTTCAAGGAGGTTTCCCCCCTGTTCACCGACGGGATCTCGGACTACGCCAGCGGCAAGTCCATTTTCGCCGTGCTGTGGAAGAACCGGCTGCTGCCGGTCTTTTCCCTATTCCTGTTCTTCACGGGCCTGCGCCGCCTGGGGGCGGGCATCCTGGTCTCCGCGGTCTCGGCGGCATTTTTCTTCCTGAATTTCCTTTCCCTTCTAAACGCCTCCTCGTTCTCCACCACCTCCTCTAACATTTTCATCATGCTGTTATGCCTGCTGTCGATCTTCGACGCCTACGCCTCGAAAGAGGGCCCGGGGGTATACGGCACCGCCTGGATAGCTTCCTCCCTGGTGCTGGTGATCGGCGCCAGGATAGAATTCTTGCCGGCCTGCCTGCTCCTTATAGCGGGCCTCATCGCCGTAAAAGCCGCCAGGGGCAACAGGTTCTTCCTTAAACCCGCCAACCTCGCGGTGATCGCGGCGGGCGTCCTGCTGGCCGCGGCCTGGGCCCGGCACACGCTCAACCCCAGCCCGGTCAGGCAGGTCGGCGGGGATATCCAGCCGCTTTTCAACCTGCTGTACCAGCTGGGGGCCAGGAACCTGGGAACGATGACGGGCTGGGCGCCGCACCTGCAGGGGATCCGCAAGCTCATAGATCACTCCATCCCCCCCGCCTGCTACGCGCTTTGCGCGGCGCTGTTCCTCTTTATTGCAGCGGGCATTGCGGCCGGCTGCCTGGCCGACCGGGAAAGCTGCAGGCGCAGGCTGGGAGCCCTCGCGCTATTGTCGGCGTGGGCGGGTTATTTTTCCGTTATTTTCCAGCCGCTGGATTTCTACCCGCTGCATTTCATGCGCCACCAGCTGTATTTTTTCCTGCCGTTCGCGTTCCTCTTCGCCGCGGGCCTGGACGGGTTCGAACGCGCCGCGGGCGCCCGCGCGAAGGGCTTTTTTACCGCGCTTTGCGTGCTGGCGGCCGCCCACTACGCCGTGCTCAACGCGCGCGCCGCGGTCGGCTTCAACCGGGAATTGCGCACCAACGACAGGGAACTGGAATTCCTGATGCAGGCGCGGCGGGAATGGCCGCCGGACGCCCTGGCGGTGTACCCGGTACGCTCCAGGGCTAACACCCGGGCCGACGTGGTGCGGAAATATTTCCCGCTGATGCCGGACTGCGACCGCGGCGCGGGGCAAAAGCTGCTGAAGTACGTCTCGCCGGAAAACCTGGTCTTCAGGGATTCCGGGGCCGGCCCGCTCCGGCAGGCGCCGCTGCTCCCCGGCCCGCCGGGCTCCGCCTGGAAAGCCGTCGATTTCAAACATTCCTTTTACACCGCTATCGAGGGCTCTGTCACCGAAACGACGGAGCCGCTCCCGGTGACGGCTGGTTTCTTCAGCCTCGACGTTTCGGGACGCGACGCGGCTTTCCTTAAAACCATGGACGGCGCCTGCGCTTTCGACGCGGGCAATTACAGCGAAGCGGCCCTGCAGTTCGGCCGGGCGGCGGCCGCCGATCCCTCCTGCCTTAACTGCAAGTACTTCCTGGCGCTTTCCTACGCGGCGGAAAAGAAAAAGACCGCGGCGGCGGCCGAGCTGGCGAAGATAGAGAAGCTCTCCGGCGCGAAAGTTCCGCCGGAACACCGCGCCCTTATAGAAGCGCTCGCCCGGGGAGAGACCGCGGCGGCCGCGGGCCTGGCGCGCGAGCTGGGCGGCAAGGACACGGAATTCTTTTTCCGGAAGAACTTTCCGCGGGCCATAGAGGAACTGGGAACGGTCCGGCAATACCGGCCGGAGGCTCCCCCGAAGCGATGAAGCACAGACTGCTGGCCCTTGCGCTCGGCTTCGCCGCCGCCCTGCTCCTGGCCGAGGCGGCGCTCAGGCTGACCGGCTCCGCCTGGAACAAGGCGGAGGCGCGCCCCGGCGCGCCCGGCTACAGGATCCTGTGCCTGGGGGACTCCTTCACCTATAATTTTTCGCTCAGCACGGACCAGAGCTACCCCGGGCAGCTGGAGCATCTCCTCAACCGCAACAGGGAGGGCCTGGCTTTCACCGTGATCAACGCGGGAGTCCCCGGCCAGAACACCTCGCAGATACTGCGGGCGCTGGAGGGCGATCTTGCCGAAGCCAGACCCGCCCTGGTCCTCCTCCTGGCCGGCGGGGCGAACAGCTGGAACTATTACGGCTACCGCTCCTTCCTCTACACGGGCTGGTGGGCGCGCCTGGCGGACCGGCTTTATACCATCAGGGTGGTAAAACTGATAAGCCTGCTGCTGCCCGGCGGGGCCGGCGGCAATCCAGCGGCGGCAGAGCCCGGCCGCGGCCGCGGGAAAATGGCCGCCGGGCAGTGCCTGCCCAAAGCCGCCGACGCCGCGATCTCGGAACATTACCGGCAGGCCGACGCGGCGGCGGGAAACGGAGACCGGCCCGGGGCCATCGACCGGTTGAAAGAAGCGGCGCTGCTGGACCCTGAGAACGCCTTTATCTGCTGGGACCTGGCCAGGCTGTACGAGGCCGCCGGGAACAGCGCCGAAGCGGCCGCCTGGCGCGCGAAGGGACTGCAGGCCCCGGCCGACTGCCCGCTGCACGCTCTCTATCCGAACCTGCAGGGCGAACCGCAGCCCGCCCGGGACTTTTCCAGGTGGCTTTCCCACGACCTGGAAAAGATAATAGACATCTGCCGGGAAAAGGGCATCCCGGTCATCCTGCAGAATTACCCGGTGCGCAACAAGACCCTCTGGGCCTATCTCCCGGAAAACTACGCCGAGATAGCCCGGAAGAAGTCGGTGCCGCTGGTGGACAACTATTCCGTTTTCGAGAAGCTGACGGCCGGCGGCCGCAACCTGTTCAACGCGGACACGTTCGGCCATTGCACCGCCGAGGGTTACGGCATCATGGCCGCCAACGCGGCGGATGCCATAATAAAGACCCGCATCTTCCCCCTCGCGGAGCTGCCGGTCCCCGCGCGCGCGGGGCCGCGCCCTGAAAAGGCGGCCGGCCATGACTAAAGGTTTAAAAAGCTTTGTCGTCAAACTGGCGGCCTTCCTGGCCGGCGCCCTGCTCCTGACGCTCTGCCTCGAAGTCTCGCTGCGGCTGTTCGGAAGCCGTTACGCGGCCCGCCTGTCCGCCCGCGGGCAGGACGGGGCCTACACCGTGCTCTGCGTGGGAGACTCCTTCACGTACGGGGCCGGAGCCCCGGCGGAGAGCAGTTACCCGCGCCAGCTCGAGAACGTGCTTAAGGAAAGATTTCCCGGGCAGGCTTTCAGCGTTGTGAACTTCGGCGAGTCCGGCCAGAACACGGCCCAGCTCCTCGACCGGCTGCCGCAGGCGCTGGATAAAGTCCGCCCCGACGCGGTAATCCTGCTGTCCGGCCTCAACAACTTCTGGAACTACTGGGGCTACCGCGACGACAAGGGCCCGCGCCGCCCGGAGGCGCTGGACCGTGTGCGCGTAGCGCGCCTGGCAAAGCTCCTCTGGCGGGAAGTTTCGCGCCGGGCCGCGGACAGGGCCGCGCGCAGGAAAGAAGAACGCCGGCTGCGGTGCCGCGGCGTGCCGGAGCACGGCCTTTGCATAGAAAAGATGAAGGAGTTCAAGGACATCGACGGGATACTGGAGGTCTGCAAGACCGCGGTCCGCAAATGTCCCCAGGATATGGACGCCCTGAAAAGCGTCGGCTTCACCTACCTTAACACCTTCAGGCCGGTGGAGGCGCTGGAATGGCTGAAAAAAGCGGCCGACGAGGACCCCGGCGACCCGCTCGTCTATATCGGGATAAGCAACGCCCTCGGCAAGGACCGCGCGGAGGCCGAGAGATGGATGAGGCTGGGCGCGCTGCGCACCGGCGGCGGGACCGCGGCCCTGCTATCCGGGAACTACGACGTGCCCGCCTGGATAAAGCTGGACCTGGACGAGATCTCCGGGCTGGCCTCGGCGCACGGCACGGCGCTCATCTTCCAGAACTATCCAAGCGCTGAACTTAAAGAAGCGGTCACCGCCTCGGACCTGCTGCGCCGGGCGGCCGCCGCCCGCTCGCTGCCGTTCGCGGACCAGGCTTTTGTATTCTCAAAATTCGTGGCGGCCGGCCGCCGGGACGACTACTTCGCGTACAAGGACCCGCATTGCTCGGCGCGCGGCTACCGCATAATGGCGGAGCAGGTCGCGGACGTCCTGGCTAAAAAAGGTTTAGTGAGGCGGGGCGCGGCGAAATGACCGGCCCGGGCGAAGGGCTTCACCTGCCGAGATAGCCGGCCAGTGCGTCGGCGGCATTGGCCGCTATCAGCTCGTTCCCGGCCCCGGTGCAGTGGCCGAAATTCCCCGCGAACATGTCCTGGAAGTAATAGGTATAGCCCTTTTCATTTACCGCCTTCCTGAAAGTCCGCTCGTTCGCGATAAAAATAATATCGCCGGGCTCCTCGAAGAGCGCCTTCAGGGGGGCCGGGTCGCACAGGGGATACTGCATCACCGCGAGCCGGATGCCGCGTTCCTTCAGTATGCGGCGGAGTTCGCGGAAATTGGTCCGCGTCTTATACGTGAACAGGGCGCGGGTAGAAGAAAGCTTCTGCGCGTACCCGGCAGCCAGGGCGGGGCGCCCGCTCTCGGTGTAAAGGCTGGCCAGCGCGCCGGAGACCTTCTCGTTGTACGGGTCCAGCGAACGCGCTTTCTGCAGCAGTTTCTCCGCTTTTAAATAATCCTTGTCGGCGATGTACATCCAGGAAAGCTCGAGGATTGCTTCCTCCCGCACCTCCAGCGGGTTTTCGGGGGCCAGCGCCCGGAGCATCGCGGCTTCCGCTTTCTCTCGCCGGCCCTGGAATTTATAAGCCCTTCCGAGGTAGGTCCAGTTCTCCCCCGTCGGGTTAAGCTCGGCCGCCTTCTGCAGGTACGGGAGGCCGCGCCCGGCGTCATTCCGGATAAGCAGGTAATACATCCCGAGCGTCCACGCCACGAAAGAATTATTTGGTTCCAGTTTCTCCGCCCGCAGCAGCAGGTCCTTTCCCTTCCCGCTCTGGTCCGTCCCCGTCTCCCGCCAGGACTTGTGCAGCACCCAGTACCGGCCCAGCAGGTACAGGGAAGCGGCGTCGCGCGGGTCGCGCTCTATCTTCTGGAGAAGTTCCTTCTCGTGCCGGGTAATGTCCAGCGTACCGTCATGGTACGGCCCGTAAGGGTCCATCAGCGCCGGCGCGCGCGATACCTGCGGCGCCACCCGCACCGGCAGCGGCCGCTCGGCTTTTTCTTTATTGAGCAGCAGCTTGAACAGTTTGTATACACGGAGGTGCCTGAACAGGGGGCTGCCGGGATCGCTGACGCCTTCGTAATACCGGACAAAGCCGTCGTTCATGCCCATCATCGCTATCACCAGGTCCGGCCGGACCTCGTCGAGGTTCTTTTCAAGCTCGCGCAGGATGTCGGTAGTGTTGACCGCCGGGACCCCTTTATTCACCACGCTGAACCGGAGGGCCGGGTAGCGTTTTGCGAGCGTATCCTCCAGCAGGAAGGGCCAGGAGCCTTTGCCTCCGGCGGTGGTCGATTCGCCCAGGCACATGATGCGGTAACCCTCGCGCCCTACGGCAAGGCTGTTGCGCTTTTCCTGGGAGGCGCGGTAAAAGAAACCGCCCAGGCGCAGCGCCGCCTCCGCGCTGAAAAGCGCGAAAATAATTCCCAGGGCCAGCGCCAGGGCCTTCCGGGCCGCCGGCCGGGAGAGCGGCGGCTTTTTTTCCCCTGCCGGGGGAACGTGTGTTGGAGTTGTCATTTGCGGGGCGGCTTCAGCGCGGGGAACCGTCCTCTTGGACCTCGCGGCGGGCCTTTGCGAGGCCGGGCCAGGAAGCGGGGGCGTTGGCGACGGTCCAGAGCAGGGCCTCGCGGGCCTCCTCGGCGCGGCCGAGCGCGGCAAGCAGTTTAGAGCTCTGGTACGAAGCGTCGCTTTCGAGGACGCCGGCTTCGCGCTCGTCGCGCAGCTCGCCGGAACCGGAAAGGTAAACTACCGACTGGCAGGCCTGCAGCGCGACGCCCCTGGCAGCCTTCTCCTTTGCCGGGGAGAAGCAGCTCTCGATAAGTTTTTCCCCTTTGGTCTTTTCCTTCGGCGGGGCTTCCGGTTCCAGCCGGGGGTCCGTGTCCTTATGGGCTGAAACGATGACCCCGTACGCGCGCCCGAGGGATTCGGCTTCCTTGAAATCGCCGGCGTCCAGCAGGGCGGTAAATTCCGACTCCGCTTCTTTCAGCCTTCCCATTCCGGCCAGGATCTGGGCATGCTCAAGCCTTAAAGCCGCATGACCGGGGTTCAGGAACAGGGCCCTTTTACACAAAGCGAGGGCGCCGTCATAATTCCCGGCGCGCCTGTCCGCCTCCGCCAGGTGCGCCAGGAATAAAGGAAAAACCATCCGCAGCGCGGCCGGGTCCGGCGCGGGCCCGCTGCCGCGCACGAGGAGCCCGGCAAGAGCGCCCGCGGAAACGGCGGCCTCTTTGAGCAGGCCCGGGACTTTTTCTCCGATGTAGGAAAGCTCGGCCAAAGCCGCCTCGTTAAGTTCCTTCCCGTCTACCAGGGCGGCGGCATAGGTAAGCCTTTTGGCGGCGTCAAGCCGCGCCGGCTCGGAGGCTCCGGGGGCAAGCGGCCCGCCGAGCCCCTCAAGGCCGCAGGCGCCCGCCGCCCGGGAGATCTCCCCCCAGACCGCCTTGTTGTACCCGGGACGCCAATGCGCCTCGTCGGTGAATTCCCGGAAGCCCGGCAGCCCGTCCCAGGATAGCCTCAGGAAAAGAGCGCCGAGGTCGGCCACGCAGGCGCCCTCCGCGGCCGCCACGCGTTTTATCATGGCGTTGCGGTCGCCGGCCGTTCCCGACATGTCCAGGCGCGAGCTCAGCGCCGTCAGGTAGTGAGGCCCGGCCTCCGCGGTCCTGCCCAGCTTTTCCAGGGTTTTGGCGATGTAATAATTTACCATGGCATGCCCCGCGCCTGCCGCCGGGGAGGCGGAGAATTTATCCAGGGCGGCCTGGTATTTTTTTTCGTAAAAAAGCCTGTAGCCGTAAGCGAAGCCCTGCTCGGCCAGGGGAAGCGGTACGGCCGGGGGCATGTCCTTTATATTCACCGGCAAGGTGCAGAAGACCGCAGGTATCCCGGCTTTTTTCGCCGCCCGGGCCGACGCCTTTAGCGCCGCTTCCTGTATTTTAACCGACACCAGGGCCGAGGCCCGCCGCGGATCGTATTTCCAGGAATAATATAACTCCAGCAGCCTGTAGCCGGCGCGGCGAAGCGCGCCGGAGGAGCCGGCGCATTGCAGGCGGGCGGGCAGCTCCCGGGCGTCCCCCAGTACGACCAGCAGGTCGGGGCTGTACTTAACGGCCTCACCCAGGACGTCCTTTACCGGCGCCCCGCCGTAACCGTTTATGCCGCAGTTGATCACTTCGACGTCCGCGCGGGCGCCGGCTTTAGCGTCCCCGGGCACCCTGCCGCCGGGCCCCAGCAGAACGGCCGCGGCCCCTCCGGCGACGAAGACCCGCTTCAGCCCGGCGGGCTTGGGCATGGAAAATTCTCCGGGAAAGGCGGAGGCCCTGACGGGCCGGAAAACGCCCGTCCCGCCCGGGGCCTCGGCGAAGAACGGGGATGCGTCCCCGCAGGGATCCCCGTCCCTGGCGGGCCCGGGCCCGCAGGACAGGAGCAGGCAGGCCCCTATCAGGCCCGGCGCGCAAGCCGATATCTTTACGTTTATCATGGTGTTGCAGGACTTATGTTATAAGATTAAGCGCGCGCAGCACAAGGCGATTGCCATCGGCGGCGGGGGATTTTGTATACTAGGTCGCGGTGACACCGGGGAAAGATTTCCCCGGGATCCGGCATGAAGACAATAGTAGGAATTAAATCCTTCCGCGAAGCGGAATATTTCTTCGCCAACGGCGCGGACTCGGTCTACTGCGGCCTGTTCACTATCCCGAATAACCGTCCTTTCTGCGAGAATTTCTCGAGCGCCGCCGAGATCGAGCGGGTCATACGGCTGGCGGGCGGCCTCGGCAGGAAGGTGTACCTGGCCGCGAACCTGATGCTGCGCAGGAGCGACTATCTTAAAACGCTGAGACTGCTGGCGCGGCTGACCGACAAGGGCCTGGCCGGGGCGATCATCAGCGACCCGGCGCTGCTGGCCTATTTCAAGCGCGAAAGATTCCGCACGCATTTCACGCTCAGCACGCTGGTGAACTGCTTCAACACCCCGACCCTGGAATTCTTCGCGGGGCTGGGCATTTCGCGGGTGGTGCTGCCGATACAGATGACGCCGGACAACGCCCGCGCGCTGCTGGCCAACCGCCTGGGGATAGAGACCGAGATCTTCTGCCTGCCGCTTTACTACAGCGTGAACGTGGATTCCCACTGCTTCCTGCCCTGCCCTCACGACGGGAGCAAAAAGACGGCCCTGTTCGAGGATTATCCCTGCCTGCTCCCGTTCATGAGCCCGCAGGGGGACTATTTCATGCCGATGCCCGGCCAGGAGTTCCGGCTCAACGCGCTATACGACTTTTACAAGGCCGGGGCCGGCTACCTGAAGGTGGCCCGCTGGCCGAACACCCGGCGGGAGGCCGACCTCTTTTTAAAGGCGCGCTACCTGCTGGACCTGCTGGACAGGGGCCTGGCGCGCGCCGCGTTCGTCAAGCGCGGGCTGGAACTGGACACGAAGCCGATGGAATATGGAAAAAGCTTTACTTATTACCCCCTCCGAGGCTGAAAGCCTGCTTTCCGGGCGGAAGCTGCCGGGCGCGGGCTTTGCCGCGCTCATCGTGGGGAGCGAATTCTGCCAGAACCAGGTGCCCGCCCTGTCGCTGCTCAAAAGGCTGGCGCGCGCTTTCCCGGGCGTCGGGCTCTCCCTGGCGACGTCGATACTCACTGACAGCGGCCTGCGGCGCTGGGAGACCCTCTTCAGGGCCCTCAGGGGGACGAGGCTCGTGGCGGAGGTAGTCGCTAACGACTGGGGCATCTTCCCCCTGCTGAAAAAGACCGGGCCTTTTAAATTATCGTCCGGCAGGCTGCTGACGACCGAACTTACGCGCACCGACGCGGCCTGGGCGTCAGGCTTCATCCGTGAGCACGGCCTTGCCTCCGCGGAAACCGACGCCCCGCAACGGGCGGCCGCCGCCGCCGCGCTGGGGCTAGCCGTTTCCTGGCACCCCGGGCCGGCGTTCAGGTCCGTTACCACGTTCTGCCCGTTCGAAAAACACTACAACTCCCGCTGCGCCCATTCCTGCGGCGGCAAGCTGGTGAAACTCTCCAACCCTCTTATCCCCTATCCGCTGCTGCTGTCGGAAAAGGCCTATTTCGCCCCGGCCGGAAAGCAGCCCGGCCGCGCGGCCCGGCCGTGGCGGACGGTCACTACTTTCAACTTCCGGGCGAATTAGATCATGCGTACCGTCCTGCTGCGTTTTCCCACAGTGATGCCGGAAGGACAGTTCAATGTCTCCTCCGTCGCCCCCCCTTTGTCCCTGGCCTGCCTGGCGGCTTACGCCGAGCTGCACGGCTTTCCCGTAACGGTAGTGGACTGCCTGGGCGAGGCCCCTGAACACGTCGGGACCCTCGGCGGTAAAAGGCTGAAATACCGCGGTTTGTCCCCGGAAAACATGCTGGCCAGGATCCCGCCCGGAACGGACGTCATCGGCATCTCCTGCATGTTCTCTTCCGAATGGCCTTTCTACAGGGAAATGTTGGCGGGCCTGCGCCGGGCCTTTCCGGGCGCGGTCCTTATCGCCGGGGGCGAACATGTTTCGGCCCTGCCGGAACTGGTCCTCGCCCAGGCCCCGGGCCTGGACCTGGCCGTGATCGGCGAGGGCGAGGAGACCTTAAGGGAACTGCTGGAGGCCATTTCGCGCGGCGCCGGCACCGGCGGGGTGAACGGCATCGCCTTCAGGCGCGGCGCCTCGATAGTAATAACACCGCAGAGAGAACGGCTCAGGGCCGGCGACCTGCCGCTGCCCGCCTGGGACGCCGTGCCGATAGAGAATTATTTCAAAGCCAAAGTCTCGCACGGCCCGTACCTGGGCAGGACGCTGCCCGTCCTGGCCAGCAGGGGCTGCCCGTATGCCTGCAGGTTCTGTTCCAACGCGCGGATGTGGGGCGCCCGCCACGAGCAGAGACCGCCTGAAGACGTAGTGCGGGAGATAGAGTTGTACGTGGAGAAATATAACGTGCAGTGCGTCGATTTCTACGACCCGTCCCCCGTAACGGGGCGGCAGTGGCTGCGCGACTTCTGCGGGCTGATGCTCGCGCGCAAAGTAAAAGCGCGCTGGCAGATGGCCTCGGGCACCCGCGTCGAGTCCCTCGACGAGGAACTTGTCGCGCTGGCCGGCGCCGCCGGGTGCCGCTACCTCGGTTTCGCCCCGGAAAGCGGCTCCCCGGAGACGCTGCGGGCTGTGGACAAAAAGCTGGACCTGGCGGACCTGCACAGGGCCGTAAAAGCCGCCAGGAAACACAAGCTCGGGGTCAAGGCGAACCTGGTGATCGGCTTTCCGGGAGAAACAAGACGGCAGATCTTCAGGACCCTGCTCCTGCAGCTGCGCCTGGCGCTGGCGGGCGTCAGCGACGCGCCCATTTTCCAGTTCTCCCCCTACCCCGGTTCGGCATATTTCGAGGACCTGCGGCGGCGCAAGCTCATCCCGGAGCTGAACGACGCCTATTTCAATTCCCTCGGGCTTAACCTTTTTTCAGGCAACAGGAACCGCTACTGCGGCGCCGCCGGGCCCCTCGAGCTTTCCCTGTACCAGCTCTCGGGCACCCTGCTCTTCTACGCGGTGCATTACCTGACGCACCCGCTGGAGTTCTGCAAGGCCGTCCTGTTCTGGAATTCCTCAAGTTCGGTCTTCGAAGCCAGGCTCAAGCAGAACCTGAAGGCTTTGCTCGGCGGGAAGCCGGAGAATGAAGTGCGGTAGATCCCGAAACAGTTCGTCGCAAGGACGCGGGGGCCGCGATCAGGGCTCGCGCGAATAGATTATATCGTACGAATATTCTATCCCGGCGGAAGGGCCCGGAGCGGAGAGGTGTTTAGGGTTCACCAGGCATTTCAGCAAAAGGAATAATATTTCCAGCCCCTGCCGGAAAGACCTGGCATTGCTTTTCTGGTCCTCTTCGGTCCAGCTGATAGGGAAAAATACGAACTTCGCCCCGGTCCACAGGCAGTGGAACAGCAGGTACACCTCGAAAGAAAGATTGTCGGGGAAACGCAGGTAGGACCCGCCCTTTAAATACGCCGCCGAATACAGCTGCAGCCCGGAGCCCAGGTCCGTTACTTTGCGGCCCGCCGCCAGGGACGTCAGGAGATTAAGCGCTTTGTTGCCCAGGGTCCTGGTCCTGGAATAGCCGCGGAGCCTGGACCGCGTATCGAACCGGGAACCGAACGCGCAATCATACGAAAAGAATTTCTCGTCCCGCAGATAGGGCAGGATATCCCCGATATCGGCCTGGTCGTCGCCGTGCAGCACCAGGCAATGATCGAAATTATTGTCCAGGCAATATTTAAAAGCGAGCTTCAGCGACCCGCCCAGGCTGTAATTTTTTTTGTTCTTTATCAGCACGGTCCGGACGCCCTTTATCCCGCTCAAAGCCAGCCGGGCGCTGTCGACGGACCCGTCCGCGCTGCCGTTATCCGCTACCAGTATCTCCGTGAGATATTCCCGGACCCCGGAGTCCACCTTAGCAAGGACCCGCTTTATCTGCTTTTCGCAGTTATACATGGGGATAAAGAGCAGGAGCTTCCTCTTCATACGGCGCCGGCCCTCCCCCTGTAAACGCTCCTCGCTACTATCAGGCAGAAGGCGAGGTAGGCGGGGACCAGGTAATTGTAAGACAGCCCTATCATCACCGCCATGTTCGCCAGGTGATAGATCAGGAACAGGGAACAGATATACGCCGCGAGTACGGCCAGGTATTTCAGTTCGCCGCGCAGATAGCGCAGGTTCAGGAGGCCCGCCAGCAGGACCGCCAGCCAGGCCGCGGTCAAAAGCAGGAACAGGCCCGACCTGTATTTCAGGTTATACCAGACGTTCCGGAGAGAAGGCTGCGGGGCGAAGTAGGCAAGCCTGACCGCGTCGACGAACTCCTGCCTGCCCATGCCCCCCCGGCTGCCGTTCTTGATATTGGTGGCGGCGTTAAGAAGCAGGCCGTCCGCAGCCGCCACCCCAGAGAAGTCCTGCGCGCCGGGAGGCGCGGAGTAGACCTGTTCGACCAGCTCCTGGTTCCAGCTGTAGCTGAGGACCTGGTTCTCCTCGTGGGTCCAGTCGCGGTAAAGAAAAGGGAGATACAGCACCGCCCCGGCCAGCAGGCTGAGGAGCGCTTTTTTGAACAAAGCCTTCCCGGCGAAAGCCATGCCCGTGAAATATACCAGGAACAGGACCACGCTTTCCTGCCTGAACAGGGAGGCCAGCAGGATGAGGTAGACCGGCTGCGACAAACGCAGGAAGGAAACCTCTTCCGGCGGCTTTTTAACGATAGCCAGGAGGCTGTAGAGGAACAGCGCGGAAAAGCAGAGGGCGAAAATGGCATAGGCGGAGAAGAAGTAAAAAGTTTTCACGTGCGCTACGGCCGCCAGGCACAGCAGCGGGACCACTAACTTGTTGCTGAAGCCGAACACGTCCGACAGTATCAGCGCCCAGACCGAGTAGAACAACCCCAGTAAGCCCCACAGCAGGACCTTCAGGACCTGGAGATTGGAGAAATACAGCACGGCGCCGAAGATCAGCGGGACTATGCGGGTCTGGCGGACGACAGGCGCAAGCTCCCCGGCGCCGACCGCGGCCGCCGCGTCGGCGAGGTTCTGCACCTCGTAGGAAGGGGCCGAATAGATATTATTGTTCCCGCCGAAGAGAAAGAAAAAAGCCGCCAACCCAAGCGCCAGCAGCAGGCAGGGGCCCGGGAACAGCTTCGGGAGCAGCTCCCTGCGGTTCTTCACCAGCAGGTAGATCAGCCCGGGCCAGAACCCGGCGAACAGCAGCGCTATATAAACGTAGTACAGGCTGACCCCGCCGAGGTCGGCGTTCACCAGCCGCCCGATAAATTCGAATCTGCTTAAAAGTTCCCAGACGTTGGACATATGCGCTTTGGCCCGGCCGCTGCCCGGCAAAACTTAATTTTAGCATTTTGCGGATTGCCGGCCGCGCGCTTGAGCCCGCCCGCTTAAACTAAGTATAATTGATAATTCAGCCGCACAGCCGCCGGCCCGGAAACATCTAATGGAAAACATAGTTTTCTTCGGCAAAGGCGGCATCGGCAAAAGCACCATCGCCTCCAACGTTACCGCGGCGCTCGCCCAGGGCAGCGCCAGGATCCTCCACGTGGGCTGCGACCCGAAAATGGATTCTTCGGTCTCCCTGATGGGCCGGGGCATCCCGCCCTTCACCTCCTCCGGGCTCCTCGAGGACGAGGAGACCCTCCGCAAGAGCATCCACCCTTCCCCGGTAAACGGCGTTTTCTGCATCGAGGCCGGCGGCCCCGACCCCGGGCTGGGCTGCGCCGGCGCGGGAATAAGCGCCATGCTCGACACCATCCGCTCCGTCGCCCTGCTGGAGAAGGACCGCTACGACGCCGTGATCTTCGACGTGCTGGGCGACGTGGTCTGCGGCGGGTTCGCGGCCCCGCTCAGGCGCGGCTTCGCGCAAAAGGCCGTGATAGTCGTCTCCGAGGAAATACTGGCCCTCTACGCCGCCAACCGCCTGGTAAAGATGGTTGAGAACTATTCCCGCAACGGGGTTTACCTGGCCGGCCTGGCCGCCAACCTCAAGAACGCGGACGGCCTTAAAATAGTGCAGGATTTCGCCAGGGCGGTAAACACGAAGGTGCTGGGCGTGGTGCTGCGCAGCGCCGAGATCACGCGCGCGGAGAAGGCCCAGCGCGTAGCGGTGCTCCACGCCCCGCACAGCGACGCCGCCAGGCGCCTGCGCGCCCTGAGCCGGGCGATCGCTTCGGCCAGGCCGCCGGCCGCCCCCTGCCGGGCCCTGTCCGACCCCGAGATCTTCGCCTTCCTCAAAGGAGAGGCCGTAAAGCGCAGGCCGCCGGCCCCGCGGGCGGGCCCCGCTGCCCCCCGGTCCGGGCTCTCCCCCGTCGAGATGCGGGAGCTGCTGGACGAAATGGGTTTCAAGCTTTCGGGCATAGCCGGCGGCCAGGTGCTCTGCCGCCTGGGGCTGGACGGCCGCGAACTTAGGGTATTCATAGTCCCCGCGGGCAGGTGCGCCGAGGGAATGCAGCTCGTCAACGACTGGGGCATCTGCGTCGCCCCCGACGAGAAGGACGTGGACGGCGAACTCACGGGCAAGGTCCAGGCGGCGGCGCGCCGGCTCCGGCCCCTGCGCTTCGACGATTTCGTGGCCGCGTTCTGCGGCAGCGAAAGCTTTTACGGCAGCGTGATGACCTACAACCTCTCCGGGAACACCGCCGGGGACGGCCCGCCGGAGCGGCCTTATTACGCCTTCGGCCAATGGCAGAAATTCCTTTTCTCGAACTGCGACGGCAAATTCATCCCGCCTGGCTTCCCGATAGTCGAGCACGGCGACATCGAATGCCGCTTCGCCTTCTATAACGTAACGCCGCTGAGCATGTTCCAGACCTGGGGCGGCCTCGCGGGCAGCCCGGGCACTTCCCCCGTCCCGCGCCTGCCCAAGCAGGAAAAGAACGTCTTCAGCACCGGTTTCGATGCCCAGGACGCGTTCGCCGGGGACGAGGCGAAGATAGAGAAAGCCCTCAACGTCGCCGCCGGCAGGACCGGGAAAAGCGGGCACGTAGAGCTTTATATGTGCTGCCCCGCCCACATGGTAGCGGGCGACGTGCGCGCCCCGGTGGAGCGCGTTTCCGAAAGAACGGGCATAAACGTCTTCATCGAGAGCTGCAACAGCATTTCGGTCCATGCCCCCGCCAAGACGGCCGCGCGCGCGGACTTCGTGGAGAAAGAACTGTCTTCCCGCGGCCGGCGCAAGCCTTCCCGCGACGTGAATTTTATAAACTTCGGCGATCCCCGGAAGCCGCTTTCCGCGCTGCTGGAAAGCGGCGGCCTTACGATAACGGCCCCTTCGGACGACCTCTACGCCGATATCCTCTCGGCCAGGCTGCAGATCCTGCCGGAGCCTGAGCCGGTACTGGTGCGGGCTTTCGAGCGGCGCGGCATAAAGTGGGTGTCGCCGCCGGCGCCTTACGGTTTCGCGGCCACCTCCAGGTGGCTGGCCGGCGTCTACTCGGCCCTGGGCCGGCCCGCGCCGCGCCCGCCGCGCGGCGGCGCCGCCGCGGCCCTGCGGCGCGGGCTGGCGGCCGGCTGCTCCGCGTTCACCGCCGGCTTCGTCGCCGCGCCCGACGAGCTGCCCGTCCTTCTTTCGGACAGGTTCCCCGTTCTCGGCTTCATGGCCGAGGCGGGCTTCGCCCTCAGGCTGATGCTGTACGCGCCGGACAAGGAAGCAGAAAAGAAGGCTGAGCGGCGGACGCAGGAACTCCGCGCCAGGTTCAGCCGCGCCCGCGTGACGGCCGTTCTTTTCCGGACGCCGGCCCAGCTGGCCGCCGCCCTGGCCGGAGACCGCAAAATGCGGCTGGTCTATTCGGATATCGTCGCCGACCGGCGGATAGTCTCCGCCGGCAGGAACGTGCTGTCCCCCGCCGTCTTCGAGCCGGGCTACGACGGAGCGCTGGAAACCGCCAGGCGGCTGCTCAGGCTCTGCAAATGGAATTTCAATGAACGATACCTCCGCTGACGGCGAATTTTCAAGGACCTACGTGCTCCCGTACCTGCTGGGCGTTTACCTGGCGGCCAACGCGGTCAAGGACGTCTGCGTGGTGGTGGACGGGCCTGACTGCATCATGCAGAAGGCGGACCTCATCTGGGGCAACCACGACCTTTTTTCCACGCTGCTGTCGGGCGAAGGGCGGCACAGGATCCTCTGCACGATGGCCCACCCGGTCTCTTCCGACCGCAGCCCGGACACGAAGATAACCACGCTTGTCGGGAAGGTGGCCGCCTCGGGGCAATTCGGCGCGGTAGTGCTGACGGCGCTGCCTTTCAGCAGGATCTCCGGCGTGGATTACGCGGGGATAGCCGCCGCCGCGTCCGCCAGGACGCCGGTGGCCTATGTCCCCGCCAAGTCGCTGGAGCTGGACTGGCTGGACGGCTACGACGAGACGCTGGCCGCGCTGGCCCGGTCGCTCCCCGCGCCCCGCAAAGCTATAAAGCGCCGGCGCGCGGTAGTGCTGGCCGGCTATATGCTGGACCGCAACGAATTCGACCACTCGGCCAACCTGGCCGAGCTGCGGCGGCTGCTGGCGGCGGCCGGGCTTGAGACGGTCTCTGTCTGGCCTTCCGGCGGCGATTGCGCGGAGCTCGCCCGCGCCGCGCAAGCGGGGCTGGTAGTTTCCCTGCCGCACGGCAGGAAGACGGCGAAGGCGCTGTCCGAAAGGTTCGGCGCCCCGCTCGTGGAGACAGGGCTGCCGCTGGGTCTGCAGGGGACCCTCGACTGGCTTCGGACCATAACCCGGGCGGCCGGGCTCCGCGGGGAGCTGCCGGTAGCCCTGCGCGAGGAAGCCAGGCGGACGGCCGCGGTCATCGCCCCGGCCCTGCCGGCGCTCCTCCACAAGAACATCCTTTTCACCGGCGACCCGGGCCTTTACTCGGCCCTGGCCTCCTTCGCGGAGGAACTGTGCATGGACGCCTCCTGCGCGCTGCTTAACACCAGGCGGCGCCCGGTCCGTACGGCCGGAACGCCTGCGGTAATGCTGTTCGGCCCGGAGATCCCGGCCGCGCGCGCCGCGGTACAGGCGCTGCCGGCCTACCAGAAGCCGCATCTCGCCGTCGGCGATTCGTTCGCGCTGTCCGAGGGGCTGAACTGCGGGCTGCCTTTCATGGAGTTCGGCTTCCCTTCGTACGCGCATCACTGCCTGACGGACGAGCCCTTCCTCGGTTTTTCCGGCGCAAGGAGCCTGGCCGCGCGCCTCCTTAACTGCCTGCACTCCGGTTAGCTCCGGGGGAGCCGCAGGAAGTTTCTTCAGCGGCGGGAATTTTACGATGAGACAAAAACGACCTGCGGCCCGCCGGAAGATAGAGCTGAACCAGATCATCAACGTGACCGCCGCGTGCAACCAGCGCTGCCTTTTCTGCTCGAGGGACAGCTGGCTGCCCCCTCACCCCCCCAAGCTCATCCGGGCCTCGATACGGAAGTTCAAGGACTCCGTCTGCTTCGAAGGAGGCGAGCCGACCCTCTTCCCGGACACCCTCAAATGGATACGCTTCGCGAAGAAGGAAGGGGTCAGGAACGTCGTCCTCGTCACCAACGGCTTTTCCCTGGACGACCCCGCGGCGGCGGAGAAATACGTCGAGGCCGGCGTGGATTTTTTCAACGTGAACCTGCCGGCGCATACCCCGGCCCTTTACGACGCCCTCACCCGGACCCGGGCCAACTTCGCCCGGCGGGTCAAGGCGGTGCGCACACTCATCCGCGCCGCGGGCGGGCGCAAGGTCCGCGTCACGCTGGTAGCGACCTCCGTCATGATCCCGAAGCTGCCGGAGTACGCCCTGTTCGTGCTGCGGAATTTTCCCGAGCTGCTCTACCTGGAGATAAATTTCCCGAAGCTGCTCGGCGGCTGCGTGGAGCGCCCCTGGCTCATACCGGACCTCGCCGCCTGCCGGCTGCCCCTGCGGACGGCGGTAAAGCTCCTGCAGGCGGGCGGGATGAAGGTGATTACCGACGGGTTCCCGCTCTGCGCGATGAAAGGCTTCGAATACTGCGCGATAGACGCGCACGCGGCGGCTTACGGCGACCTCGGCCAGGACTACCTGGCGGAAAAGGAGCAGCGCCCGCCCTGTTCAGGCTGCTCGCTGGCGGCCGTCTGCAGGGGCCCGCGCAAAGATTATGTTTCCCGTCACGGCTGGAAAGAGCTACGCCCGAGCCGGGTGACGCCGGCTTCGGTGAAGGCGAAGATAGAGAAGGTTTTCGGCAGGCGCGGCGGCGGCTCCCGCTAGGCCGCCGCGGGAAGGTTTACGGGGCCTTTTGCCCCAGCAGCTTCCTGGCTTCGGCCAGTTTCGGCCAGGAAGGAGACGCGTTCTCCACGGTCCAGAGCAGGGCTTCCCCGGCCTCCTCGTTACGGCCCAGGGCCGTGAGCAGCCTGTAACTTTCAAAAGAAGCTTCGCTTCCGAGGTACGGGTTCCCGCCACCGGGTTTCCCCGGGCCCGCCGCATAAGCCGCTCCCTGGCAGGCTTGCAGCGCCCTTTCCTTCCCCCCTTCCCCTGAAGCGTCAAGACACTGTTCCATAAGCGCCTCGACGCCCTCTTTAGGCGCGGGCCTGGGAGCGCCGTCAAACGGAACGGCTTTCAAAACGCTGTGCTTGCCGGGACCAGGGGTTAGGGAAGTATTACCGGGCGGCCTGGCCTGCCCGACCGGCGGCGGAGTTTTTTTCCCGGCCAGCGGACCGGGCCCGCCGCCTGCGGGCCGGGGGCCGGCGGCCTGCGTCTCAAAACCATAAGCGAGCCCCAGGCCGCGGGCTTCCCGCACCAGCCCTGACCCGTTAAATTCCCGCTCCGCTTCCTTCTTATTTCCCTGGCCGGCCAGGATCTGGGCCCGCAGAAGCTTCAGGAAGCCGCGCGCGGGGTCCAGGGCCAGGGCCCTGTCGCACAATATCATAGCGGCGCCGTAATTTCCCTGGCGCCGCTCGACCTCGGAGAGATGCCCCAGGAAAAGCGGGAAAAGCGCTTCGAGCTGGACGACCTTGCCGATAGACCAGAAATTGCGGAGGATCGCTTTATCCAGGGCCTGGGCGGAAACCGCGGCGTTCTCCAGCAGCCCGGGCGCCTCCTGCCGGACATAGGCGAGTTCCGCCAGCGAAGCCTCGTTAAAGGACCTGTCCCCCGGGTTCAGCCAGGTAGCCGCGTAACTGAGCCGCTTGAGCGCGTCCTCCCGGGCCGTCTCCTTCCACGTCGGGCTGTCCGCGGCCCTGAACTTCTCGAAGCCCTTCAGCCCGCAGGCGGAGGCCGAGCGGAAGATCTCGTTCCAGACCGCACGGTTGTAGGAAGTGCGCCAATGCATGCCGTCGGTGAATTCGCGGAAGCCGGGAAGCCCGCTGTCCGCCACGCCGCGGAAAAGCTTGTCGAGGTCGGCCACGCACGCGCCTTCGGCGGCGGCCGCGCCGCGGATGCTGTCGTTGCGGGCCTCGCTGGCCCGGGCCATATCCGCGTCCACGTCCACCGCCTTCCGGTAATAGGCCGCGGCCTCGGCGGCGCGCCCCAGCTTGTCCAGGGTCCTGGCCGTATAGAAATTCAGCAGGCTGTCGTACGGCTGCGCCGCCAGCCCCGCGCGGAATTTTTCGAGGGCGGCCTTGTGGTCGTTCTCGTAAAAAAGTTTATACCCGGCGGCGAACTGCGGGTCCTCCAGTAAAAGCTGGGTCCGCGAAGGCATATCCCTGACGTTGGCCGGCAGCGTGCAGAAAACCACCGGCACGCCGGCTTTCCGGGCCGCGGCGGACATATCGGAGACCATGGCGGCATGTATCTTCAGCGAGGCTTTTTTAACGGCCTGCTGCGGCACGTCCGTGCGCGAATAATATTTCTCAAAGAGGCGGAATTTCCTGCGCTTCAGCTCGAAATCCAGGCCCGGGCAGTTCTGGTCGGGCGAGCCCTCGTGGTTCCCGCTCAGTATAACGAGCAGGTCCGGGTCATAGCGCAGGACCTCCTTGAAAATGCCGTAGATCCTTACGCTTTCGTAGCCGCCCATACCGCAGTTTATGATCTCGAAACCGGAGTTATCCACTGCGTCCGCGCCCTTCTCCCAGGGCAGGTCGGCGCAGCTGGAGAGCGCGCAGACACCCCTGTCCAGCAGGGCGGCGACGGACTCCCCCAGGACGAAAACCCTTTTTACCCCGGCGGGCTTCGGCATAGTGAACTTTTCAGGCATGGCCAGTTTTCGCTGCGCCGCGAATTCCCCTTTAGCGGTTTCGGCGAAGAACGGTTTTTTTATGTCGCCGCAATAATAGCCGGCCTGCCCGTCGTCCCTGGCGGCGCCGCTCCCCGGCGCGGCCCCGGCCCGCCGCGGCGCGGACAGCAGCAGGAACACCGGCAGGACCAAGAATAATTTGATCATCAGGGAAAAGGGCAATAGACCAGCCGGTCGATACGCAGCTCCCGCAGTTCTTCGGCCGTGGAATAGAACTTTTCGGGGAACTCGAGGAAGACGGTGTTGCCCCGCACCGCGAGCTTTTCCTTTATCCAGGGATGGTCGACGGTGAAGGCGCAGGCCCGGCATTCCTGGCGGCACTCGATACCGCGCATGGAATCCTCCGGGCCGATATACGGCATCCCGACCATGCAGGTCCGCGTGGTCGTCAGGGGAAGGTAAGGGTAATAAAGAGTAAGGCTGAATTTCTCCCGGACGAACGGGCTGTCGTCCGACACGTAGTTGGCTACGGGCCTGGTGCCGGTGGAGGAGAACTCGTAGCGGCTTATCCCGCGTTTCGCCAGGAACGCCAGCGACAGGCTGTTCAGGACGGCTATGCCGTGGGCCTGCCTGACGAAGGCGTTGAGGGAGAACTGCCGTCCGGCGTTAAGCGTGAAGGGCAGCTTTTCGCGCGCGGCGAGCGCCAGCGCGCCGAAGTCGTTCACTGTTATCTCCAGCCTGTCCGCTGCCAGGCGCCCGGCGCGGTGCAGCTTCTTCAGCCCCTTGAAGACGGCCGACAGGCTTTCGACGCCCCTCTCCGTCAGGAGCGGGGTGAGCAGGCAGACTTTCTTGCCCAGCTCCTGGTACCCGGCCGCTTCGGCGCAGACGGACGCGTCCAGGAGGTTCTCGCAGAATTCCGAACCGATATAGACCCAGTCGAACCGCTTCAGCGCGTCCTTCACCCTGGTCTCCGGGAAGACGGAGCCGCCGAGCCTGATGCCGTGTTCGACGCGCCCCGTCATAGCTTGGGCTCCCGCCACCCGGACATCTTTTCGATGAACCGCCGCCTGGCCTCGGCGGGCGGGAGGCAAGCGCGCAGCTCTTCGGCCAGGTCCAGCATAAGCCGCATCTCGCGCACCTTTTTGAACTTTTGCGCGGAGGGGTCCTGGCGTATCCCGTACTTGAGGTAGCCGAGCCCGCCCGCGAAGAAGTCGAAGAAAGACGCCGCGTTGGCTATGCGCGGGGTGGTGCCGCAGCCGAACCTTTCGGAAAAGCGTTTTATGATCCCGCCCAGCCGCGGCTTCCACGCCGGGGAGAGGTTTATCACTCCCGGCGCGGGCATGCCGCAGGCCCCCATATCGGGGTGGCACATGGAGCCGCCTTTGTATTTGCGGGTGGCGCTGTAATATTCCGGCCTGTGCATATGGCAGCGGCCGTTCAGGTAGGAGCAGCCGAAGAACCGGTAGTCGAACATCTCCGTCTCTATCTTCTTCCGGCGGCAAAGGGCGAAGAGCTTCTTCGCTTCGTAAGGGGAAAGCTGGTTCGGGAGGATTATCCGCTTTATCCCAAGCCTTATGAAAAAATCCGCCGTCAGGCTGTTGAAGCAGGGCTGTAAAGAACTGAGATGAAGCCCCGCCCGGAGCCGCTTCAGCCTTGAGAAAAGCGTGAACATGGCGGGGTTCGCCACGATGAAATAATCCACCCCGAGCCCGTCGGCCTCCCCCAGGAGTTCGACCATGGAGGCCTCGCTGCGGGGATCGAAGTTCAGCGTCACGCTGTTGACCGCGAGGGAGATCTTCAGGCCCTCGGCGTGCGCGCTGCGCACGGCGTCCCCTAGCGCCTTCATGTCCGGCAGGGATTCCTGCGGCCCGAAGGAGGGCAGCTGGGCCACGCCGCAATAAAGCTCGTCCGCGCCGGCTTTAGCCAGCGCCCGGATCTCCGCGGGGTCAACGAAGCAGGAAACTATCTTCATCAGAATCTTTCGGGCTCTATGGAAGCGGGGTCTTTTTTAGACGCCTTAAGTTCGCCGGACCCGTGCGCTTGCAGGTAATCGGCCCGGGCGCCGCAGCAGGCGGGCTCCAGCGCGCAGCGGGAGCAGGCCGGGCAGGCGGCTTTCGCGTCCACCCCGCCTTCCAGCACCTTGTCTCCCCGCCGCCAGCGGTGGAACTCGAAGGAAAAGCCCTCGGTGCCTTTCAGTTGGCAGAGGGGCACGTTCTGCGCCACGGTCTTGAGGCCGTTCATTTTCAGCGTAGCCAGGGCCATGTTCAGGAAAGGGGCCACCTGGGAGTAGCGCGGGATGATGGCGGGAGTTTTCAGCGCCCTGCCCTTGTTGCGGACGAAAGTGAAATTGACCAGGGCCGCGCGGGGAAAATTCCTGGAAGCCCAGAGCGCGAATTCCGGCAGGAACCTGTAGTTAAGGCTGGAGATAATATGAAAGAGCCGGAGCTTTTCCTCCGCCCCGGCGGCCTTGAGGTTGGCCAGCCCCCTGACGGCCAGCTGGAACTTGACGCTGCGGGTGGCCCGCGCGTAAACCTCGGGCCGGTGGGAAGGGAAGTTAACGGTGAAATACTCTATTTCCTTTACCGATTTTTTACAGAAAGCGGGATCGGAAAGAGCCACCGCGTTGGTGGAAAGCATGAAATTCCTGACCCCGGCGGCTTTAAGGGTTTTTATCCAGGTGAAAAAGTCACCACTGGCCGTGGGTTCGCCCCCGCCCTCCAGGCTTACGGCTTTGATCCCCGTTCTTTTAAGCTCCGCGGCGGTTTCGGGGAGGCCGCGCCTTTCGCCGGTGGGCGGGTTATGGCAATAGACGCAGTACAGGTTGCAGGTGCGCGCCATGCTGACGCAGGCCTGCTCGCTTATCCATTTCTTTTTCACGCCGGGATTCGCCATATGGCACGCTTTTATTATACCATTATAGCAGGAGACGGGAATTTAAGGGAAAACCCGCCCGGAACCGGGAAAAGCGCCCTCTGCCGGGCCCCGGCAGACTACCCGCGGACACCGTTCACCGTTGAGCAAACCACCCAGATGGAAAGCATCGTATTCTTCGGCAAAGGCGGCATAGGCAAGAGCACCATTGCCGCCAGCGTCACGTCCCTCCTCGCGGCCGGGGGCAAGAAGGTCCTGCATATCGGCTGCGACCCCAAGATGGACTGCACCCTTTCCCTCATGGGCAGGCATATCGAGCCTTTCGCCATCCTGGGCGGCAGTTCCGGCCGCCCCGGCCTGCGCGACAGCATTTACCAGTCCCCGGTCCGCGGCGTCCACTGCATCGAGGCCGGCGGCCCGCAGCCCGGCGTAGGCTGCGGCGGCACCGCCATAGGCTCCATGCTGGACGCGATGAAGGACGAGGCCCTGCTCGAAAAAGACGGCTACGGCGCCGCCGTGTTCGACGTGCTCGGCGACGTGGTCTGCGGCGGCTTCGCGGCCCCGCTCCGGCGCGGCTTCGCGAAAAAGATGGTGATAGTCACGTCGGAAGAGATCCTTTCCCTTTACGCGGCCAACAGGCTGATAATGATGGCCGCCAACTACGCGCGCAACGGCGTCTACCTGGCCGGGCTCGCGGTGAACCTGAAGGACCAGACCCGCCTTAAGACCGTGGAGGAGTTCGCCCGCGCCGTGAACACCCGCATCCTGGGAGTGATGCTGCAGGACCCGGCCGTCTCCTCCGCCGAGCGCGAGCACAGGCCCGCGGCCATCGCCTACCCCAAGAGCGGCTTCGCGCGCCGGGTCTGGGCGCTGACGCAGGAGATACGGACGGCCAGGCCGCCGGCCACGCCGCCGCGCGCCCTGCCGGACCCGGATTTTTTCGCTTTCGCCGAAGGCAGGAGGACGGCCGTGCCCGCGGGCGCGCCCGCCGGGAAGGGCAGGAAGCAGGCCGTGAGATCCGCCAAGGCCCTTTTTTCCGCCGCCGGCTTCAAACCGGCCGGCATGGAAGACAGCCAGATAATCTGCGACTGGAAATGCGGGCAGTCCCTTTACAAGGTAGTGATAGCGCCGGGCTCCTCGGCGAAGGGCGACATGCCCCGCATCTCGGACTGGGCCGTCTGCTTCCACCCGACGACCCCGCAGGAACCGCCCCCCCCGGGAGGCGCGCTGATGAAAGCCGCCGGGACCCTGGCCGGGCTGCGCTTCGACGAGATGCTGTCCGTTTTCACCGGGTCCAGGGATTTTTACGGGCCGCTCCTTAACCTGTCCGGCCCGGAAGACACGACCCTGGCCGCCCCCGACACGCCGCGGCGGCCGCACATGGGCTTCGGCCAGTGGCAGCGCTTCATCTTCCCCGCCGGGCTGAGCCAGGCCTACATCCCCCCCGGCTCGGTCATGGTCGAGCACGGCGATATCGAATGCCGCTTCTGCTCCTCCGAAAGCGGCATCCTGAACATGTTCAACGACAACCCCGGCATCAAGACCCCCGGCAAGGCCCTGAACATGCCGGTGCTGCCGAGGATAGACAAGCGCATCGTCAACACGGGCTTTTCCTCCGACGACGCGCTCTTCGGCGACGAGAAGAAAGTGGCGCGGTCCCTGGAAGCCGCGGCGGATAAGGCCGGCCCCGGCGGGCTCGTGGAATTCTACGTCGGCTGCTCCCCCATCATGCTCGCCGGCGACACTTCCTCCCTGGCCGCGCGGGTCGAGCGGGAGAAGGGCGTAAAGATCATGCTGGAGCGCTTCAACAGTTTTTACGAGCACGGCAGCGCCAAGGGCGCCGTGCGCGTTTCGTACATGGCCCACAAACTTTCCAAGGCTGGCGCCGCGAAGGACCGCGACGTCTACCTGGCGGACTCTCACGACCCCACGGGCGTCCTGGACAAGCTGCTGGCCGAACACGGGATCTCCACCGTGGACCGCCGCAAGGATTTTTACCGCGAGGCGGCCTCGGCGCGCCTGCAGGTGCTCTCCCATCCCGATACCGTGCTGACCCCGGCTTTCGACAAGGCGGGCCTGAAGTGGATAATGCCGCCCCAACCCTACGGTTTCGGCGGCACGCACAAGTGGCTCGGCGCCATTGCCTCGGCGCTGGGCAGGAAAAAAGCCCCCGCGGGCCCCTCGGCGGCCCAGAAGGCGCTGGCGGCGGGGCTTTGGGCCCGCGCCAGCCGCTATACGGCGGCTTTCGTCCTGGCCACCGAGGAGATCGGCCTTCTTTCCGGGAGCACCGCGCTTAAAATGGTGCCCGTGCTGCCGGTGCTGGCCGAAGCCGGTTTCAAGGTGCGCCTGCTCCTGATGACCGCGGAAGGCCGGGACGGGAAGGCCGGCAAGCCCGGGCTCCCTGCCGAAGCGGCGGCGCAGCTCCGGGCGCTGAAAGCCTCCCTGCCGGGCACGCACCTCTCCACGGACACCTTCTCGAAGCAGGAAGAGCTGGCCAGGCTGCTGCGGGCTGACCCGCCCACGCGCCTGGTCTACTCGGACATACGCCGCGACCCGCGCGTGGTCTCCGCCGGGAAATATCCGTTTTCGACCTCGCTCTTTGAACCGGGCTACGACGGCGCGCTGGAAACCTGGCGCAGGCTGCTGGCCCTCTGCGAATGGGATTTCAATGAAAGATACCTCCGGAACTGAGTTCCCCAAGACCTTCAACCTGCCCTACCAGCTGGGAGTCTACCTGGCGGCGAACGCCGTATCGGATTCCTGCGCG
This sequence comes from Elusimicrobia bacterium GWF2_62_30, assembly GCA_001799995.1. Classification (GTDB taxonomy): domain Bacteria; phylum Elusimicrobiota; class Elusimicrobia; order Elusimicrobiales; family UBA9959; genus UBA9959. The sequence goes on from MGUK01000070.1 coordinate 54,846, forward strand.
TTCATGGACGGCTCGAACTGCGTGATGCCGAAGATAGATTTCATCGCGGGCAATCACGACCTGTATTCCACGCTGCTCTCCCCCGCCGGCACGCACAGGGTCATCTGCAACATGGCGGGCCCGCTCCCGCAGAAGAGCAACCCCGAAAAAGCCCTTTCGGGCATGCTTTCCGGCGTGGCCGGCTCCGGCCTTTACTCGGTGATCATGGTGACCGGCCTTCCCTTCCAGAAGCTGGCCGGCATGGATTACGAAGGGATAGCCGCCGGGATCAAGGGCCCGGTGCCGGTAGTGGACGTGCCCCCCTCTTCGCTCGAAGGCGACTGGCTCGACGGCTATGCCGGCGCCCTGGACGCGCTGGCCCGCGCCCTGCCGGAGCGGAAGCTGAAAAAACGCAGGCGCACGGTGGCGCTAGCCGGCTACCTGCTGGACCGCAACGAGGGCGACCATAAGGCGAACATCGCGGAGCTGCGGCGGCTGCTCGGCCTCTGCGGGCTGGAGCTGGTCTGCGTTTTCCCCTCCGGCGGCACTTTTGCGGAACTCTCGCGCGCCCTGGAGGCCGAAGTGGTGGTCTCGCTGCCGTACGGGCGCAAGGCCGCCGCCAGGCTGGCGCAGCGGTCCGGCGCCGTCCTGGTGGAGACCGGGCTGCCGCTGGGCCTCAAAGGCACCGCCGGCTGGCTTAAGGACATCTGCGCGGCCGCGGGGATAAAGGGCGGGCTCCCGCAGGCCGTAAAGGACCTTGAGCGGCAGGCCGCCGCCGACATCGCCCCCCTGCTCGACGCCATAGCCCACCTGAGCCTGGTCTACGCCGGCGATCCCTATCTCTTCTCCGGGCTTTCCGCCTTTACCGCCGAGCTCGGCATGCGGCTGCCGCTGGCCATCATAGATTCTTTTCCCAAACCCCTAGGCACCGGGAAAGTCCCGGAAAGCCTCCTTTTTTCGCCCGGCACCGGGGAGGCCGCCGCGGCGATAGCCGCTTTGTCCGGCTATTCCAGGCCGGCCCTGCTCGCCGGGAACACGTTCGCCCTCACGGAAGGTTATTCCAGGGGGATCGCCTTCCTGGAGATCGGGTTCCCGTCCTACAGCCACCATTGCCTCGGCCCGGAGCCGTACTTCGGCTTCGCGGGAGCGGCGACCCTGGCGGGCCGCATCCTGAACTCCGTCTGCGGCCCCATGACCGAACTGGGCAAGCTGGGCTGACGGAAGGGCCGGCGCAAGAACCACGCCGGAGGCGGTCTGAAAAAATCGTGAAAACATTTTACCTGTCCCTGCTCTGGGACTGCAACGAGAACTGCGTGTTCTGCCTTAAGAAGGCCCCCCCCGAGCAGGAGAACTCCGTCCCCCCGCTGCTGGAATGCCTGGCGGCCCTGAAGCGCCAGCGCGCCAGGGGGTTCGCCTCGGTCTCCCTCGACGGCGGCGAGCCTACGCTCAGGCGTGACCTGCCGCGCATCCTGAAGTACGCCCTTTTGCTCGGCTACAAAAAAATAATGGTCATGACCAACGGCGCCGCGCTGAGCGCGGAGAACGTCCGGCGGCTGGCCGCGCCGGAAGGCGGCCGCCCCTCGCGAATTTCTTTCTGCGTCTCGCTCCACTCCCATAAACGGGCCGTCTCCGAAAAGCTGACGCGCTCCCGCGGGACCTTCCGGCGGACCGTGGACGGAATAAAGAACCTGCTGGCCGCCGGCTTCGACGTCTCGGTCTATCACGTCATAACGCGCCAGAACTACCGCGCTCTCCCGGGCTTCGCAGATTTCGCCGCGCGGGAATTAAAGGGCGTTTCAAAGGTGGTCTTTTCGCACATTTACCCCGTGCAGCACAACCTGGCCGCCATGCGCGGCGTCTACCCCAGATTTTCAAGCGCCCTGCCTTTCCTGGCCGGGGCCATAAGCCGGCTTGAGCGCGCGGGGGTAACGCCCATGCTGGGCAATTCCGGCATGATGCCGGTCTGCCTGCTGCGGGGACAGGAAAGTTTTTTCACGCAGGCCTATCTCAAGCATGACGGGGACGCCGTCACCTTCGACAGGAACAAGTGGGATACGCGCGACAGCCGGAAGCTGGAGCTGCTCCCCTTTTTCCGGGACGATTTCAACGAGCGCAACCGGGTCAAGGCCGCGGCCTGCGGGAAGTGCGCCCTCAGGGACGTCTGCAGCGGGATCTGGCGTTTTTACGAGGAGCTCTACGGCGCCGGAGAGCTCAAGCCCTACAAAAAAGACGCTTTCAGCGGCATCCCGGCGGACGGCCCCCGGGCCGTGATACGGGCGGCCGGGAGCCGCGCGGCCGGCCTGCAGCCCCTCCTGGTGCGGTTGCTCGACGCGAGGCTTAAGGGGCACGGCTCGGCGCTGGTCCCGGGCCTGCACGGCAAAAGCCGGAAGACCGCGGCGGCTGAATTCGCGCGGGGCATCGGGATGAAATTATATTTCGGAAGAACTCAGGGCCGCGGGCAATAGACCAGCCTGTCCACGCCCAGCTTTGCCAGTTCGCTTTCCTTCGCGTAGAACTTCTCCGGGAAATACAGGAAAGTGGTATTCCCCTTCACTATCAGCCTCTCCCTCACCCTCGGGTGCGAAAGCTCCAGGGCGCAGGCGCCGCATTCCCTGCCGCAGGAGTCAGGGTCCGGCTCTTTGCCTGCGGCCGGCGCGGCAAGCCCCGGCAGGCAGGCCCTGGTGCTGGTCAGGTTCAGGTAAGGGTAGTACAGGGAAATAGCGAACTTGCCGCCGGCGCGGCCCAGGTCCGCCCGGAAGCGCCGCCCCGGTGAAGAAAGCTCGAAGCGGCTCACCCCGGCCTTGAGGAAGAAATCGAGAGCGGCGCGGCTCGTCAGCAGCAGCCTGCCGGCGCTGAACATGAAAAGATTATCGTAGAGCAGCCTGCCCAGGTTCAGCTTCAGGGGCAGCTTCAGCTGCGCCGCCAGCTCCAGCGCCCCGAAATCGTTCACGGTCAACTCAAGCGTTCCCTTTTGCCGGCCCGGCCGGGAGAGGCGCGAGAGGGCCTTCAGTACGGCCTTCAGCTTGGGCAGCCCCGCCGGGCCGGACATGGGCGTAAGGAAGGTGACCTTCTTCCCCCTTGAAAGGAAGAACGCGGCCTGGGCGCGGGCGGTTTCCGGGGAAGGCAGCAGGTTCGCGCAGAATTCGGCCCCCAGGTAAACCCTGTCGAACCTTGCGAGGACGGCGCGGAGCTTTTCCGGGGAGGCGGCCGTCGCGGCGGCCGCGGCTTCCAGCCGCACGGCTTTTTCAAGCTTCATAGGGAAAGCCTCGCCGGGTCCCAGGCGCGCATTCTAGAGACGAACGCCGCGCGGGCCTTTTCCGGGCCCAGTTCCCCCTTCAGTTCTTCCGCCAGCAGGATCATCTGCCGCATGGCCGCGACCTTGCGGACCTTGAGCGGGGAGGGGTCGGAGCGCGTCCCGTACTTGAGGAAACCGGCCCCGGCCGCGAAGGCGTCGAAGAACGCCCCGGCCCCGGACAACCGCAGCGGCCCGCCCGAGTTCACGCGCACGGCCACGCGGGCGGTAATGGCGGACAGCTCCCGCTTCCCGGCGGGATCGGCGTCGAGCGTTTTTACGCTGACCTCTCCCCCGCAGCCGCCTATGCGGCACAGCTCGCCCGCCTGGCTCATATCGTTGAAGGTGTGGAAGACGGGGCGGTGCAGCTTGCAGCGCCCGTTGACGTAGCCGCAGCCGAAGAACCTGTAGTCGAAGAGCTCGGTCTCGGCCCCGGCCCTGCGGCAGGCGCGGACCATCAGCGCGGTCTCCGGGCCGGTAAGCTGGACGGGGAAGATCACGCGGGAGGCCCCGAGGCGCATGAAGAAGGCCGCGGCGGCCGGGTTGAAGCAGGGCTGGACGGAACTCAGGTGGATGGCGGCTTTGAACGGGCCCGCCTTGCGCGCGAGCGCGAAGAAGGCCGGGCTCGAGACGATGAAGGAGTCCAGACCCGCGCGGTCCAGCTTCAGGAGTTCCTCCCCGAAACGCCTCCAGCCGGGAGCGTCGAAATCCAGGTAGAGGGAATTTACGGCGAGCGAGAGCTTAACGCCCAGCTCGTGCGCCCTCTTCACGGCGGGAAGCAGCCGGCGCGTCCCGAGCCTGGCGGCCAGCCCGTAGCTGGGAAAGGCGGGCACGGCGCAATACAGCTCGCCGGCCCCGGCCGCCACGAGCGGGGCCATTTCCGCGGTATCGGTAAAACAGGAAACGACCTTCATCAGAAATTCTCCGGCTTTACCGAGCCCGGGGCGACAGCGGAAGCCTTCAGCTCCCCGCTGCCGTGCACGGCCAGATAATCCGGCCTGGCCCCGCAGCAGGCGGGCTCGAGGCGGCAGCGGCGGCAGGCGGGGACGGCGGCCTTGGGCGCCGCGTTAGGCGGCAGCACCGGGTCGCCCCGGCGCCAGCGGTGCAGCTCGAAGGCGAAGCCCTTGAACCTGCCAAGCACGCAGAGCGGCGTGTTCTGTATGACCGCTTTTATCCCGCTTAGTTTCAGGTAGGCCAGCGCCGTCCGTATGTACGGCACCGCCTGCGTGTAGCTGGGCAGCAGCGGCTCGGGGCTGACCGCCGCGCGGCCGACATTGCGCATGAAGATGAAATTGACGAAGCCTATATCGGGATGATGCCGGGCCACCCAGCCCGCGAAAGCGGGCAGCCGGCGGTAATTATGCCGGAAGATTATGTGAAAAAGCCGCGTTTTCCCGGCGGCGCCCAGTTTTTCCAGGTTCTCCAGGCCTTTCAGGGCCGCCTGGAATTTCACGCTGCGGGTCGCCAGCCGGTAAGTCCTTTCGTCGCAGGCCGGCAGGTTCAGGATGAAGGAATCCACGCTCCCGGCCAGCCTGCGCGCCAGCCGCATGTCGGCCAGGGCCACGCCGTTGGTGGAAAGCATGAAGGTTTTAACGCCCCGCGCTTTCAGGAATTTTATCCAGCCCTGCAGGCCGGGGCTGATGGTAGGCTCCCCGCCCCCCTCCAGGCAGACGGCGCCGGCCCCGGTCCTGCCGAGGGCCGCGCGCACTTCAGCGCGGGTCATGGCGCGCCCCGTGGGCGGGCACTGGCAATAGACGCAGGCAAGGTTGCAGGAAGCCGCCAGGTGCACGGAAAGCTGCCTGCGGACGACCTTCTCCTCGCGCGGTGTCTTACATCTTCCTGTATGCATGTTCATGGGAACCCGCCGCGGGTGCCGGCCGGGAAGGGCCCGGCGGCCCGGAGCGGGAAATACCGGGAGGCAAGTTCTGTCCGGGAACCTCCCCGGACGGTCAGTAGACTATGACCTGGTAGTTCCCCTTTACGAACGGGGCCAGATCCACGAAACCGACCGGGTCGGGGGAAAGCGGCAGGCCCAGCGCCTTGAGCTTGGCGTGCATCCCGAGCATGGTCGCCGAGCGGGAACACAGCGTATAAGGGATCTTGGCGGCGGTAAAATCGGTCATCGTCAGCCAGAAATATTCCTCGCGCGTGCTGGTGAAAGGGCTGCCGAAAGTAAAGCCGGCCGCCGTCTTGACCAGCCTCCCGGGGAACTTGAACTCCTTCTCGACTATCGGGGCGCCGGGGGCCTCGCCCGCGGGGCGGGGATTTTCCTGCGGCAGGATATAGGTGGTGGTGTCTCCCAGCAGCAGCGGGACCGGCTTGACCTGGGAGAGCACCGGATTGGAAGAAACAACGACCGCGCCGGTCGGGATGTTGCGGTAGGACTCCAGGGTGGCCTTGCCCAGGAAGAAAAGCACCGCTTCCCCCTCGAACAGGGCATGGACCTCCACGCCGGCCACCTTCAGCTGCATGATATGCTGCACGGCCATCAGGAAGCCGAACCGGTCGTCCACGCTGGAGCGTACGACGACCAGCGCCTTTTTCGGGTCCTGCTGCGCGTAAGCCTGCGCCGAGAAAAGCGTAAAGAGCGTAAACACCAAAAGTATTTTCTTCAGCATTGTCCCCCCTCCTGTCCTAATATGACCCGTGCGAGCCGTGCGAGCCGTGCGAGCCGTGCGACCCATGCGAGCCGTGCGAGCCGTGCGAAGCATGCGAGCCGTGCGAAGAATGAGACCCGTGCGAGGTGTGCGAGCCGTGCGAGGCGTGGGAGCCGTGCGACCCGTGCGAAGAATGAGACGAGTGCGAGGTGTGCGAGCCGTGCGAGGCATGCGACGAGTGCGAAGCGTGCGACGAGTGCGAGCCGTGCGAGCCGTGCGAGGAATGCGAGCAGGCGGCTTCGGTGGATTTGACCGAAACCAGCAGCGCGCCGAGCCCCATGCCCAGGCCGATGGTGGCCCCGGCCATGTTGCCGATCTTCGTCTTGGTTATGCGTCCCTCCTCGCAGGTGAGGAACTTTTGAAGGCTCTTTTTAAGACGGGGAAGCTCGTCTTTTGGTTTTTTGCGTTCAGGCATATCGTCCCCTCATCCTTCGTCGGCGGGACCGCTTGTCCCGCTCCGGTAACTCACTTTTTGAACACGTCCTTATACCAGCCCTCGTTAAGCCAGGAGGCCAGGACCTTCCGGTCCTCCGGGCGCGAAAGCTTTTCGAAAATTATCTTCAGTATGCCCTTGTTCATCATGCAGCGCTGGTCGTTGGCCTTCTGCGGGAACAGGCTGCCGGAAAAATAGCTGTTGATGGGGCAGACCCCGCAGAACGGCTTGAAAGCGCAGTCGGAGCAGCCCGGCAGGCTTTCGAGGCAGGAGGAGACGCACAAGGTCTTGGTGACGGGGCTTTCCAGCACCTGGGTATAGGAGGTGTCGGCCACGTTGCCCAGCCGAAAGCTCTCGTCCCCCATCACGGAAAGCATGCGGCCCTCGTCGCAGGTGTAGATGTCGCCGTTGTAGTTATAGGCCAACTGCCCTATGGCGGCGCCGCAGATCATGCGGCAGTCCATATGCGCGGGATCGGAGCCGGACAGGATCTTGGTAAGCAGGGTCTGCGCCGTCTTCTCGCGGATCTTGACGCCCTTGAGGTTAAGGGTTATCAGGTACTCCAGCAGTTCCCGGTAGAACGCCAGGTACTCCGCCGCGCCGTAGCCGATGCGCTGCCAGTTGGCCGCGGTAAAGCCGAAAGGGTTCAGCGGGCGCGCGTAGATCTCGCGCAGGCCCAGGCGCAGGTATTCGTCCACCAGCGCGCGGGCGGAGCCGAGCGCCTGCCTGGTGACGGTGGCGAGGGCCGTTATCCTGTAGATGTAGCCCTTCTTGAGATAGCGCGGCCGGGCCTTGTTGAACTTCTTGATCCAGGAAACGACCTGCGCGTGGCTGGAGCCGCGGCTGTAGACGCGCTGCGCGTCGTGCAGCTTGGCCGGGCCGTCGAGCGAGGTGGCGACGCCGATATTGTTGCGGAAGATGAAATGCAGCTTTTCCTCGTCCAGCGAAGAGAGGTTGGAGACCAGTTTGAAATCCACGCTCTTTTTGAGCTTGGCGGCCTTGTCCTGGGCGTACTTGACCGAGAAAAGCAGGGTCTCCCAGTTCAGGAAGGGTTCGCCGCCCTGGAACTCTATGACCAGATTCTTCCCGGCGGAGGCGAAAATGAAGTCCAGCGTCTTGCGGGCCGTCTCCACGTCCATGTCGAAGCGCTTGTCCTCCTCGCCCTTGGCGGAGGCGTGGCAGTACACGCATTTCTGGTTGCAGCGTATCGTGAGGATCATGATATGCAGCGTAGTGCCGGCGAACACCGAGGAATGGAGGTTGGCGAACTTCTCCGCGCAGGACGCGAAGCCGGCCGATTCCACGAAGAAGCCGCTCTCGGACAGCTCCGCGTATTTGGGATGGCCGCAGTCCAGCTTCCCGGAGGAGAAAGCCGTGAATTCGTTCTTGTCGAGCACGGCCCAGCCGCCCCAGTCGTTGGTGACCAGCATGCGGCCGAGGCCCATCGGCTCGAAATAATAAGCGCCGGTCTCGGGAGCGGGCACCACTTCCGTCACGGCCGCGGCGGGCTTGGTTTTCTTGGTCTTCATATTGAATTGCACAGCGCCATGTTCACAAATTCCGCTTCTACGCGCTCGGCCGGCACCCCGCCCTTGGGCGTTATGACCGCCGTGATATAGGCGCCGCTGCCGGAAATGGAAAAGTCCGCCAGGGCGGAATATTCACGCGCCGCCTCTTTAACGGCGGCTTCCTTGTAGATCTCCCGGTGCAGCTTAATGCTTAGCTTTTTTAAGCTTGTCTTTTTGGGGCTTTTCTTTGTCGCCATATTTTTCTTCCCAGGGCAGCGCTATGCCCAGCGGGTCCTCGATGTAATCGGCCTTGTCGGCGGAGGCGCCTATCAGCGCCTGGGCTATCAGAGCTTCGCGGACCTTCCTGGTGCGCTTGGCCACGGAAACGCGCAGCTCGGAGTTGAGCAGCTCGTTGAGAAATTCTCCCTTCAGCTTTTCAAGGGCCGGCATGGGGAGGTTTTCCTTGGATTTTATCTCCACCATGAGGGTTTTGGCGTTGCGCTTGTCGAAATAGAAATAGAGCTTGTCCAGCATGGAATAAGCCGCCTGATAGACGCTTTCCAGGCTATAGGTGTCGAGGTTGAGGTTGAAGACCGATTTATTCATTTTATCCATACATTTTATACAAAAAAAGCCGCAGCGGGCGCACCATCTCCTGCTATATGTATACCACATTCTCCCTCGTGTTCGCAAGGAAAAATTGCCGCCCGTTCGCACGGGGCGTTCGCTAATTATATTATATACCGGCCGGAGGCCGAAGTCCCGAAGAAATCATGAATGCTCAGCGCTTTTTGCCGGCAGCCGGCGCGCGGCCTTTCAGCACAGGGCGGAGCTCCCCGGCGCCGTACAGGTCCAGGTACTGCGGCCGGATGCCGGCGCATTCCCCCCCCAGCGCGCAGCCGGAGCAGACCGGCGGCTTCACCTTGTCTATCTGGATGTTCTTCTGGTTGAGCATCATATACCTGTCTATCGAAGCGTGCTCGAACCCCTTCATGAAGCAGATGGGGATATCGTCCACAATGTACTTTATGTCGTTCTTGTCGCAGACCCGCGCGGCCGCGGCCAGGTGGGGCCCTACCTTTTCAAAGCGGGGCACCAGCGAAAGCCGCTTGGGGACCATGCCGAGGATGCAGACCATGTTGAAAAGGACGTTGAGCACCCCGGGGAATTTTTCCGCCACGAAGGAGGCGTACTCCTCCATCGTATCGTAGTTGAGGGTGGTGATCACCATCAGGATACACATCGTCTTCTCGCCGCCGAGCTTCACGATGTTCTCCATGCCTTTGAGCCGGCGGAGGTATGACCCCTTGCTCTGCGTTATGCGGTCGGACAGCGCCGGCAGGTGCGACGGGAAATTGACGTGGAAAGTGGTGACGCCCGCGTCCAGCAGGGACCGGGTGAAAGCCAGGTCGGAAAGCCGGACGCCGTTGGTGCGCAGCAGCACTTTTTCAAAGCCGCTCTTGCGGGCGAAGCGCACCAGGTCCGGCAGCTTGTCGGACAGCGTGGGCTCCCAGAGGCCTATGCGCAGGGTGTCGGCGCCCGAAGCCAGCAGCTTCTTTATCTGGTCGGGCGCGGAAGGGATGTTATCGGGGAGATTGCTGCAGAACAGGCACTTCTGGTTGCACCTGGTGACCAGGTCCACGATGGGATAGACGCTGTTTATCGTATCGTTCTTTTTCCGGCCCGCCGCGCCGCCGCCTTGTTTTTTCATCATAATATCAGCGGTGCCCGGCCGCCCGCTCCCCCGGGCCCTTTCGCCGGGCCGGTAATTTTTCAAAATTGAGCACGAAAGGCCTCGCGGCCAGCGTGGAGAACAGCGGTTTCCCGCCCCGGAAAGGCTCCGCCCTGCCGCCGGACACCCGGATCTCGTCCGAGAGCGCCAGCCGCCTGTAGAGCCCGTCGTCGAGCAGGGAGCGCGGCAGGGAGACGGCCGGGCCGGCGATGCGCCCGTCCTTAAGGCGCCCGTCCACGAAGGCGTAGCGGTACTTCCCCCAGAAAAGGACGGGCTTGGCCAGCGCGGCTTCCAGCGCGGCCGCGTATTCCGGCGCGTAATGTTTTATGAAGGCGAAGATGTCCGCGGCCTTGCGGAGGCTTCTGGGGCAGTCATAGGAACAGGGATGCCAGCCTATGACGTGCAGCGTCTGGAAGACGTACCCGCTGTTGTACTTTTCCACCTTCGCGTAGCTGCGCTGGTCCGCGGCGTTGTCGTTATGGATGCGGGAGGAATAATTGTAGACGTTGTTCATCCTGAAATCCAGCTTCTCTTTTCCCGCCGTGCCCTTGTACGCCATCTCCACCAGGTCCTGCCCCTGCCCCATCGTGTCGAGCCACTGCCGGTACATGCGGATGCAGCATTCCGGGTAGCCCAGCATCACGGACCAGCGCTCGTTGTTCTTCGGGTCCTTCCAGGTCAGCGCCGCCTTCGTCAGCAGTTTCTCGTCGCGGCCGATGAAGAAGATCTCTTTGCTGCCCTCCATGTGAAAGCAGCTCCTGCCGGCGAACTTTTCGGCCGGGATGCATTTAAGCTTCAGCCTGGCGCAAAGGTCCTGCAGGAGGGGCAGCCTTTCGTGCGAACAGGAGGTATAGGTGACGGGCTTGGCGCCGGTAAGCACGCCGGCCAGGTCGGAAAAGGTCGGGTCCGTGATGTTGACGCGGGAGACCCCGGGCGCCAGCGGCCTGGCCAGCCTGATGGTCCCTCCCTCGTAATTGCGGCTTAACAGCGCTTCCATTGACGGCTCCTCAGAAAAATATCAGGTACAGGAACGAACCTTTTATCAGCATCGTGGACGCCAGCCCGATCGTGATCCAGGCGGCGAAAGGCATGTCGTCCGCGCCTATCCCGTACTTGGCGGCCAGCGAAGGCAGTATCCCCACCAGCAGGTAAAGCACGAAGAACGTGGCCATCATGATGAGGGCCATGTGCAGGAACTGCAGGCGCACCGGCGACAGGAGCAGGGCCGAGAAGAACAGCCCGGCGAACACGCGGAACCGCCGCCTGAACGGCTCCTCCTCCAGCTTCCGCCCGGCGTCCCCCCCCCAGAAAAGCAGCGCTATCATGGCCGCCAGGGTCAGCATGGTGGAGACCCGCTTGTCGAAATGGAAGAACCAGGTAACGCACATCAGCACGCTGAAGAGCACCCCGGCGAGCAGCATCAGCCCGGCGGCGTTCTTCAGCTTTTCCAGCGAGGCCCCGGCCATTTCCCGCCAGAGGTTCTTTTCCGTGCTGGCCCGCGCGAACCGGACCAGCTTCCAGGCGGTGTCCGCCCAGACGAAGACCGCGGCCACGGTGATGGTGTTGAGAAAAAGGTTGAAGGCGGGGAACAGCGGGATGTAATGGCGGAAATAATATTTCAGCGGGAGCAGGAGCACCAGCACGAAAAAGAGCTTGGCGTCGCCGGCCGACCACAGGTTGAAATGGAACAGCAGGAAACCGCAGACCAGCGCGAAGAGCGAGTTTACCGCGGTGAGCAGCAGCAGGCGCGGCCAGCTGCCCGCGAAAAGAGTGTTGAGCAGGAGCTCCTCGGTAACATAGGGGGCGTACAGCCTGTAAAGAGAAACTCCGCCGTAAGCCAGCACCGCCCAGGCGAGCCCCGCGAGTATCCAGAAATTGCGGATCTTCCCCTCCCGGGAATCGGAGAAGGAGGTGGCCGCGCAGATAACGGCGAGGGCCGGGACCAGGGCCAGGTCGAGGATGTCGGGCTTCATAACAGGGGAGCGGGGAATTTCATGCCGCCTTCTTCCCGGCCGGCGGCTTTTTCCGGGGCGCCTTGATCTCCGAGAGGCCGAACACGGCGGCGTAAGTTTTCCAGATGCCGCCGCAGTCCTCCAGCTTGGGACAGGCCGCGCAGGCCTTCGGGCGGAGCTTGGAGCCCTGGGAGTTCAGGAAAACGTTCTCCTCCACCTGGCCGGGGGAGTTGACCTTCAGCTTCAGCCTGCCGCCGGGGATGAGGTCGTGCAGCTCCGCGTCGAAAAGGCAGTAGGGCATATTGAAAACTATGTGGCGGTCGATGAGGACCCCGCGCGCCAGGGCCAGGGCCTCTGTCACGTAAGGCAGCGCCTCCGACATCTTCACGCCCAGCCAGTCCGCGTTGGCGCGCATGGAGCCTTCGTAGATGGGGTAGATGAAACCGATGCCGCTGACCCCTTCGCGGAGGGCGAAAGTTTCCACGTACTGCGGCAGGAAGCGGTAGTTCGGCCGCGTTATCACTATATCCACGCTGGTCCGCGCCCCCAGGGCCCGGACATTGCGCAGCCCGCCCAGCGCGCGCGCGAAAGAGCCCTCTACCATGGTCAGGCGGTCGTGGATGGCGGCGTTGTGGCCGTGGATGGAGAACTTGAAGTAATCGGCGCCGGCCTCGACGAGACGGCGGGCGAAGTCCTTGTAGGAAAGCATGATGCCGTTGGTCTGCACGCGGATGGTGTCGAAGCCGGATTTGCGGGCGAAGGAGGTGAGCGAGAGTATATCCGGCCTTATCGTAGGCTCCCCGCCGCCGAAGCCGATGGTGCGGAAGCCTTCGCGGCGCGCCTGGGCGATATCCGCCAGCGCCTCGGCCGTATTTTTAGGCGGGCGCAGTTTCTTGTCCGTGATCGAGCAGAAGGCGCAATTGCAGTTGCAGGCGTAGCCGAGCGTCAGCTCGTAAACCCGTTTGGAATTCTCCTTCCTGTCGAAGCTCATAGGCGGAGGTCAGTCGAGACGCTGGGCCTCCACCCGCCAGCTGGCGGTGGAGATATCCAGCCCGATGGTAAAATCCTCGCCGGTGGTCAGGCAGACGTTCACCACCCCGAAAGCCCCCTCGTCCGCGGGGATCATGTCCTTGTTTATGCCCTGCAGGTATTTGGGGTCAGAAGGCGAGCGCACCTCCATCTTGAACGCGGTCTTTTCCTTTTTTTCCGTGATAGCGACTTTCCAGAGGACCCGCCAGTGCGCGCCTTCCGTCACTTTCAGTTTAAAGGTCTCCCTGACGGCCGACTCGCCCTTATAGACCGCGATGCTTTTAAAGCGTGAATACGGCTTGTCCGGCTCCAGCTCGTCGGCCATGTCGTTCATCGCCTTCTGCTTGAAACTCTTGCCGGTAGGCAAGGAACCCCCGCCCTGGTCGGGGATGCCCAGCGGCCAGTCATAAGGGGACATGCCGTTAAAAGTGGTCGTAGAAGTATCGGCATAAGGAAAACCTTTCCAGCCCTGGGCGTGCGCCGCGCAGGCGAACAGCAGGAGCGACGCCGCGATCAACCAGTTTTTTTTGTCCATATGTATACCCCTCCGCGGTATTCCTTCGCGACCAGGCCCATGCGGATAAGCCGCTCGGCCGCCCTGAAAACCTCGCCCTCGTTGGAGCAGGAAGCGCAGATCTTTATCCCTTTGGCCAGCTTGAGCACCTGCGCGGTGGTGATCTTATTCTTCCGCGCCAGGACCGCCAGCATGCATTTCTCCAGGTCCGTCAGCGGGCGCGCCGGGGGTTTGAACGCCGCGGCGACGCCCGAATGCGCGGCCGGTATCCCGGCGCAGGCCCCCTGCAGGAAACAGCGCTCTTTCGCCGGGCAGGGCAGGGAGCGGCGGGAGGCCGACAAGTAGCGGGTATAGCCCGGGAGCAGGCAGGGGGTCACCCCTTCTATACTGAGGCCGGCCCCCTTTTCGATGCAGAGGTCCGCCGCCTCGCGCAGCAGGTCCAGCCCGCCCGGGGCGGCAAGCAGGGCGCTGTCCGGCACAAGCACGAACTTTTTATCCCCTGAACGCTTCAGGGCCCTCAGGGCCGCGGGCGCGCCGGCAAGCTTGAATTCCAGTTTCATCTTTTCCCGCCGGTGCCGGCAAGATAGCCCTCCAGGGCGTCGCAAAAAAGCCGGATTTCGCTTTCAGTATTATAGACAAAAAAGGACAGCCGCAACGACTGCTTCACCCCGCGGCTGCGGTGCAGCGGGATGGCGCAATGGTTGCCGCAGCGCGCGCAGATCACGTGCCCGGGCAGCTCGTTGTTGAGGAAAAGGTTGAAGTCCTGGGCGAAGACGCGCCGGTCCCTGAAAGAGAAGGAAACTATCGGGGAGCCGGGCAGGTCCGCCGGGCCGAGCAGCTCCACCGCCTCCACGCCGGCAAGGCGGCGCCGGCAGGAGGCCGCCAGCGCGGCCGTGCGCTCCTTTATCAGGCCGAGCCCGGTCCGGGAAAGGAAGTCTATGGCGGCGCCGAGGCCGATGATCCCGGCGTAGTTCTGGATGCCGGCCTCGAAGCGCCGGCAATCCCCGAAGTAATGCGCCTCGGGGAGACCGCCTGCAAGGGTCACGTCGGAAACGGTGCCGCCGCCCACTTTGAAATTCTTCAGCCGGCGCATCAGGTCCGCGCGGCAGTAGAGCGCCCCTATGCCGGGAGGCGCGCCCAGCTTGTGGCCGGAAAAGGCCAGCATGTCGATGCCGGCGGCGCGCACGTCCTCGCGGCTGGTGGAAAGGTACTGCGCCGCGTCAGCCAGCACCACCGCGCCGCGGCGGTGCGCTTCGCGCGCCACTTCTTCCACCGGGAAGAACTGCCCGGTCACGTTGGAGGCGCGCGGCAGGCTCACCAGGGCCGTGCGGGAATTGATAAGCGGGCAGATGCGGTCCGCGTCCAGCTTCCAGCCGCCGTCCAGGCCGGCGATGCGGACCTTGAGGTTCCCGCGCTTCTGCTCCTCCAGGAAGGGCAGCAGGTTGCTGTGATGGTCGAAAGCGGTCACCACCACCTCGTTCTTCCCCTTCGTGAACGGGAAGCTGCGCGCGGCCAGGTTGATGCCTTCGGTGGTGTTGGAGGTGAAGATGATCTCCGAAGCGGACGCGGCGTTGACGAAAGCCGCGGTCTTGGCGCGCGCCTCGTGGCACAGCTCCTCCACGGCCGCGCTCAGCGCGTGGCCGGAGCGCCCCCCCGCGCAGGCGCCCAGCGCCGACAGGTAATGGTTCACCGCCTTGATGACCGGGCGGGGCTTGAGCACGCTGCAGGCGTTGTCGAGGTAGACGAGTTTCTTGCCGCCCACCTTGCGCGCCAGCGCCGGGAACGATGCCCGTATATCCGTTAATCCCATATGGTCAGCCCGCCTTTCCCGGCAGCTTGGTTACAGGGCGGATGAACTCCGCCCCCTTGAGCATAGCCACATGTTCCTTGCGCGGGCCGAAGCAGTTCGCCTTGAGCAGGCAGGGGCGGCAGCCCGGCAGGCGCTTCTTCTCCAGCTTTGAAAGCGAAGTGTCCCAGCCGGCGGCGCACTTGATGAAATCGATGTGCCGGCCGTAGAAGGGGCCGAGGAAACAGGGCGGGATATGGTCTACCACGGTCTCTATACCGGCCCTGGCGCAAAGCCCCAGTGCTTTGACCAGGTGCGGTGAGACTTTCGCGTAGGCGGGCAGCAGCCAGGAGTTCTCCTGCGCGGCCCCCATCCCCTTGAGGTAGCTGAACTGTATGTATTTCACGCCGGGGAAATTTTTGGCCGCGTAGGTTATGAAGGCGGGCAGGCTGCGGTAATTCAGGGAGGAGATGATATGCGTAAGGCGCACCCGCCCCCCGGCCCTGAGCAGGTTCTTCACGCCGGCGGCGCGCAGCTTCAGCGTGCCCTTGGTGCCGGTGATGCGGTCGTTGCCGGCGCTCTCGTGGGAAGGGAAGTTGATATTGAAAAGTTCCACGCCCAGCCCGACGAGCCAGGCGGCTTTTTCGGGATAGCAGGAGGTGAGGGCGTTGGTCTGGAGCTCTATTTTCAGGCCGAGCTTCTTCGCGAACAGCACTATCCGCTCCAGGTCCGGAGAGAACGTGGTCTCCCCCCCGGAAAGTATCACGGTGCCGGCGCCGGCGGCGGCCTGTCTTTTTATTTCCTTGAGCACCCAGGGCAGGGACGGGGTATCCCCCCGGCCCTGGGCCGAGCAGAACAGGCAGCGCTGGTTGCAGGCGGTTATCAGCGGTATCAGGGACATTTTTCCCCCGTGACCCCGATTATGGGATGGCAGACGTTGGGAGAAAGTTTCAGGCGCGGCGCCGACGCCAGCGGAACGAACCCGGCCGCGCCGAAATGCCTGAGGTAGTCCTTGTGGACGCCGAGGCAGTATTTTTTAACGGCGCAGCGGGAGCAGACCGCCGGGAAGGAGACCTCCTTGCGCGGCAGGGTGCGCCAGGCGTACTTCCAAAGCCCCTGCGGGAGAGTGCAGAGCGGGAAATGGTACAGCTTCAGTTCGAACGGCGCTTTGCCCCGGGCGCCTTCCAGCCGCGAGAAGAACTTTTCCACGGGCCCGCGGGCCTGGCCGTACGTCAGGCCGACGGACTTCAGGTTGACCCCGGCGTGGCCCTCCATCTCCATGAAGATGAAGACCAGCGATTTTATGCCCTGGAGCGAGCCGGAGACCAGCCGGTAAACCCCGTCCAGGTTGCCCAGGCTGAGCCTGGTCAGCACGAACCGCACCTCCACGTCGATGCCGGCGCCCTTGAGCGCCAGGAGGTTCTTGATGCCCGCCAGGGCCTGCTTGAAACTGCCGGGAGTGCGCGTGACCCCGTCGTGCGCCGCCGGGGTGTGGCCGCAGAGCGAAACCTGGAATTCAATATTGCCCAAAGCCGCGCAGCCGGCGGCGAACGCCGGGTAGGAGAACATCCGGCCGTTGGTATCCATCATTATCCTGGCCCGCGGGAGCCGTTTGCGGATGTGGGCGAGCAGGGGCAGCAGCGCCGGGGAAAGCGACGGCTCCCCCCCGGTCAGGTAGATCTCCGTCTCCCCGGCCTTGATGCGGTTTATCCTGGCCTTAAGGCTGGCGAGGTCGTACTTCCCGAACCTGTGGTAGTCCGGCGGGTTCGAGCACATGGCGCATTTGTTGTTGCAGCGGTTCCAGACGGGGATACATCTCATAAAAGCGAAGGCCCTAGATAAACGCGTGTCACGCGGATAATTATATTATTTTTTTAGCGCCGGGTTTTTTTACCGGCTTGAGCTCGCCGCCCCCGTAGACCCGCAGGTATTCCTTCCAGATGCCTTCGCAGCCGGCGTAAAGGGCGCAGCCCCGGCACTTGGGCGGCTTGGCGCGGCCCAGTTCCCGGCGGCCCTTGATATAGTCGAGGCTGACATAGTCCGGTGCCACGTGCTGCACGTTGCGGTAGATCAGGAGCTCGCGGGCTTCGCTGACCTGCAGCGGGTAATAGCCTTCGAAATAACACAGCGGCACGTAGCGCGCGGACCAGTTGCAGGAGGCCAGGGCGTTGGTGGCCCCCGCCAGGCGCGGGGCGGCGATGTCGAGGCAGTCGCGCATGTACGGGGCGCAGTCGGAAATGCGCGGCATAAGTTCCTTGAAATTGTCGTGCACGCCGCCATAGCTGGGGTCGGCGAAAATGAACTCGGCGTTATAAAGGCCCAGGCCGGCTATGAATTTGCCGGTGGCGGGCAGGGAGCGGTAGTTGAGCCGCGTCACGGCGGTGTTGGTGGCTATTATCCCCTTGAAGATCTTCCTGACGTTCTCTATGCCCTTGAGCAGCTGGCGGAAGCTGCCTTCCACCCGGGTAAGGGCGTCGTGCACCCGGGCGTCCGGGCCGTGGATGGAGAAGATTATCTCGCTCAGGCCGCTGTCCACCGCGGCGCGCGCGAAAGCGGGGTAGGAGAAGAGGCGCCCGTTGGTGGCTATGGCCACCCGCTTGAAACCGGAGCGGCGCGCGAAAGCGACGAGGCGGAAGAAATCGGGGTTGATGGTATTCTCGCCGCCGGCGAACTCCAGGTAGTCGCAGCCCCGGGCCGCGGCTTCCTTTATCTCCAGCCTGAGCTCGAAGATGGTCTTGGGCTTGATATCCCTTTTGCCGGAATTAATGCAGAAGACGCAGCGGTTGTTGCACTGGTAGCCGGGCACCAGCACGACTTTTTTAAAGGAGATCTCATTTGCCATTACAGGTAGCGGGAGGGCGGCGGCGGCGCGGGTCACCTTACCGCGGCGGGCGCGGAGGGCGGCGCGGCTTTAGGCGTCGGCACGTTCAGGTACCCGGTGGAAGCGGGAGGGAGCGCGGCCGGGCCCAGGTCGCTCAGAGCCTTGAGCCTGATCTGGATATCCGCCTTGATAACCGGGTCCTTGGCCTTCAGGAGCAGCCCGGTAAGCAATACCGAGGCGCCGCTCTTGTTGCCCTGCTGAAAATAGACGGAAGACAGCGTGGGGCCGAGACATTGGTCGCCGTTGGGGACTTTCGCCATGCCCGCCTCCAGCGTCCTTGCCGCTTCGTCATATTTCTTCTCCTGGAAATACAGGTCGGCCAGGAGCTGGTAATCGGAACACTGCGGGTCCAGCCTGATAACCTTCTTGACGGTCTCCTCGGCTTTCCAGTCGTTAAGCCCGCGCTGGATGACGGACATCTGCCGGAGCAGGGTCACGTTGTCGGGATACGCTTTGGACATGGCTTCCAGCGTCGACCTGGCTTTCTTGTAATCGCCCTGCCTCATGTAGAGCTCGGCCAGTACCGGCCTGTTGCGGGCATTATCGGGATCCAGCGCGGCTACCCTTTCATGCACTTTCAGGGCCAGGTCCTGCGCGCCGGCCTGTTCATAAAGGTTGGCCAGGCTGTTGAGAAGGGACGGGTCCGTGCCCCTGTTGCGGTCGTAGGTGGCCAGCAGACTGATAGCTTTCCGGGTTTTCCCCTGCCTGATGTAGATCTCCCTGACCGCGTTGTACAGGACTACGGCCGCCCCGGTGTCGCGGGAAACTTCCTCTATGGCCTTGTCCAGTTCCAGCGGCTCCAGGTTCAGGTCCGGCTGCGGCCTTATATCTCCCGGCGGGGTAGCGGCGGTGCGCGGGGACGCTTTGGCGGCGGCCGCCTCCGTGGCGGCTTTGGCCGCGGCCGTGTCGGCGGCCAGCCTGGAGGACGTTCCGGACGCCGCGCCCGGGGCGGGAACGGTGCTGACGACCGCTGCGGGGTTACTGCCCGGAGGGACTACGGGAATGGTGGAAACGGCTACCGCCGCATTAGAAGCCCGCGAGGACGCCGGCAACAGGAGCATAAGGATGAATATTTTTAACATCTTTCCGGGCATATATGTTTTTAAGCCTGCGCCAGATTAATCGTTGCCCCAGCAGCACTGCCTGATACAGCTGTAGTTGGCCGGGCAGGAAACGCCCAGGTCCGCGGTGGTGCCGGACGGGCAGGGAGGAGGCGTGCAGTTGGCGTTGCCGCCCTGGCAGGTAACGGTGGTGACCACCTTGGAAAGCAGGGGCCGCCAGGCGCTCCAGGTATTGTCGCCGGAGTTATTCTCCTTGCGCACGTACAATGCCGCCTGGGTGCCGCCGTAGCGCGCGGCCAGCTGGGTCATGCCGTAGTACTGGTAGCCGCTGAAAGTGATGACGTGGGCCCAGTCGCCGGTGCCGGTGTAGGAGGGATGCATGAAGTCCACGCGCAGGCCGCCGCCGCCCATCTGGTCGCGCAGCGTGCTGGGCGCCTCGGTGGTCAGGTAGCTGCCGTACTGGTAATAGTCCCTGAGCCACTGGGCGTCGGCGTCCTTCCTGCTGAAAGAGGTGTAATGCAGGCCGTCGAGCATGTCCGAGCCGCTCACGCTGAAGTTGCTGGGGTTCCAGACGTACATATTGAGGCCGTCGTTGCTGCCCCACAGCCAGGTGGGCTGGCCGCCCTGGCCGCTCCAGTTGAAGGTGGTGGCCCAGCCCTGCGTGGTATAGACCGAGCGGGCATAGTCCACGTAGTTGACGCCCTCGGCGCGGGAGATGGCCACGCGGCGGCTGACGTCGTAAAGCCCGCCGGCCGCGTTTATCGACCCGGAGGACCACATGCCGCTGTCGCTTATGGTGTTGTGTATCACGCCGGCCTCGGAGGTGTACAAACCCCAGCCGGTGGACTTGCCGCCGCCCCAGAAGTTGCTGTGCGAGTAGCCGATACCGTACATGTTGCTGAGCGTGGTGTCGGTAGGCTGGTAGCTGCTGCCGATGGTATAGATCGGATTGGATTTAGCGTCGTTGGAGCCGACGTTGTTGTAGCTGCCCACGAAGAAGCCGTTGCTGTGCGCGGTGCGCTGCAGGTTGCCGGCATGGAACTCGTTGACCGACCCGTCGGGGGTGTAGTGTATCCAGTTGCCCGCGCTGTTGAGCAGGCCGAAGCCGGTGCCATCCTGATAGAGATAGCCCCTGCTGGTGGCGCCGTTGTACACGTGGATATTGCCGCTGACGTTCAGCGT
>MGUK01000071.1 GCA_001799995.1 Elusimicrobia bacterium GWF2_62_30
GTGGGCGCTTATGAACGGCGACGCGGAAACGGGCGTGACGCTTTTCTGGCTCGACAAGGGCATGGATACCGGGCCGGTCTTCCTGCGCCGGGCCGTTCCCATCCTCGACGGGGAATGCGCCCCGGAGCTTTTTGCCCGGCTGGCCCGCGCCGGCGAGGACCTGCTTGCCGAAGGCCTGGAGAAGGCCGCCGCCGGAGAGCTGGCGCGCGAGCCGCAGGCCGGGGAGCCGTCCTGCGCCCCCAAGATCACGGCGGACACCGCCCGCCTGGATTTTTCCCTGCCGGCCCCGGTTCTGCTCGGGAAGGTCCGGGGCCTGGCCTGCGGCCCGAGGGCGCGTTTTACCATACCGGCGCAGGACCGTAAGGTGACGGTGCAGGTCATGTCCGCGGCCGCGGCCCCGGAGCCGCCGGGCGGCGGCGCCGCGGGAACCGTCGTTTCCGTTGAGCCCGGCGGCGGCTTTATAGTAAAATGTGGCGTCGGAGCGTTGCTCGTGAAAACCGTGAAACCCGAGGGAAAAAGGGAAATGAACGGCGCGGATTTCCTCAACGGCATGCGGCTTAGGATGGGCGACAGCCTGCTGCGGGGCTGAAGGAGCATTTGTGGGACTTAAAGAATTTTACCAGCGGCATTTTTCCGCCAGCGACGAGCAGATAATAACACTGGGGTTCCTGCTGCGCGTGGGCAGCGTGGGCTTCGCGCTGTGCGTGCTCACCTATTTCCTTTTTTCCTGGACCATGGAGACCGTCATCCATAACAGGAAAGAGGTCATAATCCCGGACATCTCCGGCAAATCTTCCGTAAGCGCGCTGCAGGTCCTTTCCGAGAACAACCTGGCCATGAAGATAGAGGGCTACGAGTTCAACGAGACCGTGCCGATCGGCACGGTGCTGCGGCATACGCCGTCGGCGGGCGTGACGGTGCGCGAGGGCAAGATCATTAAAGTGGTCTTCAGCCAGGGCGGCGAATCCGTCTTTACGCCCAACCTGATAGGCCTGCCGCTGCGCAACGCCGAACTGATGCTGCGCCAGCGCCAGCTGGGGCTGGGCGAGGTCAGCGAGTCCTATTCGCTGAAGGCGGAAAAAGGCACCGTCCTTTCCCAGGACCCGAAGCCGGAACTCAGCGTTTCCAAGAACACCATGGTCCAGGTCACCGTTTCCGCCGGGCATCCCCCGGCCGGTATAATCATGATGCCCGACTTCAGGCAGAAGAAGAAGGACGAGGCCCAGCAGTGGGCCTCGCAGAACGGCGTCACGGTCAACATGACGGAGGACCCGGGTTCCCTTTTCCCCGGCGGCACCATCATAGACCAGAAGCCGGACCCGGATACCGTCGTCAACGCGGAATCCAGGATAACGCTGACCTACAGCTCTCGCAAAGGCGGGGCCGGCGAGGACCGGGAATTCCGGGTGCATTACGAGGTCTCCCAGAGCGGCTCGCAGCGCAATATCCGCGTGGTGGCCGTCGGCAAGCAGGGCGACCGCGAGATCTTCAACGGCCTGCGCGACCCCGGCTCGAAGATAGACCTCTCCGTGCCGTACGCCGGGGCGGAGAAGATCCGCATCTTCGTCAACGGCATACTCGTAGAGGAGCGCCCGGTAAAATGAAGCCCTCCCCTTTTCCCCTTCCTTCGGGCCGCGTAGCGCTGGTGCCTTCCGTGCTGTCCGCGGATTTCGCCTGCCTCAAGGGCAGCCTCGCCCCGGTCAGGAAGCTGGCGGACTGGGTGCAGGTGGACGTGATGGACGGCGTTTTCGTCCCTAATATAAGTTTCGGCCCGGTCATAGTGCCGTTCGTGGCGAAGGCCTCCGGCCTGCCGGTGGACGCGCACCTGATGGTCTCGCGCCCCGCCGGTTTCATCGACGCTTTCGCCGGGGCCGGGGCCGGACTGATAACCGTGCACGCCGAGTCCGAAGGCGCGGCGGCGTGCATAAAGAAGATAAAAGCGCTAGGCCTCAAGGCCGGTCTCGCCCTGCGCCCGAAGACGCCGGTCTCGCGCCTGGCGCCTTTCATGAAGGTACTGGACCTCGTGCTGGTGATGACGGTGGAGCCCGGTTTCGGCGGGCAGGCTTTCATGCCGGAGATGATGAAGAAAGTTTCCGCGGCGCGCAAGCTGATAGCGGCATCGGGGCGGCCGATCTGGCTGCAGGTGGACGGCGGGATAAACGCCCAGACGGCGCGCACCTCGGCCGCGGCCGGCGCGGATTCGCTGGTGATAGGCAGCGCTCTTTTTTCCGCCGGGAGCCCGGCGGCTTTTCTGCGGGGGCTTCGGAAGATCTAGAGTTCTTTACCGGGGGGATCATCATATGGGTAAGAAGATACTTGTCGTGGAGGACGAGGACCTTATAGCCAAGGTGCTGGGCATAAGGCTGGAGAACCTCGGGTATACCGTCATCATCGCCTACGACGGCGCTGAGGGCCTGGCCGCGGTCAAGAAAGAGAAGCCCGACCTGGTCATGCTCGATATCGGCCTGCCGAAAATAGACGGCACCACGCTCTGCGAGATGATAAAGACCGACGCGGCGCTCAAGCACATCAAGGTCATCATGCTGACCGGCAAGCGCCTGATGGGCGACATGGAGAACGCCTTCAGCGCCGGGGCCGATCTCTATATGAACAAGCCCTACGAGTGGGCCCGCCTGCAGGCCCATATCCAGAAGCTCATCGGCTAACCTGCCCGGGCGGGCATTCCCAAACCGCCCCGAATATAATATAATAATCGTTCACGCCGATCCGCAAGCGCGCGGATGCGTGATGGATTTTTTTGGCCGCCTGCACAGCAGTCGGAACTTAAGGAGGATACCATGGCAGTAGTTTTGAGGCTTCAGAGGATAGGCAAACGCACCCAGCCGCATTACCGGATAGTCGCTATCGAAAAATCGAGCGGCCCGCACGGTCAGCCGCTGGAAGTTATCGGCCACTACAACCCCAAGGCCGAGAAAGACAAGGAAAAGGTCACCATCAATCCCGAGCGGCTCGACCGCTGGGTCAAGACGGGCGCGAAACCTTCCGAGACGGTCGGTTCGCTCATAGCGCGCGCGCGCAAGGCCGAAAAGGCCGCCGCCGCGACGAAGTAACCCGGAGGCCCGGATAATGAAAGACCTTTTAATGTACATAATCGGTTCTCTCGTCGAGAACCCCCAGGCCGTGCAGGTCGGGGTCTCCGAGGACGGCGACGTGCTCCGCTACAAGCTGGTGCTCGCTTCTTCGGATCGCGGCAAAGTGATCGGCAAGGAAGGGCGCGTGGTGAAATCCATACGCACCGTCCTGCAGACCGCCGCGGCCAGGCAGAACAAGAAAGTCTACCTGGACATAGACTGACCGGCCCCCAAGGTTCTTTGAATATGCGCGTAGACGCGGTCACTCTTTTTCCGGAGATGGTGGACCGTCCCCTTTCCGAAAGCATCGTGGGCCGCGCCCGGGAAGAGGGCTACCTTAAGCTCGGTTTCTCCAACCCGCGCGATTTTACGGACGACCGGCACCGCACCGTGGACGACAAGCCTTACGGCGGCGGCACCGGGATGGTGATGATGGCGGAGCCGCTCTACAAGGCCCTGCTCAAGGTCAGGAAGAAGGGATCGACGGTGATCCTCCTGACCCCCAAGGGACGGCGTTTCGACCAGGCCGTGGCGCTGGAACTGGCGAAGAAGAAGCACCTGATCTTTATCTGCGGCCACTACGAGGGGATAGACGAGCGCATAACCCCGCTGGCCGACCTGGAACTTTCGATCGGGGATTACGTCCTCACCGGGGGCGAGCCGGCCGCGGTGGTGGTCATCGACGCGGTGACCAGGCTGATCCCGGGCGTGCTGAAAAAGAGCGACGCCACCGTGAACGAGACTTTCACGGGCGGGCTGCTGGAGGCGCCGCACTACACCCGCCCCGGGGTCTGGCGCGGGAAGCAGGTGCCGCAGGCGCTGTTGAGCGGCAACCACAAACTGATACAGGACTGGCGCCGCGAACGGGCGGAGGAGCTTACCGGCAGGAACAGGCCGGACCTTGCCCCCCCGGCGGCCGCTAAAAAGAAAGCGCGGGCGAAGAAAATTTTGAGTTGACATTCTAGGAGGCAGTCATGAATAACATCGCGAACTATCTGGGTTTAAAGGATTCCAAGTACACGTTCCGGCCCGGGGACACGATAAAAGTCCACACCAAAGTCGTGGAAGGCGACAGCGAGCGCATACAGATATTCGACGGCGTGGTGATCTCCCGCCGCGGCAGCGGTATCTCGGAAAGCTTTACCGTGCGCAAGATATCCTACGGCGTCGGCGTCGAACGGGTATTCCCGATACATTCCCCCCGCATCGACAGGATCGAAGTGATCAAGTCGGGCAAGGTCCGCCGCGCCAAGATGTATTACATCCGCGGGCTTTCCGGCAAAGCCGCCAGGCTCAACGAGGCTGAGACCGATATGACCGTCCCTGCGGCGGCCGCCGCGGCCCCCGCCGCGGCAGCGCCCGCGGCGCCCGCTCAGCCCGCCGCCGGCAAGTAATAATGCCCGGACGCCCCACCCCCGCGATGAGCGGGGGCGGGCTCCTCGCAAAGTCTAGCCAGCTTAACGGATAACCGTGCCCCTCCGCAATTTCGACCTTGCGGTAATCGAAAAACGCAGACCGGCATTACTTATTGGTGTAGATGAGGCCGGCCGCGGTCCATTGGCGGGGCCGGTAACGGCCTGCGCGGCCTGGGTCCCCCTCTCGGCGCATCCCCTCCTCGGGCCGCTGGTGAACGACAGCAAGAAACTTTCCCCTAAAAAACGCGACAAGGCTTTCGAGCTCATGCTTTCCTCCGGCGTGCGCTTCGGCTTCGGCTTCGCCCAGCCGGAGGAGATAGACAGGGTGAACATCCTGGAAGCCACCTTCAACGCGATGGGCGCGGCCGCGCGGCGGCTGCTTTCTAATCTCGGCGCCCCGGCTGCCGGCGCCCTGCTGCTGGTGGACGGCCCGCACAGGATAAAGCGCCTGCCGGAATGCGCCCAGGAGCCCGTGATCGACGGGGATTCGCTTTCGCTTTCCATCGCCGCCGCCAGCATCTTCGCCAAGGTGCTGCGCGACCGCTGGCTGGGCGTGCTGGACCTGCGCCACCCGGGCTACGGCCTGGCCGGCCATAAGGGGTACGGCACGGCGCTGCACCTGGAGGCCCTTGCGAGGCTCGGGCCCTCGGCGCAGCACCGGCTGAGTTTCGCGCCGGTGGCCAGGGCCGCCGGAGCCGCGCGATGAACGACAAAGGCGCGCGGTACGAGGAGCAGGCCGCGGCTTTCCTCGAGAAAGCCGGGTTTCGCATAGTGGACCGCAACTGGGCCTGCTCCATGGGCGAACTGGATATCGTGGCCAGGAAGGGAGACACGCTGGTCTTCGCCGAAGTGCGGGCACGTTCTAACCCGGGCTACGGCTCGCCGGCCGAAAGCGTGACCCCGGCCAAGCGCGCGAAGATCATAAAGGCGGCCATGGCTTACATCAAGGCCCGCCGCCCCGAAGCCGAGACCTTCCGTTTCGACGTGATAGGCATAGTTCCCGGCGAGCCGCCGGAGCATATCGAGGACGCTTTCAGCGCTGACGGTTTTGGATTCTAAGCTGCTACAGGGAAGGGAGAAAACCATGGAATCTTCGGAGATCTTATTGAATGTGGAGCGGACGGCCGGGTGGCTGAAAAAACTCGCCACCGGGTTCAAGCCGGTGACGGCCATAATAGCGGGCTCCGGCCTGAGCAACTCGCTGCCGCGCCTGGACGACAAACTGTCCGTCTCGTACAAGGACATCCCCGGTTTCCCGTCCACCACGGTGAAGGGCCACGCGGGCGAGATGGTGTTCGGCCGCATGGGCGGCGCCGACGTGGTGGTGATGCGCGGGCGGTTCCATTACTACGAGGGCAGGCCGCTGAACTTCATCGCCTTCCCCGTGCGCGTGCTCGCCGCGCTGGGCGTGAAGAACCTGGTGCTTACCGCCGCCGTGGGGTCGCTGAAGCCCGCCATAAAGCCCGGCGACATGCTAATCCTGCGCGATCACATAAATTTCATGGGTTCCAACCCGCTGATAGGCAATTACCACCAGGCTTTCGGCGCGATGTTCCCCGACATGAACGAACCTTACGACAAGGCGATGCGCAAGGAGATAATGAAGCTCGCCAGGTCCCTGAAGATCCGCGCGACCGAAGGCGTCTATACGGCGGTGACCGGCCCGTCCTACGAGAGCGCGGCCGAGGTGAAGATGTACCGCATGTTCGGCGGCGACATCGCCGGGATGTCCGTGGTGCCCGAGACCATAGCCGCGCGCCAGCTCCTGATGCGCGTGGCCGGCATCTGCTGGATCTCCAATTTCGCCAGCGGCATTTCCAAGACCGTGCTCACGCACGACGAAGTGCTGGAACTCGGCGAGAAGGTTTCCGTGAAAATGCGGGCGCTGCTCGAGGCCCTGCTTAAATCAAAGGCGGTAAAATAATGAAAATGCTAGACCTGCTCCTTAAAAAACGCTCCGGCCTCGAGCTGACGAAGGCCGAGATAGAATTCATCGCCCTGGGGGCCGCGGACGGCTCCATCCCGGATTACCAGCTTTCCTCCTGGCTGATGGCCGCGTTCCTCAACGGTCTCACCCCGAACGAGACCGCCTGGCTTACCAGCGCGATGGCGCTCTCCGGCAAGAAGCTGGACCTTTCCGGGATCAAAGGCGCCAAAGTGGACAAGCATTCCACCGGCGGCGTCGGCGACGGGATCTCCGTGGCGCTGGCCCCCGTGGCCGCCGCCTGCGGCGTGGTCGTCCCCATGATGAGCGGCCGCGGCCTGGGCCATACCGGCGGCACGCTGGACAAGCTGGAAGCGATAAAAGGCTTCAAGGTGCGGCTCGAGCCCGGCTACGTGGTAAAACAGCTCAAGGCCACCGGGCTTTCCATGTTCGGCCAGACCGAGCAGCTGGCGCCCAGCGACAAGAAGCTCTACGCCCTGCGCGACGCGAGCTGCACCGTCGAGGCCCTGCCCCTGATCGTGGCCAGCATCCTTTCCAAGAAATACGCCGAGGACATCACCGGCCTGGTGATGGACGTGAAGTACGGCTCCGGCGCCTTCCTCAAGGATTTCAAGAAGAGCCGCGAGCTGGCGGTGGCGCTGATGAAGACCTCCAAGCTGCTCGGCATCCGCTGCGTGGCCGTCATGACCGCTATGAACGAGCCGCTCGGGCTCGCCATCGGCAACGGCATAGAGATCTCCCAGTCCGTGAAGATCCTCGCCGGCGAGAAGGGCCCGGCGGATTTCATGGAAGTGCTCGAGGTGCTGGCCGGCTGGATGGTGCACCTGGGCGGCAAAGCCCGCTCGGCCGAGGAAGGCGCGCGCAAGGCCCGCGCCGTCATAGCCGACGGCAGCGCGCTGGAAAAATTCCGCCTGATGGTGAAGTGGCAGGGCGGCGACGTGCGGGTGGCTTCCGACCCGGACCGCTTCATGCCCAAGGCGAAGCGCTCCGCCGAGATAAAGGCCAAGCGCGCCGGTTTCCTGACGGCCATGGAGGCCCGGACCGTCGGCTTCGCCAGCGTGGCGCTGGGCGCGGGCCGCGCCAAGGCCGAGGACGCCGTGGACTTCGGCGCCGGGTTCATTCTTGAAAAGAAGCCGGGCGACAGGGTCCGCCCCGGCGACGTGATAGCGAAAGCGTACGCTTCCTCCCCCTCCAAGCTCGCCGACGGGGTGAAGATGTTCGAGTCGTCGCTGGCTTACGGCAATAAAGCCCCGCGCAAAGAGCCGCTTATACGGGAGATAATAAAGTAGTCTTCCGGAGGTGAGCGGCGCGGTACTAAAAACAGTTCAGGAGGCCGGATGAAGAACGTTCATATCTCGAAGCACCCGCTGGTACTCGACAAGATCTCCAGGCTGCGGGACAAGAAGACTTCCGTGACGGACTTCAGGCGCCTGATGGGCGAGCTGAGCATGTTCCTGGCTTACGACGCCCTCGCCCACGCCAAAGTGAAAAGCGTGCGCGTCCGCACGCCTATCAGCCTGGCTAACGCGATGGCGCTTTCCCAGGACCTGGTCTTCGTGGCCATCCTCCGCGCCGGCCTGGGCATGCTCGACGGCCTTTTGAAGCTGTACCCCGAGGCCAAACTGGCCCATATCGGCATCTACCGCGACGAAGAGACCCTGAAGCCGGTGAAATACTACGCGCGCATGCCCGCCAACGTGGCGGACAGCCTGGTGGTGATAGTGGACCCCATGCTGGCCACCGGCGGTTCCGCGGTGGAAGCCGTGGAGATCATGAAAAGCCGCGGCGCCAGGCACATCTGCTTCATCTGCATGATAGCGGCCAAAGAGGGCATAAAGCGGCTGTCGGCCGCGCACCCCGAAATGCCTATCTATGTCGGTACCGTGGACGAGGGCCTCAACGACAAGGGCTATATAGTCCCGGGCCTCGGCGACGCCGGGGACAGGATGTTCGGCACCAATTAGCGAGCGGCCGCGCAAATAAAAAAGGAACGGTTTTGAGCCGTTCCTTTTTTATTTGCGTGCCCGTCGGGCGCCGGGTTATTTCCGGGCGTGCGGGTCGGCGATCTTCGAGAGCATGGCGTGGTCCAGGATCCTTATGCACTTGGCCTCGCGCTTGATGATGCCGCGCTTTTCCATGTCCTGCAGCGTGCGCACCACGGTTTCCAGCGCCAGCCCGGTTATCTCCGCTATCTCCGTGCGCTTCAGCCCGTGTATCGCCGGGTTGGGGGTGTTCTTGGATTTGAAGGAAACGGCATTGATCATCGCCCGGGCTACTTTGGACCGGGCCGGCTTATAGGCCGTGTCCTTGAGCTTGTGCTGCAGCGAGCGCATTTCTCCGGCGAGCTTGTGCAGGAAGAGCTTGTAGGTCTTGGGCCAGGTGTCCAGCAGGATTTCCAGGGGCTTCTTGCCCACGAAAGAAAGCACGGTGTCGCCCATGGCCTGGCAGTTGGAGGTGTATTCCGTATCCGCGAAGAACGCGATGTGCCCGAAGGTCTCGCCGGGGTGGCGGATGGCGTTTATCATCTGCTGGCCGCGCGCGTCGGAAGACATCACCTTGGCCCTGCCCTTGCAGACCACGAAGATCCCGGCGGGGTGCTGTCCCTCGGGGTAGATCTCCTCGTCGTCCGAGAATTTCCGGCCCAGCTTGGCTTCCGACCACGCTTTCTGCGCCGCGGGTTCGAGCAGGCTGAAGATGCAATTCGTCTTGAACCGGCAGCTGATGCAATCGGGCGCGTTCTCTTTGATAAATCCGTTCATAATCCCCCTCCCGCCAATGCGGCTACCAGTGATTATATAATATTTGCCCGCCCGTCGTCATTTGCTAAACTGTAAGTGCCTTTTATGTTCAAAGACCTCAAAGCGCTGGGCAAAGAGTCCCTCATCTACGGCCTCTCCACGGTCGGCGCCCGCCTGCTTAATTTTATCCTGCTGCCGTTCTATACCCACTACCTTGTCCCGGCGGAGTACGGCATAGTGGCGGCGGTGTTCTCCTATATCGCCTTCCTTAACATCGTCTATCATTACGGCATGGACCAGGCCTATATGCGGCATTACGCCGACCGTGAAAAGGCCCTGCCGGCGTCGTTCATCTGCCTGGCCGCCACCACCGCGCTCCTGACGCTCGGCCTGTGCGCCTTCGCCCCCTTCTGGGCCGGGGCCTCGGGCCTCGGGGCGGGCAATTACAGGCTGGTCTATTATTCCGCGGCGATCCTGCTGCTCGATACCATAACCATAATCCCCTTCGCCGACCTGCGCATGGCGCACAGGCCGCTGCGCTTCGCGGGGATACGCACGCTCTCGATAGTCGTGAACGTGGCGCTCAACGTCTATTTCCTGAAATTCAGGGGCTGGGGCATCGAGAGCGTCTTCGCGGCCAATATAATCTCCTCGGCCGCGGCGGCCCTGCTGCTGGTTCCGGAATTTTCCCGGGTTACGCTGCGGGTGGACCTGCCGGTGCTCAGGAGCCTGGCGGCTTTCGCGCTGCCGCTGCTGCCCGCGGGCCTGGGCGCCATGGCCGTGCAGGTGCTGGACCGGCCGATAATGCTGCGGCTTTCCGATACGGCTTCCGTGGGCGTGTACCAGGCTAATTACCGGCTCGGCATCTTCATGATGCTGGTAGTCAGCATGTTCGACCAGGCCTGGCGCCCGTTCTTCATCGAGCGGTCCCACCGCCCCGACGCGCCGGTGGTCTTCGCCCGCGTGCTTACCTACTTCACCGCCGGGGGACTTTTTCTCTGGCTGCTGCTGTCGTTCTTTATCGGGGACCTGGCGCGCCTGCGGCTGGCCGGCATAAACCTGATCCACCCCGATTACTGGGGCGGGCTTTCCATAGTCCCGGTGGTCCTGGCCGCGTACCTGCTCAACGGCGTTTACGTCAATTTCCTGGCCCCGGTGATAATAGCCAAGCGCACGGCCGTGATCATGAGCGTCACGTTCGCCGGCGCGGCCGTGAGTATCGCCGGGAACTTCGCGTTCATCCCGCTGTTCGGCATGACCGGCGCGGCCTGGACGGTGCTGCTCTCCTACGCCGTGATGGCCGCCCTGATCTACCTGCGCGGGCGGTCCTTTTACCCCGTGCCGTACGAATTCCCCCGCCTGGCCGGCTTTTGCGCCGTAGCGCTGGCCTGCGCCGCGCCCGTCTATGTTTTCTCGCCGCAAGGCCCGGGCGGTTTCGCCCTTAAACTGGGCTGCCTCGCCGTTTTCCCGGCGGCAGCCTGGTTCTCCGGCCTGGTGCTGCCCGAGGAAAAAGAGGCGCTCGGGCGGTTCCTTGCCAGGTTCTCCCCGGCGCCGGGCCAAAAGACGTCCGCCGGCTAGGCCCTTGGTCCCTTTCAAACAAGCCGCGGCGCTGTAGACTATAAAGGCATGATATTATCCATCCGCGCGCTTTCAACGCTCGCCTTCTCTCTCGCGCTCTTCAACCCGTCGCCGGCGGCCTGCGCTGACGCGCCGCCGGTTTCAGTGTTCCCGCCGGACCTGGCCGCCCTCGCCGCCAGCGCCCCAGCGGTTCCCGCCGCCGGCAAGCCCGCCGCGGCCGACTGGACCGTGCTCTATTTCATAAACGGCAAGAACAACCTGGAAAGTTCCGCCCTGATGGACATGAACCAGCTGGAGCTGGTCGGCTCCACCGAAAAAGTGAAGATAGTGGTGGAGATGGGCCGGATGAACGGCCAGCACGAAGGGGACGACCACGCCGAGAGCGACTGGACCGGCGTGCGCCGCTACCTGGTGACGAAGGACCAGGACACGAACCTGATAAATTCCCCGGTGCTGATGCAGCGCGCCAAGTACGACATGGGCGACTGGAAGGAACTGGCCGCTTTCATCAACTGGGCCAAGCGGGCTTATCCCGCCCGGCGCTACGCGCTGGTGCTGTGGGACCACGGCAACGGCTGGATGCCGGTAGACCCGGTCAACGCCCACGATTTCGACAATATCAAAGGCTTCTCGCTGGACGACGAGACCGGTCATGAATTCTCGACCATTCAGATCGGCGCCGCGCTCAAGGCGTCCGGCGGCGTGAACTTCCTGATGCTGGACGGCTGCAATATGCAGATGGCCTCCGTGGCCTATGAGCTGAAGGACTACGCCGAGGCCCTTACCGCTTCCGAGGAGTTCGAGCCCGGCGTGCTGGTGCGCTACGCCCAGTTCCTGGGCATGCTCAACGCGAAGCCCTGGATGGGCGCCGAGGAATTCGCCGCCAATACGGTGAGCACCTACGGGGACTTCTTCGAGGCCGGCGGCTACAATGAAGGCGCGCCGATGACGCAGTCCGCGCTGCGCCTTTCGCAGCTGGTCCCGTTCCGCGCCAAGCTCGACGCCTGGGCCGCCGAGGCCGTCAAAGCCGAGCCCCGCGCCTTGCGCCACGCCCTGAAGAAGGCCCGCATTTACGGCGACGAGCCTTCCTACAAGGACCTGTACGATTTCGTGGAACTGGTGGGGGCCGCTACTGCCAACCAGCGGCTCAAGGCGCTGGGGGCGGAGGTCATGCGCAGCCTCAAGTCCGACCTGGTCATCAGCAACTGGGCCCAGGACAAGGTCAGCCACGGCCTGGCCATCTACATACCGCAGGACTACGATCCCCTCTACGACAAGCTGGCCTGGTCCCGCGACGGCGCCTGGGACGATTTCGCGAAGTTCATCGCGGCAAATTATAAAGAGTAAGCGGAGGCCGAATAAATAAAACCGGGCGCTTTTTGAAGGCGCCCGGTTTTATTTCGCGCCCCGGGTTATTTTTCCTGCTGGAGCTTGCCGAAAGCGGCCACGCCCACCACGGTGCTGGCCAGGCAGAAGGCGGCTATGGCGGCGAGGTCGGTCCACGCCGTGAAGTAGCCGGTGCCCAGCATGATGATGCGCAGCAGGTCCACGGCGTAGGTGACAGGGTTGAAATAGGCGACGGCGCGGATGTAAGGCGCGGCGGTGGCCAGGTCGAACAGGGCGCCGCTGAAGAAGAACATCGGCCAGGTCAGGAAACTCATCACCAGGCCGAAGCCCTCCATGGATTTCATCCTGGCGCCTATGGTCAGGCCCATGTTGGTGATCATATAGGATACCGGCACGGACGCGGCCAGGGCCAGGAGTATCTTTACCGTGGTCAGGGGTATGATCAGCAGGGCGCCTATCAGCACCAGCAGCGCGCACTCGATGATAGCGCCCAGCATGCCGCCGGCGGATTTCCCGACGAACAGCGTGGCGCGCGAGATGGGCGCCGCCAGCACTTCTTTCAGGAAATCCAGGCGCTTGTCCCAGATGATGTAGAGGCCGTACGTTATCGACGTGAACAGTATCACCATGGCCATGATGCCGGGGAAGATGAACTGCTGGTAGGTGTAACCCGGCACCGGGCTTACGCCGCCGGCCATGCCTTTGCCCATCACGAAGAGGAACAGCAGCGGCGAGACGAGGATGGCGACAATGCGCTCCTTCTCGCGGAAGTAGATCTTGGCTTCGCGCAGCAGCAGTGCGTAAACGGCGTTTAAGTTCAGGAGCGTGTTCATTTTCTGGTGGTCTTGTTCGCGGCTATTCTTTCAAAGATGCCCTCGGCCTTTTCTTCGGCGTCGTCGCTGATCTGCTGGCCCGCGAACTTCAGGAAAACGTCGTCGAGCGTGACGCGGCGCACCTCCACTTCCTCTATCTTCCCGCCGGCGTTCAGGAGCGCCTGCAGGTTGGCGCCCGAATCGGAGATGGCTATCTTCCAGCGGCCGTTCTCGCGCTCCATGGAGCTTACGAAGGGCAGCGCCTTTACCGCGGCCTCGTCGATAGCGCCTTTGAGGAAGACCAGGTCGCCGCCGACCTTCCTCTTGAGGGCTTCGGGCGTGTCCAGCTCTATGATCTTGCCGCGGTTGATGATGGCTATGCGGTCGGCCAGGCGGTCGGCCTCTTCCATATAATGCGTGGTAAGGATGATGGTGGCCTTGTGGCTTTCCTTCAGCTCGCGGATATGACTCCAGACCGCCTTGCGGCTGGCGGGGTCCAGGCCCAGCGTCGGCTCGTCGAGGAAAAGGATCCTGGGGCCGTGGATCAGGCCGCGGGCGATCTCCAGCCTGCGCCGCATGCCGCCTGAGTAGGTCTTCACAAAGCTGTCCGCCCGGTCCCACAGATTCACCAACTTGAGCATCTTCTCTATCATGCCGGGGATGGTTTCGCGCGGCATGCCGTAAAGCATGGAGTGCAGGTAAAGGTTCTCGCGCGCGGTCAGCAGGTCGTCCACGCTGGGCTCCTGGAAGACTATGCCGATGTTCCGGCGCACTTGCAGCGGCTCTTTGCCGATGTCGTGCCCGGCCACCCTGGCCGTGCCCGAAGTGGGGCGCACCAGCGTGGCCAGCATGCTTATGAGGGTGGTCTTGCCGGCGCCGTTCGGCCCGAGCAGGCCGAACACTTCCCCTTCCTTTATCTCCAGCGAAACGCCGTCCACCGCGGTCACTTCCTTATAGCGCTTCACCAGGTTGTCGGTTATAATAGCGTTCATCGTTCTATTCCGGCTCCGTTCTACTTAAGCGCTTTCACGAAGAAAGCGGAGATCCTTTTTTCGTATTCCGCGCCGGCGCTGTCCCGGTTGCCGCCGTGGACGCCGCCTTTGACCAGCCAGACTTCCGCCGCCGGGCAGGCGGCTTTTATCAGCTGCGCGTTCCCGGGCGGCACCTGCGTATCCTCGTCGCCCTGCACTATCAGCACCGGGGTCGTGAGCCGCGCGGCGCTGCGCGCCGGGCTGACGGAATTTATGTTCACGCCCATCACCAGCGCGCTCCAGCCCTTCATCACGAACAGCAGGGGTTTGCTGATAAGGCCGAAATCGCGGAAAATGTAATCCATCTGCGCCGCCAAGTCGGAGAAGGGCGCGTCCGTCACCCTGGCCCTTATGGCCGGGTTCGCGGACAGCAGGACGGTGGCCCCGCCCAGCGAGAAGCCGAAGGCGCCGATCGCTTCGCCGAGGCCGCGGTCCCGCAGGTGCGCTACGGCGGCGTCCACGTCGCGCACTTCCCGGGCCCCGCCGGTGGAGAAGAAGCCGCCGCTGCGGCCGGTGGCCCTGAAGTCGAAATACAGCAGGTTGAAATCTTTCGCCAGGAAGGAGGTCATCCGCAGCACGTCGCCCTTGTCCATCGGGTAGCCGTGGCAGATGATGACGGCCTTCCTGCTGGTTTTATGCGGCAGGAACCAGGCGTCCAGGGTTACGCCGTCGGCGGTCTTCAGTTTCACCGCTTCCGCCAGCAGGCCGAGCGCGCCGGGCTCGATGCTGGAGAGGAAGCGCTTAGGATGGGCGTAGATCCAGAAAAAGACGAAGCCCGCGGCCGCCAGGATGAGCGCCGGGTAGAGCAGCAGCCGCCAGGCCACCTTGAAGGCGAGGGTATCGGTCATTGCTTTTTCAGCAGCATCGGCACGAAGCTGACGCTGCAGATCTCTTCTTTTGTCATGCTCGCGCCGTGTTTGCGCAGTCTTACCAGCTTTTGGGCGCCTTCGGGGCCGACGGGGATGACCAGGCGGCCGCCGTCTTTGAGCTGTTCCGTGAGGGCCGGGGGTATTTCCAGGGGGGCGCAGGCGGCGAGTATGGCGTCGAAAGGGGCTTTGTCCGGGCGGCCGGCGGCCCCGTCCGCGGCAAAGAAGGTGATGCCGGTATAGCCCAGTTTATCGAGCCGGGCTTTGGCGGTTTGGGCCAGTTCCTTGTGTATCTCTACCGTGCAGACTTCCGCCGCCAGTTCGGCCAGCACGGCCGCCTGGTAGCCGGAGCCGGTGCCTATTTCCAGCACGCGTTCGGGGCCTTTGAGCTCCAGCAGTTCGCTCATGAGGGCCACGATATACGGCTGGGAGACGGTCTGGCCGAGCCCGATGGGGAGCGGGTAATCTTCGTAGGCGCGCGTGACGAGGTCTTCCGGCACGAAGCAATGGCGGCAGACTTTCTGCATGGCGGCCAGGACGCGAGGGTCTTTTACGCCGCGCGCCTCTATCTGGTCTTTGATCATCTGCCTGCGGACGAACTCCACGTAGGCGTCGTATTTGGGTCCTAAGATCTTCTGTATCATTGAGCTGTCCTGCGGGCTGACGCGGGGACTGGGTTAGCAAACCCTTCCGTAGGCCGAGGCTTGCATAGCGCCGAGGCCGGAGGATGAGCGAGGCACGGTGTGCCGAGCGCGGTTTGCGTTCCGGTCCCCGTGGCGGCACGCTCGCACAAGATGGACCGGGCCTGCCCGCCCGGGACCTCTGCAAACCCGGAAGAGGAACCCCTTACGTGGGTTCCCCCCGCCTTTCTGAAATTACGGCGGGGCCCCCCTCCTGCAACGGGTTTGCCAAGGTCCCGGGCGGTCAGTCCCTCCGGTGTCACCAGATCCCTTTCAAGACCATGAAGCAGGCCGTGATGGTTTTGATTCCGTAGGTAGCGGCTTTTGCTATGGCCGAGTCGGACTCGGAGCCGGGCTGCATCCAGACGGTCTTTATGCCGAGCTTGTTGCATTCTTCTATTATCTTTTCCGTGGCCGCCGGCGGGACTACGGTTATGACCAGGTCGGGTTTCTTGTCCATCTCCGAAAGGCTTTTGTAGATGTTGTTGCCCAGGACGAAGCCGCCTTTGGGGTTGACGCCGGCCACCGGGTAGCCGGCCTTGAGCATATCGCGGAAGATCTTGTGCCCGTACTTGGAAGCGTCTTCGGAAACGCCTATCACCGCTATGAGTTCGTATTCGCCGATGTTCGCCATAAGTTAATCCGTGAGCTGGCCGAAATCACCGCGCACGCGCTCTTCCCAGGCGGACAGTTTAGGGAAGTGATAGATCTCGAGCCCCAGCGCGAAGACCGCCAGCAGGTAGAAATCCGCGTAGTAGCCGGTGAGGATGAAGAGTATCAGCCCGGAGACGGCGGGCAGCTCGCATACCGCGGCGCGGGTTATGGCCAGCTTGGTAAGGAGCGCGGCCGTCTCGGCGGGGGTCGGCTTTTTCACGTCCAGCACCCGGGCGGCAAGTTTCAGCGCCGCCAGGGCCGAGACGCCCATAATGTAGAAAACGTATTTGAGCGCGTAAGCCGCCGGCGGGGCTATGGGCGGCTTGTGGTTAAAGTGCCGCAGCGCCTCCACCACCACCGTGTACCCGAATATCGCCGTAATGATGCCGCCGGTGGTAATGGCCGCCGCCAGGTATTTTTTGCGCAGTTCTGTCCTGTTCATAAAGCTCAGTATTTATAGAACTCGGTCCCGGCCGGGGACTTGTGCCTGCAGTTTATCAGCAGCAGACCGTAATGTTCCGACTCCGGGTTGGAGAAGTACAGCCAGCCCCCGTCGTCGTTGACGGCCTTGCCCAGGTCCGCGTAGCTTTTTTTGGAATCTGATATTTTTATGTCCGAAGTCTGTTCGTGGTCCGGCAGGAGCAGGAACGGGACCAGCTTAAGCTTGCCGCCGGCAAGGCTGGCCGGGTTCTCCGGGTACTTGCCGCCGTTCTCCCCGTAGTTTACCTGCAGCGCCCAGCGGAAATCCGCCAGGGCTTTCTGTGCGGCGGCGCTGCGGCGGGCGTCCTCCGCCAGCTTCTCCCTGGCGGCCGCCTCTTTGAGAAGCTCCGGGCCTATGGCTTTTTTCAGCGTGCCGGTGAGCCTGGCGGCGTCCTTGCCCAGGTCCTCGAGCCTGTCGGCCTGCAGTTTGTCGCCGTATTCCAGCGCCATAGAAAGATACTTGAGCGTTTCGCGCAGGTCCGCTTCTCCGGCGAAAGGCGGGCGCGGCGCGGCCGGCTCCGGGGCGGCCTGTTCCCCCGCCCCCGGCCCCGAGATCTGTACCACTTCCAGCGCCGCGGCCGGCACGGTCCGCAACAGCAGCGCCGCTAATAGGAAAGCTTTCCTCATAAGCCCCATTTCTCCAGCTCGCCGAAGAAAGCGTAATTGGTAAGGTCGAAATGGATGGGCGTGACCGAGATATAGCCGGCGCGCAGCGCGTTGAGGTCGCTTTTCTTGTCGCTGTCCTTCGGCTTGTAATCCCCGGTCATCCAGTAGTAGGTGTTGCCGTGCGGGTCGGTGCGCTTGTCGAACCAGTCGTTGAAGCAGGTGAGGCTCTGGGTGGTTACCCGCACGCCTTTTATCCGGCGCGCGGGCAGGTTCGGCAGGTTCACGTTGAGGAGCGTCCCGTGGGGCAGCGCCTTCGTCTTCATCAGCTTTGCGAGCTTCGCCGCGAAGGCCGCCGAGCCGCGGAAATCGGGATTGACGAAAGTGTCCAGGGAGACGGCCATGGACGGTATGCCGAGCAGCGCGCCCTCGGTAGCGCCGGAAACGGTGCCGGAGTAAAGTATGTTGTAAGCCTGGTTGCCGCCCAGGTTGATGCCGGACACCACCAGGTCAGGCTTTTTCTTCATTATGGCCTTGATGCCCAGCTTCACGCAGTCGGCCGGGGTGCCGCTGGCCGCGTAGCCGAAGAACTTTCCGTTGCGCCGGGCCGTTACCACGCGCAGGGGGTCGGTTATGGTTATGGCGTGGCCTACCGCGCTGCGCTGCGTGTCCGGGGCCACTACGGTCACATTCCCTACTTTCTTTAAGGCTTCGGCCAGGGCAAAAATGCCCTCCGCGTAGATGCCGTCGTCGTTGGTGATGAGTATTTCCATATTTATTATTGGCCCATTTTCCGCATGACAGGGCGGGTCTTGAGGAGCTGGTGCAGGAGGGCCGTGAGGGAAGCCATCTTTATGGGTTTCTGCACATATTCCCGCACATTGGTTTCCTGCCTGATCATCTCGGTGGTAGTGCGGTCCATGAAGCGGCCGGTTATGACGATAATAGGTATGCCGGCGGTTTCCTCGGCCTGCAGTTCCCGGACAACTTCGAAGCCGCCGGATTTAGGCAGCATCAGGTCCAACAGGATCATGTCGGGCGAGAGCTTGCGGGCTTTCTCGATGGCCTCAGGGCCGTCCTCGGCCAGTTCCGTTCTGAAACCCTCTTTTCGTACTACTATCTCCAGCAGTTCCCGTATGCCTTTCTCGTCGTCCACTATCAGCACCAACTTTTCAGCGGGACTGGAAAAACCTGGATTCTCCATTATTTATACCTCGGGCGGCCCTCTGGCTGCGTCCCAAAAATTATAACACAATAATCATAGGTATTCTGACCTTTTATGCCGGTTTATCTTGCGCCGCGGGCGTCCTGCCAGACCAGCCTGCCGTTCTTTCTCAGCTCGTAGAAATCGAGGCATTTCCCGTCGCCGCGGCCGCCCATCCCCCCGTCGGGCGCGCAGAGCAGGCCGCCTTTCGCGTCGTAAAGTTCGCTGTACTGGTCGCAGCACTGCGGCGGGAGATAATATACTTCGGCGCCTTTGTAGCTGTACTGCCAGATAGTATAAGGAGGGTTGCCGCGCGGGCCCTGCTGGTGCCGGCGTATCAGGTCGTTCACCCATTTGGGCTGCGCCGGGCTGTGCGCGGGTTTAGCGGCAGCCGCAAGAGCGCCCTGGCCGGCCGCCTCGCCGAAGAAGTCGTCCGAACCGCCCGCCAGGGACGAGGCGGAACCCCGTACCGCCCCGGTGGCCGAACGCGCGGCGGCCGAGAATTTAGCCTGCGCAAAGGCGCCCTTCTTGCTGAAGGACGGCGCTGCGTATTTGGGAGAGCCGGCTGCCTCTGCGGCGTCGGCGGCCCCGGCGTGGTCGGGGACCGAGATATTGCGTCTCGCCCCGAAAGCGGCCGGGCCAGGTCCGGCTGAAGCGGCGGCCCCCCCGGTGGCGACCGCTTGGAAAACCGCCGGGGAGTAGGCCTGTTTCTGCTCCCGCAACGTAGGCAGGGCGAGTATTAGCAGCGCGCCGGCGGCGGCAAAAGCGGCTACAGGCCTGGCCCAGCGCGAAAAAACCGTCCTTTCCCGCGGGGCGAATACCGCGTCTTTTAAGGAATAGGGTACCGGCTCCATTACGTTCTTTTTGAAAACGGCGGAAACTTTCTTCAGCTCGGCCAGCTCCCGGCTGCAATCGGCGCAGGCCGCCAGGTGGCTTTCGAGAGAAAGCTTTTCGTCCGCCGGCAGTTCGCCGTCGAGATAGGCCGACAAATTTTCCCTGCAGGTATTATGTTCCATTGTCTTGTACCAGCGCGCCCAGTTTCTGTCTCAGCTCTTCCCGCGCCCGCGAGATGCGCGATTTCACCGTGCCCAGCTGCAGTTCCGTGATGACCGCTATTTCCTCGTAGGAACGGCCGTCTATTTCCCGCATGACCAAAATGGCGCGGTCTTCCGGATGCAGGGCGGCAAGGGCTTTTTCGAGTATTTCCTTTTCATCAGCCTTTTCCAGCGCCGCGTCCGCCGGCGGTTCCGGCGAGGCTATCTGCAATACCGGCGTGCCGCTCTCCTCGTCTTTGTCCCGGTCGAGAGAGAAGGTTTTCCAGAAAGACCGCCTTTTCTCGGACCGGACCCGGTTCTTCCAGACGTTCACGGTGATGCGGTAAAGCCAGGTGGCCGCCGCGGAACCTTCCCGGAAATCGGCCAGGCCCCGTATGGCCCGGAGGAACGCGTCCTGGGCTATATCCTGCGCGTCGGCGGCGTTGCCGCTCAGCCTGAGCGCAAGGTTGTAGACCATGGCCGCATGCTTTTCAAAAAGCTCTTCCGCGTTCAGAACGCCTCCGTTACTCGTGGTTAGACACCGCCCAGCCCGAAAAGTTCCATAAAAGTTTATCAATTGCGGAACGGCTTTGGAACTTTTTTACCGGACCGGTGTCTAACGGGGGACGGTAAAGGAGGCGGTATGAAACTCTTGAATATGTTCCTTACTCTGGCGGCCGCGGCGGCGCTGCTCGTTCTTTCCTCCGCGGTTCTCTCCGCGGCGGAAGACCGCGGCGAAGGTTCCCTCCAGGTGGTATCCGGCGGCGATACGGATAAACCCAGGATACTTCCCTTAAAGCATACCGACGTGCGGGCCGGCATCGCAGGCTTCGTGGCCGAGGTCACGGTCACCCAGGTGTTCGGCAACACTTCGGAAGACCCCATCGAAGCGGTTTACGTGTTCCCCCTGCCGGAGAACGCCGCCGTCAACGAGCTGACGCTGACCGTGGCGGACCGGACTATCAAGGGACAGATAAAGAAGCGCGAAGAGGCGCGGCAGATCTACGAGAAAGCCAGGGCCGAAGGCAAGACCGCGGCGCTGCTGGACCAGGAGCGGCCTAACATCTTCACGCAGAGCGTGGCCAATATCCCC
This sequence comes from Elusimicrobia bacterium GWF2_62_30, assembly GCA_001799995.1. GTDB lineage: Bacteria > Elusimicrobiota > Elusimicrobia > Elusimicrobiales > UBA9959 > UBA9959. Next base: position 20,573 of record MGUK01000071.1, read on the forward strand.
CCCGGCCACGAGATAAGGGTAACCCTTAAATATATACAGGACCTGGCCTACGACCACGGCGAATACCGGTTCGTCTTCCCGATGACCATCGGCCCGCGCTATATTCCCGGCAGCAGCGCCGGCAAGGGCGGCACCGGCTGGTCCGAAGATACGGACAAGGTGGCCGACGCCTCCAGGATAACGCCCCCGGTAGTAAAACCCGGGCAGCGCTCGGGGCGCGACATCTCGGTGGCAGTGACCCTCGACGCGGGGGTGGCGGTAAAGAACATCCACAGCGCCTCGCACCAGGTTACGGTGGTAAGCAGCGGCAGTGCAAAGGCGGAGATAACGCTGGCGGAAGGCGACCGCATCCCGAATAAGGACTTCCTGCTTACCTACGAGCCCGACGTGAAGATGGCGGCCGCCGCCGTGCTGGCCCACAAGGAAGGCAAGGAAGGCTACCTGACGCTTATGGTGCAGCCCGCCGCGGACTTCCCCCTTACGCTGATCACGCCCAAGGAACTGGTCATCGCCATAGATGTGTCGGGCTCCATGAACGGCTTCCCGGTGCAGACCGCCAAGGAGACCGCCCTGAAGTGCCTGGAAGGCATGAACCCCGGCGACACCTTCCAGATAATGAGCTTCGCTTCGGGCAACCAGCTGCTCTTCGAAAAGCCGCTCAGCAATACGCCGGTGAACGTGGCGCGCGGCCGCTTCGCTATAAACGCCCTGGCCGGCGGCGGCGGCACCGAGATGCTGGCCGCGCTGCGCACGGTGCTGGAATTCCCCAAAGACCCGGAGCGGCTGCGCATCGTGCTCTTCATGACGGACGGCTTCATCGGCAACGAAGCGCAGATCCTGGCGTTCACCAAAGAGCATCTCAATAATTCGCGCATCTTCCCGCTGGGCGTGGGGTCTTCCCCCAACCGGTACCTGCTGGAGGAAATGGCGGTGCTGGGCAAAGGCTCGGTGCAGTACGTCCGGCAGAACGAGAAGGCGGACAAGGTGGAAAAAATTATAGAGAAGTTCTATGACCGGATCTCCCGCCCGGTGCTGACGGACCTGTCGGTGGACTGGAACGGCCTCGACGCCAGGGACCTGTCGCCCGAGTTCATCCCGGACCTGTTCGCGGGGCAGCCGCTGCTGCTGCACGCCAGGTATGTGAAGAGCGGCAGCGCGCCCGTGACCATCAAAGGCAAGCTGAGGGGCAAGCCCTGGAAGATGACCGTGAACGTGAAGCTGCCGGAGACCGAAGCGGCCAACGCCGCCATGGGGCCGCTGTGGGCCAGGGCGCGGATAACCGACCTGGAGCGCCTGAGCCTGAAGAGGGAAGACGCGGACGCGAGGGAGCGCATCATCGGGCTGGCGCTGGAGCATAAGCTGGTCACGCGCTATACTTCCTTTGTGGCCGTGGACGAGAGCACAGCTTCCGCCGGAAAAAAGCCCATGCTGGTGCCGGTTGAAGCTGAACTGCCCGAAGGTACGCAGTACGAAGGGTTCTTCGGCAGCGCGGCGGGGTCGCTTGCCGGCGGCGCCGTCGGGTATGCCGCTTCCGCAGGCGCGTTCTCCTGCCGCGGCGCCTACAGCCAGGCGAAATTCTCGGGTTCGTCGTCCTCGTTATCCGTCAACCGCAGTTATGCGGGAGTTGCGGGCGATAGCGCTTCCGGCGGCACAGCGAAAGGTAAGGGCATAGCCGGCAAAGTAAAGGAGCTGGCGGCGAAATTATTCCCGGTGGAAGACGTAGTAGCCGGGCTGGCGCTTAAGCTGCTGGAGAACCCTTCGGCCAGGCTGCTGCGGCAGCTGGTTTCCCGCCAGGACGCCGCGGGCGCTTTCACCGAGCCCGGCGGCAAGAAGGCCTCCACAGCGGACCAGGCCCTGGCCGTGCTGGCCCTGGCCAAGGCGAAAGCGGCGCTGGGCGCCGACGCGGACGCGGCCCTGCAAAGGGCCTGGAGTTCCCTGCGCGCCGGTTCCCCCGCCGGCCTCAACGGCCGGCAAGCGGTGGCCAGGGCGCTGCAAGGCAGCCCCCAGGCGAAATACGGCAACGTGCAGAAGGAGCTGGCCGCCCTGGGGCCGGAGCTGGAGAAGCTGAAGTAAAAAGGATCAAGGGCTAAGACGGCGCCCGCGGCTTCGGCCCGCGGGCGCTTTTTTTCGACTACAGACAATAGTTATCGGGCGGCGCTGAGGCGTAACAGCCGGGCTAAACCTTAACCGTCATTTTCCGCGGCAGGCGGTTTTTTAACGCCTGTACTATTTTAAGGTTCTCTTTCGCCCTTGCGTCGCCGGGCGCGTCCTTCAGCGCCGCGCGGAAATGTTTTAGGGCCTCGTCCAGCCTGCCTTCTTTGACCAGGACAATACCCAGGCTGTTGTGGGCTTCGGCATAGCCCGGCCTGAGCCGCAGCGCGGCCCTGTGCTCCGCGCCGGCTTGCGCAAACCGGCCCAGGTCGGCCAGGGCCAGCCCCAGGTTCTGGTGCGCCTCGGCGTTGGCCGGGTTTATCCGCAGCGCCTCCTGGTAAAGCGCGGCGGCTTCTTCCGTCCGGCCCTGCCTGGCCAGGACAGCCCCCCAGTTATTATAGGCCTCGTCGTCGTCCGGCTGGATGCGCGATACCGCCTCCCGGAAATGCGCGGCGGCCTCTTCCTCCCGGCCTTGTCCGGCCAGGGCCAGGCCCCATTCGTAGTGCGCGTCCCGCAAGTCCGGATCCAGCCGCAGCGCCTCCCGGAAATGCTCGGCGGCTTGCTCCGGCTTGTTCTGCCCGGCCAGGGCGCGCCCCCAGTTATAATGCGCCTCCGCAAGGTCCGGCCTGATCCGCAGCGCTTGTTTATAGCGCTCGATAGCTTCAGCCAGGCGGCCCTGCCTGGCAAAAAGCAGGCCCCAGCCGTTATAGACCTTGGCGTGTTCCGGTTCGAACTGCAGCGCCTGCCGGTAATGCTCGTCGGCTTCCTTGTAGCGGGCCTGTATGGTCAGGAAGCTGGCCCAGGCGTCGTGCGCTTTGTAATAGCCCGGGTCCAGCTCCAGGGCCTCTTTAAAATAGGCCTCGGCCTCGTTGAACCTGCCCGCGGTAGCAAGGGCTATTGCCAGACCGTTCCTGGCCGTGGCCGAAGAGGCGGAATTGGCGGCGGCGTTGCGCCAGTAGCTCAGGCGGTCCTTGAAGTTGCGGCCGTGCAGGGCGGTAACCGCCGGAAAGACCGCCAGCGCCGCCGCCGCCAGAATGGCCGCGCCTTTCCCCTTGAAATTCTTGAGCCAGTCTATCTCCAGCAGGACCATGAGCACGCCCAGGAAGGGCAGGTACATCCTGTGCGCCATAAAGTACGGCCTGAAAATAGTGTTGGACGGCAGGAGGAAAAGCAGGAACCAGGCGCAGCCGAACGCTATCCTGTTCCAGCGCTTTTCTTTTGACAGCGCCAGCGCGCAGGCGACCAGGGCAAGCGCTATAAGCCCGTGGAGCAACGGCATGTCCCTATGCATGGCCAGGACGGGGAGGTGGTCCGGGTAGAGAATGTTGCCGAGGTACGGCAGCACCACCAGGATGTTGGCCGCCGCGCCCAGTACCTGGATGACGACGTCCTGCGGGTCCGCCAGGATGGAATGCCTGATAACAAAATACAGGACCGTGACCGCCGCCCAGCCCGAAGCCAGTAACGGGCCCGTGGCCTTTAGTTTCTTCTTATCTATCCATATCCGGTAAAGCAGGCAGACCGGGACCAGCGCTACCGCCGTTTCTTTGGTGAACAGGGCCAGCGCGAAGAACACCAGGTGCCAGGCCGCGTAGCGCCTTTTGCCGGTCTCCCAGAAATTGAGCGCCGCCAGGAACGCCGCCAGGCAGAAAACGGCCAGCATGGGGTCGTTCCTGCCGGGGATCCAGTAGACCGCCTGCGAAATGGCGGGGTGCAGGGTGAAGAACAGTGAAAAAAAGAAAGCGGGCGCAGTGCCGTACTTCAGCTTAAGCAGCACCCTGAACACCAGGACGGAGGCCGCCAGGTGCAGGAGCACGTTGGTCAGGTGATAAAAGAACGGCGCGGCGCCGCCGAGCTGCGCGTCCAGCATGAACGAGAGCGTCAAGAGCGGCCGGTAAAAGGCCAGCGTGCCCCGGGGCTGCAGGAAAACGTCCTGCCGGAACGCTTCAAGGACGTTCCCGGCATTGCTCAAAAAGTTCAGGCGGTCCAGGATCAGGATCTCGTCGTCCATGTAGGAGAAGCCGAAGCGCAGCGAGGCCGCGTACAGCAGGCAGCCCGCCAGCGCGATAAAGGCTGTCAGCTTCCACGTTATGTTCTTTTCTTCGGGCATGGGCTGGAAGTGAAATTTAAGTTCAGGCGGATCAGCCGGTCTTGATCAGGCGCAGCATGTGCGCCCCGGTCAGCACGCTGGGCAGCACGGTATCCTGGGCCCCGGCGCTGCGCAGGTTCCCCGCTTCCACGGGCTCGTCGGCCGTCATTATGAACCTGGCCTCCGGCGCCATCTCCTTGAGATGCGCCAGCAACCTCAGGTTGGTGATGCCCTTCAGGAAAGTGTCGGAAATGGTGCAGATGACGATGGAGGCTTTTTCTATGCCGAGGTGATGCAGGGTCTGGGGGTGGGCCAGGTCGCCATAGGCCAGCTTGTAGCCCCGCGCCTCCAGCTGCTCCCGGATGGCCGGATTGTAATCCACCACCAGGACGCGCGGCTTGATGTCCGCCGCTTCCTTATCTATAACGTCCAGGAGCGCCATGCCCTCCCGGAAGCAGCCAAGGATCACAATGTCGCGCACTTCACCGCCGGCTTCGCTTTCTACCGTAGTGTCTTCGGAATCTTTCAGCCCCAGCCTGGAAACCAGGCCCAGGCCCCAGCGCGCCAGCCGGTCGTTGAAGTGGATCAGGTAGGTGGAGAGCACGGACATCAGCAGCATCGACGTGAGCACCAGCGACTGCAGCTCGGGCGTGATGTGTTTGTACCCGGCCCCCAGCGCCAGGATAACGAGCGAGAACTCGCTTATCTGGGAGAGGTTTATGGCGGTGAGAAACCCGGTGCGCACCCCGGTTTTCAGCAGCCTGGCCGTTGGGACCAGGGACAGGAGGCGGCTGAACACTACGAACCCGGCGATGACGAACGACATGCCGAGCACCGACCAGGACGGCTGCGGCACCTTTAGCCCCAGCGCTACGAAGAATAGGGTGACAAAAAAGTCCCGCACGCCCGTCAGTTTGGAGATGACGTCCGTACCGTAAGGGAACGCCGCTATGCTCATGCCGGCGATGAGCGCGCCCATTTCCTTGGAGAGGCCCGCCTGCTCCGCCAGTCCGCAGATGAAAAAGCACCAGGCCGTAGAGCTGAGCAGCACCAGCTCGGGGAATTTCCCCGCCGCGTGAAAAAGCCGCGCCAGGATAAACTTGCTGGCCAGGAAAGCTATAACCACCAGCACCAGCCCCTGCCCGAAGGACCGCAGGATGCCGCCCAGTTCCGGGTTAAGCAGGTTGGGCTGGAACGCCATAAAAATGATGGCCCAGATATCCTGCAGCACCAGTATGCCGATGGTCAGCCGCCCCGCCAGCGTGCTGGTCTCGAATTTGTCGTTGAGCAGTTTTACGACGACAAGCGTGGAGCTGAGCGCCAGCGCCACCGCAAGGTAGAGGAGGTCGAACTTCCCCCCGCCGTTGGCATAGCCGAACGCCTTGAAGAAGCCGAGCGCCAGGATCACGCAGGCCGCGAACTGCACTAAGCCCAGCGTGAACATGGTCTTACCCATCCGCATCAGGTCCCGCAGGTTGATCTCAAGGCCGATGATGAACAGGAGGAGAATGAGCCCCATCTCGGAGATGATCTCGATACTGGCTTCGTCCGATATAAGCCCGAACCCCAGGTGCGTGCCAAGCAGGATCCCGCCCAGGACATAACCCAGGATAAGCGGCTGGCGCAGCACCCTGGCGAGATGGGACGCTCCGGCGGCGAAAATGATCCCCAGGCCTATATCCGTCAAGATGTTCAAAGAATGACCCATAGCGTTCCACCACCAACAGTCTAACGTTCTTTCGCGCCCGGCATACCGGAATTATATCAAGTATGCTTATCAAGACTCCCGCTCCAATGCGGAAAGGGCAGCCTCCTGGTATTCTTTTTTACGCCAGGTCCCCTTATTGTTGAGAAAATGACAGTAGCCGAGCTTCCGGCACCACCGGAGGGCTTCGGCGTCGTACTGCGCGGCTTTACGGTACCCGCCCAGAAAGGCTTCAACCTCCTTTTCAGTTTTTAAGAACTGCTGGGAGGGTCGGAGTATAGTGGCCCAAGCCAGGTCGAATTCCCGCCACCCTGCGCCGCAAAGTTCCCAGTCCAGGACCGCGGATATTTCTTCATTTTCCCATAGCACGTTCGCGTAGTGGTAGTCGCCATGAACAAAGACACTCTTTGACCGCTCAGGAATGTGGCCTTCAAGCCACTTCAGAACCGGCTGCAGTTCCTTGAATAGCGGATTTTCTCCGGAGAGTTTGGGCAGACCGTGCTGCCGCCGCAATTTGACCGGGCGCCACAAGAGAGGAAGTGAGTGAATGTGCCCGAGCATACGGCCCATACCAAAAAGCAGTTCGGGAAGTCTTTCCCGGTAGTGCCGGGAACTGCCGCCGCTGAGCAGCGCCGACAAACGCTCTCCTGGCATTGCGGCGAGCGCCAGATACGCGGCTCCTTTATGTTCTCCCTGGGAATACACGCGGGGTACGGGCAGGCCGAAGCGCCGCATCTCCACTAAAATGGCGGCTTCATTTGAGAGATCCGCATCGCAGTGCCGTGAGATCTTGAGGTAGAAGTCTATTTCCCTGTCGTGCTGCGAACCACTGCACGCGAACACATCGTTTCCGGCATGCGGATAGCCAGCTATCTTATGCAGGGTCAGGCCATTTGTAAATGGAATTATGAAAGGGTCTATAATTGGTTCGCGCCATTTGGCAGGGCCGGTTATCATTGCGATTTATTCCAGTTTCGGTATTGGTTAACTTTGCATGAAACATAAGCGCGTCATGCTTTAAATCGTGTCGCCGGCTTGGCGTACATTACGAGTTCTGACTTATAACACTTGGCGACCCTGCCGTTATATTTGCTGTTGATCAGCGCGCGGAGCTCCCGGAACAGTTCGTCCCGCTGCGTCCCCGGAAGACTGATGTGGTCCGAAAAGGTGGCCAGGTGGCTGACATAGTCTTCGGCAGAAAACTGTTTCTCCCAGTCGTAATACTTCAGCACCGGTTTATCGAACAGTTCCATTCCCGCTTCTGTCGCGGGCGACCCTGAAGGCTTGGCCTTTTTTGCGCGCAGACCCGGAGCTATCCTGTCGTAGATGGCCTGCGCTTCCAGAAAGAAGCCCGAATCTTTAGCGACATGGGAATTGTATAAGAGCGCCAGCGTCCCGCCGGGGCGAAGTCCCTCGGCGGACTTGGTAAACCGGAGCCCTGGAGTTACCCAGTGGAAGGACGTGGCCGCGATGATAAGGTCGTACATCTGGGCGGCCTGCCACGACTCAAAAGTAGCGGTAACTATGATTATGTTCGGGCAATGCCTGAATTTCTGCCGTGCTTTCTCGGCGGTGTTGGGGCCGGGGTCCAGGCAGGTCATGGTATAGCCGCGCTCGGCAAAGGGTTTTGTGGCCTGCCCTGTTCCGCAGCCAATCTCCAGGATGCTGCCGCGTTCCGGGATGTTAGAGAAACGCAAAACCTCCTGTATCATCTCTTCGGGATAGCCCGGGCGATGCGTATCATAAAGGTCAGGAACGCGGTCGAACGCTTTCCCTAATTCTTCAGCGGCTTCTTCCATAATTACAGGCTAAGGTGGCTGGTAGTGCTTCTTGATTCCCCCCATGCCAGGCCAAGGTAAATTGTATAGATTACGCTGATGGCGGTCAACGCTTGCTTATGAAAAAATGCCCTGCGTTCAAGCAGGGCGATTCGTCGGGGTATTGTTGGGGCTGTGGAAATTTAATTCTGCGGCGGCGGCCGCCTCGGGGAAAAACGGCAAACTCGAAATTTGGGGTGATTTTCAGGCCTCAGTGATAACCTACTTTGAGCAACATCCCGAGGAAACATTATGAATTACTTATGATCTGCGGTAGGTGGATCTTATCCGCGAGATGTCGTCGCAGGCGTGGCCACGCAGCGCAGCCCCGCACTGCACTGCGGTGTCGCTGCTGCTCCACCCCTTGCCGCTTAGTAGCGGAAACCGCGAAGAAAATAAGGAAAGGCCAGGGCGGTAACGGATTTCGCCGTGAGGGCGCAGCCCCCGCGCCCTAAACAAAAGACTGGCTAGTGGCGGCGGCGAAGCTCTTTTACGTCCAATTTATCTTTGGCCCGGCCGGTAGAAGATTTATTCTTTATCAGGTCGGCCTTTGAAAGCAGCGGAATTTTTATCCTTTCGATTCTGAACTCTTCACGCGCGGAATAGGCCATTTTGAAAGAAACTCCATCTATGCTGGTCAGAATATCTATGCGGCGCGGGGCCACGCCGATCTGGAAAACAACTCCTTCGGCTGCGAAGGTGTCGGGAGCGATTTGGCTCAGAGGGGCCCCGAACTTCTTCAGGGCTTTGTAGACTTTTGCGGAATTTTCAGGAGAATGTTCAACCCAGATATCAAAATCCCCGGTTGCGCGCACATAGCCGTAGGCTCCCATGGCGTAGGCGCCAATTACTAGAAAACGCGCTTTAGTTGCGGATAAGGCGCGTAATATTTCTTTGTAGTCTTCGTTCAGCATCTTTGGACCCGTTCATGCCCCACACTTCGGCGGTTAAATCCCAGATGAATGAAATGCGCTGCGACGGGGAGGCGTTAATAAACGGTTCCTCCTGCTTGGTAGTTCTTATGAGTTTAACGACTTTTCGCTTCATCCCCATAGCTATATTATAGCAAGTACGAAGTATGTGAAAAATAGAAACCTGCCGGATTTCTTTTAAACTTAAATCTCCGTGGGAAAAACTGCAAAAGTTCAACGCCGCGCAAGGCGCGGCGGCGGGGAAATCGGGCGTTTTTAAATTTTGGG
>MGUK01000072.1 GCA_001799995.1 Elusimicrobia bacterium GWF2_62_30
GAGCGCCGATCCCGCCCGGGTCCCGGGCGGGTCTGACGTCTTATGACAAATAAAAATAAACTGCTTTTAGCCGTGGTTATCTGCCTCATGGGCGGAATGCTGGCGATGAAATGGGCCAGCGAGCGCGCCGCCCCCACGCAGGCGAACGTGGCCATGAAAGCGCCGGCAGAGGAGGCCGCGCCGGTCTCCGCGCCCATACAGATGCCGCAGTCGGGCAACGCTATGGGAGAGACCGACCCCGCCATCTTCAAGGACCTTCCCACGGGGCCCGAACCGGCGGAGATCCTGGGCCCTCCGGACATGTCCAGGGACGCCTGCATGTCGACCTACAGGAAGTTCCCGCGCATCGTGGCTTTTTACAGCCAGAGCCTGGGCGGCGACGACGCGAAGGACTTCGGCCTGTGCCATGCCGCTTTAACGGGGGACGACAGTTACGGCGGATTCGTGAGCAATAACACCGACCAGCTCCGCAGCCGGATAGTGAATTCCAGGATGATCTATACGGCCGCCAAGGGGAAGATAGATCTCCCCGCCTGCACCCAGGCCATGGCGATGTCCAAGATGAGCCCGCAGAACGTGCAGATACAGAAGGTGTGCGAGGCCGTCGGGGCGGCTATCCTCAAAAGTGTGAAATCCGGCAGCGGCTTGTCCGGCGGGGCTTTTTCCGATGGGGCCATCTGCTCCGGCCTTTCCGGAGCCGCCCGGCAGGAATGCCGCAGCCAGGTGGGGCGCATTAAACCCGACTCGCGCTGGGAGAAGAATTTCCTGTATCTCTCCGGCCCTTCCGCCTGTTCCGAATTAAAGGGCGTGGGCAAAGAGGATTGTCTTCTCTACGCCGATATCGTGACCGGCGTCAGGAAGGGCAGGGGCAGTTGGCTCTATGAAGCTTTTGCCGGGAACGGCTGTAAGAGAATTGACGAAGACCTGGTCGGGCTGTATTGCTCCAATAAGCTGAGGCGCAGGCCTGTGAGGGCCGCGGTGACCGGCGGCGGCGCTCCGCGCTCCGAAGGCGGTTCCGAAGGCGGCGACGCGTCCTCGTTCGGTGAATAGCGTCGGGGCGGTTACTTTCATCGTAACCCGCAGGTGCGGCGCGCATTGCCCTGCCTGCCCGGTAGAAATAAAAAACAAGAACATGCCGCGGGCGGTCTTTGAAAAGGCCGCCCGCGGATTATTGCGGGCCTTCCCCGGAGTAAAACTTGTCAAATTCTTCGGCGGGGAGCCGCTTCTTAATTTCGCGCTGGTGCGGTTCGGTGTTTCTTATCTGCGCTCCCTCGGTTTCTCGTCGGCTTTCGAAGTGGGGACTAACGGGCTGCTGCTGGACGGGGCCAGGCTGGCCTATTTCCGCGCGCGCCCGGAGATACAGTTGAACGTTAACGCGTCTTTCGGCGTGAAAAAAGCTTTCCTGGGCCTGCCCAACCTGATCTGGAACCTGTGCGTTCTGCCGGACGCGCAGGGGGAGGCCGTCGCGCTGCTCCGGCGCATAGCCGGGCTGTCGAAAAGAGCGCGGCCCCGCGTCAACCTGCTGCCGGCCTACTATCGCGACTGGTCGCCCGCGCAGCTGGGCGCGCTGAAAAGGACGGCGAGAGATCTCGCTGCCTGCGTCCGGCAAAACGGGCTGGTGCTGGAGAACGCCGTGCGCACCGGGTCCGCGCCGCTTTTTAACGACGGGCCGGCCGTGGACGTGGACGGGAAAATATACGGTTCCAACCTCTGCCTGGCCGCGATGCCGGGCAGGCTGCGCGACCGGCTTCTTCTGCGCGGCCCCCTTCCCTCTTCCGGAGGAGGCGCTGTCGTGTCTAAAAAAGATCTGGTCGCGGTTTTCGGGCTGCGCGCGGTGGCCGCTTCTTTTGCCGCCGACAGCATAATGGGCGACGGGCTATATGCGTAAGACTTGCGAACATCACGCCCTGGAGAAAAGAAAGTGGGTGCGGCTTACCAGGGCCTGCAATAACCGGTGCCTCTTCTGCCTTGACGACGCGGCGCAGGACGGTTCGTTCATCTCTTTTGGCGAGGTGGCGCGGGAACTGCGCGACGGTCTCAAAGAGGGCTGCCGCCGGGCCGTGCTGAGCGGCGGCGAGCCGCTGCTGCACCCGCAATTCGTCGAGATAGCGGGGCTCGCCTCCAGGCTGGGCTATACGCACGTGCAGGCGATCTGCAACGGCAGGATGTTCTGCTACAAGGACCTGCTGGCCAGGGCGGCGGCGGCGGGGCTGTCCGAAATAACCTTTTCGCTGCACGGCGCTACCCCGGCGCAGCACGACTTGCTCGTCGGCGCGAAGGGCGCGTTCGTGCAGACCGTGGCGGCCATAGCGGCCGCCGTACGGACGCCGGGCCTTATCGTCAGCAGCGACGTGGTGGTGAACAGGCTCAACGTCGACCAGCTGGGCGAGATCATCCGCCTGCTTTACCATATGGGAGTGCGCGAGTACGACCTGCTGCAGGTGATGCCGTTCGGCCGGGCCTGGGAGAACTGGAAACGCCTTAACTATGACCCGGTTAAGAAGAAAGCCGCGCTGGACAGGGCTTTCGCCTGGGCCGCCGTACCCGGCACCCATATCTGGACCAACCGCTTCCCCTGCGCCATTTTCGAGGGGAGGGAAGAGTTCATTCAAAACCCCTCCAAACTGATAGACGAAATATACGGCCGCCGGGAAATGCTGGCCGCTTTCCTGCGCGCCGGAGATAAGCCGCCCTGCTCCGGGGGCAGGTGCCGGTATTGCGTCCTGAGACTTTTCTGCGCCGACCTGAAGGAGCTGCGCGCGAAGGGCGGCCTCGGGCCGCGGCCGCCGGCGCTTTGCGCGGGTGCGCCGCGCCGCCCGGCCCGCGGCGGGATAGCGGCGGCGGCGGACATAATGGCCATCGGTGAATTTTTCATAAAACACCGGATGACGGTGAAAGGAGCCGCCTGCCGCTCTTGCGCCAGGGCGGCTGAGTGCGAAGGGGCGGACATACACTACGTGATCCGGCGCGGTTTCCGGGCGCTGACGCCTTTTCCCCGCGCCGCCGGAAAGAAGCGGCCCGTAAAATGAGAACTGAAACCGTACCAAGCCTGCTTATCCGCGGCGGCGGCGTAACGATGTCGCCCCTCGGCCTGCGCCTGGGAGAGAGCGCACTGGAGGCGTTCGGCGCGGTTCCCGGCTGGAACGGCGCCTGCGCGGAGCTGGACCTGGACGGCGCCGGGGCGGACAGCTTCGGCGCCTTTAAAGACCGCGGCGGTCGCGTCTGCAGGCGCGTCCGGCTGGGGCCGCGCCGGTACGGCAGTATGCCGCGCGCGGAAATGCTCGGCTTCTTTTCTTCGGTCGCGCGCCGCGCCGCCGCCGCGCCCGCCAAGGCGGCTCCCGGCCGCGGCGGCCGTGCCCGCCCGGCCCGGCGGCCGGGCCCCAAAGTGCTTCTCTTCCGGTCGCTTTTGAACTGCGCGGGGAAAGCTTCCACGTCGCTGCACCAGGCCAGCTGGTACCTGGCCTCCGCGCTCAAGGCGGCCGGGGCTCGCCCGGTATTCTCGGAACTGAAGCTTTCCGTGTCGGGCGACAACTTCGAGGGCGGCGCGGAACTGGCCCGGCTGCTGCGCGCCAACCGCGATATCGCCTTCGCGGCGCTGACGCTGTCCGAGTCCTATTTCACCGGCGCCGAGAAACTGGCGCGTTTCGTCAAGAAAGTTCTGCCCTCGTGCCGCGTGGCCGTGGGCGGCATAATGCCGTCGCTGCACCCTTTCCACGTCCTGGCGCATATGCCGTCCGCCGACCTGCTGGTAAGAGGCGACGGGGAAACCGTTTTCCCCCGCGCCGTTCGCATCCTGGGCGCCGGGGAGCCTGACGCGGCCGCCGAAAGGGAGCTTATGCGGCTGGGCGGCTTCATCTACCGCGACGCCTCCAGGCTCGTTCTTTCCGGGACGGGCCAGACCAACTCCGAACCGGACCTGGACGCCGCAACGCTGGATTTCGGGCTGCTTGAGCGCGGGGACGTGGCGCAGGGGGGGGCGCTGTATCTTTCACGCGGCTGCCTGAATTCCTGCAATTTCTGCGTTTCCCTCGGCAAAGGCCGCTTCAGGGGCGTTTCCCCGGCCAGGGCCGGCGAGTGGTTCCGGGCGTACAAGCAGCGGGTTGGGGAACTGTTCGGCGCCGGCGCCCCGGCGCGCTGTTACGGGCTGGGTTTTTACGACGATGATTTTTTCGCGGACAGGGAGAGGGCGCTGGAGATCCTGGCGCTGCTAAAACGCCGCGGGCTTTTTACGGGGTTCCTGCAGACCGGGATAAGGTCGTTCTTTAAACGCGGCCGTCCGGATGCTTCCTTCCTGAAGCGGCTGGATAGTTCTTTCTTCCGGCCGGCGGAGGGCGCCGCGGCGGAGAAAACGGACATCTTCATAGGCACCGAGAACTTTTCCGACGGGGAATTGAAAACCCTGGGCAAAGGGTACGGGTACGAAGAGATAAAGGCCGTAGCGGCGGCGCTTTCGGAGAGGAAGATAAGGCAGGGCCACCACCTGATACTGTCCAATGTTTTCACCAGGGCGTCCGATCTGCGTAAAAACCTCGCTGCCGTAGCGGCGCTGAGGCGGGAGTTCCCGCGGTATTTCGATATTCTCCGCCCGGTCACGCCCGGGCTTTACTCTTTTTACGGCACGGCCAGCCGCCACAGGGCGGAAGCTGCCGGCCTGGCCCGCTGCCTGAGCGCCGGCCGGACGCTTGCCGTCCCGGGTTTTAAAGAATACGATTACCCGGTGGCCGGCGGGGATATCCCGGCGGACCGCGAAGCCGCCGCGCTGCTGCCGGCCGCTCTGTCGAGGCTTGCCGCGTTATGAAGGCCAGAACGCTCATCCTTAAAGACCTGGTGGATTCCATGCTGGAAGACTGCCTCTCGGGGCGCGTGGAAGTGCGGGGCGAAGCCTGGGCGCTCCCGCCCGGAGCGGCGCGGGCCTCCGGCGCGCTGTGGCCCCCTTCGTCTGAAGAAGGCGGCTCGCTGACCCCGTACAACTTCCTGGCTTTCGCCGACCGCTGTCTGTACGAGCTGCTGTGGGAGCACAACCTGCACAACCTGCGCGGCGGGTGCTCCGGCGGGCCGCCGGACGCCTGGTTTGCGCGGTGGTTCCGGTACCGGGAGAAGATCTATAAAAAGATAGCGGCGCGCGGAAAGCCCGGGAAGGACCTGATGTGGCTGCTGAGCGGCTCGTCGGCGGACAGGCTGGTGCTGCTGCTCACGCATTCGTGCCAGTTGCGCTGTTCCTACTGCACCGTCGCCAAATACCCCGCGGATATCACCATGCCGGTGGTCAAAAAAGCCTGCGACCTGCTGCTCGCCTGCGGCAAAGACAAGCTGTGGCTGCATTTCTTCGGCGGGGAGCCGCTGCTGCGCTTCGGCCTCCTCTCCCGCGCCTGCGATCACCTGAAACTGCGCGCCGCGCGCTCCGGGAAACAGGTGGGGCTGGGCGTGACCACCAACGGGCTCGCGCTGGACGGGGAGAAACTGGATTTTCTGGAGGAGCGGGGCGTGAACGTGGAGGTAAGCTGCGACGGGGAAGAGGGCGAACACCTGCGGGGCCGCCGGTCCCTGTCCGGGAATTCCCTGCGCGACCACGCAAAAGTGATAGCCGGCCTTGATTCCCTCCGGAAGCGGGATATACAATATAAGGTGATTATGGTGGTTACTCCGGAGAGCCTGGGCCGCATGCGCCGCAACTACGAGTACCTGGCCTCCGCCGGCCACCGGGCCGTGCAGGTGAATTATTCGCTGGGGTCGCTGTGGCGGGAAAAGGACGCCGCGCGGTTCCTGTCGGAACTGGCCGCGCTCGACCGCTCCAGCCTCAAGCGCTTCGGGACCGGCCTGGTCAATTCCCTCTCCGTCCGGCGCGAGCCCGTGGCGCTGAACTCGGAGCTTTCCTGCGATTGCGACGGCGTGCTGTACCGGGAAACGGGACTGTGCATCGAGAGGGATTTCGCGGCGATGAAGGAGCGGTTCCGGGTGGGCTCCGTTTTTGAAGGGGAGCTGGGCGTTCCCACGCTGGGCAACACGCCGTTCGATAATTTTTATATGCTGACCACCGCGTACGCCGGTTCCAAGTTCATGAAACTCGTGATGAACAACGTGGGCTTCGGCAGGCGGATAGCGGCGCTGCGCTCACGGAAGGCTTTATGAAGGCTAAATTCTCCATCCCGTTCAACGGCGATCTGGAGCTGGTAAAAGAGGCGCTCGCCTCCGGACAGGTGGCGGAGGTGTACTACGCCCTGCCGCCCGGGCGCTGGGGCTCCAGCGATCATCTTGTGCGGGCCGCCGGCGCGCCCTCCGGGGCTCCGGTCCCGGCCCTGGCCGGGCTGTGCCGCGCCGCGGGCGTCAGCACCAACCTGCTCTGCAATTCCCCCAGCCTGGCCCTGACGCGTCTCGCCCCGCTCTTCGCGGCGGCGCGCCGCCTCAAGCCGGATTCGGTCACGCTGGCGGACCCGCTGTTCATCGGTCTTTTCAGGCGCGCCCTTCCCGGAGTCAGGATACACGCTTCGGTCATTATGAACCTGAATTCCGAGGAGCGCGCCAGGCAGGCGCTTCGCGCCGGGGCGCAGACCCTGACGCTGGCCGCGGAGGCGAACAGGGACCTGCCGCTGCTGCGCAGGATAGCGCGGCTCAAGCGCGAGTTCCCCGGTTTCAGGCTAAAGCTGCTGGCCAATTACTGCTGCGGCTACGACTGTGTTTTCATGCACGCCCATTACCTGGCGGGGATGTTCCCGCGGTCCGCCGGGGCCGCGGCCGCGTCGAAAGCGGCCGGCGGCTGTTTTTATCGCGGTGCCGGGAAGTTCGAGCGCCTCAAGCGGCCTTTCATCAGGCCGGAGGACCTCGGCTTTTACGAAAAGAACGGGGTCGTGGACGAATTCAAGCTGATCGCCAGGTCCCAGCCGTCCTCCGTGCTGCGCAAGATATACAACGCATATTTCAGCCGGAAATTTTCCGGCGACCTGGGCGAACTGCTGGGCGGGTCGGCGGGAAATTACGGCAAGGACGAGAGCGTGCATCTGGATAATTCCCTTTTCCCAAAAGGGTTCGCCTCCAGGGTGGCGCGCTGCGCGAAGAATTGCGCCGCCTGCGGTTATTGCCTGAAGGTTTTTGAGCGCGTGACCGCGCCGCGCAAAAGGCGGGCCTGATGACCAAGTTGAAGGATCTGCCGGGTAAAAAGGTGGCCGTGATAGCGGTGCCTTTCACTTTCGCGGGCGCCCCGTTGTGCCCGCTGGAGCAGGTCTCCATCGAGACGCTGCGCTTTATAAGTTACCTGAAAGCCGGCGGCAAAAAAGTCAGTTTTATAAATATGCGCTCGAAGGAGCGGTTCCTGTGGAAGACCCGGAAAGGGGGCCTCCGGTCGGGCGCGGATATCAGTATGGGGATCTGCTCCAGGCCGCAGGAGTTCCTGAAGACCGAACTTTTAAAGGACCGGCCCGGCGAGGTCCTTTTGTGGTGCGACCTGCCCTTTTCCCCCTACACTTTCGACCTGGACGTGATAGCGTCGCTCAAGAAGACGTGCCTGGAGGCCCTGCCGTCGGCGCGCGTGCGTGTGGGGGGCGCTTTCTGGGATATTTTTCCGGGCGGCGCGGAGAGGGCCGGGTTCGAGCTTTTCAGCGCGGAGAAAGGCGCGGCGGACGGCTGCCGGCCGGACTTCGGGGCGGCAGCGGGGGAGGACTACGGGCTTTTCCAGCTGTCGAAAGGCTGCAGCAACAGCTGCTCGTTCTGCGTGGCCGGCCGCAGCCGGCCCGTGAAGTTCGACAACGCCGAAACGCTGCGCTGGCTGCGCCAACTGGCCGCCGCCGGGATAAAGGATTTCTGGAACTGGGACGAGAACGTGCTGATGTTCCCGGACCACCTGGAGGATTTTCTCGACAGGTACCTGAAGTCCGGTATTGACGGGACGCTTAATTTTTCGCTCGGCTTCCAGCCCGACCGCATAAAAGACAGCCTGATCAGGAAGCTGGCGGGGGCGCGCATCGGGACCCTCACCATCCCCTTCGAGACCGGCACCAGCGCCGCTTTCCGGAAGGTCGGCAAGCCCTACACGATAATAACCTCGATCAAGCGCGTTCACGAACTGAACAGGCTGGCGAAAAAAGCGGTGAAGCGGCTGCACTGCTCTTTTATTATAGGCTACCCGCACGACGACCTCCGCTCCATCTTCAGGATCTACCTGGCCATCCTCAGGCTGCGCGCCATCCCCATCCCCTTCCCGCTGTACCTGTTCCCCGGCACCGCGGAGTACAAGGAGAACGCCGCCGCGCTCAAGGCCAAAGGCGTGACCGGGCTTCACGGCCAGCTCTGGCCATTGGTGCCGGAGGCGCGCCTGCCGGAATACCAGGGCCTGATAAAATTCCTTTCCATCGATAACCTGCAGCGCGCCAGGGGAAATACCGCGCTGTTGTCGGCCAGGCTGCTTGCCGCTTTCAGAGCGGAGCTGCGCGTCAACGACGCCTTCGTGGACCTGTGCCTGGCGGCGGAGGACGAAAGCGCGGAAGAGCTGGAAAAGATAGAGGGCAAGCTGGCCCCGGCCTCTTTCCGCAAGCAGCGGGTGCTCCATATCAGCGCGAGCCCGCGGCCCGCGGGCACTTCGGTCTCGAAAGACCTCGGAGAATATTTCTGCGGCAACTATGCGCGCGCCTTCCCGGACTGCGAGGTGACCAGGCTGGACCTGGCCGGCGAGCCGATGGGATTTATAAACGCGGAATACACCGACTTTATAGCGCACCGGCTGGAATTCTTCGCCTTGTCCGCCAGGACGAAGCGGCTGGTGGCGCTTACCGATAAATACATCCCGCTGCTGCGGCGCGCGGACAGGATCGTGATCTCCACGCCGATGTACACCCTCTCTATCCCCGCGGTGCTGAAGGCGTTCTTCGAACTGGTGGCGAGCCGCCTGTTCTACGAACTGAACGACAAGCTGGAGCCGCGCAAGATCTGCTGCGTGCTGAGCCGGGACGGGATGTACGGCGAGGCCGGGGAGATGCACAGCGTGCAGGAAGATTCGCTGTCCACGGCCCTGCAGTTCATCGGGCTTAAAGGCGAAGTGCGGTTCGTCTGCGCGCAGGGTCTGGGTATCGGCCGGGCCGCGGTGCTGCCCGCCGCCAAAAAAGAACTGCTGCGGCAGGTGGCGTGGTTCCACGAAGAGCTGCCCGGGAGAGCGCGGTGAGCCCCGCGCCCTCCGCTGAATTCTTTGAACGTGCCGTGCTGGCTATCGCGCGCGAGAACGGCGCCCGCACGGCCGCCGCGGAGCTGCCGGCTATCCTGCGGCGGCTTCCCTGCGGCGGCGCGGAGGGCAGGCAGACAGCGGATGTCTCGTTCTCTTCGGCCGGCCCCGGCGCCGTGCGGTTCAGCGTTAACGATTCGCTGCGCCGCGGCGCGCTGGGGACTTTCGCGCCGTGGCTGGAAAAGTCGCTCGGGGCCGGGTACGACCTTAAGGCCGTTTCGGAATTCCTGAAGCTGGGAAAGGCCCTGAAGGGCGGTTTCCAGACCACCGCCGCCCTGGAATGGCCCGCGGGCCTCGTCGTCCCCGTCCTGAAGCTTTACCTGGAGGAGGCGCCGGGGCTCGGAAGCGCCTTCGCCGACAGGGGCTTCCGCGGCAGGGTGCGCGCCCTGGCCGGTGGCGGCCGCGGCGTTAAAGCCGCTCCCGCGCCCGAGATAATCGCCCTGGACCTCTTTCCCGGCGGCGCCACCGACCTGAAACTGTACTTCAGGCGGGACTCGCTGCCGGCGGCGGGGCTTACCCGGCAGCAGCGCGCGGCCATGCGCAGCCTGGACCGGGAAGCGCGCGGGTTCTATTATGAAATGAAAAGGCTGTCCTGCGGCGGCTCCAAGATCTACAAGGTTTACGAGCCCGGCTGCGCCGGAGACCCGGCCGCCGCCGTCGCCGAGATCTGCGCGCTGTACGCGAAACTGGGCCTGCCGCGCGGGGTCGGGTTCGTTTCCTCCTGCCTGAAGCTGGCCCGGCGCGCCGGCCTGCGCCTGCTCCCGACGCTGTGCGGGGCCGGCGTTTCCTCCGGCGGTAAACTCAAGGTGGACTCGTACTTCAGGTTCGTAAAATGACCCTTAAAGCCGACCGCCTGGAATTCCATATCTCCTACGAATGCGGGAACAACTGCGTGTTCTGCAGCGAGGCTAACCGGCTTAAAAGATTCCGCGGCAAGAACCCTTCGCTGAGGGAAATAACCGGTATCCTCCGGGACAAACGCGCGCAGGGGGTCAATTATGTCGCCTTTACCGGCGGGGAGCCGTCGCTCCTGAAGGACCTGCCGGTCATCCTGCGGCTGGCCGCGGCGCTCGGGTATAAAACCTCCCTGACCACCAACGGCCGCGCTTTCGCCGACCCGCGCTACGCCGCAAAAAATCTGCCCGCGCTGAACGAGATGATCCTGTCCGTGCACGGGGCCGGCAGCCGCACGCACGATGCCCTTACCCGGACCCCGGGGAGCTTTTCTCTGACGGTGGCCGCGCTCAGGAACATCAACGCCCTGGCGGGAAAAAGGTTCTTCCTGATAACCAATACCCTGGCCGTGAAGGATAATTTCCGGGAACTGCCGCGCATTCTGAACTGGTTGGGGGGGATGGACGCCGTAAAACAGCTGATGGTCTCGTACCCGGCGCCCGAGGGGCGGGCCGCCGCCGGTTATGCCGGGCTGGCGGTGGAGCTGCGGGAATTCGCGGCGCTGGTCCCGAAGCTGGCCGCGGTGGCGGCCCGGCGCGGGAAGATCTTGAAGTTCTTCGGCGTGCCCGCCTGCGCGCTCGGGGCCTTTGCCGGGCTTTCCAACGACCTGCATTGGAGCCCGCGGATAACGGTGGAGCGCGGCGGGCCACTGGGCGCCGCCGGCTTGCGCGAAGTCCTTTCCACGGCGCCGGTCAGGAAAAGACACCACGGGGCCGGGTGCCGCGGCTGCGGCCTCGTCGAAAGCTGCGGGGGGTTTTTCAGCGGGCAGCGGGGGCGCTCATTTCTTAAGGCCCTCGATAGCCGCGGCCAGCTGCGCGGCGGTCTGTAAGTTGTAGAAAGCCGAGGGGTGGCCGTCCAGCGGGACCTTGCATTCTTTTGGTTCTTTAAAGCAGAAACCCTGGTCCAGCCTGACAAAGCGGACCTTGTTCCGGCTTAACGTGTCCTCTACCAGCTCGTTCGGCTTGTCCCCGATCAGCAAAAATATAAGCTCCGTCCTCTTGTGCAGGCCCTTTTTCAGGACCAGGTCCGTAAAAAGGGCTTTAAAATTATTTTTTATAAGCTCTTCGCTGTTTTCGTGCTGCCGCCGGATGTAGGCGCCGATATCCGCGGCGAAGGCGCGGTACCGGGCCGGGTCTTCGGCCTTCATGGCCTGCTGGCAGGAGATGTCGCACTCGAGCAGGTCGTCCTCCAGGAAAACGTAGATCACGGCGGTCTTTATCTGGTAGCTTGCGGCCAGCTGGTCCAGCAGCGTAAGCGAAGAGCGCAGGTTGTAGCCCGGCATGCCGAAGTTGGCCGTGCGGGCGGGCAGGCCGCGCCGGGCTAGTTCCTGTCCCAGGAAGAAGCCGAGTGTCTCCTCCTCCCGCAGGCAGGACCCGAAAACGTAGGAATCGCCGAAGATAGCGGTATAAGCCGCGTCCCTGCGCAGGTCGGGTCCGCGGAACCCCTCGTTGTTGAGGCGTATCTTCCCGAGTTTAAGCAGGGGGTTCCTGCAGCTGTTCTCCCGTACGGAATTCTTTTCGTAGCGGCTGAGCCCGTCTTGGAGGATGGAGTCCTGCACCCTTACGGGCCCCGGCCCTTTATGCCAGGCGCGCAGCGCGAACGCGGCGGCGAGCCCGGCCAGGGCCCAGAGCGAATATGCGGCGAGGTTCTTCCTGTTAAAAGCCATAGCTTGCGGCCGCGGGCGGCCTTTAGCGCCGCACGGGCCTTATCCCGGCCTCCCCGTGCACTTTCAGGTATTCCTCCATGACCCCCGCGCAGTCGGCGGCGGCGGGGCAGCCGCGGCAGGCGCGCACGTGCCGCTCGCCGAATTCCGCGTTGGTCACCGACTTGTGGAGCGCGCCGCGCTCGTTGCAGATGAGCAGCGCGAAAGAGCGGGCAACGTAAGAGGGCGGCAGCGGTTCGCCCAGCAGCCGCCTGGCCACGCAGAGCGGGAACATAGCGGTCCTGACTTCCAGCGGCAGCGGCTTTTTAAGACGGGCGAAAGCGGCGATCAGGGTCTTGTAATCCGGCACGTTCGCGGCGTACGCCCGGCTTACTTCGGGGTTTTGCGGCTCGTCCGAGTAGTAATGCCACAGGTTCAGGCGCGAGCCCGGGCAGCGTGCCGTCAGCAGTTCCACCAGGGCCGGGAGCGTGGCCGCGTTGCGTTTAAGCGCCACCGTGTGAAAATCCGCCCGCAGTTTTCCGAAAGCGGCGAGCGCGTCCAGCCCGCGCATTACCCTGGCGAAAGAGCCCGGGGAAGCGGTGACGGCATCGTGCGCGGCGGCGGTGCCGCCGTACAGCGGTATTTCAAAGCCGGTAAGCCCGGCCTTCGCCAAAGCCGCCAGCTTTTTCCTGTCGGCCAGGCGCAGGCCGGTGGTCCAGAGCGTCACCCGCCTGAAGCCGCAGTCCCGCGCCTGCTTGATGATGGCGTGGATGCCCGGGAACATGTCGGTGCGGTCCCGGCCCCAGATGTTAAGGTTCTCGGAGAAAGCGCTGGAGGAGGAGAAAAAAGCGCGCAGCAGCCCCCGGTCCGGACTGGCGAAATATTTTTTCGGGTCCAGCGCGTGATAGCGCACGCCGTCGCGGTTGCGGCGGCAGAACCCGCAGTTGTAATCGCAGGAGCCGTCCTGCAGGTCCAGCGCCGCGCTGTGGGGCGCCGGCGCCGCCGGGATATGGGCGGCGTCCCCGGCGAAGAAACCCGGGCAGCGCGCGGCGTGGCGGCAGCCGCGGCAGGCTGAGGTTTTTACGCCCAGCAGCGTGTAGGCGTCGGGCAGGGCCGTTATTTCCGCCCCGCCCCCGCGCACCAATACCCCGGGATTGCTGAACGTTTCGTTGAGGACTATTTTCCCGTACCGGCCCAGCAGGCAGGGCTGTATCCCCTCGGCTATTATCCTGCCGTGGCGTTTCAGGCGCGGAAGGGCGGCAAGTACTCCCGGCAGCAGGCGGTATTTTTCGGCCAGGTCGCGCACGGCGCCGCCGGCCAGCAGGTCGTAGGGCGCGTCAAAAGCGAGGGTGATGAAAGAAAAGCCGAAACCGCCGAAGAACTTCACCGCGCTTTCCAGGTCTCCGGCCAGGGCTTCGCGCACCGGAAGTATAAGCCCGCGTTCCACTTTCCCGTGGCGCATGATATTGCGCAGCCCGGCCAGGGCCTGCCCCAGCGCCGCCGGCCCCGCCCCGGTCGCGCCGGCGTACGCCGCGGGGCGGTGCGAGGGGAAAATGAAGACCACGGCGTCGAGACCCGCGCGGACCAGGGCGTCCGTGTAGGCGGCGTCAGCCAGGCGGCGGCCGTTAGTAGTTAAAGAGACCGTTTTGAACCCCGCCTTATGCGCTAAAGCCACGGCCTGCGGCAGATAAGGCCACAGCGTGGGCTCGCCCCCGGCGAACTCTACCAGTTCCACGCCGCGGCCCCGCAGGGAAAGCAGCGTTTTGGCCAGTTCTTTCAGGCCGGAAAATGCCCCTTTCGCCGGCACGTGGCTGAAAGAGCTTTCGCTTCCCGGGCTGGCCGTAAGCTGTATGACCGCGCGCGCGGTTTTTTTCTCCGCGGGGTTCATGAGGCGGTCCGCCCGCGCTTTGTACGCAGCAGGGCCAGGCATTCGCCGTAATATTCCCTGAGAAAGCCCAGGCAGGTGCCGTTCTCGCGGCAGGCGGCGCAAAAGGCGCCTTTTATCCTGCCCTCGCCCAGGTCCGAGCCCTGGGCTATCTCTTTTCGAGGCAGCTTTATTCCCGCGGTGGCGTAGACGCAGGCCGGCAGGGCGCCGTGGTAGGGGAGCAGCCAGCCTATGCCGTTCTTCCTGCATACTTCCAGCGCCCGCTTCAGGCTGGCCAGGGCGGGTCCTACCGGGGGGGCCAGCCAGGGCCTGGCGCGCACGCTGTCGCAGTTGGGTTCCAGAAAGGAGAACATGACGGGGTTTACGCCGAACTCCTTGTACAGGTAAAGCACGATGTCCGGCAGTACCGGGGCGTTGAGCGAGAAGATCAGTATATTGGCGGTGAGCTGGATGCCGGACGCTTTGATGTTCTTAAGCGCCCTGAGCCGCAGCGCCTGGGCGCCTTTCGCGGAGCAGACCAGGTCGGCCGCGGCGGCGTCGGCGTGCTGGAAGGCCACCATGGCCTCGTCGAGCCCCGCCCGCCGCAGCTGCCGGCAGTAGGCGGCATCGGCCAGCTTCAGGCCGTTGGTAAGCAGGCGTATGCGGTCGTACCCCGCGCGGCGCGCGGCGCGGATATAGGCAGGCAGTTCGCGGCAGAGGGTGGGCTCGCCGCCGGTGATATTAAGCTGCTGCGCGCCGTTGCGGCCGGCTATTTCTCGCAGTATGGCGGCGCGGCCGGGCCCGGCCCCGGTCCTGGAATCACAGAACAGGCAGCGCTGATTGCAGCGGGAGGTTATCTTTATCCTTTTGACGCCGGGCATGCCGTGAAATTTTACCATATACCTTCCCGCGGGTGTTCCGGGGACCGCGCGCAGAACCGCCCCGCGCGGGCGGGGCGGCAAGTTCCGGCGGCCGGGTGGGCGAATTATTTACAGTTCCAGGGGGTCAGCACCCCGCAGCCCGGCTTCTTTTTGGACGCTTTGGAAAAATCCGACAGGGCCTTGCTGCGTTCTCCCTTGGCCTGGTAAGCTTTTCCCCGGTCCTGGTAAAGGGAGCCGTCCTTCGGCGCCAGCTCTATCGCCGCGGAGAGGTCCGCTATTGCTTTGTCGTATTCGCCCTTGCGGCTGTAAACAAGGCCCCGGGCGTGGCGGGCGTCAGGGGACTTCGGACCGAGCTCTATCGCTTTGGAACAGTCGGCCAGCGCTTTGGCGTAGTCGCCTTTCGCTTCGTAAACCAGGCCGCGCCCCGAGTAGGCGTCCACCGGCCTGGGGTCGAGCTCTATCGCTTTGGAATAATCCGCTATGGCTTTGTCGTGCAGGCCTTTGGCGAGGTAGGCGGCGGCGCGGCCGGAGTAGGCTACGATGAACGCGGCATCAAGTTCCACCGCTTTGGAATAATCCGCTATCGCTTTGTCCTGTTCGCCCTTGGCGCTGTATATGGACCCGCGGTCGTGGTAGCCGCCGGGGGCTTTCGGGTCGAGTTCTATGGCCTTGGAATAATCCGCCAGGGCTTTGTCGTACTTGTCGCTATCGTAATAAGCCGCGCCGCGGCCGGAGCAGGCCTGAACGTGCCGCGGGTCAAGTTCCAGCGCCTTGGAATAATCCGCTATCGCTTTTTTATACTCGCCTTTGGCGCGGAAAACACCGCCCCGCCCGGCGTACGCCCAGGCGGAGCCGGGCTCCAGCTCTATAGCTTTGGAAAAATCCCCCAGCGCCAGGGCCTGGTCTCCCTTTGCGCTGTAAGCCGCGCCGCGGTCCTGGTAGAACCGGGCGAAGCCGGGATCGAGCTCAATCGCTTTGGAGGAATCCTCTATGGCCTTGGCGTTGTCTCCCTTGCTGCGGTAAGCCGCGCTGCGGCCGGCATAGGCGTCGGCAAGTTTAAGGTCAAGGGCTATCGCTTTGGAATAATCGGCTATGGCCTTATCATAATCGCCTTTGACGCTGTAGCCCGCGCCGCGGCAGGAATATTCCGCCGCCGTTTTGGGAGCGGCCCCAGTTAACACGGAACAATCGGGTGTATCCGTGTTGCCCGGCGCTTTGTCCGCGGCCGCGGCAAAAGCCGGCGCCAGCAGCAGCATGAACGCTATCGTTTTAGTCATATTTCCCCCTGCGGAAGGTATCCGCTCCTAAAAATACAGTATATTAAAAAATCCGCCTGTCCGCGGCGCGGGCTGGCGCGGTCTGTTTTCCGGGCCCGCGGAACAGCAGGCCCAGCGCCGCCCCGGTTTTAAGGCTTGAAAGGAACACCTTTTTTTCTTCCGCGCAGGCGCAGACCTTCCGCCAGCGGCGCAGGTGCTCCCTGCGGTCCGCGTATACGTCCTCCGGCCGGCCCAACCCCGCGGCTTCGCCTATGAAAAAGTGCCTGCGCCCCCCGGGGAAGCGCTTTTCCATGAACATCGCGCCGTCCATGTAGACCAGGCCGTCGGTGTCCACGATAAGGTCGGTCTTGAGCGCCACCGGCTCGGAGTCGCCGGAAGAGTTCAGGAAAGAGACCTTTTTCCCGGCGGGACTTTTCCTGAAAGCGGACAGGGTCCTTACCAGCCGCATTATGTCCGGGCCGCTCCAGAAGGCGGCCCCGTTGTAGCAGAGCTGTATGCGCTTCACCCCCAGGCCGGCGATGTGTTCCAGGTTGCGGCGCAGGGCGCGGAGATTTTCCGGCGAGACCACCACGTTGACGAAAAAATACGCGCCCGAGGCGGCCAGCAGCCGCAGGTTGGCGGAAATATCCTTGTAGTGAGAATTCCCGCCCGGGCCGGAGCGGAAGGCCGCGTGGGTGGCGGCGCCGCCGTCGAAGCTGAACACCACCTGGGACGGGAGCCCTTTGAAATACGCTATCTTGGCGGCGTCCAGCCCTATGCCGTTGGTGACCAGGCAGTACTGCAGGTCCTTTTTCGCGCCCAGCCTGCGCTGCGCCTGGGTTACCGCGTATTTTAGCAGCTCGAATTCCAGCAGCGGCTCGCCGCCGAAGAACTTCAGCTCCAGCTTTTTCTTCGCGCTGCGCCCGAGAAAGGAAACGGCCCCGTCGATGACCTTTTTCGTAATGCGCGAGCCGCGCTGCAGCACCTGGCAGTAGCCGCATTTGAGCTGGCAGGAGTAGGTCAGCATCAGCGACACGGACAACCGGTCGTCGGCGCGGGCCGGTCCCGAGAGGAGGCTGGATAAAAAGCTCATTTCAGCCCCTTTAATAAAAACCGTTCGAGGTAGCCGGAAGGAACGCCGTTGCAGAGGCGGGATTTCCTGCAGCCCCGGCACAGGGCGGGGGGTTTTACGAACTGGGCTTTGAAACCTTTGGCGTAGCCGGCCAGCCGCGCGCGCGACACGCCGCCCGCGCCGTCTATATCCTGGTTCTCCGCCTGAGTCCCTTCCGGGAAAAGGCAGAGCGGGAAGCCGCGGAAGATCACGCGCGCCGGGTAGGCGGCGCGCCGCCCGTTAATTTTCCTCAACAGGGCTTTTACTGCGGAGTATGCGAAGATATGTTCCCCGGCGGGGCCGGAAAGATTGATCAGCAGCGCCGCGGGAACGCCCAGGAGTTTGAGCATGCGGAGGGTCTTATCCACCGTGCGGATGTTCTCCGCGCACAGTACCGTGTTCACCTTAAGCTCCAGGCGTCCGGCGCGTACCAGTCCCATGGCGTTGCTCAGGCCCTTCCAGGTCTGCGCGCAGCTGCCTTTTACCCGCGTAAGGCGGTCGTGCACCGCCGGCAGGTGGGAATAAAGCGAGATGGTGCAGGAGGTGACGCCGGCGGCCGCCAGTTTTTCCATATAGCCGGGCACGGAAAGGGCCCTGCCGTTGGTGGTAAGAGTGATCTTGCGCGCCCCCGCTTTCCTGCAGGCGGCGGTTATCGCCGGCAGGGCGGGGAGGATAGTCGGTTCGCCGCCGGTCAGTACCGCGTCGCCGCAGCCCCCGGCCTTCTTTATTGCGGCCAGCGCCTGGCGGGGGGAAATGGCGATGGCGCGCAGTTCCTGGCGCGGGCAGAACACGCAGTTGTTGTTGCAGTCCAGGGTCAGCGTAAAATCGAGAGGGAACTGTTCTTTCATTGATGATGTCCGCAGGAGAATTATATATTTTTACGCACAACAACCGAATGGGTGTGGAAGCCAGCCCTTCCACTGCCAAAGGTGCGCTAAAACTTCACGGACAGTGTTATCCTCTGGGCATTCCCCAGCTCTCCATATGGCGTAAAGGCATAATCCAGCTTGAAGGTGTTCAGCTCCGCGCCGAAGCCGGCCGAAAGGCCGCGCAGGTTGTCCAGTGTTTTCAGGCCCTTGGTGTCTTCACTTTTGCCGGCCTTGGCCGCTTTGCTGTTGTAGCCGGCGCGTAGCACCAGGCCCTTGGCCGCTTTGTAGCCCGCGCCCAGACACAACTCGTCGTCACCATCTTTGGGGCGGGTCCGGCCTTCCAGGGTTAACTCAAGTTTGTTTATGCCAGCGTAGCTTGCCCCCAAGGCATACGTCTGCGGCAGCGGCCTCTTGTCGCCCGAGAACTTGAACTCCGGCCCCAGGTTCTGCGCGGTCAGGGCGGCTTTCAGGCCTTCTACAGGCGTGGCCCAGGTAGCGCCCGCATCCAACGCAAAGCCCCCGCCACTTTCTCCGCCTATGCGGCTGTGGATGTATTTGCCGGCGATGCCCAGGTTAAGGTCTTTGTTTATACTTCGGGCATAGGCCAGGCTTAGCGCCATATCCTCGGCTGAAAAGCCGCCGGCGCTCAGGCCGTTGATGTCCCGGCCGTTAAGGCTGCCGTAGCTAAGCCAGGTGATGGCCGCGCCCAGGTTCCCCCCAAAGCCTTTAGCCGTGAAGGCGGCAAAGTCGTGCGAAGCTTCCGCGTATAACGCCGTGTGGGTAAGCGTTACCGCCCTTTCGGAACCGGCCAGCCCGGCCGGGTTCCAATAGATGGCGTCGGGGCCCTGCGCCGCCGCGCCGTAGGCCCCACCCAAGGCGGCGGCTTCGGCCCCCGCCCCTATCTTAAGGAACGCGGCGGAACTTACTTCCGCCTTTAACGTCCCCGTTAAGGCAAGCACCGCGGCCGCTGACAGGGTTAGTATTTTGTTTTTCATAATAGCCCCCTTAGCGGATCACCGCAACCTTGCCTTTTTTAACTATGGTTCCCTCGCCGGCCTTTTTGGC
>MGUK01000073.1:0-245 GCA_001799995.1 Elusimicrobia bacterium GWF2_62_30
CTTTATCTTCTGAGGGGATTCGGCGGACAGGCCTATGGCCTTGGCCATTTCGCGCAGGCTGACCTGGGCCAGGTTCCGCTCTTTGGAAAGATGCAGGAGCTTTTCTTGGATAGGGTGCATATATAAAGGATAATATATTAAGCCCGGTAAGTCAATACCTCCTTAATACTTGACAGGTGGGCGAGAATCGTCTATACTAGAGGGGAAATGAGCGGGCCGCGGTTCTTGACGTTTGGCGCAAATGT
>MGUK01000073.1:291-16459 GCA_001799995.1 Elusimicrobia bacterium GWF2_62_30
ATCTAAGAAGAAAATTTAACGGAGGTAGAAAATTATGGGTAACGAAGAAAAGAACAAGGCGCTGGACGTGGCGCTGGCGCAGATAGAAAAAAGTTTCGGCAAGGAAGCCATCATGAAGATGGGCGAGCGGGCCGCCAACATGAAGATAGAGACCATCCCCACCGGCGCGCTCAGCCTGGACCTGGCGCTGGGCATCGGGGGGCTGCCCCGCGGCCGCGTGGTGGAGATCTACGGGCCGGAATCTTCCGGCAAGACCACCCTTACCCTGCACGTCATCGCCGAGGCGCAGAAGAAGGGCGGCATGGCCGCCTTTATAGACGCCGAGCACGCGCTGGACCCCGTGTACGCGCAGAAGCTGGGCGTGAACGTGGACGAACTGCTGATCTCGCAGCCGGACTCCGGCGAGCAGGCCCTGGAGATCACCGAAAAGCTGGTGCGCTCCGGCGCGCTGGATATCATCGTGATCGACTCGGTGGCCGCGCTGGTCCCCAAGGCCGAGATCGAAGGCGAGATGGGCGACTCCCATGTGGGCCTGCAGGCCCGGCTCATGAGCCAGGCGCTCAGGAAGCTCACCTCCATAGTGTCCTCCACCAAGACCACGGTGATGTTCATCAACCAGCTCCGCCACAAGATCGGCGTGATGTTCGGCAACCCGGAAACCACCCCGGGCGGCCTCGCGCTCAAATTCTATTCCTCCGTCCGCCTTGATATAAGGAAAATAGAGACCATCAAGCAGGCCGACGTGGTGACCGGCGCGCGCATCCGCGTGAAAGTGGTGAAGAACAAAGTGGCGCCGCCCTACCGCCAGGCCGAGTTCGAGATGGTCAACGGCGAAGGCATCTCCACCGAAGGCTGCCTGCTGGACATGGGCGTGGAAACAGGCCTGCTGGAAAAATCCGGCACCTGGTACATTTACAAGGGCGACCGCATAGGCCAGGGCCGCGAGAACGCCAAGGTCTACCTGAAGACCAACAAGCCGGTGGCCGTTGAAATAGAGGCCGAACTGCGCAGCCGCTTCCTGACCCCCGGCCTCAAGCCCGGGCTGCTCAGGACCACGCCGGCCGGCGAAGCCGCGAAGGCCGCCGACAAGGCGGAGCGCAAGGAGAAGCTGGCCCGAAAGTGACGCACCGCCCTCTTACCATGGATTTCCAGCGGCATCTGTCGCTGGAGCGCGGCCTGTCGCGCAATACCTGGCTGGCCTACTCCGGGGACCTGGAAGCCTTTCTCGCCTACTGCGAGAAGCGCAAAACGGACCCGGCGCAGGCCGCCGCCACTTTTCTGGAGGAATACCTCTGGTCGCTGAAGAAGGAGAAGGGCCTGGGCCCGGCGTCCATCTTCCGGAAGACGGAGGCCATCAGGGCTTTTTACCGCTACCTGCGCCTGGAGGGGAAGGCGCAGAAGGACCCCACCGCCAATTTCAGCGCGCCCAGGCTGCCGCGCAAGGTGCCGCGCTTCCTTAACCGGCGCGACATGGAGCTGCTGCTGGCTTACCCGGCGGAAAAGAGCTTTGCCGGGGCGCGGGCGGCCGCGGCCGTTGAGTTGCTTTACGCCTCCGGCATACGGGTGTCGGAGCTGCTCTCGCTGCGGCTGGAGTCGGTTAATTTCCAGCAGGGCTGGCTGCGCGTGTTCGGCAAGGGCGCCAAGGAGCGCATGGTGCCGGTGAATCCGGCGGCCTTGGCCAGGCTCAGGGCGTACCTGGAAGTGCGGCAGCAGAAATTCGGCGGCAAGGATACGGCGGCCGAGCTGTTCGTCAACCGCGGCGGCAAAAAGCTCAGCCGGGTGCAGATGTGGAAGGATATAGTCTCCTTCGGCAAAGAGGCCGGCGTGGAACTGCATCCGCACCCCCATCTTTTCCGGCACACCTTCGCCAGCCACCTGGTGCAGGGCGGGGCCGACCTGCGCTCCGTGCAGGAAATGCTGGGCCACGCCAGCCTCAACACCACGCAGATCTACGCCCACGTGGACAAGGGCGACGTGAAGCGCGCGCACGACAAGTACCACCCCGATAAATAATCAGCGGACGCCTTCCTGACCGACAGGCTGTGCCGGGGGACGGGTCCCGCGCTCTGGCCGTCCGCGCCGGAAGCGTCCGCACTATAACCCGCGCTTATTTTGCTTACAATTTCTATAATATGACGATAGGCCCCGGAACGCGCTGGATATTTTATGATAGAAGACCAGAACGATATTTTAGACTCGCGCATAAAGCTGCACGACCGGCACCGCTTCGAGATCAAGCTCGACATCGACCTGGATGAATCCGCCGGCAACACCTACGAGGTGGAAACTTATTTCTTCGTGCCCCGCGCCCTTAACGTGGGCCCGCACAACTACACCAAGGAAGATTTTTATAATTCCAGCCAGCGCTATATCCGCTTCCGCACGCCCAAGATCAGCATCGGCAAGCTCTGCGACCCGGCGCTTTCCACCTCGCCGCTCAACCGCGTGCGCCAGGACCTGGCCAAGGCGCTGTCCGGGGACGCTTCCCCCGCGCTGACTGACTCCATCTGCGACGAGCTGCGGCTCCTGGGCTGCATCATCCGCGGCGAGATCCGCGACTACGTGAAAATTTTCGTGGAGGGCCTGGCCACTTTCTCCGGCACCGCGCCGGCCGCCCAGCGCAAGCTGTTCGTGGGCGAGGGGCTGGAGAACTTCTTCGCGGACCTGCGGAACCTGGAGACCGCGCTCTCCTCGCTGCGCGCCGAGATCTCGGACCCGGCCGTGCCGGTGAAGATCCGCGAGACCGCGGCCTTCTTCGACGAATACGTCAGCCTGATCCTGGAGGAGTACCTGACCTCGCTGGTGGAGGCCCTGCGGGCCAGCCCCGAGGCCGGCGTGCGCTTCCCGGAGATAGAAAAAGAGGCCGTGCGCATGGCGACGGCGCAGAACCGCTACCGGCAGGCCATGAAATACCCGTCGGTGCTGGTGCCGGGCTCCTCCAACGAGACCATCATCTACCGCCGCGGCGTGCTTAAAAAATTTATTTCCAGCGTGCTTTTCCTCAAGGCCGAGTTCTCCGAGTGGGAGACCCTGACGCAGGTGGTCTTCGGGCTGGCGGCCGGCGCGGCCATGCTGTTCGCCGGGCTGATCATGATCTATTTCCAGCGGCGCTACGCCGTCACCAGCATGCCGTTCGTAGCGGCCCTGGTGATCAGCTACATCTTCAAGGACCGCATCAAGGACTGGCTGAAGATGCTGTTCTCCAAGAACATGACGCGCTGGATCTCGGACCGGAAGATAGAGATCATGGACCCGCTGGCCGGCGCCAGCATAGGCCTGCTCAAAGAGGCGGCCACGTTTATAAACGACAGGGCCCTGCCGCCGGATATCGCCCGCCTGCGCCGCATCGACAATATCACTTCCGTCGACGAGGAAGGCAAGCCCGAGCGCGTCTTCAAGTACAAGAAAGAGATCACGCTTTACCAGGACCTGATAATAAAATACCACGAGCGGCGCCGGGGCCTGAACGACATCATGCGCTTCAACATCCGCGACATCGTGGAGCAGGCCGACGACGCGCAGGTGGACTACTCTTACGTGGACCCGGAGACCGGCAAGGTGCAGAATACCGTCTGCGCGCGCGTCTACCATCTCAACCTGGTGC
This sequence comes from Elusimicrobia bacterium GWF2_62_30, assembly GCA_001799995.1. GTDB lineage: Bacteria > Elusimicrobiota > Elusimicrobia > Elusimicrobiales > UBA9959 > UBA9959. Next base: position 3,896 of record MGUK01000073.1, read on the forward strand.
TGAAATACGTCTATTCCGGCCGCAAAGCGCAGCCGAAGGTGAATTACGAACGCATCCGCATAGTGCTCAGCAAGGACGGCATAGTGCGCCTTGAAGAAGTGCTGCTGGCGTAGGGTTTAAGGGGAGCGATAATGGAAATAAAAGCTGTAGGGGTAATGGGCGCCACCACCACCGGCGCGGGCGCGGCCGAGCTGTTCCTCAAGAACGGCTTCCAGGTGCGCCTTTACGACGATTTCAAGGACAGCCTCAACGTGGCGCTGGCCAAGCTGCAGTGGTCCCTGCGCAAGGAAGGCCGCGAGGAGCTGCTGGGCAACATCGAAGGCATACAGGATATCTCCAAGTTCAAAGGGGCGGACATCGTCATAGAGACCGCAGGTAAATCCGACGAGGAACGGCGGCTGTATTTCAAGAAGCTCAAGGCACACATAGACCCCGGCTGCGTGATAGCGGCGCGCTGCGACGTGCGCCCGATGAAGGAAATACTGGAAGCGGCGGACCTGCCGCGCGAGCGCTCGATGGGGTTCAATTTCACCAAGCCCGTGCGCTCCAACCAGCTGGTGGAAGTGGTGCGCACCGACAAGACCGGCGACGAATACCTGGAGGCCGCGGTGGCCCTGCTGCGCAAGATAGGCAAGATCCCGGTGCTCACCAAGGACAACCCGGGCCAGATAGTGGAGCGCCTTACGAGGCCGTTCACGCTGGCCGCCATGCGCCTGCTGGAATCGGGCAAAGGGCATCCGCAGGAGATAGACGAGGCTTTCAAGGAGATCTCCGGCGCCAAGGCCGGGCCTTTCGAGACGGCCGATTTCGCCGGGCTGGACTCGGACTGCGCCGCCACCGAATATATTTACCAGGCGCTGGGCAAGCCGGAGCGCCTGACCCCGTCGGCCTCGCAGCAGCGCCTGGTGCAGTACGGGCAGCTGGGCCGCAAGGCCACCATCGGCTTTTATATCTATGAGGACGGCCAGATCGTAGGCGAGAACCCGATCCTGCCCAATCTGGTGAAGTACCTGGGCCTGAAGAAGACCTCGAAAGAGGAGATCTTCGCCGAGATCATGCGGCCGGTGATAGAGGAGGCCAAGCTCCTGGCCGCCGAGGTGATGGCGTCCGAGTACGACATCGAGACCGCCGTGAAGCTGGCCTTCAACTGGCCCAAGGGCCCGTTCGCCTACGGGCGCGACCTGGCGCACCTGCTGCAGAAAAAAGTCGTTTCGGAATTCGACAAGCTCGATACTTTCTAAGCGGTCCGCCGGGAGCGGGCGCTACTTGCTTTCCAGGGTCACTACCTTAGGGTGGGCAAAAACGTCCCTGATGTGCTGCGCCGTGTTCTGCTCGGCCACCAGCTTGTTCCACGAAAGGAAATAAGCCCAGCGCGCTTCGTCCTGCAGGCACTTCTCGACATCGGGAATGGGGCCGTTCTCGGTCAGGGCTATCATCTTCCCGCCGCCCGTCAACCTGTATAATTTGTTGAACATGTATTTCTGCGAACCGTAGTCGTACTTGCCGGGGTAGGAATCGTAGCCCACCATGTCCACTTTGGAATTCCCGGGATACCAGTCTTCCTCCGGCGTGGACCAGGTCCAGATGAGGTTGTGCAGGTTGTGGTGGACGGTCAGGCGCTGGTACATAAGGTCGTAAAGCTTCAGGCACGGCCCGGAACCCTTCGCTCCCCACCAGAACCATTTCCCGCCGGCCTCGTGCAGGGGCCGCCACAGCACCGGCACCCCGGCGTCGCTCAGGCGCTTGAGCTGAACGGCTATCGCGTCGATGTCGCGCAGCACTTCGTTGTATTCGCGGTTGCCTGGCACCACGGCTTTCGACACGTCGAAATCGGTTTCCTTCGTATAGAACGTGCTCTTGCGCAGCTGGCCCGCCGAGGGCGAGAACCAGTGCCAGTGGAAGGCGACCAGGCCCCTGCCCTGGGTGCTCTTGTACCAGTCTATGGCGCCCTGCACCGAGCCGTCGTCCCACGAGCTCCAGTCGTCATGCCAGGGGTTGCGCGGCGAATAGTTCTGCATGTCGAAGGATTTTACCACCGGGGTTTTCCCGGCTATGGCGGTCAGCTCCGGAAAATAGTTTTTGGTCTGGCCGGAAATTATCCTGCTGCCGTAGCCGGCGCGGAGGAACGCGTAAAGGTCTTTGGCGGCCTGGGTCGCCTGCGCGTCTATGGGCGCCGCGGCGGCCCTCAGGTAGCGGGCGGAGACCGCCACGCGGGTATTGTCCGCGGGTGCGGTTGCGAAGGGTATGGAAAGGGTCCCGCTGCCCGCGGCGCCGCTCAACTCCGACAAAGGGGCGTCCCCAGCCAGCGCCAAAGACGACGCGGCGGCGGAGAGCAGAAAAGTGAGCCAGGCGGTTTTGAGTTTCATACCCTTGCCAATAGTATAGTGCCCCCTATGATTTTGTCAAGAGACCCTTGGAACCATATTTTCGCGCCTTAACTGTTACTTTTAAGTGAGGCCCGGCAAGGCGAAACCCAAATGATATAATTTAAGACATGAGGGGAATTAACCTGTTGCTTCTTTCGCGGTCTTGCCTGTTTATCCCGGTCCTGTTCTTTTGCGCGGCTCCGGCTTCTGCCTACATCGATCCCGGCGCCGGCAGTTATGTCGTCCAGGTCGTTATAGCCCTGCTGGTAAGCGCGGGGTTCGCCGTAAAAACGTTCTGGCAGCAGATAAAGAATTTCTTCGCCGGCTCCGCGGACGATGCCGCACATGGAAAAAACAAATAGGCAGGACGCTTCCTTCCGGGACCCGGCGGGTTTCCTGTTCGCCAGCGGGGGGATCCTTTACCGGCAGGTGAACGCCGTCTACCGCCCCGATTATGAGCTCCTGCTGTCGTCCGGGCTGTATGCCGCGCTGGCGGGGAAAAAACTGCTTATCCCCCATGACGAAACGGATCTTCCCTGCCCGGGCGCTGACGGCTTCAGGGTTATCCGGCCTGAAAAAGTCCCTTTCATCAGCTACCCTTACGAATGGTGCTTCTCTCAGCTGAAGGCGGCGGCCCTGCTGACCCTCGAGGTGCAGAAGCTGGCCCTGGCGCACGGCATGACGCTGCGGGACGCCTCCGCGTATAATGTGCAGTTCCATAAAGGGCAGCCTGTCTTTATCGACACGCTGTCCTTCGCGAAGCGCGCCGAAGGTTCCCCGTGGGCGGCCTACGGGCAATTCTGCCGGCATTTCCTGGCGCCGCTGGCCCTGATGGCCAAAACCGACCTGCGCCTGAATTGCCTAAGCCGGGACTTTATAGACGGGGTGCCGCTGGACCTGGCCAGCTCCTTGCTGCCGCTGAGGACCTGGCTCGATTTTTCGCTGTTGTCCCATCTGCATTTTCACGCCAAAGCCTCCGGGCATTACGGCCGGCCGGGCGCGGCGCCCAGGAAACAGGAGATGAGCGGCTTTTCCCTCGACGCTCTGCTCGACAGCCTGGAAGGGGCCGTGAAGAAACTGGCTTTCCCCGGCGTCAAGACCGAATGGGGGGATTATTACGCCGAAACTAATTACAGCGAGGCGGCGTTCGAAGCCAAGAAGCTGCTGGTGAGCGATTTCATAGAGGCCGCGTCCCCGCAGACCTTGTGGGACCTGGGCGCGAACAGCGGCGAGTTCAGCCGCCTGGCCTCGGCTAAAAATATATCCACGCTGGCTTTCGACTCTGATCCGGTGGCGGTAGAAAAAAATTATCGCGCGGTTTCAGCGCGGAAGGACGAGCGCCTTCTGCCCCTGTTGGCTGACCTGGCCAATCCCGCTCCCGGCACGGGCTGGGCTAACCGGGAGCGGGCCTCGCTGGCGGCCAGGGGGCCCGCGGATTGCGTGATGGCCCTGGCGCTTATCCACCATTTAGCCATCGGCAACAACCTGCCTTTCGAAGAGCTGGCCGGCTATTTCGCCTCTTTGGGGCGGGACCTTATCATCGAATTCGTGCCTAAAGAGGACTCGATGGCGCGGTTCCTGCTCTCCGCGCGGGAGGACGTGTTCCCGAAGTACGCCCAAAAAGATTTTGAAGCGGCGTTCTCGGGATATTTCGCGGTGCTTAAGCAGGCGCAAATACCGGGAAGCGGCCGCACTCTCTACCTGATGCGGAAACTCTGAGGGTTTTCTCCGGACAGCCGCCTGGAAGATCATACGACCGAACAAACACCAGATAAAACCCCGGACCCCTCTCCGGCGCCGGGATACAAATACAGCCTGCCATGGCTTTGCGCGGCGCTCATCGCGCTTGCCGCCATCGTCATCTTCAGGTATGTGCCCGGCGCCACCTTCGTACCCCTGATACCACCCGCAGCTTCCGAGGCCGGCGTGCCCGGTGTCTCCGTTGAAAGCGACGTGAGCGGCACCCAGAGAAATATCTGGAAAGCCTTTAACGGGAACCTGACGGGCTACTGTTTTCATTCCGATAAGGGCGCGACTACGGGGACCGTTACGGTCACGTTCGCGCGGCCGGTCACCGTGGCGCGGCTCCGGCTCGCTCCGCAGGGGGCGCTGTTCGACAGGCTGCCCAGGGATTTCAGCGTGGCGGCTGAGGACGACCAGGGCCGCTGGCGCGAGCTCGCCCGGTTTTCCGGGATCGAAGTGACTTCGTTCCGGCAATCGGAATTCAATGATTTTCCGGTCCGCGCTGAAAGCCCGTATTCGCGCTACCGCATAACTATCACGGCCAACAACGGCGGCGAGTACCTGACTTTCTCCGAACTGTCGCTGGAAGAGCGGAAAACCGCGGGCTCGGACAGGGTAAAACTTTTCCTGTTCTGCTGCGTCTGCCTGCTGCTGCTTTGCGGCGCCAGGGACGCGCAGGCCCGGCTGGAAAAACGTTTCCCGTCCCCCGGCAGACCGGCCCCGGTCGGGGTCTTTGCCGCGTTGGCCCTGCTGCCGTTCACGGTCTGTTTATTGCAGCCGGCCCAGGTCTATATCGCGAATACCGCGGAATTCCGGAGTTTTTTTACCGCGCTGCTGCCCGGCCTCCTGGCGGCGGCCTGTCTTTTATACGGCTTTTTCCTGGGAGCTTACTTCCTTCTCCCCGGCACGGGGCGCGCGAGGCCGCTTGCGGTCTCCCTGGCGCTGGCCGCCGGCCTGCTGGCGTGGCTGCAGGCCGCGGTCTGGCCGTGGAGCGGGGGCGTGCTCAACGGCGGGGAATTGCTGGGCCGGGAATTCATTGGCGGCGCCCTGCAGTCCAGCGCGCCTTCCATGCAGATATATTTCCAGGCGGCGGCGTGGGCGGCGGGCCTCATCTTCGCCGTCCTGGCGCCGCGCCTGCTCAGGCGCTTCTCCGTGGTTCTGCCGCTGGCGGTCCTGGGGGCGCAACTGGTCTCGGTCGTCCTCCAGCTCCCGTCTCTGCACCGGGCGGAAGGAAATAAGTCCCTGTGTCCGAACCCGGACAATCTGTTCCGGTTCTCTTCCGACCATGCCAACGTCGTGGTCATCGTGCTCGACATGTTCCAATCGGACCTGTTCGATGAAATTCACGCCGGCGCCGACAGGCGGTTCACCGGCGAGCTGGAGGGCTTCGTCTATCTGCGCAACGCGCTTTCCGGCTTCCCCGTGACTATAGCCTCGGTGCCGAACATCCTGACCGGGACGTACTTCGATAATTCCGAAACCAGCGCGGCGTATGTGAAAAAAGTTTTCAAGTCCTGTTCGCTGTTCAAGTCCGCGACGCTGGCGGGATACAAGGTGGCCGCAAAAACCTGGGTCCACAATACCACATACATGGACCGGGAGATGGTGCCGGACGCCAGGCCGTGCCGCAGCGCCCAGTGGACCCGGCTCGAACTGGGGTTGCTGCTGGATACCGCTCTTTTTTCCGCCGCGCCGGATGTTTTCAAACCGCGCATTTACGACAAAGGGAACTGGTTCCTGGCCGGCGCCGCCGGGCAGATGTTCTTCACGGAGGGCAAGGCCCAGAACTCGCCGCTTGGCCAGCACAAGAAGGGGGACATCGCTTTCGTCGAAATGATGACCTCCCGGTCCCGTGCGGACCCGGGCCCGGGTACGTTCAAGTTCCTGCATTTAGCGGGCAACCACCCGCCTATGGACATGGACGAGAACCTGCTCCCGGCGGATATGCCGATCGACAGGCCGAGCGCGCTCCGGCAGGGCAAGGGTGCGCTGGTGCTGCTGGGCAAAATGCTGCGCTCAATGAAGCGGCTCGGGGTCTATGACAACTCGCTGATATTCGTGCTGGGGGACCACGGCCTCGGCCTGGAGGCGGGCCGGGGGCGTTTTGCCGGGAAGCCGCTGGACGGCTGGCTGGCCAGGGGACTGCCGCTGCTCCTGGTCAAGAAGCCGGGGACCGGGGGCCCGCTGCTGGTGTCCGACGCCCCGGCCTCGCTGGGCGACATCCCGCGCACCGTAGCCGGCAGGCTGGGCTGGGAAGGCAGCTATCCCGGCGAGGACCTTTTTGCCCTCGCGCCCGGGCTGAAACGCAAACGCCGTTTCGTCAACGCCAACTCAGTGCGGAACGGGAAATTCCAGGAGTACGAAATTTCGGGACATAGTTGGGATCCTTCAGCCTGGCGGCAGGTCGTGAAATAGGGGGAGTGGAAGCCGAGATTTTCCCGGCGGTTTTAGCGGGCCGGCCGGCCGCTGCCGCGGGCTCAAAATAACGGCTTTATTTAGTAAACTATTATCTTCGAACATGGCAAAAAACAAGAGGAAAGAGGCGGTGAAGCAGGCTGCCGCGGCGGCGGCGCCGGCGCTGAGCTCAAAGGGCCCGTCCTGGCTGCTCTTCCCTGCCGTCCTTGTCTGGCTCCTCGTGGTCCTTATAAATTACAAGGCAAAGAACAATTTCTTCCTGGTAAACCCTTTCGATACCCCGCTGTGGCTGGCCTACTTCCACAAGGGCTTCGAGCTTTTTAAATATGCTCCGCAGCTGGCTTTGGCCGGCGTGTTCTCTCTCTTCGCTTTTTTTACCGGCGGCCTGCTGCTTAAGGCCGTAGCGGGCGCGGATAACCGGGATATAGGCGGGCTGGACTGGCTGCTGTTCTCGCTGGGCCTCGGGTTCGGGGCGCTTTCCCTGCTTACCCTGGGCCTCGGGTTCGCGGGCCTGCTTACCAAGGGCGCGCTGCTGGCGCTGCTCGGCGCGGGGCTAGCCGCGGGCGCGGCCAGGTTCAAGGCGGACTTCAGCCCGCAGCTGGCCAGGCTGACGGCCGACGCGGGGACTATAAAGTTTTCAGGGTTTGACAGGATCCTGCTCTTCGCGCTGGCCCTGTCCGCCGCTTCCATCTTCATCCTGGGCCTGACCCCGGAGATCTTCTTCGACTCGCTGGTGTACCACCTGGGCACGCCGGCGTACTATATCAACGAAGGCCGCGTGCTGGCTTCGCACGACAACCTGCATTCGGCTTCGCCGCTGCTGATGCAGATGATCTACGCGGCCGGGCTGCTGCTGTCCGACGATACCCTGCCCAAGCTCCTGCATCTCGCTTCGGGCCTGTTCCTATGCGGGACGCTGTTCGCGATGGGCAGGCGTTACGGTTCGGTCACCGCCGGGCTCGCCGCCTGCCTCATCTTCTGCAGCGTGCCGATGATGGGGATGAACCTGGGCACTACCGGGGTGGAGATAGGCTCGGCCTGGTTCACCGCCCTGGCCGCGTACGCGCTGTTCCTTTTTTCGGCCCGCGAGGGTGGCGAAGCCCGGCTGCTGGACAGGACCCTGCTGCTCGCCGGGGTTTTTGCCGGGCTGGCCTCAGGCACCAAGTATCCCGCGCTGTTCACCGTGGTGGCCGGCATGGCGGTGATCTTCCTGCGCAGGCCTTCGGAAGGCGGCGGGCGGAGTGTTACAGCGTTCAAGCAGGCTGTTGTTTTCGGCGTCGCAGCCGGCCTTGTTTTCTCCCCGTGGCTTATCAAGAACCTGGCGTTTCACGGCAACCCGCTCTACCCCTATTTCGCGAAGATCTTCGGCGGCCAGCTGGTGGACCCGTTCAAGTGGGCCGTGCTCAACTCCGACTGCTTCTCCCGCGACCTGCGGGCGGCGTTCGGCAGCCTGGCGGGCTTCGGCCAGTTCCTGTTCCACCCCTGGTACCTGACCATGTCCGGCGCGGGCAACGCGGATTTTCTCGGCCCGTTCATTCTGCTCTGCGCGCCCCTGCCCTTCCTTTTCCGGCTGGAGAAGCCGGCGCTCCGCCACCTGGCGCTCTATGTCGCGATAATGTGGGGGCTGTGGGCCTTTTCCACCAGCATGCCGCGCTATATGATCCCGACGCTGGCGCTGATGAGCCTGCTGTTCTCCGTCCTGATAGCCGGCGCGGCCGACAAGGCCCTGAAATGGACCATGCTGGGCCTGCTGCTGGTGGTTTCCCTTTACAGCGCGCAGTGGGTCAACAAGATAGACGAATCGCAGGAGGGCTGGCAGGTGGTGTTCGGCCTGCAGCCGAAGGCCGAGTACCTGGCCGTGCAGCATTCCACCTATCCCGCGCCGTATTACGCGGCCATGGAATACATGAACGCCGCCCTGCCCGCTGACAGCCGCGTACTTTTTGTCGGGGAATCGCGCGGCTTCTACTGCGAACGCAAATTTACGGCCTCGTCGGTCTACGACGAGAACCCGCTGTTCCGCTTCGCCGGGGCCTCCGCCACGCCCGAGGAGCTGCAGGCCAAGCTCAAGGCCGCCGGCTACACCCACCTTTTCCTGAACCTGGCCGAGGGCATGAGGCTCAAGGACAGCTACCGCCTGCTGCCCTGGACGGAGGAGTCTATAAAGGTCTTCAACGGCTGGTGGGCCAAATATGTCAGCCAGCTCTGGAGCGACGTGAGGCAGACCCAGCGCGACTACCGGCTGCTTTTCGTCTATACCATAAACGACGCGCCCGGCGCCGGCCCGGCCGCGCAGAACCATCTCTACGATATTTATCTCAGGAGCCAGAAAAAATGAACGATACGCCCAAGGTGATCATAATAATGCCGGCCTACAATACCGGCCACGTGCTGGAAACGACCTATAACGACATCCCGAAAGCCGGCATCAGCGAGATGATCCTCGTAGACGACGGCAGCTCCGACAACACGGTGGAGGTGGCGCATAAGCTGGGGATAACGGTGGTAAAGCACGCGCAGAACCGCGGCTACGGCGGCGCGCAGAAGACCGGCTACGCCGAGGCGCTGAAGCATGGCGCGGACATCGTGGTGATGGTCCACTCCGACCACCAGTACGATCCCACGCTGACGCCGAAGTTCATCGAGCCGATAGCTTCGGGCAAGGCCGACCTGGTGACCGGCTCGCGCATGCTCGAGGGCGGCGCGCTCGAGGGCGGCATGCCGCTGTGGAAATACATCCCCAACAGGTTCCTGACGAAACTGGAGAACCTTTCTTTCGGCACGGATATCACGGATTACCACAACGGCTTCCGGTCCTATTCGCGCAAGGTGCTGGAGGCGGTGCCGTTCGAGCAGTTCTCGGAAAAATTCGACTTCGACACCGACATAATCCTGCAGGCCGCCATGCGGAAGTTCCGCATCGCCGAGGTGGCGCACCAGACCCGGTACCGCGACGAGAATTCCCAGATGCCTTTCGGCAAAGCGGTGAAATACGGCCTGGGCATAGTCTTCACCATACTTAAATTCAAGCTGCACCAGGCCGGCCTTGTGCGCTTCGAACTGTTCGAGGATAAAAAATAATGAGCGGACAAAAAACAAGCCTTATCACCGGCGGCGCCGGCTTCATCGGCTCTCACGTGGCGGACTACCTGCGTAAGATGGGGCACAGGACCGTGGTGCTCGACGATCTGAGCGGCGGCTTCAGGGCTAACGTCGGCCCGGAACACGTTTTTGTGAAGGGCTCCGTCACCGACGAGAAGCTGCTGGACCAGCTGTTCGCCGAGCATAAGTTCAATTATATCTACCACCTGGCCGCCTACGCGGCGGAGGGCCTGAGCCACTTCATCCGGAAGTTCAATTACGAGAACAACCTGATGGGCTCCATCAACCTGGTGAACCGCGCGGTGAAGCACAAGGCGGAGCATTTCGTTTTTACTTCGAGCATCGCCGTCTACGGCGCCAACCAGGTGCCGATGACCGAGGACCTGGCCCCGCAGCCGAAGGACCCCTACGGCGTGGCCAAGTACGCGGTGGAGCTGGACCTGAAGGCGGCGCACGACATGTTCGGGCTCAACTACACCATCTTCCGGCCGCACAACGTCTACGGCGAGCGCCAGAACCACGGCGACCCGTACCGCAACGTCCTGGGGATCTTCGTGAACAATATCATGAAGGGCGAGCCCCTGCCGGTGTTCGGCGACGGCAAGCAGTCCCGCGCGTTCAGCTACATCGCCGACGTGGCGCCGTATATCGCGAAGGCGGTGGACCTGGAAAAGGCGAAGAACGAGGTTTTCAATATCGGCGCGGACAAGGCTTATACCGTGCTGGAGCTGGCCGAACGGATAGCGGCCGCGATGGGCGTGAAGGCCGACATAAAGTTCCTGCCGGCGCGCAACGAGGTGGTGCACGCTTTCTCCAGCCACGACAAGTTCCAGCGCGTCTTCGGCGCCGAAAAGACCATGGACCTGGATACGGGCATAAAGAACATGGTGGCCGAAGCCAAAAAGCTGGGCCCCATGTCTTCCGGCAAGTTCAAGAACATCGAACTGACCGAGAACCTCCCTCCCAGCTGGCGCAAATTGTCGGACCTCTGATAGTCGGCGGATGCCGTGGGGGCTGGGCTCCCAAAACGCGGGTCTCGCACACCGTGCTCGCCCTCATCACTCAGCCTCGGCGCTTACGCAAGCCTCGGCTTCCGTGAAGGTTTTGGAAACCCAGCCCCCGCGTCACCCGCGGCTTTACATAGCGAATAGTCCTGAAGTAAAAAAACCGTCCCAAGAAGGGGCGGTTTATCTTTATGCAATCTGCGGCGTGATGGGAGGACCGGGTTAGCAAAACCTTCCGACGACCGAGCCTTGCGTAAGCGGCGAGGGAGGAGGATGAGCGACGGCCACGGTGTGGCCTAGCGCGTTTTGCGTTCCGGTCCTCCCAGCGCGCTGCTCGGCTGAAAGGTTTTGCGCGATTGTATCTCGTTTGCTTAGGACAGGTAGCCCATGAGGCGGTAGAGGAGCTTGGCGGCGTTGAACTCGGTGATGGGGGAGCCTTTCAGCGGCGCCACTTCCACGACGTCCACGCCCACCACTTTCTTCTTCGCGCACACGGCCTTGAAGAGCTTCAGGGCCTCGTACCACATGAAGCCGCCCGGCTGCGGCGTGCCCGTGCCCGGCATCACCGAAGGATCGAAACCGTCCACGTCTATGGTGATATAAACGGTATCCGTAAGCTCGCGCAGGATGTCGCGCTCAAGCTTCTTCAGGTCCAGGTTCTCATGCATCAGGTGCGTGCGGACGTTGCCGGCGTTGTGGAACTGCCGCTCGTCCACGCCCACGCTGCGAATGCCTATCTGCACCACCTTGTTGGTGCGCGAGGCGGGGTAGACCGCGCAGGCGTGGCTGTGCTCGGAGCCCTCGAAGGCCAGCCGCAGGTCGGCGTGCGCGTCGAAATGCAGTATGGAAAGATCCTTGTGCCGCCTGATGAACGGCGGCAGCAGCGCCTGTGTGACGCTATGCTCTCCGCCGATGAAGAACGGCAGGGCTTTGCTGGCGGAAAGCAGCTCTTCCACCGAGCGTTCGAGTTGTTGGAAGAACTTATTCTCCGGGAGCGAGCAGTTTACGGGCCTGGTGGTGAAAATGCCCTTCTTCCAGGTCTCCGCCTTGGTCTCTTCGTCCCACAGTTCCACCTGCCAGGAGGCGTCTATCACGGCCTTGGGGCCATGCTTGGTCCCGTGGCCGTAGGAGGTGGTCTTCTCATAGGGGACAGGCACCACCACGAAGGCGGCGTCCTTGAGCGCTATCTGCTTGCGGAGCACGAATTGTTTTTTAGCCGGTCGTATTGGCATGATAATCCCCGTATAACGAAAGTTCCGGTCTATTCCCCCGGCCCGGGTCCCCGGGCCGCCGCGGCTGCGTCAGAACAGGAAGACGGCGGCCGCGACCGTGGTGGTCCAGAGGCCTTCGGTCCCTATGGCCGACTGCGTAATGTTGGCGGCTTTTACGATCTTGCCGCTCAGCTTCCAGATCTCTTCCTTCTGGTCCCAGGTGGTTTCGCTGCCGAATTCCACGCCCTGAATGGTCGATAACATCAGCGCCGCCAGGTCTTCGGCGTAATCGCCGGTCTTCTCGTCCGTTTCGCCGAAAGAATGGTGTTCCGAGATATAGCCGTAATGGGAGCGGTCCTTCGGTACGGCCAGCCCCACGGAGGAGGCGATGAGGCGGTGGTTCTCGTTGATGGTGTTGCGGCTGAGCACGCAGTGCACGATCTGGCCGTCATGCAGCTTTTCTACGCCCTTCTTGGCGGGTATGACCTTGCAGTAGGGGGGGAAAATGCTGGAGACGTGCACAAGATTGTATTTGGCTATCTTGGCGTCCCGGAGCGCTTCCTCGAAGCTCGCCAGTTTTTCCTTGTGGCGGCCGAGGCCTTTGGTAAGGAACACTTCTTTGGGAACGAGGAGTAGTGACATAACCTAATTATAATAAATTATCCCCCGGCCAGGCGGCATGGGCGCCGGGTTAGCAAAACCTTCCGACGACCGAGCCTTGCA
>MGUK01000074.1 GCA_001799995.1 Elusimicrobia bacterium GWF2_62_30
CGCGCCCGAGGTGAGGGCGCAGGGCCCTGTGGACGTGGTCTTTTTCCCGCTGGCCAATTATTCCTTTCCGGAAGACGGGCGCATGCAGGAGCTGGCCGAGAACGCTTTTTTAAAAACGCTGGAGCTGCATGGCCTGCAGCCGAAGGTTACTCGCCACCTGGCCCGCAAAGGAGCCATGAAGCGGTTCGTAGAAGGCGACTACAACGTGATAATGCGCGGTTCCGGCATAACCATAAACGACCCTTATGCGGGGCTGAAGATGATGTTCATGAGCCAGATCAGCGCCCGGATCCCGGACCCTTCCGGGAAGGCTTCGGAGTTCATCCAGAAGGCTAACGAAAGCGCCGACCCTTTGGAGCGCCGGGCGCTGGCGGAAAAAATGAACGAAGCCGTTTTCGAGGACGCCGCGGCCATAACCTTCGCCCATTCCAGCTGGGTTTATATCCATAAGCCCAGGGTGAACATGTCGCGGTTCAACCTTTTCATGGACCCGATAGAGTTCAGGGCCATCGGCTGGCGGCCCTAAGGGAATAATTATGCAAGGCAACAAGAAATTCATACTTTCATGGACGGCGGGCGCGGTCCTGCTGCTGCTGTTCTTCTACGCGGCCATGGCCGGGCTGTGGGAAGCGGCCAGGGCTTCGGCCGCGGCGGCGCTGGAGAAACAGGTAAGTTCCGTGCTGGCGGGCGATCTCTCGGAAGGGAATTTATTCAAGCTCGGCGCCAGCCTTTCGCGCCTGATGCAGGCCGGCTCGCTGGATTACGCCGAGATACGCAGCTTCAGCCGCGCGGGCGGCTGGGAAAAGATCTTCCGGACGCATAGCCGCTACGGCGACACGGACAAGACCTTCTCCGGCTTCCAGTGCGGCAGCCGGCGCGATATCATCCTGAACCGCAGTAAAGGCCTGAGCCTGGTCACCACCCTGCCCAGCAATATAGCGGGTTCCGAATGCGTGGCCCTGCTGGTGAGCTCGGACCTCCCGTCGGACCTGAAGAAATTCCGCAACCGGCTGGCCGCGGCTTTCGGCATCCTGCTGGTCCTGATCCTCGTGTTCTTCCTGCGGCTTACCATCGCCTGGCATAAGAAGACGCTTGGCCTGGAAGTGGCCGCCCGGACCGCGGAAGCGGAAAAAGAAGCGGCGATAGGCCGCATGGCCGCGCAGGTGGCGCACGATATCCGCTCGCCGCTGGTGGCGCTGGACACGGCGCTTAAGAACGCGGCGGCCCTGCCCGAGGAGCAGCGCGTGATGGCCCGGCACGCGGTCAACCGCATACGCGACATAGCCAACCACCTGCTTGAGAAGCATAAGACGCAGCCGGACGGGGCCTTTGCCGGCGCCGGCACAACTTCCGGAGTCAGGCCGCAGGAAACGCATCTGCTGTCGAGCCTCATCGAACCGGTAGTGGCCGAGAAGCGGCTGCAGTTCGAGCCGCGCGCCGGCATCGCCATAGAGTTCGACCTGTCCGCCGAGTCCTACGGGCTTTTTGCCGCGGTGCAGCCTGTGGAGCTGCGGCGGCTGGTCTCCAACCTGCTTAATAACGCCGTTGAGGCCATAGCCGAAACGGGTACGGTCAGATTGTCGCTTGCCTCTTCCGGCGGCAGCGTGCTGATCTCGGTAGAGGATACCGGCAAGGGCATACCCGCGGAGCTGCTCGGCAAGCTCGGGCAAAAGGGGGAAACTTACGGCAAGCCCGGCGGGTCCGGGCTGGGACTGTATCATGCGCGGACCATGGCGGAAAGCTGGGGCGGCAAGCTTGAGCTAAGCTCCGGGCCCGGCGGCACAAAGGTGACCGTAAGCCTGCCGGCCGCGGCGGCGCCGGCGTGGTTCGTGTCGCGGCTGGAGCTGCCGGCCGGGATGGCGGCGGTGGTGCTCGACGACGACGACACCATACACCAGGTCTGGAAGGGCCGCTTCGAATCCTCCCGGGTGGGAGAAAAGGGAGTGGAGCTTTATCGGTTTTCCTCTCCGGATAAATTCCGCGGCTGGATAAAAGACAACCCGGCCAAAGCCGGCGGCGCGGTGTATCTGCTCGATTACGAGCTTTTGGGCTTTGCTGAGACCGGGCTGAGCCTGGCGCAGGAGCTCGGCCTGGCCGACCGGGCGATACTGGTGACCAGCCGCTACGAAGAAAAGAGGATACTGGAAGAATGCCTGCGGCTTAAAATACGCATGATCCCAAAAGGCCTGGCCGGGCTGGTCCCCGTCTCGGTCAGGACCGCCGGGCCGCGCGCCGTGCTGCTCGACGACGACATGCTGGTGCATATGAACTGGAAGCTGGCCGCCAAGGCCGCCGGCGTTGAGTTCCTGGCTTACAAGGAACCGGAGGAATTCCTGTCCGGGCTGGGCGCGTTAAACAAAGACACTCCCATCTATATTGATTCCTCGCTCGGCGACGGCGTGAAGGGCGAGGATATCGCCGTAGAACTGCATGAAAAAGGCTTCACGGACCTGACCATGGCCACCGGGCATGGGGCGGAAAAATTCGCGCATCTCGCCTGGCTGAAAGCAGCCGGCAAGGAACCGCCCTGGAAGTGAATTATTCAGCGGCGGGAGGCGGCGCGGCGAACACGGTGCGCTTCTGAACCGTGTAAAGCATGGCCGAGCCGGCGAAGAAGCAGAGGACGATGAAGAGCTCCACGCCCCGCATCCCTATCGGCCCCAGGAATTTTCCCATGAACCAGGAGATGAGCATCATCGCTCCCCAGGCGGTGAGCGTGTTGAGGCTGCCGAAAGCGGTCTTGTCCCCGGTGGAGGGGAACATCTGCGGAATGCTGATCACCAGCGCCATCGAATAGATCCTGTCGAGCAGCATGAAGACGGTTATCAGGCCCACCGCCGCCGTCAGCGGCAGTTTTCCGAAAATGAACAGCGGCAGCAGCACGGCCGAGATGCTCAGGCTGGCCACGAAGGTGGGCTTGTGGCCGAAGCGCTTAATTATCTTCGCCGTGGAGAAATTTATCAGCGCCTCGGCCAGGCCGATTATCAGCAGGGCCACGCTTATACTTTTTATGTTCAGGCCGTAATGCCGGTCGAACCAGAGGCCGCAGAAAGCGTAGAAGCCGAAGTAGGCCATGCGGTTCACCGTCATCCCCGAATAATAGAACAGCGCGTGAGGCACGGAGAGGGCTTTTTTGTACGGCGCCAGGATGCCGGTCTTCTCCGCCGCGACCCCGTCGGCGTTCTCCGGGAAGAAGGCGTACAGCACCAGCCCGCTCACCGTGGTCAGCACGGCGATGGCCCAGACCGGGGTCTGCCAGTTCATCTTCCAGGCCATCAGGCCGGCCAGCGGCACGCCGATTGCCGTGGCCAGCGGCCGCGCGGACATCAGAACCGCTATCATGTGCGGGAAATTTTCCTTCGACACGCCGTGGAAAGTGAGCCGCCACATTATGGTGGCCACGATGCCGGCCGAGAAGCCCGACACGGCCCGGAAGAAGAGGGCCGCGCCGAAAGAGTACGACAAGGCGAACAGGGCCTGCGCGGCGGCCATCGTTACGAGGACGAAGAGCATGAGCTTCCTGGCGCGGAAGACCGAAAGGATGGCCGGGCCGGCCAGGAGCGCGGCCACCGTGCCGCCGGTGCAGATGGAGATGAGCCACAGGGCCTTTTCCGTCGGGATGAAGAAGGTCTCGCTTATGGGCTTTACCAGCGGCGCTATGGCGTTGTCTATGGAATTGAAAGCGAAGATGAAGATGAAAGAGAAAATTATGGCCAGCTTCTCACGGTTCACGCGGCCTCCTCTATGAGCGCCAGGGCCTGGGCGGTGAAGTCCCGGTCTTTGGAGAATACCGCCGCGGAAAAGCTTTTAGCGAAGGGCGGGGCGGTTATCACCGCGCCTTCGGAGGCGCCGGGGCCGGTCATCAGCAGCGGCTTGCCTTTTACGCGCAGCCCGGCGAATTTCTTTATCAGCCCGGCCGTGTCCGCGGCCGAGGTCTTTACGCTTTCCCGGCAGCAGATATGCATGTCGTCCCAGTTCCTGCCGAAATATTTTTCCGCGAACTCGGTGATATAGCCGAAGCCGTTGCTGCGGAAGTTGCATTCCAGCGCCAGCGGGCTGTCGGGCGAGCCGGCTTTGAAGGCCCAGTCCACATTGAGGTAGCCCCGGGCGCCGGAGGACTGCACGGCGTCGGCCAGTTTTACGGTATAGTCCTTGATCTTGCCCGGGCCCGGGCCGGCGGGATAGGGGAAGTCGAAGCCGGACCAGCCGCCGTCCTTGATCACCTGTTTGTCTATCCCGATGAATTTGGCGACGTCCGCGCCCAGGTAGGCCAGCGAGCCGGCTACCGAGGCTATGTCCAGGAAAGGTTCGATAAGTATTTTCCCGCCGTTGTACCAGTCCGGGATCAGCTTGAGCAGATCTTCCGCCGTGCCGTGGGCGTTCCCGGCCCCGCCGGCGTATTTCACCTTGCGCAGCATGATGTCCGGGTAGGCTATGGCCATCAGCTTGATGGCTTTTTCCAGGGCCGGCATGGAGTCCGCCTCGCAGCCGGGCACGGTGGGGATATTGAGCGTGGCGGCCAGTTTCTTGAAGGAAGCTTTATCGTTGAGCACGCTGATCATGCCGTTCCACACCAGCTCCGGGTGGGTCATGTCGGTGGGGACCCCGGTCTCCCGGGCCAGGCGCACGATGCGGGGCGTTTCAATGAAAGGCTCTATGGTCCAGCCCCCGCCGCGCACCTTCGCCTTGATCGCCGCCAGGGCGTCGTGGTCGGCAAGGATCGAATCCACCATCGAATAGGGTTTGGAAAGCTTGTCCAACCGCAGGGTGATGTTCTTCACCGGGCCCAGCTTGAGCAGCGCGGAGATGTACTCGGCGAAGTCTTCCTGTATCGTGGTGGGCACGACCAGGCAGTCGCCCGGCTTGAGGCAGAGCAAAAAGCGCGGAAAGATCCGCATCGTCTTGGTGGCGAAGTACTTGGAATAAAAAATGTCGTCTTCGGGGAGGGCTTCCTCGGCGTTGGCGACCCAGAGTCTAGGCATAGAATTTGCCGTCGCAGATCATGTTCCGCTTGTACTTGGTCGCGTCCAGGCCCCGCACGCTCTTAAGGGAGCAGAGCACGAACTCAAAGCCGCGCCGGTCCAGTTCGCCGGCGGTCTTCTCCACCGAGGCCCGTATCACCTCGTTGCGCAGCGACTGCGAGACGGAATCCTCGTTGCCGGGCAGCACCGTGTGCGCGGCCGAGAAATCGTAATCCGCCATTATCTTGTCGAGAGCGGCCTGCGGCACGGCTGCGCGCATGGTGCCCATGATCCCCTTGGAGAACAGCAGGTAGGAGAACATCACGCGGTTGAGCTTGAGCGCATGGAGCTTGTCCAGGAACGCCCCCAGGGCCTTGTCGTCGTCGTCGAGGCCGGCCACGAAAGGGTCCATATGGATGGTGGTCTGCACCCCGGCGGCCGACAGTTCAGCCGCAGCTTTAAGCCTGGCTTCCAGCGGCTTGAGGCAGGCGTCGAATTTCGCCAAAGGGGAACCTGTAACGGTCGCGGAAGGCCGGGCGGCCGCGTTGTAGGAAAATCTTTCTTTCCTGGCCTTCAGCAGCTCCATGGTCTTCCTGTCCGGAAGGCCTTTGGTGGTTATGATGACGCGCTTTACCTTCGAGGCGGCCAGTATTTCCAGGATCTTGAAGGTCAGCCCGTTGTCGGTAAATTCGGGGGTGAAGATATCCGTGTAGCGGCAGAGCTTCAGCACATTGATCTCCCCGGAATTAGCCTGGCGGGAGATCTCGGAGAGCAGTTCCTTCTCCGGCAGGAGCGGCACGGGTTTATCGAAAGAGGTCTTAAGTCCCGAAAGGGAATTGCTGACCACCGCGCGGCTGCGCGCGTAGCAATAGGGGCAGGAGTGGCCGCAGCCGGCCCAGGGTTCGAGGTAATGGTATTTGCCGTACCAGCAGGTGCCGAGCGCGCCCGGCGAAAAAAGTTCTATTTTTGCACTCATGGTGTCAGCCTTTTACCGCCAGCAGGGTGCCGTAGAAAGAGCATTTCGGCAGGCGCTGCTTTATATTAAAACCGGCTTTTTCGAAGATGCGGGTCCATTCGTCCGCGCCGGTGGGGAATTCTTCCCTGAAGCTGTATATGATGTCTTTTTTCTTGGCTTCCCAGCCATTGCCGTAATAGCGCGCGGCTTCGGCCATCAGCGCTTCCCAGTTCTTCTCCATGTCGGCGCGGGGGAAATCGAAGAACATGCCGTCCTCGAGCAGGAACAAGGCGCCGGGCTTGAAAGCGGGCGCGATATTCAGGATGAACTTTTCTTTTTCGGGGTCGGTCAGGTGGTGCAGGGCCTTGCGGGAAAAGCCTTTGGTGAACCTGCGCTGGCCGGGGCTGAAATCCAGGAAGGTGGAGAGGAGGATTTCGGAGTTGGGGCGGCTGGCCAGTTTTTTGCGGGCCGTTTCCACCTGCGGCTGGGAGATGTCCACGCCCAGCGCGTGGTTGACCTTGCCCGAGGCCAGCAGCAGGAAGTCCCCGTTGCCGCAGCCGAAATCCACCAGGGAATCCCCGTTGTTGAGGTCCAGCACGCCCACGTAGATGCCGAATTCCTGCGTGGGGGTGGCGTAGAGTTTATTGTAATGCGCAGCGTAATCTTTATCTTTCCAGTCTCCGTCCATATTTTTAATTATAACTAAATATCCGCCAGATGGTTGGGGCTAAGGACCCAGCAGGCCCCGGGCCCCGGCGTGAGCAATAAAAAGGCCCCGCTGCCGGGGCCTTTTTATTACAGCGCGTACGGCTTATTTGTCTTTGCAGAGCAGCAGCGTGGTGACGGCGAACACGCGGGCGTCGTCCATGATGTAGTCGATCAGCGTGCTCTCGTTGGGCATATGCGCGGAATCGTTAAGCCGCGAGTACACCACCGCCGGCAGGTGCAGCCTGCGGAAGAAAGCGGCCACCGTGCCGCCGCCTATGCCGTAGGCCTTGGGCTTCACCTTCAGCACTTCCTTGATGGCCTTCTTGAGCGCCAGCACCAGGGGGCAGTTCGGGTCCGTGGGGGGCGCGGCCTGCGCTTCCTGCTGCGGCTCGAACGAGATCTTCACTTCGTACTTGGCCTCCACCTCGTCGGCCATGCGGCGCATCTCGGCCTTCACCTCGGTGAGCTGGTACACCGGCATCACGCGGCAGTCCATGTAGAACACGTCCTCGCCGGGCAGCGTGTTGACGTTGGGCACATTGTTCTCTTTCTTGGTCGGCTCGAACGTGCTGATGGGCGGCTCGTAGAGCCGGTCTTTGGCCGGGAACTTCTTGTAGAGCTTCTGGTAGCGGGTGATCAGGTCGCTGGCGGCCTTGAAGGCGTTGCGGCCCAGCTCGGGGCGGCTGGCGTGGCACTGTTTGCCCTTGGTAATGACCTTCAGCCACATGATGGACTTCTCCGCCACTTCGATGAGGTGGCCGTCCTCGCAGCCGGAGTCCGGCACGAAGAACACGTCGTTCTTGCCGAAGATCTCGGGGTGCTTTTCGGAGATGTAGTCGGCGCCGTAGCCGGAGCCGGTCTCTTCGTCGGCGCAGAACAGCAGGGCTATGTCGTATTCGGGGCGGTAGTCCAGCTCCATCATGGCTTTCACCACCATGATGCTCGATACCGTGGCCTGCTGGTTGTCTTCCACGCCGCGGCCTATGAGCTTGCGGCCTTCCACCACCATCTTGTAGGGGTCGCTGTTCCACAGCTTCATCTCGCCGGGGGGGACGATGTCGAGGTGGCTCATGAACCAGATGGTCTTTTCGGAGCTTTTGCCCTTGTAGCGGGCTATGATATTGGGGCGGATGCCGTTCTTGGCTTCCTTCTGGGGGGCGTTGATCCATTCTATGGAATCGAACTTGAGTTTCTTGAGCTCGCCTTCCAGCCACTTGGCCTTGTCGTATTCGCCTTCGCCGCCGGAGGACGGGGCCAGGGCCGGGATGGCGGTGAGGCCGCGCTGCAGCTCTACGGCGAAGTTCTCGTAGGAATTTATCTTTTCGAGTATCTGTTTTTTCATTAGGCAGCTCCTTGTGAAATGATATGGAAAGTATACAAATTTAGTTTCTCTTTGGTTCAAGAGGTTATTCTCCAGCTCGCTCGCGTCCGCCGCAGGCGCCGCGGGGACCGGTCCGCAAAACGCGCTCGGCACACCGTGCCTCGCTCATCCTCCGGCCTCGGCGCTATGCAAGCCTCGGCCTACGGAAGGTTTTGCTAAACCGGTCCCCGTGTCGCCTGCGGGCTTGCACTAGAGCAGTCGGAGGGACGGACCGCCTGTGACCTCGGCAAACCCGTTGCAGAAGGGGGGCCCCGCCATAATTTCCCAATGGCGGGGGGGAACCACGTAAGGGTTCCCTCTTCCGGGTTTGCAGAGGTCACAGGCGGGCAGGCCCTCCAAGGGATTTAGATCTTCAACACCGAGCGGATGGCGAAGTCGAGGAGGCGGTCGGGGACCAGCCACTTGAGGAGGATGGTGAGGGTGGCCTTGAACGGCACCGGGTAGCGGGCGGCGGGGCAGCAGGAGCGCAGCGCTTTAAGAATGACCTTCGCCACGGCGTCGGGGCCGGGCGCGCCGCTGCGGTAGCTGGAGCGGAAACGCTCGTTGATGCGCTTCACCATGGGGGCGTAAGGGCCGGTGCCCGAATATTTCTGCAGATTCACCAGCGCCGTCTCGTCCCACTCGGTCTTTATCGGGCCGGGTTCTATCAGGATGACTTTTATCCCGAACTGCGCCACCTCGAGGCGCAGCGCGTCGGAGTACGCCTCCACGGCGTGCTTGCTGGCATGGTACCAGCCGCCGGCGGGGATGGTGATCTTGCCGGCTATGGAGGAAATGTTGACTATGGTGCCGCGCCCGGCCGCGCGCATGCCCGGCAGCGCCAGCTGCGTAAGCCGCGCCAGGCCGAAAACGTTCACCTCGAACTGCCGCCGCGCTTCCGCCAGCGGCACGTCCTCCACGGCGCCGTGCGCGCCGTAGCCGGCGTTGTTTATCAGCACGTCCAGCCGGCCCTCGGCTTTAATGATAGTATCGTACGCGTTTTTCAGCGAGGCCTCATCGGTCACGTCCAGCGCCAGTACTTTAGCGCCGGCCGCTTCCAGGTCCTTCATGCGCTCCACGCGCCTGGCCCCGGCGTAAACCGTATAGCCGTTCTTTAAAAGCAGCTCCGCCGTGCCCCGGCCTATGCCGGCCGAAGCCCCCGTGATAAGGACAATATCGTTCATGCAAAAATTATACAAAACAAGGTGCAAACCGCTTTCGGGGCGGGGCGGGCAAAATGGTAAACTTTCGCCATGGGGAAAAAATACGATAAAAAACAGCGTTCGCGCGGCCTGGGCGTGATAATAGGCCGCTACCCGTCCGGCAGATACAACGCCATTACCGACGTGAAAGGCGTTAAGGTCGGGCATGTCACTATAAAGTCCGGTTCCGGCCGGCTGCGGCCCGGACGCGGGCCGGTGCGCACCGGGGTCACCGCTATCATCCCGGCCCCGGGCGACCTTTGGAAGTCCAAACTTCCGGCGGGCTCTTTCGTGCTCAACGGCAACGGCGAGGCGATGGGCCTGATGTGGCTGGCCGAATCCGGCGTGCTGGAAACGCCTTTGGCCTTCACCAATACTTTAAGCGTGGGCGTGGTACAGAAAGCCCTGGTGGACATGATGCTGGAGAAGCACCCTAAGATAGGCGTGAGCGACGATACCCTGACCCCGGTGGTGCTGGAATGCGACGACAGCACGCTAAACGACATCCGCGGCCAGCACGTTAAGGCCGCCCATGTGCGCGCGGCCATGAAAGCCGCCGCTTCCGGTCCCGTGGCCGAGGGCGCGGTGGGCGCCGGCACCGGCATGACCACTTACGAGTTCAAGGGCGGCATCGGCACGGCCTCGCGCCGGACGCCCGGCGGGTTTACCGTGGGTGTGCTGCTCAACTCCAACCACGGCAAGCGGCATCTGCTGCGCGTGAACGGCGCGGCCGTCGGCGCGAAGATAAAGGACCTGCTGCCGAAAGAGCGCAAGGACGGCTCCATAACGGTGGTGGTCGCCACGGACGCCCCGCTGGACGCGCGGCAGCTCTCGCGCCTGGCGCGCCGGGCCATGCTGGGCGTCTGCCGCACCGGAGCCATAGCCGCCAACGGCAGCGGCGACGTCTGCGTGGCCTTCTCCACGGCCAACCGCATCCCGCATTACCCCAAAAAGCCGGTCTTCAAAATGACGCTGCTCTCCGACTTCCACATAGACCCCGTGTTCGAGGCGGCCGCGGACGCCGCCGAGGAAGCGGTGATAAACTCCATGCTGGCGGCCGAAACTGTCGTCGGGCGCGACGGCAACACCGTCTACGCGCTGCCGCATGACAGGCTTAAAGCGCTGCTGGCAGGGAAAGACTGAAGGTATGAAGAACGACACCGTCAGGGGCGGACAGCGGGGCCTCATCCTTCTTGGCGCGCTGCTGTGCTCCCTCTCCGCCTGCGCAGGCCGGGAGGCCCCCGTCCTGCCCGGCAACGCCCTGCCCGTGCCCATAGTGCGGCAATCCGCCGGCTACACCTGCGGCGCCGCCGCCCTCCTGGCGGCGCTTTACTACTGGCAGGTTTACGAAGGCAACGAAAGCGGGCTTACGCGGCTAACCGGCACTACCCCCGCCGAGGGAACTACGCCGCAGGGCATCGTGAAAGGGGCGCAAAAATACGGGCTTACGGCGGGCTACAGGGAGAACGTGACCGTAGCGGAATTAAAAGCCGCGCTCGGGCGGGGAGAAACGGTCATAATAGATATCCAGGCCTGGCCCGACAAGCCGGACGAAATGTCCTGGGCAAAAAGGCGCGAGGACGGCCATTATATTGTGCTGACGGGGCTGGACGAAAAGTTCGCTTATTTCATGGACCCGTCGGTGGGAACGGGCTATACCTATATCCCGCTGGCGGAACTGCCGGAGCGCTGGCACGACTACGAGAATACGAAGGCCGGCGTCTGGGAGAACGAGCGGCTCGCCATTTTCATCGGCGGAAAAAATCCTCTTAAAAAATACCCCGCCGCTTTAACACCCACGCGTTAAGCCGGTTAACGGTAATCGACCCCGACGGCCAGCGCGAGCAGCGCCAGCGCCAGCGGGAAATACACGAACAGGGCGAACTTCACGGTATGCCGGATGTACTTGAAGAAGCCGACCCCGGCCATGGTGCAGACCGTGAAGGCGATCCCGTCCCAGGGCATCCAGAAATTGAACGCGCCGGTGGCGTACTGGAAGGCCAGCACCACTATCTGTTTTGAAAAGCCCAGCACGTCGGCCAGCGGCGCCAGGATGGGCATCACCACCACCGCCGTGCCGGTGGCGCTGGAGATCACCGCAGCCGAGAAGGCGCTGATGCCGAACATGATATAGGCGATGACGACCTTGGGCGCGCCCGAGAGGTAGCCGGCGAAGAAATTCAGTATCGTGTCCAGGATCTTGCCGTCCTTGAGGATGAACCCCATGGCGCAGGCCGCGCTCATCATCACCACGGCGATCATCACGCTGCGCATCCCCTCTATGTTCTTCTCTATCATTTCCGTTACCGACAGGCCGCCCGCCACCGGGACCACGATGCCCATCCAGAAGTAGACGGAGGCTATTTCGGTAAAGCCCCAGCCGCGCTTTATCATGCCGTACAGCAGCACGGCGAAGCCCGCCGCCAGCAGGACCAGGGCCGCCGCGCGCCGCGGGGTCAGCTTGTGGCCTTCGGCGGTCTTTTCCAGCTTCTCCTGCTCCCTGCGTTTGCGCTGGTCCTCGTCGTAGGAAAGGGACTTGCGGGGGTCTTTCCTGACCGCGCGGGCGTAGATCATGATGGAGACGCTCACCGCCGACATGAACACGATGAAAGAGAGCACCCTGAACCAGGAGCCGGAATAGGCCGGCAGCCCCGAGAGGGCCTGCCCGAGCAGGACGTTGTAGGGATTGGTGATGCCGGCGGCGAAGCCGATGGGGACGCTCCAGTACAGGATGAGCACGGAGACCATCGAATCGAAACCCAGCGACAGCATGAGCGGCGTCAGCACCAGGATGAACGGGACGGTCTCCTCGTACATGCCGATGGTGGCGCCGCAGAGCCCGAAGGCGAAGACCATGACGGGGATGAAGAGAAGGCCCAGCCCCCGGCTGCCCGAGATGAGCAGGCTCAAGCCCGCGGAGATGGCGTTGGTGGCGATAATGGCGGTGATGGCCCCGGCGGCCAGCATGATGAGGAAGGAGCGCTCCGCCCCGTCGAGCGCGCCGCGCATGAACAGGGTCCAGGTCTGCGCGGGCCCCTGCGGCACCGAGGGCACCGCGTGGAAAGAGCCGGGCACCACCACTTCGCGCTGCACGCCCATAACCTGGACGCTGCGGCGCTCGAACTCTCCGCCGGGGACGATGAACGTCAGTACCGAGAACAGCACGCACATCCCGAACACCACTATCATGGGATTGATGTTGCCGGCCAGGTCCACGAAGAGCTGGCGGTAAGTTTTATCCATAAAGGTCAGGCGGAACCGGGTTAGCCCCCGCGGGCGCTGCCGGCGCAAGTCCTTGTATTATAGATAAAATGCGGACAAAAAGCGGGAGGCCCCTTTTGGGGGCCTCCTCTTTTTACCGCAGGAGATATGCTTACACCTTTTCAGGCTTTTCTTCCTTATTCTCTTTCCGGTCTTTTATCTTTTCCTGCCTGGTCTTGCAGCCCTCCGAGAGCTTGTCCTGGTTCTTCTGCAGGCAGTCCCGTACACGGCCCTGACCGGGCTTTATGCCTTCGCAGAGTTTCCGGGCGTCATCTTTGCAGGCGCCGGCGGCCATAGCCGTGGCTTTCCCGCGGCCGCGCTTGCCAAAGCGCGCGTTCATCTTCATGCCGCGCTTGAAGCCCCTTGAGAAACCCTTGTCGTAGGCGGTCATGCAGGTAAAGCCGCCTTTTTTGCCGGCGCCGAAGCCCGCTGTCTCTTTCCCGCCGCGGCGGGAAGCGCGGTTCTCCGCGGCCTTTTCCCGGCGTTCCCTGCAGGCCTGGGAAAGTTCCTTTTCATGTTCCTTGAGGCAGGCTTTTACCCGCCCCTCTCCCGGCTTCACGTCCTTGCAGAACTTGGCCGTGTCTTCGGCGCAGGCGCCTTTCTTTTCGGCCGCGGCCGGGGCCGCCAGGGCCAGGGCGAAGCCCGAAGCCAGTACCAGCATAGTTAACTTATTCTTGTTCATGATCTTACGCTCCTTGGTCTCCTGCTCCCAGTACAACGCGCCGCCCCCCGGTTTTATTGCGGGGGGGCGGCAAAGCGGTAGGGGTTCTGTGGCGGGTCAGCGCAGGCCGGCCAGGCGGGCGGCGGTGGTGATGGCTATTTTGGCTATGGCGGAGGCGTAATCGAAATCCATCAGCGCGGAGGTGTCGTGGGTGTCATGGTAACCCTGGCGCGACATGTTCTCTTCGGCGTTGATATGTTCGTTGAAAAGTATTACCGGGAAGCCGGCGTCCGAGAAGATAAGGCCGTCGGTGTTATAGAGGTAGCTGCGCTTGTCGAAGCGCGTGCGCAGCGCGGGGGTAAGCTGGGGAAAGGCCTTGGCGGCGTCCAGCGCCACCTGCGCCAGGCCCAGGGAGCCCGCCGATTCCCCGGCGCTCAGCTGGAACACCGGGTCGCCGTCCTGGCGCCAGCCTATCATGTCCAGCAGCACCAGGCCGCCGATCTCGGTCTTCGACTTCAAAAGCTCGCCGATAAAATAGCGCGCGCCCAGGTCGTCCGCCGGGAATTCCTCGCCGGTCAGGTGCACCAGCCAGATGTCCCGCGCCAGCCCCTTCCCGTTGAGGACCTCCGCCGCGCGCAGCAGCGCGGCCGCGGCGGACATGTTGTCGTCCGCGCCCGGGGCCGAGACCCTGCTGCCGCCCTTGCCGAAGATGTCCTCGCAGAAAGCGGTGTCGATATGGTCGGCCATCAGGATAGGCCTGCTGTGGTCCGCGCCGGGGATCACGGCTATGAGGTTGGCCTGTTTGGCCCCGCGCCAGAGGAATTCCTGCCGGCGCGTCTTTATGCCCAGCTTGGCGTAGCGCTCTTCCAGGTACGAGACCACCGCGTCCAGCTGGTTGTCCTTCTCGATGTTGTTCTTCTTAGTGAACTTTTCCTGGCGGCCGCTCAGCGGGAAGACCGCCGTGGTTTCCCCGGCCAGCAGCATCACGTCCTTTTTGTAGGCGGCCGTAAAATCGGCGGGCCAGGCTGTTATCTTCGCGCCGGAATCGGAATCGGGCTTGCCTGCGCCGGCTGGCCGCATCCATTTTACATCCGCGGGCCAGCGCACCGAACCGGCGCCGACGGTGAGTTTGAACGAGACCGGCACGCCGTCCGCGCGGGCCGGCTGAGGAAGGATCACGGCGGTAAGGCCGTTGATGACCGCCCCGGCGGCGAAAGAGGCGCGCTCGTCGGGGGAAAGCCAGGCGGCGCTCACCTCCCCGCGGCGGTCGAGCCACACCGCGTCGCCGAAGAGGGGTTTCTGGTACAGGTCCTTGTATTCAAGCACGTCGGCAAAAAGCTCTTTGTGGTCTTTCTTCGAAGAGGGTTTCAGCAGCCGCGGCAGAAAAGGCGCCAGGTCTTCGCTTTCGGGCAGCTGCACTTTCAACCAGCTCCGCGCGGGGGAAGAGGCGCCCTGGTACCAGGCGAAAGCCCAGGTAAGCTGCCCGTCGTCGTCGCGGGCCGGCCAGCCTTCCAGTTCCACGGCCTCGCCCCGCTTTA
>MGUK01000075.1 GCA_001799995.1 Elusimicrobia bacterium GWF2_62_30
CCGCGCTGGATGACGGCCTCGCCGTCGAAGGAAAGCTGCTTCTGCGTAAGGACGTAGCGCAGGCCGGTGAACTTCTTGGTTTTGGAGATGGTCTTGAAAAGTATGTCCTGGCCCGCGTTATCGTCCTGCTGCCAGAAATGGTAAACCTGCCACAGGCCTTCGTTGCCCGGGTAGAAGGCCGAGGCCCCGTACACCTTGACGGGCCGGGTAACGGCGAGGGGCCGGAAGAAGAACAGGTCGGTCTTTATGCCCTGGAAAACGTTGTTGATCTCCAGCAGGCCGCCCGGGAACCCCAGGTCGTCGCTGGCAAGGGTTATGCCCTGGCCCAGCGAGAAGTTCTGCCTGCCGAAAGTGGCGGTGATGTTCGGGTTCAGGAACTTGTAGATCTTGACGTAGGCTTCGCGGATGAAGGGCGAGCCCTGGCTGTTGGGCAGGCGCGCGGCAATGGCGCCCAGCTGCGGCGAGCCTATGGTCCCCGACGACGTGGACGGGCCGATGCTCTGGAGGATGATGCCCACGTCCATGGTGGACTGCGGGGTCTTCTCCAGGCGGATGTCCTTTATGACGAAGCCCAGCCTGGCGTTCTCGGAGAAGAACGGCTGCGAGTTCTGGTTCGCGCCGTAGATGAGATGGGAATAGTTGCCCGCCTTTATCTCCAGGTCGGCCGACAGGTCCAGCTTGGTGGCGCCGGCCGCGGAGGCCAGCAGGGCCAGGGCGGCCAGCAGGGCCGGGGCGGAATACCTTTTCATCGGAATAATTATAACAAAATAAGACGGCGCCGCCCTATAATAAGAGGCGCGCGGCCAAGAAAAAACCCGCCCGCTTAGAGCGGACGGGTCTTTTGGTCAAATTCTTCTTATCCTGCGATCAGAAGTGGTAGCCCACGGTCAGCATCGGGGCGAAGGTGCTGAAGTCGCTGACCATGTGGTAGCGAAGCTGCAGCCCGACGTTCCACTGCGGCATTACTTCCATGCTGGCGCCGGCGCCCAGGCTCAGGCCGAGCTTTATGATGTCGCCGTAGCCGGTAGCGGTAGACTCACTGAAATCCACCACGGAATACGGGGCAAGGCCGACGATGCCGTAGACGTTGGCTTTCTTGGAGCCAAAATCCATGGGCTTCAGCATGTATTTGCCGTACACGCCGTAGTAAGACATGGAGGCGTCGCCGAGGCTGCCGTAATTCACGCCGCCGTACACGAAGTCTTTGCTGCCCGAGTACGAGAAGAAGCCGGTCTCTATACCGACGGCCAGGTTCTCCTGCAGCTGGTAGTCCGCGTGTATGTCGAGGCCGAGGGAACTATCGTAGTAATCGCCGGCGTCGCCCACCGGGATCGAGTCCACTATGCTCATGCCTACTTCCAGGTTCTTTATGTCGAACTTCGCGGCATTGGCGGTCACGCCAAGGCCGAGCACTATCGCTATCGCAGCTATTATGTTTTTCATTAATTATACTCCTCCCGTTTTGTCGTAAGCCCCCGTTACCGGGGCCTTTGCTCTCCCCTTCGGGGTTTCCCCCTCCGGGCAGGGCCCGTGCCCCTTGCCGGCAGTAACTGCCGGGCGGGACCTACGGCCTTTCTGGAGAAGCGCCTTAAGCCGGCGCTCCGCACACCCCCCTTATTCTCCCCGGGGTACGGCGGACTCCCTCGTCGGGAAGTCTCCTTTACAGAGCCTGATTATTATCCAAAAAACGGGTGCTATATGTCAATAATCATCTATATTATATGTCACACCGCGACTACTTCAATCTGGCGCCTTCGGAAATAGGGTAGTCGGCGTAACTCCGGTAGTCCATGTCCTTATGGGGTTTGGCGCTGAAAAGATGGTTCCAGGTATTCACGTAAACGGACGGTCGCAAGTTCTTCCAGGCGAACGCGTCGGCCGCGAGGCAGTCGGCATGGTGCGTGGGCAAGCCCACTTCGTAGCCCTGTTCCCTGCTGTGCGTTCCCACTCCGCCGAAACGGAAACAGATCTGGACCGGTTCTCCGTAGATATCCGTGTGGATATAAAAACTTTCAAGGTCCAGGCGGTTTATTTTCTTGGTCCCCAGCTTCTGCCGCGCCGCGTCGTAGACGGCGTCCATTACCTTGCTCGGGTGGTCCTCGTCGGCGAAAACGTAGGAATACTGGATGACGAACCTGTCGGAAAACTTCTGGACGGAATAGAAGGCCTTCAGCAGTATCCCTCTCAGTTCCGCGCGCTTCCTGAGCTCCGGATCGGTGTTCCTGGGCAGCATGCCCTTAAGCGAGGCGGTATTGCGCTTAGGGATGTATAAAACAGGCAGGTAGCCGAAAGGGTCCAGGGCAGCGGTCTGCGAGGCGGCCCGGGACGGCGCGGGCACCGGCACCGGGGCCGGTATGCGGGAGGCCGGCAGGTTCCCGGCGGTTACCTCCAGCAGCTCCTCGAAATTATCCCCCGTGCCGGCGCCATAGGCCGGACCGGCTGACAGCGCGCAGCTGATGAGGAGAAACAGCGCCCGGCTCTGCCGCCGGAGTATCTTCAGCAAACTGGTCGTTCGGTTCATAAATTATTTCCTCCCGTATGCCCTGCGGTCAGCGCGTGAAAAGACCGGCAAGTATTTTCTTCTGTCCAAGGGTGTAAAAATAACCTTCGGTCTCCAGCTCGTCGATATAGGCCATGCCTTTTGCCAGCTTCGGATTAGCTTTCCCGGCTCTTTTCAGCCAGAAGGCCGCTTCTCCCGCTTTCCCTTCTTTTGAGCTTACCAGGGCCAGCCCGAGACAGGAATCCCACTGCTGCGCGTCCAGCTCCACGGCTTTTTTGAAATCGGCGGCTGCCAGGCCGTATTTCCCGAGTTCAAAATATAGATAGCCGCGTACGCCGTAGGCCGGCGGGTATTTCGCGTCGGCCGCTATGGCTTTGTCGCCATCCGCCAGGGCTTCGCCGCAGTTGCCTTTCTGGCAGAGGGCCATCGCGCGGTTGGCGTAAGCCTTGGCGTACGCCGGGTTGGCCGCTATCGCCTGCCCGAAATCGGAGATAGCGGCGTCATAAGCTTTCAGGCAATAACTGCTTATGCCGCGGTTGTTGTATACCGTTTCAGGGCGCGGATTCCCGGCTTCCAGCGCTTTTGCGTAGTATTCCAGGGAGAGCTCGTATTTCTTGAGATCCCTGTGCAGCGTGCCTAGCAGCGCGTACGCCTGCGAATGTTCAGGGTCCAGTTTTATGGCCCGGAGCAGGTCCCCGACGGCTTTCGAAGTTTCGTTCAATTTCCTGTAAGCCATGGCGCGGTTGTAAAGCGTTGGCGCGTTCGGCGGCGCGGCTTTTTCAGCCTTGTCGTATTCCAGTACCGCCAGGTCGTAAGCTTTCAGGCAATAGAGCGCCGTGCCCCGGCTGGCATAAGCGGTCCCCGGAGCGCCCGTCCCGCAATCCCCGGTAGCGTCCAGGGCGAGCGCCTGGTCGTAATCCTTGACCGCGCCGGCGCAATCCTTACTGCCGTAGCGCGCATCGCCGCGGCCGCGGTAAAGCGCCGCATCCGCTCTTTCCAGCGAGGCGGACTTGTCGAAATCTTCAATTGCTTTCTCGTAGTCTTTCCGGGCCAGGCGGGCGGTTCCGCGCAGGTAATAGGAAAAGCCGTAGTTCATGCCCAGCTCTATGGCTTTGCCAAGATCGGTTATCGCGGCGCCGAAATCATTTTTGTTGTAGTAAGCCGTGGCGCGGTTGTAATAGGAAAACGCATAGTCGGGGTCTTTCCCTATGGCGCTGGTAAAATCGGAGATGGCTTTGTCATACTCGCCCGCGCGGTAGAAAGTGATCCCCCTGTCGGCATAGGTGATGGCCAGGCGTTTGTCCCCGTCGTCTTTCCCCCAGAGGTTTATCGCGCGGGTGTAGAGTTCCGCCTGGCGGCCCGGGTCTTTTTCGGCGTACCCGGCGTCAAAGCAAGCGCTGAACTTAACGCAGGCGGCGGCTGCGGTTGAAAGCGCCGTTTCCGTCGCGGAGGGCGTTTCAACGGCGCAGGCCGGTGACAGCAGTAAAAGAAAAATAGCGGCGGCCGGCAAGGTCTTTTCTTTGATGAAGATCATTTTTTTGTGCCCCCTGCTCCTCTGTCTGCGCATTAGCTCGGTATAACTTAGCTAAAAAAACAGGAAAGACCCGGCTATAAGCCGCAATGGTCTTTCCCGTGGGTACACTCCGTTAGGCGGAGTAGCGTTTCACCCCGGAGCCGAATCCACCGGGTTACACGTGACGCCGTTTAAGCCGGCATCTGCTTCTATTCTATGTTTTGGTCCGTTAAAAGTCAATATTCCCGCCTCGCCTTATTTCTTGGCGGGGCCTTCCAGCCTGGCTTTGGCCTGGCCGGCCCAGGCGGTGTCGGGATAGAGCAGGATTATCTTTTCGTAGGTCGCTTTGGCGGCGTCCTTCCCGCCGGAGAGCTCCAGCGCGCGGGCCAGGGAGAAGTGGGTCTCAGGGGTTATGAAATGGTCCGGGTACTTGGTGAGCACGCCCGAGTACTGCGCCTGCGCGCCGGCCAGGTCCCCCCCGGCTTCCAGGCATTTGCCCAGGTTGTAGCCGGCGAACATGCCGAGGTCTTTGGAGGTGAGCAACTTGGAGTATTCGGCGCCGGCTTCCTTGAACTTGCCCTGGGAGAACAGCATGTCGCCCTTGGTGAGGACCGCGTAGGGCTTGGCGCTGGTGCTGCCGTAAGTGGTCTCCACGGCCGTAAGCAGGTCCTGCGCCTGGGCGGTGTTCCCGCCGTAGCCTACCTGCTGGGCGATGAACAGGTTCTTCCACGCGGTGTCGCGCAGGTCCCTGAAATGCACGAAGAAGTAGATGCCGAACAGCGCCAGGGCCAGGAGTATCACGGCGGAGCCAATGACGGTCTCCCTGTTCTTCCTTATCCAGTTGTACGCCAGGTCCGACTTTTTCGGCTCGGCCGTTATGTTGCTAGCTACCCAGGTTTCTGTAGGCATAATTTATAAACTCCAGACTATTCGCATTTACCGCGTAAAACTGGTGCCCTCTAGAGGAATCGAACCTCTATTTAGAGTTTAGGAAACTCCCGTTCTATCCGTTGAACTAAGAGGGCCGCCGTTAATATTTTATCAAAGAATAAACTTCTTTGCCGGGGAGCTTGGCGCGGCCTTTCAGGAATTCCAGCTCTATGAGCATGGCGATCCCCGCAACGCTGCCGCGCAGCTTCTCCACAAGTTCGCAGACGGCGGCCGCCGTGCCGCCGGTGGCCAGTACGTCGTCCACTATCAGCACTTTCTCTCCGGGCCGCACCGCGTCCTCGTGCATTTCCAGCGTGTCCGTTCCGTATTCCAGCGCGTAAGAAGCGCTGATGGTCTTATAGGGCAGTTTGCCTTTCTTGCGCACCGGCACCAGGCCCGCGCCCAGTTCCATGGCTACGGGCGCCGCCAGCAGGAAGCCGCGCGCCTCTATGCCCAGCACCTTGGTTATGCCCTGGCCGCGGTACTGCGCGGCGATATGCCTGACCATTTCCGTGAAGACTTCGGGCGACGCCAGCAGCGGCGTGATGTCCTTGAAGATTATCCCTTTCTTCGGGAAGTCCGGCACGTCGCGCAGCAGCGCTTTTATTTTTGCGGAAACCTCCGCTGAAGTTGCCTGTTGCATCATTTCCCCCGCTTGTCGGTTTTTTTAGCCGCTTTCCCCTGGCTGCGCGGCACGTAAGGCTTGGTCGGTATGGCGTCGCCGAGAATGTCGGTCTTTATCTTGGGCTGCTGCCAGCCGGGCTGCAGGTTGGCGTGGTCCGGGCGCCGGCCCAGCTCTATCAGGCCCATCTTGGCGGCCACGCGGCGCAGCCGCAGCAGCGCGCGCTCTTCTATCTGGCGCACGCGCTCGCGGCTCAGGCTCAGCTTCTTGCCGATGTCGTTGAGGGTCATCGGGGTCTGCCCGGTAAGGCCGTAGCGGTATTCCACTATCATGCGCTCGCGGTCGCCTATCTCCACCAGCGCCTCTTTAAGCTCGTCGTGCAGGCGCAGGATAGAAATGAGGTTGTCCGGCGTGGAGGCCGAGGTGTCCTTGAGCGTGTCGCCCACGGTGTCGTCCATCTCGCCGCCGCTCGACAGCGGGGTCTCGATGGAGGACAGCCCGGTGACGATCTCGGAAGCGTTCAGGGCGGTGCGCACCTGGTTGGCGTTCCAGTGCATATGCTTGGCCATCTCGGCCATCGTCGGATCGCGGCCGAGCTTGCCGTGCATGCTGTCCCACTGCTTCAGCCATTTCCTGAGCGCGGTCCACGCGTGCGGCGGGATGCGGATGGTCTTGGAGTTCTCTTCCACGGAGCGGCGCACGTGCTGCTCTACCCAGTACGAGGCGTACGTGGAGAAGCGGAAGCCCTTCTTCGGGTCGAATTTGTCTATGGCGTGCAGCAGGCCCAGGTTGCCCTCTTCGATGAGGTCCATCAGGTCCGCGCCGGCGTACAGGAAGCGCTTGGCTATGGGGATGACCAGTTTCAGGTTCAGCTCCATGATGCGCTCTTTGGCGCGGCGGTCGCCGCGCTTCACGCGCTTCCACAGCTCGTGCGATTCTTCGCGCGAGATCTTGTGGTCTATGGTGCTGATCTTGCGGATGTACTGGTTGGTGGAATCGATATTGATCGCGCCCAGTTTTTCTTTCGGGATGACCGGGCCTTCTTCGCCCTTTTCCCCGGCGCCCTGCTCGCCCCTGGCGGGTTCTTCTTTTTCCTGGTCTTCGCCGTCTTTTTCTTCGATCATTGTTAAGCCCCTCGTCAATCGGCTGTGGGTTTGATGTAAAAATCTTTTTCCGCCGCTTCGTCGTCCAGCATCTCCTGCGTCTCGGTCCCGGCCACGGAGGCCCACGGGTGCCCGGCCTTCAGTTCTTTAAGGAAGCCGTCCAGCGCGGGCACGGGGCCCTGCGCTTCCCCCTCCACCGTGCCGTCCTGGTTATTGCGCACCCAGCCGGCCACGCTGTTGCGGGCGGCCGCTTCCTTTACGAACCAGCGGTAGCCTATGCCCTGCACTTTACCCGAAACCCTGAAACTCAAGCGCATAATTTCATCCTGACCGAATTAAATAATACTAAATAGACTACCCGTAAGCAAGGCGCTATTGACAGCGCAACAGGACCGCTTAACGGGCCGGAAAAAGTAACGGCGGGAGAGGTGAAAAGTAGAAAATCGGGGCGGTGAGATTTGAACTCACGATCTCTCGCACCCGAAGCGAGCGCTCTAGCCAGCTGAGCCACGCCCCGATTTATTAGGGAACTGCCTGAATACTTACTGCCCGAATATTATAGCAAATCGTCCCCCGTCCTTACTGCTTCGACGGGTCTTCCAGGCGGCCCATGAAAAGCAGCGCGCCGGTCTTCGTGTCCTCGATGAAGAAGAGGAAAGGCTTGTCCGCGCGGAAGACCGCCAGGTCGAAGTCCATGGATTTAAGCCCCATCGCCACGCCGGTGGCGGCCGCGGCCTCGGTCCCTTCCTCGTTCACTTCCACAAAGGCCTTCTGCACGGCCTTCTGGATGTAAAGCTTCTTAGAGCCGTCCATGCCGGAGAAATCGGCCGCGTCCTTGAAGGCCAGCGGCATGCCCAGCGCCGCCAGCGCGCCGTTAAGCTGGAAGCCGGAGCTGAAGGTGAACCTGGGCAGGTAGACCTTTACCTTCTGCTGCGCCAGCGCCTTGCGCATGGAGTCCAGCTTTTCCGCGCTGAGGCTCTTTTCAAGTTCCTGCATGGCCGCTTTGTCTTTGGGCAGCGCTATGAGCATGGCGAGGGTGCCGCCTTTATAAGGAAGGCGCAGCAGCTGCGCGCCGGGGATGTCTCCGTATTCCAGCTCGGGGTTGGCGCCGAAGGTCATCAGCTTCGCCTTGGCCTTGGCCCCGGAACTCAGTTTGAAATCGGTGTCCATGGTCATATCTTTGCCGAAGGCGTTCTGCCAGCTGCCTTTGAAGTAGACGGCGTTGACCAGCACCAGGCGGGTAAGCGCGTTCAGCGCGCCCTCCGCAAAGAGGTCCTTTATTTTCCCTTTCGTCTTTTCTTCGGCCCAGGCGTTCACGGCTTTCCGGGCGGTCTCGGTGTCGGTCTTGAAATTGGCGGTCTTCGCTTCCGCGCCGTAGCTGTCCTGCAGCGCCTGGGTGTAGGCCGGCAGGAACTTGTAGTCCTGCTGCGCCCAGAAGGCGTTGGCCTGCACGAATTCGGAGCCGGCCGCGGCCGCGGCCAGGTCCTGCGCCAGCGCCGACATCACCGTGCGGGCCGCCGGGGCGGCGGCGGGGAAGGCAAAAACTTTTTCCATCTCGGCGGCCGTTTTGCCCCGGGCGCCTTCGTGCGCCATGGCGAAGGCCGCGTACATGCTGTACGGCGAGAAGAACAGGTTGCCCGGCTGCTTCGCCTCTTTGGCGTAGAAACTGAAAGCTATCTGGTTGGCGCGCTGGGCGGGCATAAGCTCCTTTACGGCGGGCTTCGGGGCCGCCATGGCCGCGGCGGGCATAAGGCACAGACCGAGAACGAGAACAGGAATTGTTTTCATCATTTGTTTCCCCTGGTTTTACGAATTTCCCTACCCTGCTATTCTATAATAAAAAACCGGCCTTTCGGCCGGCTGCCGTTCAACTTGCCTTATCGGGGCGGCGGGAATCGGACCCGCAATCTTTCGCACCCCAAGCGAACGCTCTACCATTGAGCCACGCCCCGGTAGGGCAAGTCGAACGTTAATTATTATACCAAAAAGGAAGTCACAGCTCTTTAAGAAGATGCTTAAGTTCTTTCCTTACCTCTTCGAGCAGGGCCGCCCGGGAGGCCGCGGCGGGCGTGGCCGCCTGTGCGGCGGCGGACTTCTTCTGGCGCTTTTTCGCGCTCAGGGCCTTGCGCGCCCCGTCCAGCGAATAGCCCTTCACGAAAACCAGGTCCTTGATCTCCAGCAGCGTTTCTATGTCGGCCTGCGTGTAGCGCCGGTGCCCGCTGGAAAGCCGCAGCGGCCGCAGCAGGCGGAACTTCAGCTCCCAGTACCTTATGGTATATTCCGGGACCTGCGCGCGCTTGGCGGCTTCGCGGATGGTGTAATATTTCTTTTCCATCCGGCGGGGCTACATCCCGATTGTCAGTTTCTTGGACGGTTTGAAGCGGATGCTCCGGCGCGGGCCCACCATCACGCGCTGGTTCGTCTTGGGGTTGCGCATCTGGCGCGGCATGCGGTCCTTCACCTTGAAGGTGCCGAAATTCGAGATCACCACTTTCCTGTTCTCGCGCAGGGCTTCGGCCATGATCTCGAAAGTTTTGCAGACCGCCAGCTTGGCGTCCTTTTCCGTGGTCAGGTGCCGCGTAAGTTCCCGTATCAGGTCAAGTCTGTTCATCTTCCTGTTCCCCCTCCCCGCTTTCTTCTTCCGTGCCGGGTTCGTCCTCTTCCCCTGCGCCGCCCGCTTTGTGCAGCTTGCCTTCCAGCAGCTGCCCGATGATATCGTTGGGCTTGAGGTTCTTCAGATCGTGTTTGAACTTCACCACTTCGTCCTCGGTGATGGGCTTGGAGAGCACCTGCGTTTTCCCGAAGACGCGCTCGTTGATGTAGATGGGGCAGCCGAAGCGCACGGCCACGGCCACGGCGTCGGAGGGCCGGGAATCCACCACCTGCGGGTTCTTGCCGTCGGCGTCGGTCAGCTCCAGCTGCGAATAATAAGTGTTCTCGACGATATCGGTTATGGTCACGCTGGCCACCGTCAGGCCCAGCTTCTTTATCACCGAGAAGAGCAGGTCGTGCGTCATGGGCCTGGGCGAGGGATAGCCGGAAAGCCGGATGGCGATGGCCTGCGCCTCCATCGGCCCTATCCAGATGGGCAGGATGCGCGTGCCGGTGATCTCGTCCAGGAAAATGATGGACTCCGTCAGGCTGGTGGCTATGGAATAGATCCGTACTTCAACGATATCGGCCGCCGGTTTTTTGGTCATTTGTGGGCCTTATTGCTTCTTCTCTTCCCCGCCGTGCTTGAAAGAAAGCTCCTTGCCTTTAAGGATGCGGCGGATGTTGGCTATATGGGTGTAGAAGATCAGCAGGCAGACCGTCAGCGCCAGCAGCGTGAACGGGCGCTGGTGCCCGTCGGGGCTGGTGAGAAAGTAGCAGAGGATGGGCAGGGCCACCGAGGCCGCCATGGAGCCCACGGAGATGTGGTGCGTTATGGCCACCGCAATACCGAACACCACGAAAGCCCCTGCCGTCGGCACCGGCAGCAGCGCCATGAAGACGCCCGCCGCGGTAGCCACGCCCTTGCCGCCGTGGAAGTTAAGGAACACGGTCCAGATATGCCCGGCGATAGCCAGCGCGCCCACGGTCACTGGTATCCACCAGTGCCCCTTGCTGAAATCCATGGAGCCGGGCGTATAGAAGTAATGCATGGCTATCATGGCCGGGACGAAGCCTTTGAGGAAATCGAAGACGAAGGTCATGATGCCGGGGAACTTGCCCAGCGTGCGGTAGACGTTGGCCGTGCCCGGGTTGCCCGAGCCGTGCTGCCGTATGTCTATCCCGTGGAGCCGGCCTATGATGTAGCCGGTGGGGATCCCGCCCAGGAGGTAGCTTGCGATAAAGACGAGCGCGATTTGTAGTAGTGGCATCTTTTTAGATTATATAAAAAAGGAAGATGTTTGCCCGTTCCGGCCGGTCAGCCGCCGTCCGCCAGGGCCGCGGCCACTTTCTTGGTTATGCGGGCGTAGTTCTCCGGGGTGGCTTTGAACTTGAGCGTTACGCCTTCCCGAGCGTAGTCGGCGTTCATCACCAGGCACGAGGCGTAGATCTCCTTGATAAGGCCTTTGGAGCCGGGCGGCACGGTGATGGAGAATTCCCCCCAGCGCAGCGAAAGCGCCCGCTCGCACGCGGCCAGGAGCGGGGCCACGCCGTTGCCGGTCAGGGCCGAAACGAACACCGGGCGCAGGCGCTCGGGCGCCCAGGCGGCGGTGGCCTTGCCTTTTACCAGGTCGGCCTTGTTGAAGACGTTTATCACCGGCACCTCGCGCGCCCCCAGCTCCTGCAGGGTGGCTTTCACCGCCTCGTGCTGCAGCTTGGCGTCGGGCGAGGAAAAATCGTGCACGTGCAGGATCAGGTCGCTGTAGCTGATCTCGTCGAGCGTGGCGCGGAAGGAGGCCACCAGCGCGTGCGGCAGCTTCTGGATGAAGCCCACGGTGTCGGTGAACAGGGCCCAGCCGCCCGACGGCAGGCGCACCCGCTTGGTGGACGGGTCCAGCGTGGCGAAGAGCTTGTCGTCGGCGTAGATGGCGTGGCGGTTGCCGGTCAGGTAGTTGAGCAGCGTGGACTTGCCGGCGTTGGTGTAGCCCACTATGGAGACCTGCGGCATGGGCACGGAGTCGCGCTTGCCGCGCTGGGTGCGGCGCTCGCGCTTGATGGAATCTATCTCCTCCTCCAGCTCGGAGATCTTCACGCGCAGGGTGCGGCGGTCGTACTCTATCTTCTTCTCGCCGGAGCCGCGGCCGCCTATCACGCCGCGCTGCTGGTCCATGCCGGTGCCTTTGCCGGCAATGCGCGACAGGGCGTAGGAAAATTTGGCCAGGCGCGTCTGCAGGATGCCCTCGCGCGTGCGGGCCCGCAGCGCGAAGATCTCGATTATGAGCCGGGTGCGGTCTATCACCAGCAGCCCGGTCTCCCTTTCCAGGTTGCGCTGCTGCGCGGGGGTCAGGTCCTCGTCGAAGATCAGCGCGCCCGCGCCGGCTTCGGCGGCCAGCTGCTTTATCTCTTCCACCTTGCCGGAGCCTATCAGCGTGGCGGCGTTCCACTGCGCCAGCCGCACGCTTATCATCTTAACGGGCTCCACGTCGGCCGTTTCGGCCAGGCGCCAGAGCTCTTCCAGCGACGTGGCGCTGCCCGCGGCGCGCTCCCGCGCGTTCTTCAGTTCGGCCGCTACAAGTATTGCTTTCATGAGGTAAGTATTCTTTCCGCCAGCGCGGCGGGATCGTAGTCTTCGAATTTATTTAATTCAATCAACACCGCGTTCTTGTAGCGGGCGAACCAGGTGTTCTGGCGCTTGGCGTAGGCCAGGGAGGCCGTAACGATGGCGCGTATCGCGTCGGGCTTGGAAAGCCTGCCTTCCAGGAAATCCATCACCTGCGGGTAGCCCAGCGTTTTCAGGCCGGGGCAGTCGTTGGGGTAGCCACGGGCCAGCAGGCCGCGCGTTTCCTCCGCCCACTCGTCGAAGCGCGTGGAGGTGCGGCGCTTTACGCGCTCGGCCAGCAGTTCCTTTTTCCACTTCAGGAAATAGAAACGCCCGTCGTGCGCGGGCAGCGCGTCAAAGAACCTGCCCGTCCAGAGCTGCGATACGGGCCTGCCTGCCAGGCGCGTTATCTCAATGGCGCGGATCACGCGCTGTACGTTGCCGGGCGGGATGCCACGCGCGGCTTCGGGGTCCAGCGCCACCAGCTCGCGGTGCAGCGCGTCGCGCCCGGCGGTCTCGGCCAGCGCGGCCAGCTGCCT
This sequence comes from Elusimicrobia bacterium GWF2_62_30, assembly GCA_001799995.1. Lineage (GTDB taxonomy): Bacteria > Elusimicrobiota > Elusimicrobia > Elusimicrobiales > UBA9959 > UBA9959. The sequence goes on from MGUK01000075.1 coordinate 12,399, forward strand.
GCGCATCTCGGGGTCCGCCGCCGGCAGCTCGTCCAGCCCGTTCCAGAAAGCCTGTATGTACATGCCGGTGCCGCCGGCTATTATCGGCACTTTGCCGCGGGCCCAGACGGCGGCCATTATGGCCTTGGCCTCTTTTACGAAGGTGCCCGCGTCGTAGGCGGAGCGCGGGTCCAGGTTGTCCACCAGGTGGTACGGCACGCCCTCCACCAGGTAGGCGGGGCCGGCGGGCGTGTCAGTCCAGGTCCCGCGCGGCTTGGCCGTGCCGGCCTCCATCAATTTGTAAGTCTGTTTTGAATCGGCCGAGATTATTTCCCCGCCAAGGCGGCGGGCCAGCTCAAGGGCTATCTCGGTCTTGCCGGAGGCGTTAGCCCCCATCAGGGTAATGGGTTTTAAGATTTCCTGTTTAGACATGCGGTAGCGTTTAATGAAGAGCGGCCAGTGGCTTATTAAGCCGCCTGGCCGCCCAGCTGCATAGCCGTCCAGCCGTCACTTCTTCTTGAAGAGAGAATCGTCCTTCTGCGGCTTGTTGCAGAGGTGGTGGCCGCGGCAGGTCTCCACGCAGACTTCCGGCAGCTTCAGCGCGTAGCGCGTGTCGCAGTCGGAATAATCCTCGGCCATCTCGTTTATGCGCTTCTTGTCGTCGTGGCTTATCTGGGAGAAAGAAATGCCGTTCATGAACACGCCGCCCTTTTCCTTTACCCAGGAGATCTTCCCGGTCAGGGGCACGCCCTTCATGCCGTTGAGCTTAAGCACGATGTTCAGTTCCTTCGTGTGCGGGGGCGCCATGAAGGTGATAAGGCGCATGCCGCCGGCGGAAAGGTCCACCAGGATGGCCGGCTGCGGGATGGGATGCCCGTGGGCGTCCACCGTGAAGAATTCTATCTCCACCGGTTCCAGGATGCCGTGCAGTATGGGCAGGCGCACGTGCTGGCGCCGTTCCTGAAGTACCTTGCTGGTTTTTTTTGTCATAGTGCCTTTCCGTTCAAAGTATTTTTTTCCGCTCCGGCTACAGTTACAGCGGCCAGTTTCCCGGGAGCCCCGCCTGCCTTCACCCTTAAGGCGAAATTGCCTGAGGTGCGGCCATAAGTTTCGGTCTCAAAAAGAACTTCCTCTATTTTACCAATTCTTTCGTTTAAAACAAGCCGCGAATTGATTCTGACCGCCGCCAGCAGTTTTTCAAGCCTGGCCTCTATTTCGGCCTCGCCCAGGGTGGCCGCCAGTTCCGGCTTGTCCGTGCGGGGCGAATACTTGAAGCAGTAGGCCAGCGAGAACCGCCCTTCCTTAATAAGGGACAGGGTGTCGGCAAAGTCCTTTTCGGTCTCCCCCGGGTAGCCAACTATAAAATCCGTGGAGACGGCCAGGTCCGGGGCCGCGGCGCGCAGGCGTTCGAGCAGGGCCAGGTACTGCGCGCGGGTGTAGCCCCGCCGCATCAGCTTAAGTATCCGGTCCGAGCCGCTCTGCACCGGCAGGTGCATATGGCGGGCCAGTTTCTTTTCTTCGGCCAGCAGCGCGGTGAAGTCGTCGTCGAAATAGAGCGGGTGCGGGCTCATGAAGCGCAGGCGCGCCAAACCGGGCAGGGCCAGGACTTTCTTTAAGAGTTCGGAGAACGTGGTCTTGCCGTACTTATAGGAATTGACGGTTTGTCCCAGCAGGACTATTTCTTTCGCCCCTGCCTTCAGTTTTGCCGCGGCGTCCTCCAGCACGGCTTCCGGAGACAGGCAGACCGCCGGCCCGCGCACGGCGGGCACTATGCAGTAGGAACATTTAAGCGAGCAGCCGCGCATGACGGTCACGTAGGCGGTCTGCGGCGAGCGGTAGATGTTCTGGTGGGAGGTCTCGGTTTCCGGCGAGGGGCCGAGCTGGGCGATCAGGGCGTCCTCGAAACTTTCGATGGCCTTGGCCCCCACCACCTCGTCCACAAAGGGGAAGCGGTGCTTCAAATATTTCCCCCCCAGCTTCTGCGCCGCGCACCCCACCACAAAAACCTTCCCTTCCGGGCGCTTCTCCTTCCACACGCGCAGCCGCCCTATCTGCGAGATGGCCTTATCCTCCGCGCGCTGCCGCACCGTGCAGGTGTTCACCACCACGGCGTCGGCCTTCTTCAGCTCCTCGGTAAGCGCATACCCCCGCCGCCTGAACGCCGCGGCGATATTTTCCGAATCCGCCTCGTTCATCT
>MGUK01000076.1 GCA_001799995.1 Elusimicrobia bacterium GWF2_62_30
CGCGTAGATTATTTCCTTCAGGTCCTTGCGCTTGAGCTTAAGCTTAACGGCAAGGGCTATCACGTGGATCAGCTCCGTGGCCGGGCCGCCCACGATTTGGGCGCCCAGCACGGTCTCGTCGGCCGCGTCGAACACCAGCTGCACGAAGCCCTCGGTCTCGTCGGTGGCTACCGCTTTGCCGATGCCCAGGTAGAACGCCCGGGAGGTCTTTACAGTCAGCCCTTTGGCCTCGGCCTGCGCCTTATTAAGCCCCACGGAGCCCACTTCGGGCCAGGAGTAGACGCACTTCGGGACGATGGCGTCGTCGAAGGCGTGGTCCCCGCCCATGATATTCTCCGCCGCTATCTCTCCCTGCCGGCTGGCCGAGTGGGCCAGGAGGGAAAGGCCGTTCACGTCGCCCACCGCGTAGATGTTCGGAGCGGAGGTAAGCATGCGGTCGCTGACGCTAACGCCCTTCCTGTCCCAGGGCAGGCCCAGCACCTCCAGGCCCATGCCGGACAGGTCGGCCGCGCGGCCCGCGCCGACGAGTATTTCGTCGGCCTCCAGCTTGGAGCCGTCTTCCAGTACCACGGTCTTAACGCCGCCGGAGATCTCTATGTTCGCGGTCTTCTTGCCCAGGTGGAACTTAACTCCGCGCTTCTCGAACGCGGTGCGCACGGCGCGGGTGACCTGCGGGTCCTCCCCGGCCAGGATGTCGGGCAGGATCTCCAGCACGTTCACTTCCACGCCCAGGGCGTTGAAGAAGCAGGCGAACTCAAGGCCTATGACGCCGCCGCCCACTATCACCAGCTTTTTGGGCAGGCGGGGCAGGTCGAACACGCGGTCGGAATCGGTCAGCTCGTCGTGGAAATCCCTGAAAAGCGGGGGGAAGCTGGGGCGGGTGCCGGCGGCCAGCACCGCCGCGTCGAACTGTCTCTTTACCTCTCCCTGCGGGCCAGTTATGGTCACTTCGTTCGGGCCGGTGAAGGCGGCTTTGCCGCGGATAATTTCTATCTTCTTCGCCTGGAAGAGCTTCTCGAGGGACACCCGGAGTTTGGTTATCACCTCGGCGCGGCGGGACTTTACCTTGTCCCAGTCGAGCATGTCCGGGGAGAAATTAACGCCGGAACCGTCCTTGAGCAGCTTGCGCAGCCCTTCGAAGGCGTGCACCCTGTGGCCCGTATCCAGGAAGGCCTTGGACGGGATGCAGCCGCGGTTCAGGCAGGTGCCGCCGAAATCCCACGACTCCGCGATGCAGACCTCGGCGCCCAGTTCCTTCAGGCGCAGCGCCGCGGGATACCCGCCGGGGCCGGCCCCTATCACGATAACTTTTTTTGCCATATTAGTTTACCTCTCCTGTCACGGGGAAAGTTTTAAGAAGGCTCTTCTCGATGTCCGCCAGGGATTCCTTGAACTTCCTCGAAAGCGTGTCCGACAGCACCGGCTTCAGCTGCGGCTCCGACATAGGGCCGGAAGCCGACATCTTTATTTTGTTCGAGCCTATAGCCAGGTCCAGGCCGGCGTCCGCGGTCTTCTCCGGGCCGTTGATCGAGAGCCCCGCGTCCAGCTCCAGAAAATTGGTGCGCAGCGCCAGGTTCTTGAATGCCAGTACCGAATCGTCCAGCCGGAACTCCGCCTTAAGGGAGGGCATTTCGATATCCTCTATCTTCGGGGCGGGCTTGCCCATGGCCGAGGAAAAGAGCGAGAGGGCCTTGGAGACGTTGTCTTTGATGGAGGTCTCCTGGCCGGGGATCAGCAGGTTCTCCGCCGTGAGGGACACCGAATAGTTCTTTTCCGCCAGCGGCTTGCGCAGGTTGAAGAGCGAGCAGTCGGCTTTCAGGCTCTGCAGCGTCATGGCGCCGTACGTGGTGTCCGCCGCGGTAAAAGAGCCTTTCAGCGAGGAGAGCCCGGCGTAGTCGAAGTTAGCGTCGGTCTCCACCCGCACCTGCGAAGAGAGCAGCTTGCCTTTTACGGCGGTTTTCACCAGCCCGCCGAACGAAAGCCCGTAATTGCCGCCGTAGGAGGAAAAATGTTCCAGCGAAAGCTCCGCGTTCTCCAGCGCGACGGACAGCCCCGAGGTTTCCATGTCCGCTTCGAACAGGGCGTCCTTCATGGTCAGTTCGCTGGTATTCCAGGTGAGGTACACGCCCTTGTCCGTCTCGGGCAGCAGCGCCAGCAGGTCGGCGAAATCCCACACCCCGCCTTTTTCCCTGACCTTTATGACCGGGCGTTCGAAGGCCACTTTCGAGAAGTACACCTGGTTGCGCATCAGGGCGGAGAACTTGGGGCGTATCACCGTCCTGGCCGCGCAGAAAAAACTACCCTTCGAGAAATCGGGCACGCGCGACACGCAGGCTTCCTCGATAACCACTCCTTCGAGCGGGGAAAAAGAGGCTTTTTTGAACTTAATCTGACGGCCCAGTTTCTTCGCGGCCTGGCCGCTCAGCTGTTCCACCAGGTAGTTGGAAATCTTCTTGTATTTAAAATAAGCGACCGCGCCTCCGGAAGCCAGGACCAGGAGCATGGACGCGAGGATGATATGGACGCGGGTGATCTTCATCCCCAGATTATATTTTTATTGAGGGGAAGGCGGCAATGCGTGGGCCTAGCGGCCGAGGAGGGCGGAGCGGATGGCGTCGGACTGCGCGCGGTCCTGGAAAGTAAGGGAATAATTATAATAGCCGTCCCTGTCGCGCGCCGACATTTTCAGGCGGGCCCGCACGGCCCCGAATTCCTTCCCGCCCAGCACGAAAGAAAGCGACACCTCGCCCCCGGGCGCGAGCCTGAACTGGCTCGCCAGGTCGGCGTCGTCGGGCGACAGGCGCGAGAACCTGCCCCACAGCTCCGGCAGGTCCATCGACGCGGTTATCGTGACCGGGATAAATTCATTGCTTCGGTTCATCTTTGCTGAAGGCCAGGCCGCGGCCATTGTCCTCCCCCGCGAACCACAGCTTCCCTTCACGGCTGGCCAGCGCCGTTATCTTCATCGTCCTCGAGGCGTAGGCCGGCAGTTCCGTCCTTGAAATTATGTTTTCCGGGTTGTCCAGCGCCAGTTTTACCAGCGCCTTGTACCTGGGGTCGGCTACCCATAAAAAGCGGGTATCGCAGGAGAACGCCCCTATGAGGCCGCCGGGATATTTGTAGGTCTTGAAGGCCGGCAGGGCTTCCAGCGGCAGGCGCTTCACTATTTCCCCCGAGCGCGAATCCGCCGTCCAGAAATACAGCCCGTCGAAGCAGGCGCCGTCCGGCGAGGGCCGCAGGGCGGGGGTTTTAGAGACGCGGGTATAATGCGCGTCCAGCATCCGCTTTTCCAGCACGCCGTCGGCGCCGGCGAGCCAGAGCGAGTCATGCCCGGTAGTCATGGCCACCGGCGTGGTCTCGGGCAGGCTGGTCACGTTCATTATATTGAAATCCTTTATGCCGTGTTCGTAGATGGCCTGGCTGTGCCAGTCGCTGATAAGCACGGAGTTCTTCTTGACCACTATCCCGGTGGCATGGGAATAAGGCAGGGCGAAGGAATTTTTGACCACCGCGCGGGGTGTATATTTTTTGAAGCCGTAATAAGCGCCGCCCGCAAAGCCCGCGAAAGCGCAGAAGCCTGCCAGCAAGAGCGAAAGCGTCCTGGCCTTGGAGCGCAGGGCGCCGGAGTCGAGTTCCAGCGCCGTCCCCGAAATGTTCAGCGCCTTTTTATACACCGGCCCGATCGCTTCGGCGGTCCAGGGGTACTGCGCGCAGTCGAAAGCACCGGCCTGCATGAGGGCTACCGCGCGGCCGGCGTCGCGCCGCTTCAAAAGGGGGATCAGCGGGATGAAAGGCGCCACCCGGCGCAGCTCGCGCAGCTGCACTTCCGGAGAGGGGTCCTCGCCGTCGGCGATGAAGACCGCGGCGGGCCGCGCCTTTTCGAAGACGGCCAGGGCGTCGTTCAGGTCCAGGGAAAAAACGGCGTCGGCGCCCAGCTCTTTGAAAATGCCGCGCAGCATGGCCCTGTTCTTTTCGGACGCGCAGATTATCTGTACGGTGTTGAACATAAATTTACCGGCTCAATCGGGCGGGGGGGCGGGGATGGTGAACACCGCGCCCTCCAGCGGCAGCCCTTTGAAGACCGACTTTTCGTTGGCTTCATAGATCCGCTCCCAGAGATTGGGATTGCCGTAGTACTTGGAGGCCAGCGAGCGCAGGGTCTCCCCGGCCGCCGCTTTGTGCAGCCTGGGCCAGCGTTCCGGCGGCTTGGGCACGTACCTTTTGGCGGGCTTGGGATGCTCGCTCGTGTACTGGGCTTCCAGCGTGCGCAGCTCCAGGTTCTTGATATTGATCTCCATCTCGCGCATGCGCCCCTGCATCAGCGTCAGGTCCGTTTCCATCACGTTCTTGTTGACCTTGTAGGTGCCGATGACGCTTTCAAGGGCGGCCCTTTGCGCGCGCATTTCCGAAAGCTGGGTCTTAAGGGCTTCTACCTGCCGCGCGGCGTCTCCGGCGAGCATATCGCTGTAGGTGCGGCTGCCGAAGCGGTAGCTGGCGGTAAAGCCGTAATAGCCCGCCTGCTCGTTATAGCCTTTCCAGGGCAGCGACCAGGTAAAGTCTATCAGCCACGGCAGGGTGTTCAGGCCCAGGCCCAGGGCCAGGTATTTTCCGCCGTCGAGGGCTATGCCTTTGCCGGCGCGGGCCTGCGCCAGGCCGTTGAAAAGGGTATGTTCCGCGCCGAAGAACAATTCGGAATAGGCGCCCCGGGCGCGCAGGTCCGCCAGCAGCACGGTGCTGCCCAGCCTGTAGGAATTGCCCAAAGTCAGCGTCGTCAGGGAGCGCCCCAGGCCGAAGACGGCGTCCGTGATCGTCAGGGCCGTCTTGAGGCCGGAATCGCTGCCTACCAGCAAGCCGGCGTCGAAGCCGAGGCCGAAGTTGCTCTTCTGCGGCGTGCGGAGGTTCACCAGCCTGACCCCGGCCCCGTAAAAAAGCGGCTGCTGCATATATTTTATCACCGCGCGGTCGCCCATCGAGAACACGGCGGAATCGGCGCTGAAGTCGCCGCCGCGGCGCACCGCGTAGTAGCCGAAGCCGGCCGTGCGGTTGGCGTTGTCTGGCTGGGGGCGCACGTACGCTATGGAGGCCTCTCCCTCCCTGGCGGCGGGGGAAAGCCTGCGGCCCGTCTCGAAGCCTATCTGTACCGTGCCCAGGGTGGTGAGGTTGGCGGGGTTATAGAATACTGCATAGGGATCCCCGTCCACGGTCGAGAAGGCCGAGCCCATGGCGTTGGCCCGGGCGCCGGGGCGCAGCCAGGTTATATCCGAGGAAAAAGCCGTTCCGGCCGGATAAAACGCGAGCAAAGCGAGCAGCAGGGGTAATCGTTTCATAGTCGCCAAATATATTATAATCATAACTGAACCGTGTTAAGTTTATGTTTCTTCGGTGTTAACATCAAACTGTCAGTTTTGTCCAGCTCAGACCAGGCGCTCAAATGTTATCCCTTAACTCCCTGAAAACCGCTCTCCTCCCGCTCCTGCTTTGCGCCCCTTTGTCGGCGGGGGAGATAAAATTCGTCTATCCCGCGGAAGGCGCCTCCATCCCGGATGTGCCCAAAACCTTCGTCTTCGGCAACGTCTCCCCGGCTACCGCGCCCTTCACCATAAACGGGGAGAAAATAACCGTGCACACCAACGGCGGCTTTATCGCCTATATTCCTATCTCTTCGGGAGATTTCGTCCTGGCCGGGATGCTGGCCGACGGTACCACCGCGCAGCGCCTGCTGCGCGTGAAGGGGCCGCCGCAGCCCAAGTCCGGCGAGACGGTCTGGCTCTCGCTCCTGAACAATTCCTACAACACCGAGGTGCTGCCCTCCGAGTATATTAAAGTGCAGGCCGTGGGCACCCCGGGCCGTGAGGCGGAGTTCTCTATAGACGGGATAGTGAAAGACGAGCCGATGCTGGAGGTTCCGGCCGGCTCGGGGCGCTATATCGGTTCTTACAGGATAAAAGAGACCGACGCCGCCGAAACCGCCGGGCGGGTGCGGGCGCGGTTCCGGGCCGGCCTGTTCGGCAACAGCGCGGAAGTGGAGTCCCGGGGCCAGGTAAAGATCCTGAAGGCAGAAAGGCTGGTGGAGACCTCCACCGATACCGTAATCTTGCGGAACTACCCCGACGGCGGCTACATGATGTTCCTGCCCAGGGGGGTAAAGCTTATCACCAACGGGCTTGCGGCGGGGATGCGCCGCGTGCAGCTTTCCCCGGCCGACACCGGCTGGGTGGACGATTCCAAGGTGCAGCCGGCTGCCGCCGGGCAGCTGCCCGTCGCGCCGTTCACCGAGACCGGCGCCATCAGGCTTAAATGGACCGAGACCGGGACGCAGATTTCCATCGGCCTGTATGACCGCGTGCCGTACGTCGTCGAGGAAACGGTGACGGGGCTGCGTCTTACCCTCTTTTACACCAACCTGCATACCAACTGGGTGGTTTACGATTCTTCCGATACCTTCGTGAAGAACGTGGCCTTCCGGCAGGCCGGCACGAACAAGGCGGAGATAGACATAGAGACGGACGGCGCGGTGTGGGGTTATAACGTCGCTTATGCCGGCAAGGCCCTGCTGCTGGACCTTCGCCGCCGGCCGAGGCTGGCCGTCAACCTGATAAAGCCGCTTACCGGCCTCAGCGTGGTCCTGGACCCGGGGCATTCCCCCAAGTTCACCACTCCTTACGACGGGGCTATCGGGCCCATGAACACTTACGAATTCCAGGTCAACCTGGCCATAGCGCAGAAGCTCAAGGAAAAACTGCTTACGCTGGGCGCTTCGGTGCAGATGACGCGCAATGGCGACGAGAACGTGCCGCTGGCGGACCGCCCCAAACTCGCCAAGGACCTGGGCGGGGACATTTTCATCAGCATCCACAATAACGCCATCGGCGACGGCGAGGACCCTTTTGCCGTGCCGCGCGGGTTCCAGATCTATTATTACCACCGCCACAGCAGGGACCTGGCGGAGCGCGTGCACGCCGCCTACGTCCGCAACATCCCGCTGCCGGACGAGGGACTGCGCTACGGCGATTACCTGGTGGCGCGCCTTACCTGGATGCCCGCCATCCTCACCGAAAGCGCCTACATGATCTTCCCGCGCCAGGAGGAAATGCTCAATTCCCCTTCCTTCCAGGAACAGTTCGCCCAGGCGACGGCGGAGGGGATACTGAAGCTGTTCGAAGTCCGGGACCAGGTGAAAAAAGCCCCGGAAACGCAGCAGAAGAACACGGCTAAAGCCCAGAAGCGGGCGCAGCCCGAAAAAGCGCTGCCTGAGAAAGTTCTGCCGCGGCAGAAAAAGCCGGCCGCCAGGACCGCTAAATCCGAAGTGCAGCCTGTGAAGGCACCCAAGCCCAAAAAGGTTAAAAATGCCAAACATCCTTGAACTCATCCAGAAATTCCACGACGACCTCGAAATGGAGAAACCCCAGAACGAGGACGCGCTGTGGGAGTACCTGGCGCGCAAAGGCGCCGGGGTGCTTAACTGCCACGCCGCCACCATCTTCGAAGTGGACGAAGGCAAAAAACGGCTCACTTTCAAAAAAAGCATAGGCCCCGTCGGCGGAGACCTGGTGGGCATGAGCTTCGGCTACCAGGGCGTGGTGGGCTTCTGCGCGGAATCACGCAAGGCCCTGCTGATAAACGACACCGACAACAGCCCTCTTTTCACGAAGAAGGTGGACAAAGGCAGCGGCTTCAAGACCAAGACGGTGATAGCCGTGCCGGCCGTCGCCAACGGGGTCCTGGTCGCCATCGTCGAATTCATAAATTCCATCCCCGGCGCTTTCTCGGAGGACGAACTGAAAGCCGCCTCGATGATCTCCGCGCTGATAGCGCGGGACGTCTATATAAAGCGGCTGGACGCCACCATCCAGCAGCTTAACCTGAAAGGGGAAAGCACGATCAACAACCTTTCGGGCGGTTTCATCGGCTCCGACCTGGACGGGCGCGTGATCTTCTTCAACCCCAAGGCCCGCGAGATCTTCGAGGTGGGCGAAGAATACATGAACAAGAACGTGGTGGAGCTGTTCCAGCTCTGCCCCGATATCGTCGGCGCCATAGGCGACGTGCTCAAGCAGGGCAAGACCGTGCGGCGCATGGACTTCAAGTGCGCGGTGAACGGGAAGACCAAGCTCATCGGCTACAGCTCCATAAACATCAAGGGCGTGGACGGCAAGGTGATCGGCGCCGGGATCATCTTCCAGGACATAACCGACCTCTGAGCCGGCCTGTAAAATAAAAAAGCCGCGGGAAGTTCCCGCGGCTTTTTTATTTTATGGGGCTATATCCCTTTCTTAGGGCAGAGCTTGTCCAGCGGGCAGGCGGGGCAGTCGGGCTTGCGGGCGTCGCAGGGGCCGCGGCCGTGCAGCACCAGCGCGTGCGCGAACCAGATCCAGTCTTCTTTGGGCAGGGCGTTCATCAGGGCCAGCTCTATTTTGCCGGGGTCGGTCTCTTTGGTCAGGCCCAGGCGGAAGGCCACGCGCTTTACGTGCGTGTCCACCACCACTCCGGCGGCTATACCGTAGGCGCTGCCCAGCACCACGTTGGCGGTCTTGCGGGCCACGCCGCGCAGCGTAAGCAGTTCCTCCATGGTCCGCGGCACCTTGCCGCCGAAGTCCGCGACGATGGCTTTAGAGGCTTCTTTGAGCGAAAGGGCCTTGTTCTTATAGAAGCCGGTGGAATGCACCAGCTTCTCCAGCTCCGGCAGGGGTGCCGCGGCCATCTCGGCGGGGCCGGGATACTTCGCAAACAGGGCCGGCGTCACCAGGTTCACCCGCTCGTCGGTGCACTGCGCGGAGAGTATGGTCGCCGCCAGCAGCTCGAACGGGCTGGCGTGGTCCAGCGAGCAGTAAGCTTCGGGATAGGCCTTTTTCAGGGCCCGGATGAGCGCGCCGATATTTGTGGTCATATTACTGCTTGCTCAGCGGGTAGAAATAGATCCCCATGAACACCGCGTTGTCGTAAAAACCTTTAAGCCAGTCGCGCAGGCCGTAGAGGCCCAGCGGGTGCGCGGTGTAGAGCTGCAGAGCGTTCTCGTGGGCCTTGGCCTGCACCCTGGCATAGAGCAGCGCGCGCTTTGCCGCGGAAGGCTCGGCCACCGCCGTCTCTATAAGCTTGTCCAGCTCCTTGTCGGCGAAGCCCTGCGCCAGGGCGAAGCGGCCCTTGGAGTGGTAGAACGGGAAAGCGAAATTATGCGGGTCGGGATAATCCCCGGTCCAGCCGCGCGTGAACAGCGGCGCCTTGCGGTTCTGCGCCTTGTCTATGTACACCGGCCAGTCCACGCCGCGCAGGTCTATGCGGAAGCGCGGGTTCAGGGCTTCCACGGTGCGCTTGAGCGATTCGCAGGCCAGCTGGCGGATATCGCTGCCGTTGTTGTAGGTAAGCGTGAAGCGGAAGCCCTTGTTCCAGACCTCGCCGCCGTAGGCCTTACGGAAGTATTCCTCCGCGCGCAGGCGGTTGTATTCATAGACCGGCGCCGTCGGGCTGTAGCCGGCCATGCCGGGGGGGATGGCCCCGCGCGCGCGTTCCGCCTTGCCCTTCATGCCGTCCTTGAGAAAGCCGGCGTAGTCGAACGCGTAGGCGAAGGCCCGCCGCACGTCGGCGCTGGAGAAGAAGGCGGGCGGGATGCCCTGCCCGTCGAGCTTGCCGGAGCCGATGTCCTGGCTGTTGGCGTTCACCGTGAACGTGAAGAAGAAGACCGGGTCCGTAAGCAGGCGCGGGAGGTTGTCGGCGATGTGGACGCCCTGCAGGCCGGCCAGCTGCGGCTCGTTGGGCCGGGCCATGTCGATGATGTCCGCTTCGCCGGTCTCCAGCAGGGTCTTGCGCGCGGCGAAATCGGAGACCGTCTTCATTATGACGCGCTTGATCCTGGCGGGGCTGCTCCAGTAGCCGGGGAAGGCTTTAAGATTAAGCTGCTTCCTGTTCTGGTCCCAGCTGTCCAGTTCGAACGGGCCGGTGCCGTTCATGGCCCGGTAAAGCCCGGAGCTTTCCTTCTGCCGGTTGTTGAAGCGGCCGATGGTTTCGTAAGCGCCGTCCCACTCGCCGTTGGCCACGCACCATTTCTTGTCCACCACGTAGGACCAGCGCGCCATAATCGACAGGAAAGGCCCGAACGGCCTCTTGAGCCGCACCGTGACGCCGTCGCGGTCCGCTTTCACCGCCTTGTCGAATTCCGCCCTGGTGATGGTGAGCTTGTTCTCGGGGCTGCGCGTAGTGGCCTGGCCGAACACCGGTTCGAGCAGCAGCGAGGCCGGCCCGCCTTCCGGGTCTATCAGCATGAAGCGCAGCAGGGAATAGCGGACGTCCTCGGGCGTAAGCCGCTCGCCCTTGTGGAAGCGCACGTCCTTGCGCAGCGGGAAGCGGTAGGTCAGCCCGTCGGGGGAGATGAGCCCGTTCTTCTCCGAAGGGACCTTGGCGGCCAGGGCCGGCTGGAAATCGGTCAGGGAGGGGCCGGCGAAGCGTATGAGCGTGTCGTATACGTTCAGCATCATGCCCTGCGTGGTGGAATCGTAGGGGTACACCGGGTCCAGCGTGGTTATCTCGCCGGTGTGGGCATAGATCACGGTGTCGGGATTCTTGAGCGCGGCGTCGAGCGGCGCCGCCAGCAGCAGCGCGGCCGCGAGAACAAAAAAGCGGGAGGTGTCTGGTTTCATAAGCCTCTCTTATTTCAACAGCCTGCCGAAGAAGAGCCTGCGGCCCTTTACGGGGGCGCCGTCTTTGAGGGCGGCGAAGGAGACGCCGAACTTCTTCGTGAAGGTAACTTCCCGGACGTCGCCGCTGTCCTGTGTGGCCTCTATCAGCCTGCCGCCGCCGGCGTAGAGCATTACGTGGCCGATATAGTCCGGTTTTTTGCTGTCCGTGGTGAAAAGGAGGTCCGCCGGCTTGAGCCCGGCTTTCCGTATCCTGCGCGCGGCGTGGAACTGGTCGTGGGCGTTGCGCGGCACGTCGATACCCCAGACGCGGTAGGCGAGGCTCACCAGCCCGGAGCAGTCCACGCCCCAGGCGCTGCGCCCGCCCCAGTAATATTTGTCGCCCAGGAACAGGCGCGCGGCGTCCAGCAGCTTCCTGCGCAGGACGGCCGGCGCAAGTTTCACGGGCAGCGGGTTAAGGTCTTTTAATTTGATAACGGCGTTGCGGCCGCCGAAAAGCGCCGTCACGGTCCCGGGTGTTGCGCCCCGCAGCGGCCGGAGCTTAACCCCGGCGGACACGCCACCGGCGGTTTTGGCGCGCACCACCATGGCGGGCGCCAGCGGCAGGCTGAAGGCGAGGGTGTCGGCCGGCAGCCAGCCCTGGTAGGGCGTAAGGGTTTTGTTGTCGGCTTTCAGGCTGGCCTGCTCCAGGGCTTTTACTTTAGCCCAGCTGCCGGAGAGCTCCAGCAGTTCAACGCGCTCGTTCTCCACCAACTGGCTTTCTATGAGCTTACGGCGCTCGCCCGCCGCCTTGGGCGGGCTGAAAAAGAAATCGGTGAACGGGGCTTTCACGGCCAGCAAAGAATTAAGGCGGCGCGCGACAATGTAGCAGGTGCCGAATTTGTTCTTAAGCCAGGCCGATGAGAACTGTTGCCTGTCGTAAACCCGCTCCACTCCGGAGGGGCCGGGCGCGGCGGGGTCGTTGGTGATGACGTCGCCGCCGGCGTCGAAGCCTTTTATCACCAGCAGGTGGCCGCGCGTCTTTTCTATGGGCGACCCCTTAAGTTCGCCCGGCCCGTACGTGACGCTGGCGATTACGGGGATGCCGGCGTCCACTAAACTGCGGGCTTCTTCCAGCGAGTTGAGCCGCGCCAGGAAAGAATAAAAACCCTCCGCCCCGGCCTGAGCGGTGTTGAAGAACCAGTTGCCGTAGATGTTCTCCGCGGCGTCCAGCACTTTTTGCGTGACGCCCAGCGGGCCGGTCCTGCGCCCGAGCGAGGTTAAAACCATGGCCAGCGAGACCGGGCTGCAGATGTCCTTGGCATAACTCACTTTCTGGGACATCTGCGAGTAGCGCGGTATCTCCAGTTTAACCGGCTTGGCGGGCCGCGGTCTCAGCGCGGCGCTGTACGGCGCCGTGGAATCCGTAAATACAGCCGCGGCCAGCCTGAGCACAGGCGCGGAGCCGGTTTTAGACGAAATGAGCACGCGGTAACGGCAGGCGATAGCCTTCTTTTTAAGCTTCAGCACGTCCACGTCCATTTTGCCGAAGGCGTTCTCCTGCGCTTTTACGCTGCGGCCGCCGGCGCCGGGCGTGAAGCGCCCGAAGGTGAACCACGGGCTCCAGCCGCGGGCCGTCCTGACCTGCGCCTGGGCCTCCAGCGCGCCGCCGGCCGGGAAAACCGCGTCCGCTGAAAAAAGCAGTTCGTTGAAAGGAAAAGCCGCAGGGACCGCCGCCGAGGTGAGCCGCGCCGGCCGCCCGGGCTTCTTTACCCGGAATACGCCAGCGGGGAAATCGGCGGCGGCCAGGTTTTCAAGCCTGGCCCCGGCAAAATCTCCGGGCAGGAAATGTACCGCGTTCTGCGAGCGGGGCAGGGGCGGGAGCGAAGCGGCGGCGTTTTTAGTGTTTGCGGGCATATTTAGGAATTTAGATGGTATCAAAAATTGAAAAGCATTGTCATAATATATAATATAAACCCGTGCTCATCTCCATAGTAACCCCGGCTTATAACGAGGAAAAATTGATCGGCGCCTGCCTGGAAAGCGTCCGGTCGGCCTTTGCCGGCCTGGGCGAAGAACAGCCTTACGAACACATCGTCTGCGACAATGCCTCTACCGACGGCACCGCCGCGGCCGCCCGCGCGGCCGGGGTAAAAGTGGTCTTCGAGCCGTTGCGGCAGATAGCCGCGGCGCGCAATACCGGCGCGGCCGCCGCCGCGGGGGAGCTGATCCTCTTTGTGGATGCAGATTCCCGGCTTTCCGCGGCAACCCTGCGCGCCGTGCTCGCGCTGATGGCCGGGGGGGAGACGGTCGGCGGAGGCTCCATTATACGTTTTGACCCCGCGCCGCCCTGGTGGGGCGCCCCTGTGGTGACAGCCTGGAACCTGATCTCGCGGGTCTTCAAGCTGGCCGCCGGTTCGTTCATCTTCTGCCGCGCCGACGCCTTTCACGGCGTGGGCGGCTTCGACCGCAGGCTGTACGCCGGCGAGGAGCTGGCCCTGAGTACGGACCTTAAGCGCTGGGGCCGCGCCCGCGGCCTCGGGTTCAGGATCCTTACCTCCGCGCCGCATGTAAGCTCTTCCAGGAAGTTCGAGATCTACGGTTTCCTTGACCTTGTGGGCTTCGTGCTCAAGTTCCTTGCCGGCCCGTTGAAGACCATGAAGGACCCGGGAAGACTCCCGGTATTTTATAATTGCCGCCGCTGAACGCCAGGAATACAATGAAAAATACCGTATTAGGTTTATGTCTTTCAGCCCTGTTCTGCGCGCCGTGCCTGGCGCAGGAACCCTGGCTGCCCGTGGTGGTCTACCAGCCGTCGCACCAGACGGATACCGGCGAGAATTACAACGAGGCCGGGACCGCCAGCGCCATAGTTGAGTACGCGCTGCGCGAACCGCCATTTTATAAGGAGTACAAGGTGTGGAGCTATTACCAGCCTGGCCTGCATCACGCCACTACCGGTTCCAACACCATGGTAGCGCATACCACCGCCGTCGAGGATGGGAAAATTTCGGGCTACGCCTGGGAGCTGCGGCAGTCCAATGCCCTGCACCCGCAGTTCTTTATCGGGGTGCACAATAATTCCGGCACCGGCCGCCACGCGCTGTGGGGGTATATCCACGACGGCGGCGAGATGGAGGCCGCCAACCGCGTGTTCTCCAACATCCTGATAGAAGAGATAGCGCGCGCCACCGATCTTGAGAACCGCGGCACGCACCTGGACAGTTCCGCCGGGCGCAACGACTACCGCTGCGCGAGCACTACCCGGCAGGCTTTCTACAGCATAGACGAGAACGTGAACGGCGCGCCTTACCGCGTGATCCTGGAGATAGGCGACAGCGAGAAGAGCCGGGCTTTCCTGCTGGACGAGGCCAAGCGCCGCGCCGTAGGCGCCGCGATAAAGCGGGGGTTGGAAAGATTTATTAAGACCCTGTAAGTATTATCGGGGCACCGGGAATCGGACCCGGGACTCATGCTCCCAAAGCACGC
>MGUK01000077.1 GCA_001799995.1 Elusimicrobia bacterium GWF2_62_30
TGACGGCCGCGCTATAACCAATTATAGGGATTGCCGGAGGAACGAGGTATCAGGGATTCCCCTAGAGCGGGGGTAGAAAAACCTTACGCGCTACAGGCTTACCAGGCCTTCCTTGACGGCGTAGCGGGTGAGGCCCGCTATGCTCTGGATACCCAGCTTTTCCATTATCTTCTTGCGGTGGGTTTCCACCGTCTTAACGCTGAGGGAAAGCTTCTGGGAAATCTCTTTAGTGCGCAGGCCTTCGGCCAGCAGCTGCAGCACCTCGCGCTCGCGGGCGGACAGCAGCGTGAACGCGCTGCGGGGGTCGCGCGACGGGCCTTTGATGTAATCGTCCAGCACTATGCTGGTTATCCCGGCGCTCAGGAAGAAGCGGCCGCAGCTGACCGCCTTTATGGCGTCCATCAGTTCCTCGAAAGCGGAATCCTTCAGCAGGTAGGCGCGCGCCCCGGCCTTGATGATCTCGGTGACGTATTTGCGGTCGTTGTGCATGGACAGCGCTATCACCCGCGCGGATTTTTTCACCTTGGCCAGCTTGCGCGCCGCCTCTATGCCGTTGAGGCCCGGCATGGAAATATCCATGATCACGATGTCCGGGGCCAGTTCCCGCGCCAGCTTCACGGCCTCCAGCCCGTCGCGGGCTCCGCCCACCACCTTCACTCCGGGCTGCTTTTCCAGCAGGGCGCGCAGCCCCTCGCGGAAGATCTTATGGTCGTCGCAGATCAGGATTTTCTTTTCCATGTGGTTTGCCTTTGCCCAGCGGGGCGGTTATAACGGCCAGCGTCCCGGCGCCGGGGCTGGTGCTCAGGCGGAACGCGCCGCCCAGGTGCGAGACCTTTTCCCGGATGGAGAACAGGCCGAAGCCCCGGCGGTCGGTGCCGTAGCCGGCGGCGGCCCCGGCGCTAAAGCCCCGGCCGTTGTCGCGCACGGTGACGGCTATCTTGCCGGCGGCGCGGCGCACGCGCACCCGCACCTCGGTCGCCTTGGCATGCTTCACCGCGTTCATCAGCAGCTCGCGCACCGCCTTGAAGATCAGCACGCTGGTCTCCGTGGGCAGGGGCTTGTTCTTGCCGTCGGCGCCGAAGTCCACCCGCAGGCCGTGCCGCTTGCGCGTATCCTCGGCCAGGCGCTCCAGGGCGCTCTCCAGCCCCAGCTCGTAAAGTATCGGGGACGCCAGCTGGAAGGTGAGGCTGCGCGTGGCCAGGATAGCCTCGTCGACGAAGGAGGACAGGTCCTTCAGCCCGGCGGCCGCCTCGGGCGCCGCGCAGAAACCGCGCAGCGCGCCGGCGCGCATCTTGGCCAGGGCCAGGGTCTGGCCTATCACGTCGTGCAGGTCGGTGGCTATCTCGCGGCGCTCCCGCTCCTCGGTAAGGATAAGCTCCGCCGACAGGCCGCGCAGCTTCTCCTGGTAGGTCAGGATCTCCTGCTGGCGCAGCTCGCGCTCCTTCACCTCGGACTTCAGCGCGGCGTTGAGCTTCTCCAGTTCGGCCGTGCGTTCTTTGACGCGGCGCTCCAGGTCGTTATGCGCGTCCAACAGCGCCTTTGCGGCCAGCTTCCTTTCGAAAAAGACGCGCAGCATGTCGGCGAGGGAATTTATAAGGTTGCGTTCCTCCGCCAGGAACGGCCCTTCGGCCTCCTGCGGCATTTTCTTAAGATAGTAAACCTCGATGCGGCCGGAAAGCTCGGGGCTTATCCGGAAATCGCAGGCCTGCAGCCAGCGCGTACGCCGGAAACCCGGGGTACAGCTTTCGCAATCTCCCATTCTCACGCGGCCGGCCGTTATTTCAGGGTACTGCCACGCCGGGGGAAGCAGCCGGGCTATCCGCTCCAGCACCTCCCGGGTGGAAAGCCGGTCGTCCTGCAGCACGCAGACCGTGGAATGCAGCGCGGTCAGTTCCTTTACGCGCTCCCTTAAAGCGTGGAGCACCTCGTTCTTCGGGACTTCGGGATGAAGGGCGTGGATCGCCTGGAAAGGCTTAAGCAGCTTGTTGCGTTTTTTCATATCCGGGCTAAGGGCTTGCAACGGGCCTCCAGATGGGCATATTATTTCGTTGCAAGCCCTAAGTGGCAGTTTACAAAATATTTCCATGGCCTTGACAATGGCGGTGCACCTGCTAGACTAGAAGCAGAGGTTCTATGAAATACCGGGCAGTTATAATAGCGGGCCTTTTCGGGGCAGCGCCCCCGTACGCGGCCGCCGCGGACTGGAACGCGCTCCCCGCGGGCGTGCCGGGGTTGACACGTACGGCGCCGGCCGTTTCCGCGCCTGAACGCGTACGCACCCTTGTCTGCGTGGACGCGGGCCACCCCAACACTTTCAGCGCCGGCACCTCCCCCGTGAACGGCACCAACGAAACGCATATAAACTGGCTGGTGGCGCTCGAACTGGAACGCTTGCTGAAGGAAAAAGGGTTCGAAGTGCTGATGACGAAGTCGGCCGAGCTGCAGTACGTGGAGAACAAGGACCGCGCCCTGCTGTGCAACGGCGGCGGCGCCGCGCTGGCCGTGCACCTGCACTGCGAAAGCACCCCCGGCAGCGGCTTCGCGCTGTACTACCCCGACAGGCAGGGAACTTTCGAATACAACGACGACCCGGACAACGGCTTCAAAGGTCCTTCGCCGCAGGTCCGCGCGGACAGCCGGACGCTGGCCGCGGCGGTGCAAAAAGGCATGAAGGCCGTGCTGGCGGGCATACTGCCGGACCGCGGGCTTTACGGCGATTCGCGCACGGCGGTAGGCTCCAGCCAGGGCGCGCTGACCTTCTCCATCTTCTCCAAAATACCCACCGCCACCATAGAGATGGCGGTGCTCACCAACAAGAACGACGCCGCGTATATGAAGACGGAAGCCGGGCAGCGGAAGATGGCGCAGGCCATAGCCGCCGGCATACTTAATTACAAGAATCCTTAGTCCTGGACGTTAAAACCGGCCCAGAAGGAAGCCGCCGCCGGAGCGATGGAGGCGGCGCAGGGCCCGGAACAGGCCTGCACGAGGTAGAGGTCGTACTTCTTCACGTTGTCTTTCTTCGCCATCACCTTGAATTTCATGCCGCGCCCCAGGATAACTTCGTCCTCGGCGTGGTCTATCAGTATGCCCTTTTCCGGGCGCGACAGGTAAATGGCGTAAACGGCTTTACGCGAAGCGGTCGCCTCGTTGTCGTCTATCTCCACCGCGAAATAGCGGGCGACTTTATACGAGACCGAAGTCGAGATATAGCCTTTATCCGAGAATTCCTCGCCCAGGGCGTAGGGCCTGCTGGCGCGGTATTTCAGGTCCACGCCGCGGAACAGCATGACGTCCCCGGGTAGGGCGGGAACCCTGGTGAAGATCCGGTCGAGGTTGCCGACCATCCGCCGCGCCTCTTCAGGCCCGATGCCGTACCAGTCGTAGGGCTTGGGATAGTAGCGCAGGTAATTGTTGATCTCGCTGTAATAGGTATCTTCCTTGCTGGTATAGGTGGCCAGGTCCATCACCTCGTCGTCGGTGGCGCCGAAGCTGCGCACGGCGTCTTCGCTTTCGCTCAGCCCCGCCGCCGGCGGGTAGCCCAGGCCCTGCCAGAGGGCTTTAAACTCGTAGACGCGCGAGGCGGGAGCGGACAATACCCCTACGGGCTGCGGGCGGCCGGCGGGCGGCGCCTGCACCGCCGCCAGAGGCAGGGCTAGCGCGGTCCCGTCGAAAGAAACGCTCAGGGCCTGGGCGGAATTAAAAGGGAGGACAAAAAGGGCCGGCAGCAGTACGGCTATGAATATCTTCTGGGCGGTTTTCATGCTTGTATATATAGTTTAACTCCCGCGCGGGAGTCGCGCAGGTGCCTTTGGGCCCACCGGATATCGTCATTTGGCCCCCGCGTCGGCGGGAGCTACCGCACAAAGCTGTTGTTCTCGAGCACTACCAGGCGCTTTTCTATCTGTTTGCGCAGGGGCTCGGAGGCCACCTGCAGCGCCCGCCTGTAGGCCCTTATAGCTTCTTCCGTACTGTCGTCCTTGTCCAGGCACCAGGCTATGCCGTAATAGGCGCGCTCCAGGACCCCGCCCGGGATCTGCTGCTCTTCGGCGGCTTTGGCCGAGCGCTCGTAATATTTCCTTGCGGCGGAAAGCTTGCGGAGCTTGGCCATGGCGTTGCCGCGCTGTTCGTAAATACCCGCCGTGCGCCTGTCGTTTTCGGGCAGGAGCTTAAGGGCCGCGGCGTACGCCTCGTCGGCCTCTTTCAGGCGGTTAGCCTTCAGCAGCGTTTCGGCCAGCAGCAGCCGCGCCTCCGGGTCCTGCGGCCTCAGGGCGGCGGCCTTTTCGTAGCTGATAGCGGCGCGTTTATAGTTCTTTTGCTCCGCGTCGTCCCCGCCCGCGGCCATGAGTTTTTCAAACTCGACAGCCGTGCGGGCCGTGGCCGCCTTGTCCTCGGCCTTGCTCTTTTTTACCTCTTCGGCCGAGCGGACCGTGCGCGCGTCGCCCCCCCACTTATAACCCACGCTGAGCCTGTGCGCGGCGCCCAGGTCCCCGAAAGGGACGAACGCGTAGTCGAAAGAGAAATCCTGGTAGCCGTAACCGAGGCCCATGGTCAGGCCGGACCCCGCCTCGTTGCGCGTAGTATAGCCGAAGCGCACCGCAACGAGCCTGGAGACTATAGTTTCCACCCCGGCCGAGATCACCAGCTTCTCCGCCAGCGCCTTGGACAGGTCGGCCGAGACCGTCGCGTCCTGGCCTCTTACGGAAAAGCTGTGCGCGGCGCCGACCCGGACGTTAAGCGGCATCGCTTCCTTCTTGTTCTGGAACTTGACGGAAGGACCGAGGTTCTGTACCGAAGCCCCCAGCACCGTTTTTTCACGGCCGCCGGGATAATAAAAGACGCCGAGATCCAGGCCGAACCCGGTGCCGGAAACGCCGGCTATGGACTCCTGTATGAATTTTATCGCCGCGCCGCCCACGAAATTAACGCCCATGGGCGCGCCGTAGCCGGCGCTGACGGCGATATCCGTAAGCCCCACGCTGCCGAGCCCGCCCGCATGGTTGCTGATCGTGGTGCGGGGCGCGGAGCCGAAATCCAGGTAATTGACCGAGGCGCCCCAGCCCTGCGGCGAAGCATAGGCCAGGTATTCCTGCGTGATGTCCTGGAAGTACCGGTTATGCATGAACACGGCCTGCTGCTCGCTGACCTCGCCGAGGCCGGCCGGGTTGTAAAGCAGGGCGTTGGCGTCGCGCGCCAGGGCGGTGTAGGCGCCGCCCAGAGCCACCGGCCGCGCGCCGGCGTCGAGGAACAGGAAATTATACGGCGACGCCCCGGCCGACTCCGCCTGCGACGGGCGCGGACAGCACAGGAGCAGAAGCGCGATAATGAGTTTCCTGTTCATCTTATCACCAGTATCTTCTTTACCACCGGCTTGATCCCCGGGCTGGAGATGACCGCCACATACCCGCCGGAAGCGACATCGGCGCCGCTGTCGTTCTTTACGTCCCACTGGAGCGAACCGCCGGAAGCCTGCGAGCCGAAATCCGCCACCAGCTGGCCGGTAACGGTATAGATCTTTATGCCCACGGCAGCGGGCAGCTTGTCGAAGATTATCCCCGAGTTGTTATTGCCGGCGGAATACGGCACCCCGTTGTCGGCGTTCCCGTCGTTGGGGACGAAGGGGACGGGGTAGACCTCCGTCAGGTCCAGGTCCGTGCCCAGCGGGGCGAACAGCGCGAAGAAGCTGAAGTGCGGCGTATTGCCGGTGACCGTCCTGGCCGACAGGTCCACGCTGGAGGAGAAATCCTTCCTCCAGCCGTTGAGCGCGGAGTAGGAATAGATCTGCAGGTTGCCGGTGCGGACATTGGGATAGTCGTCGAGGTAGCCGTTGTTATCGTCGTCGGCGAAAGCAAGCGTGACCGCGGCGGTTTTCCCGGCCGCCAGCAGCGTCTGCCCGTTGGACAGGGTTATTTCCGCCGCCACGCCGCAGCCCTGCGCGCTTGCCGGCGCCGCCGGCACGTTGGACGGCTTATTGATAACGGTGACGGTGGCCGTGGAATCGGAAATGGCTCCCGCCGGGATGACAAGGCCCGTGTCCGTGGCCTGCACCGCGTTGGAGACGGCGCTGTAGACCTTCTGTTCCTTCCAGATGACGCCGGCCACCAAATTCTCGTTGATATCAGGGGCGGTGGAACTCACCTGCACGTTGATATACGGCGGGGCCGGATCGGCCAGGTTCTGCTGGTCCTTAGCCACCGCCCGGAGGTCATAACCCCCGGCCGTAAAGGTGGAAACGTCCCAATGCGTCAGGTACGGGGCCTCGGTGTCCGGGTTAGGATGCTCCGCGTCAGCCGGCGCGACGTCGGACCAGGTGCCGGAGGCGGCGGATTTATACTGGAACTTTACCACGGACACCTGGCTCTCCGTGCCGTTATCCAGCTCGGCCACCAGGGTAACCCGGTTGCCGAAGATCTTTTTGCCGGCCGGAGGGACTTTTACCGCCGCGCGTACGCCGGGCAGGGCGCTGGCGGCGGTAGCCGCCGCCAATACGGTGACGTTCTGCTCCTCGGTGCCGCAAAGGGAAGCGCGCAGGCCGAACTTATAGGCGGCGCCGGCGGTGAGCACCGTTTGGGTATAGGTGGTCACGGTGGAGCTCACCACGGCGACGGGGGTGCCGTAATCGATCGTGCCGGTGGCATCGTCGTAGTAAAGGGTATAGAGTGTCACCTGTCCCGACGGCGAGGGTTCCCAGGTAAGCCGTATGCTGTTGTTGGCCAGCGCTTCGGCGGCCAGGCTGCCCGGCGGCAGCGGCGGCGCCCCGGTGGTGAAGAAGGTCAGCGTGGAGGAAAAGACGGTGGCTATGCCGGAAGCGTTCCGGTTGTAGACGCGGAAATAGTAGGTAGTGCAGGCCAGCAGGCTTGGGGCCGTGAAGGTTACGGGATCCGACCCCGTGAACGCCGGGTCGGTGTAAGGTGCGGCTAAGACGTTCCCGTAATTGAAGTTGTCGGTGGAACTTTCCACGTCGGCTTCCGTGTTGTTTGGGTTGCCGTTAAGCCCCCAGCTGATGGAAGCGCTGGAGGCGTATACGGCCGTCACCGTTTCCCCGGCCGGCGGCCTGGCGTGAGTGTATACGGGCAGGTCCGGAGAAGACTGCGGGCTGACGCCGGCGGCGTTCACCACCGCCAGGAGCACGCTGGTTTCAAAGTTCGGGGCCAGCCCGGTCTGCACGAAAACGACCGTGTTCGTGGTGAAGATCACGGTGGCGGGCTCGCTGGCCGGGTACACCCTGTAGGACAGGGCCGTGGGCACCGGGTTCCACAGCCACCTTACCGAGCCGGTGCCAAGCACGGTGCCGAACAGCCAGGCGGAACCGCCGGACAAGGTAGGCGCCGTAAGGGAGGCCGGCGCGCTCAGCGCCCCGGAGTCGTTGGCGGAGCGCACCCAGAAATAATACGAGGTAGCTTCCGCCAGGCCGGTAACGGCGGCGCTGGTCAGCGTGGTGGTAAAGTTGGAGGTGGACCCGCCCTGGGCCCAGTAATCCACCCGGTACGGCGTCGTGGGCGGGTTGGTGTTCGCCTCCCACTGGAGCGTTATGGCGTTGGTAGCGGCCGCGTCCGGGCCGGTGGAGAGCGCCACGGGCTGGGCCGACAGCGTGTACGTGCTTACCGCCGCGGACTGCGGGCTCTCGCCGGCAAGGTTAACTACGGAGACCACCACCCCGTTCTGCGTGTTGGTGGAAAGACCGGTTTCCAAGAAATACGGGGAAGCGGACACGGCCAGGAGCGTGCCGGTGTCCGTAGCGGGATAGATCCTGTACGAGGAGGCCGTGGGGACGGGAGTCCAGGTCCAGACTATGGAACCGGCGCCCGTCGCCTCCCCGGCCAGGTCCGCCGGGGTTTCCGGCATGGTCGGGAAGTAGAGCTGGACCGGCGCGGAAAGCTGCCCGGCGTCGTTCCGGGCGCTCACCTGGAAATAATACGACGTGCTCGGCGTAAGGCCGGCAACGGGCGCGCTGGCAAGGGCCGTGAGCACCGTGGTGGTGGCGCCCCCGGCGGCCCAGTATTGCACGTCGTAGAGCGTGCCCGGCGGGTTCGTGTTCGCGCCCCACTGCACCGTAAGGGAAGCACCGGTGGCGGCGTCCGGCCCGGTGGAAAGGGCGACAATAGCCGCGGACAGCGTGTAGGCCGTGGCCGGCCCCGACAGTTCCCCCTCCCCGCCGTTCGGGTTCACCGCCGAAACCCGCAGCCCGTTAAGCGTGTTGGTGGAAAGGCCGGTCCAGAGGAAAGACGCCGAGCCCGACGTGCCGATAAGAACGGGCGTGCTGGTGGGAGCATAAACATTGTAGGCCGCGGCGCCCTGCACCGGCGCCCAGGTCCACTGGATGGAGGTGGGGCCCGCCCCGGCGCCGGCCGGCGCCTCCACGGCGGCAGGCAGGGTATAGCCCGCGGCAGGGATCCCGGTAAACGGGGTCAGCATACCCGGCGTGTTATAGGCCGCCACGTCGTAGTAATAGGAAGTGCCGGCCGCCAGGCCGGTCACTACGGAGAACGTGGACCCGAGCACGGCGGCCGTGGTGACCGAAGCGGTGAAGTCGGAAGAAGTGGAATACCGCAGCCTGTACGCGGTGCCGGGGTCAGGGTTGCCTCCGGCGTCCCACTCTAAACTCTGGGTCGTGGAACTGCGGGCCGTGATGACCGGAGCGCCGGGAGTGGCCGACAGGGTATAGCCGGACACCGGGAAGCCGTAAAAAGCGGACCGCTCCAGGTCGACGGTTATGGCGGCCACGTCGTAATAATAGGAAGTGTTCGGGGACAGCCCGGCGATGGCCGTGAAAGTGGATTGCGCTACGGTCATCGTGGTGACCGAGGGCATGAAGTCCGCGGAAGTGGAATACCTGACCACGTAATCGGTGCCCGGGAGCGGGTTCGCGTTCCTGTTCCAGCTCACGGTCTGCGAATAAGAACTCTGCCCGACCAGGAACAGGGTGGCCGGAACGGCCGCCAGGGTATAGCTGGAAACCGCGGCGCCCGTGTAGGCGCTTTGGCGGCCCGTGTTGTTCACCGCCGCCACGCCGTAGAAATAGGAGGTGTTCGGCGTCAGCCCGGTAACGGCAGTAAAAGTAGTGGAGATCAGGGTGGTGGAGGCGGGGATGAAGTCGGGGGAAGTGGAGTACCTCACCCTGTAGCTGGTGCCGGGCAGCGGGTTGCCGTTCTCCGGCCAGGTCAGGCTGTGCGTTGAGGGGGTGCGCGACGTAACTACGGGAGCGCCGGGCACGCCCGCCAGCGTGTACGTGCTTACTGCGGCGGACATCTCCCCCTCGCCGTCCGGATTTAGCGCCGAGACGCGCACGCCGTAGGAAGTGTTGCTGGAAAGCCCCGTCTCCGTAAAGCTGGAAGCCGTCACGGAAGCGAGGGGCGAGCCGGCGGCGGTATACACCTTATACCCTGTAGCGCTCTGGGTCGCCGCCCAGGTCCAGACGACAGAGGAAATGCCAACCTCGCCCGGCTCCGGAGGCGCCTGGGTCTCCGGCAGCGTGTAGCCGGGGCCGGGAGTGCCGTTGAAAGCCGTCTGTACCAAGTGCGCGTTCACCGCGGCCACGTCGTAGTAATATAGGGTTCCGGGGGAAAGCCCGGTTACCACGGTCCAGGTGGAGTCCGCCACCGCCGTACTGAGCACCGCGGAGGAGAAGTCGGAATGAGTGGAATAGCGGAGCACGTAGCTTATCTGCAGCAGCGGGTTCTCATTGGCGTCCCAGGTTACGCGCTGGGTCGTGGTGGACCGGTCGGTCACGGAGGCGGCGCCGGGGACCGAGGCCAGCGTGCAGGATTCGGTGAAAGGCGACTGCGGCCCTTCCCCGGGCAGGTTTACCGCGGAAACCACCAGCCTGCTTACGGTATTGGTGGAGATCCCGGTCTGGATGAAGGAAAGTCCGGGCTGGGCCGCTATCGGCGTGCCGAGATCCGAAGTGGAGTACAGCTTGTAGCTCAGCGCGCTGGTGGAGGCCGACCAGGTCCACGAGATAGAAGAGACTCCCAGCACCATAGCCTCCAGCAGGTCGGGCGGGGGCGCCAGGGTATACGAGGCGGCGGGAATCCCCGTAAAGTTGCTCAGCCCCCCCGTTCTGTTCATCGCCGCCACCCGGTAGTAATAGGAAGTACCCGGCGTGAGCCCGCCGATGGTGGTGAAAGTGGAAGAAGCCATGGAGGCCGAACTGACCGACGTCGTAAAATTACCCGAAGTGGAATATTCCACGCGGTAATCCGTTCCCGGGGTGGGGTTTCCCCCGGAAAGCCATTCCACGCGGTGCGTAGTGCTGCTCCAGGCGGTGACCGAGGGGTTGCCGGGCACCGCGGCGATGGTGTAGCTGGAGGCCGGCACTCCGGTGAACGCGGATTGTACCCCTATATGGTTGAGGGCGGCCGAGTCAAAGAAGTACGAAGTGTTGGGCGTCAGGTTCGGGATCGTGGTATAAGTGGACGTCACCGTCGTGTACGTGGTCACCGCCGCCTCGAAACCGGGAGACGTGGAGCACCTGACGCGGTAGCGGGTATCCGGCGCAGGATTACCGTTAGCTTCCCAGTAAACCGACTGGGAAACCGGTCCCACCGCGTAGATCACGGGGACCCCTGGCACCGAAGCCAGGGTGTAGGAACTGACAGGCACGCCCGTATACGCCGTTCTTCTTCCGGCCACGTTTACGGCCAGCACATCATAGTAGTAGGAGGTGTTCGGCGCGAGAGACCCGGCCACGAGCGAAGTGGAATTTGTCACCGCGGCGGTGGTTATGCCCGTGAGGAAATCGGGCGAGGTGGAATACCTGAGTTCGTACTCGGTCCCTGCCGGGTTGCCGCGGTCGTTCCAGGAAACCGCCTGCGAAGTGTCGTTGGAAGCGGTGATGACCGGCGCCCCGGGCACCGCGGCATAGGTAAAGGTATCCAGCGCCACGGACACCTCGCCCTGCCCCGCCAGGTTCACCCCCACCACGTATACCCCGTTAGGCGTATTTGTCGACAAGCCCGTCTCAAGGAACACGGTAGAATAGGAAAACCCTATAAGCGACGTCGGGGAACTGGAGGAGTAAAGGTCATAGCGCAGGGCGGTCGGCAGCGCGCTCCAGGTCCAGCGTATCGAAGTGGGACTTTGCGGCTCCGCGGTCAGGCCGGCCGGGGCCAGGGTGAGGGTAGGCATGAGCAGCGGCCCGGCGGCGGGGCCGTAAAACCCCGCTTCGTTCCTGGCGCGCACCATGAAATAATAAGAGGTGGAACCGGTCAGGCCTTCCACGGAGGCGGTGGTAATGCTCGGCAGCATGGTGGTAGTGGAACCGCCCGCCGGCCAGTAATCAAGGCTGTAGACCGTCCCGGCAGGGTTGCCGTTGGCCCCCCAGTTGAGGTCCATCGAAAAATACGAGGGGGCGACGGGGCCGGTGGAGAGGTTCAGCGGCACTGCCGCGTAAGTGTAGGTACTGGCCTCGGCGGACTTTGCGCTTTCCCCCGCCGGGTCCACGGCGGCTACAAGGATGCCGCAGGAAGTATTCGGCGTCAGGCCGGTCTCGATGAAAATATTCGTGAGCGCCGTTCCGACTACGGAGGAAGGGGCGCTGGCGGCATATATCCTGTAGCTCTCGGCGCCGGTCGCAGCGGCCCAGGTCCAGGAAATGGACGAAGTGCCAAGTATCGTCGGCACCGGCGCGCCGGGCGCCGCCGGCAGCGTATATCCCGCCACCGGGGACCCGGTATACCCGGTGCTCACGCCGCTTTTATTCACGGCCGCCACGTCATAGTAATACGAAGTGCCCGCAAGCAGCCCGCTTACGCCGGCGAAGGCGGCGGAAAAGAGCGTGGCGGTGGTAACTGCGGGCGTAAAGGCCGCGGAAGTGGAATATCTCAGCAGGTAGTTGGTGCCGGGGCCGGGGTTGCCGCCGCTGCCCCAGGAGATATCCTGCGAAGTCGTGGTCCGGGCGTCTATACTGAGGGGGCCCGGCATGGCCGCCAGCGTGCAGGAACTTGCCGTACGCCCCGTGAAATCAGAAGGCACCCCGGCGTTGTTAAGCGCCAGGACATCGTAGTAATAAGAGGTGTTGGGCGTAAGGATCGTTATAGAAGTAAAGGTGGACGAAAGGGGCACCGGCGTTGTGAAAGCAGGCGGAAAATCGGGAGAGGTGGAGTACTTCAATATGTAGTTGGTACCCGGAAGCGGATTTGCGTTAGCGTCCCAGGAGATCCTCTGCGTGGTGGAACTGAGCACCGCCACCGCCGGTGCTCCAGGTACCGCGGCGAGAGTGTAAGTGGAAACTGTGGGAGAATCCGGGGTTTCCGTTCCCATATAATTGCGGGCCTTGGCCGTGAAAGCGTACTGGGTATTAGGGGTGAGCCCGGTATAAGCGACCGCGACGCCGGGGTCGTACATTTCGTTCTCGCCGAGGAAGGAAGAGCCGACGTTACCGCCTAGGGCGTAGAGCCTGCCCCGTACGGAGGCCGCGGCCAGGCTCTGGCGGGCCGTGAGCATCCCGGTCTTCGCCGTCCAGGCATCAGACACCGGGTTGTATTCCTCGTTCACGGACAGCGGCCCCGGGCCGCCGCCTACAACGTAGATATTCCCGCCCAGCACCGCCGCGGCCGGTGACTGGCGGGCCGTGAACATGGCTGTCTTGAGGGTCCAGCCATTTGAGATGGTGTCGTATTCCTCGTTCTTGGATAGTTCGCCGCTGCCTAGAGTGCCGCCGATAAGATATATTTTGTCGCCGACTGCGGCGGCTGCCGCTTTAAACCTGGCCGCGGACATATTGGCTCTAGTGGCCCAGACATTAGCGGCCGGGTCATACTCCTCGTTTACGGAATTAGGACTCCCGCCAATGGCGTAGATCCTGCCGTTGGCCCCGGTAGCTGCTGCCAGCCAGGTGCGGGCCGTAGGCATTGAAGTCCTGCTGCTCCAGGAATTGGCTTCGGGGTCGTATTGCTCATTAGTGGTCAACTCACCGCCGGAACTGCCACCCAGAGCGTAAAGCGTAGAACCGACAGCGGCGGCGGCAAGGCCGTCGCGCGCCGTAAGCATAGAAGCCCTGGCCGTCCAGGCGTTGGCGACCGGGTCGTATTCCTCGTTCTGACTGAGCAACCCGGAAAGCCCCAACCCGCCGATGGCGTAGATCTTCCCGCCCAGCGCTACCGCGGCGAAATCCATGCGGCTGGTGGGCATGGCGGTCTTTGCCGCCCAGGTATCGCCGGTGCGCCAGGCCGAATAGGCCCCGGCGTCCCTGGCCACGGCCACGCCGGCCAGGCCGGTGGTGATGTCCGTAAATACCGGGCCGTAGGCGGAAGCGGTGATGGCCCGTGAGCTGACCTCGTCGAAATAAACTCCGGAAGGGGTTTCGATGCGGGTCATGGTGGAACCCGGGGCGGTGTAATTCGTTATCGCCCCGGCAAGATTTATGGCCGCCACGCGGGCGTAATAGGTGGTGTTAGGGGAAAAACCCGACATCGTCGCGCTAAGGTTGTAGGTCTCGGAGGAAGCTGCGACTACGGCGAAGGAAGCTTCTTCGGAAACCTGGGCGCGGTACAGGGTAACGGCGCCGGGATTGCCATTATCCGCCCAATTGACGGTGACGGAATAAGAACTTACGGCCGTGAATACGGGCACGCCGGGAACGGTCGCCATCGTATAGGTGGAATGATCGGCGGTATACCAGGTCTCGGCGCTGATCCGGTTCCTGGCTTTTGAGTTGAACGTATACTGCGTGTTCGGCGTCAGGCCGTAGAAAGTCTGGGCCACGCCCGGGTCGTATTCCTCATTAGTTGCCAACAGGCCGCCATCGCTTCCCCCCATGGCGTACAATTTCCCGCCGACGGAACCGGCAGCAAGTTTCTCGCGGGCCGTGGTCATGGCCGGCTTAGTTTCCCAGGTGTTGGTGGCGGGGTCATACGCTTCATTGGCCGTCAGCCTGCCGGAGAGGTCAGAGCCGCCCACCGCGTATAATTTCCCGCCTATTACCGCCGCGGCAAGCCCGCTTCTGGCGGTGGGCATGGGCGTCTTTGGCGCCCACGAATTAGCTTCCGGATCATATTCCGCGTTGTCTCCCAGCGCGGCACCTTCATCATAGCCGCCCACCGCGTACAGCTTTCCCTCTACCACGCCGGCTGCAAGGTCGTACCGGAAGGTGGGCATGGGATTTTTTGTAGTCCAAGAGTTGGCTGCGGGGTCATATTGCTCGTTGATCTTCAGGGCATCGGTGCCATTAAATCCGCCTACGGCGAACAATTGTCCGCCGACCGCTCCCGCAGCCAGGCCGCTGCGCGGCGTAGACATTACGGCTTTGGCCGTCCAGGCGTCCGAGACCGGGTCATATTCTTCGTTGTTGTTGAGATACCCGCCCTCATACCCGCCGACAGCGTATAGTTTGCCGCCGATAACCGCGACCGCGAAACCTTCGCGGGCCGTGGTCATTGCGACCTTGGAAGCCCAGGTATTCAGCGCGGGATTATAAGCCCTGTTGAGGCCGGTGATACTGCCGTTATTTCCGCCGACGGCGTACACTTTCTCGTCCATAACCCCGGCCGACATATAACTGCGCGCCGCGGTCATGGCAGTTTTCGCCGTCCACTTATTGCCGTTGCGCCAGGGCAGGGTGTAGCTCCCGCCGATGGAGATATTCACGCCGGACGAGCCGGCCTCCAGGTTGCTGAACGCAGGAGAATAGGCCGAAGCCGTTATATAACTATCGGAAACCGCGTCGAAATGAATGATTATCGGCTGCTGGATATAGGTGGCGGTAGCGATGGCCGCCGTGTAATTCGCGTCCGGCTCGGTGGAAACCTTTACTTTGAAGTAGTACGGGGTGTTCGGAGCCAGGTCCGCGTAGGTCGTGGTCTGGAGTCCCAGTTCGCCTGTGGCCGAGGCTATGGTCACGCTGAAATCAGCTACGGTGGAGATGACCACCAACGGGTATTCTTCCAGCGGGTTATCCAGCACCCAGGTAAATCCCAGGGTGGTCTCCCCTATAAAATTAAGTTCGGCTGAGGTGGGCGTGTCAGCCCGGGAAAGCGGGACCAGGGCAGCAAGCAGCAGCAGGGACAGCGCAATAACGGCGGAGAACCTGCGCCCGGCGCAAGCCTCCCCACTATTTTTTACGGGCTTGATGCTGTTCATTCTCGCTTTATCTTCGCGTCTTTATGTATAAGGACAATACAATATACGATCAGGGCACCCGCCCCAATGAAAGTATAGACCAATCCCGTCCAATCGTCAAGGGGGCCCAGGTTACAGGCAAAAAATGAGAGCCCCCGGGAAACGGGGGCTCTTCATCAGGCCGCTTGGGCCGCACTATAGTTTGTACCGCACACCGCTAAGGAGCGACCGGGACACCGAAGGCGCCGAAAGCGCCGCGCCGGAAACGCCCACCCGGGAGCAGGCCGCCGCTGGGGGAGCCGCCGAACCGGGACCCCGGCCAACGCGCCCCGCAAGGCGGAGGAGACGTACCGGGGAACACCCCGCGAACGCGCCGAATAGGACGCTGCCGCGAACCGGGGGAACCGCGCCGGGGGCCGGGGACGAACCCCGCACCGCCTACCGAGATCAACTCGACCGCACACCGAGAGAACACCGCCGACGCATTGAAGAGAGCAAGACTACATCTCGAGTATAACACCACCCCGTTGACTTGTCAAGGCCCAATTAAGACCCACCCGCTATTACCTGCAATTCAACACGAATCCCGTCGGGCGCCACGGGGGTTGGGTTGTAAAAACGCGCTCGGGCACACCGTGCCCATCGCTCATCCTCCCTCCTCGGCGCTGCGCAAGCCTCGTCGGTCGGAAGGTTTTTACAACCCAACCCCCGTGTCGCCCTGGGTTTCTGAAATTGTGATTGATAAAAGAAACCGGAGGAGCGGACGGGGAGGCAGGGTTAGCAAAACCTTCACGGAAGCCGAGGCTTGCGTAAGCGCCGAGGCTGAGTGATGAGGGCGAGCACGGTGTGCGAGACCCGCGTTTTGATAACCCTGCCTCCCTGGCCGCTCCGACTGGGCCTCGTGCGGTCTTTTTAAATTAATCCAGCAGGCGTTTCTGGCCTTCGAGGCGGCGGATGGCTTCTACGTCCTGGGTGAATTCCATGCAGCCGAGGTAGTCGCCTTTGTCGCCGCGCAGCGCGCAGAACTGGATGAAGATCTTGTGCTTCTCCCCGCCCACGCCCAGGTCTATCCAGAACTCCGCCTTCTCGCGCTTGCCCGCCTTCATCTCCCCCACTATCTGCTCCACCATCGCCAGGCTGGCCTCCGGGTGGCAGTTGCGGAAATTAACGCCCATCGCCGTCAGCGGCCGCTTGAAAAGCCGGGCCTCGTGCTTGTTCCAGCCCACCACCTCGTCGTTGGCGTCTATGATCGTCAGCTCCGCCGGCAGCGTCTCTATCATCGCCTTCACCATCTCCGGGCTCATCCTGTCAAAAAGCATAATCCCCCCTCCCTCAATAAGAAAGCCGGCTTGCGGCCGGCTCTCTTTTGCCTTCCTTATATTATAGTCATTCCGCGGTCTGCACGGTAACGTTCATGCCGGTGCTGGTCACCAGGAAACCCGTCAGGTGCAGGTCGCCTACGATGCCCGCGGGGATCAGGTACTGCACCACCTTGGCGGAAACCGTCGAGTGCAGGATCCAGGTGCCCTTGTCGTACTTCATCGCTATGACCTTCTCGGCCTTCATCGGGATATTCTTGGCCTTGAGCTTGGCGTTGACCGCGCCGTACACGCCGCTGATCATCACGTCCATCACCTTCTGCATGATCTCTTCCTGGTTGAGGGTGGCGGGATCGATCTCGCCCATCGCCTTCTGGTCGGGGCCCATGGAAGCGTGGATCTGGACTTTCTTTATCAGGATGGCCACTTTATCGGTGCCTTCCATGGAGATCTTCAGGGTCAGGGTGGGCTCCACTATGATGCCGCCCGCGTCCACGCGGATGTTGGAGATCTTGAGGTACTCGCCGGACTTGCTCACGACTGGGGCCGCGGCGTCCAGGATGGTCAGGCGCTTGTCGGAAGCGGCCATCTTCTCAACGGCGTTCTTGAGGAACTTGAAAGGCAGCCGCACCGTCAGGTCTATGCCGATCAGGTCGTCGGGGTCCTGCTGGGGGACCGGGGCTTTCTTGTCGTAGGAGAGGGCGCTCACGTCCTTGGCGCTGACGGAGCCCAGGTCGAAGTTCGCCGCGGAGGCCAGGTTCCCGCAGGCGAGTATCGCGGCCGCTATAAGAAGGTTAATGGTTTTTTTCATAAATTTTCCTTGTATCTCCGGGCTCACAGCTCGAAACCGAGGTACATCAGGCCGGTGCCCAGCTTCATATACTTTATCGTGGCGCCCTTGGCGAACGAGGGCAGGAAGGCGCTGTTCTTAAGCGTCATCTCCACGGTCTTGTCGTCCAGCTTCTTGCAGGTCATGACCTTCAGCAGGGCCTCGTTGGTGGTGATGGTCTTCATCACGTTGGAGATTATGGTGCCCTGCAGCCAGTTGTTGAGGAAGCCGGGGACGCCGATGCCGTAGGCCTTTTCCACGTCCACGCGCTCTACGCGCAGCCAGATGGTGTTGTCCTTGGTGACTATCGGGCGCAGGGTGGCGGTGAAGTACACATTGGGCTTCAGCGGCATGCTGCGGACGTACACTTTGCCGGCCACTTCCATCAGGCCGTCGGCGCGGAACTTAACGCCGCCGTCGTACTTGCCGCCGGGCAGCAGGTTGAAATCGGAACCCGCGGTGAACTGCATTATGAAGTTGGTGATGAGGCCGTCCGACATGGCCAGGTTATAGCCGGGGAGCTTGGCGATGGAGACCGCGGAACCCGCGTTCACGCTCATGGAGAAGCCGAGATCGTCGAAGCTAAAGCCGGTCAGGTTGATGTCCGGGATCAGGCCGGGGAGCAGCGGGGCCACGAACTTGGGGGTGACGTTGGCGCGCAGGATCCAGGCCTTCCTGTCGTAGGTGAAGGTCAGCACGTCTTTAGCGCGCAGCGGCACTTTGTTCTTGGCGAAGGCCTTGTCGATGTTCTCGAGCATGCCGGTGGTGAGCTTGGTCATCACCATTTCCATCAGGCCGTCCTTGTCCAGGGGAGTGGCGGCTTTGGGCCCGAAAGCCACGTCCGCCTCTATCTTCACCACTTTCAGGGCCAGCTTGTTGTTGCCTTCGAAGAAGGGCTTTATAAGGATAGTAGGTTCAACGTTGATACCATTATAGTCCACGTTGATGTTGCTGAGGGCGATATTGTCGCCCTGCTTGAAGAGGATCGGGGCGGAGGCGTCAAGCGGGGTTATCTTCGCCATCGGCATTTCGGCTATGCGCTGGCTCAGGGTTTTGAAGGGAAGCTTTATGGTCAGGTCCAGGGCCGAGGTGGGGATCTGGGGAGACTTTTCGTAGCCCATTATTTCTTCCGGGGCCGGCAGGCTCATTTCAATGGGCTGCGCCTGGGAAGCTTTAAGGTCCGAAAGAGTGAGAGTGTTGAGATCGAAATTACCGGCGAAGACCGGGCTGGTCATCCCCGCCGCCGCCGCTATCGCTATGATAAGTTTTTTCATAATTTTCCTCTGCCTTACCAATAGTATAACAGCCGCGCCGCCAACCCGTAAGTGCCGGAGGGCCCACTATATAGGACCAAAGGACCTTTTATATAGGCCCCTGCCCGCGTAGGCCCCAGGGGGCAAAAAAACTGCCGCCCGGAGGCGGCAGTTTCGCGCTCGAGCGGCCTGGCGGGGTCAGGTACCCTGCTGGGGGGTGAGGGCCGTTATGTATTTCCGGGCCTTCTTTGCAAGGGAATCTTCGGGATAGGTGTCTATTATTTTCTGGTAATATTCCTTGGCTTTTTCCAGGTCCTTGACCTTTTCCAGGGACTGGCCGGCGGCCATCAGCGCCTTAGGGGCGTCCTCGGTGTCCGGATATTCTGCCGTTATCCTGTCGTACATTTTAACTTCTATCTCGATGTCCCGCAGGTCCTTGCGGGCTATCTCCGCGGCCAGGTAAAGTTCATCTATGACCTTTTCGTCCTTATATTTATCGGCAAGCCTGTTAAGGACTTCCACCGCCTTGGCCGGGTTCTTGATATCCTCGCGCAGCACGCGGGCCGCGGATTTATAGGCGTCCCGGGCCTCGGGCGTGTCGGGGTAAAGGGCTATGATCTTCTCGTAAACGTCCACGGCGCGGGCATACTGCTTCTGTTTTTCGGTAAGCCGCGGGAGCTGGAGGTAAGCCGCCCAGGCCTCGTCCGTGCCCGGGAAATTTACGGTGATATCGTGATAGACCTTTATCGCCGTCAGGTAATCCTTAAGGTTGTTGGCCAGCACGTCGCCCAGCGCCCTCTTGGCCCTGACCAGGTACTTGCTGGAAGGGTAGACCTGGATGAGCTTTTCATAGGAAAGCCTGGCCAGCATGTATTCGCCTTTCCTGGCGTAAAGATTGCCCAGGGAAAGCTGCAGCGCGTCGCGGCCGGGGTAGGCCGGGAAGCGCACGGAGAAGGCGCTGAACTCTTCCAGCACCGGGGCGTAGAACTCCTCCCCGAACTGATCCGCCAGCCTGCCGACGAAAGCGGCGAGCGCGGCGGCCTTATCCCCGGACGCGGGCGCTTTTGCTATGTCGTTGAGCGGCCCCTTCACCTTCTTGTTGAGCTTTTTGTCGATAGTGATGTTCAGCTGCTGGAGCGCGGCCTCGTTGAGCGTGGAACCAGGGTATTCCTGGGTATGCCTGATAAGGGTAACGACCGCGGCCCGGTAGTCGCCGAGGCGCAGCTGCAGGTTCGCCTTGAGCAGCATGGCTTCTTCGGAATATTCGCTCTCGGGATAAGCTTTCAGCCACTCGGAAAGCTGCGGCAATACCGCGGCGGCCACGTCGTCGTCCTTGCTCTCGCTGTTAGCTTTAAGAAATTCCCATTCCACGGCCATTACGGAGGCGGGAGACTCGGCTTTGAAACCGGGGAGAGAGGCGGCCGGCGGCTCTTTCTTTTTTACTTCTTTCTGCGGGGCCGGCTCTTCTTTTTTCATTTCCTGCTGGGCGGCCGGCGTGTCGGATTTATCCGGGGACTCGTCAAGCTCGGGGGCCACTTCGGCGGAGGCCGCCTTCACCATCTCCGCCGGCATCTCCTGCGCGGAAACTAAGCGCGGCAGCATGCAGGCTAAAGCTATCGCGGAAAACAGGCCAAGAATCTTGGGAAAGCTCATTACTTTCACCCTCCTTAAAAAACATTAGACACTATATTAGCTATTTCGCGGGAATGAAGACAATCAACCATGGATTATCTTTACGCCGTCATAGTCCAGCCAGTCCAGGGAAAGCGGGCTGACTATGGCGTTGGCTGGAACGGTTACGGTCCTGGAGCCGGGCTTGTAGAGCTTGCGGAGTTCCAGGTCGCTGAGGAACAGCTTTTGTTTAAGCTCGGGGACCTTCTTTGACACGGGCGCCGCCCCCGGTGCCGGCCGGAGGTGCTGTACTATCAGGTCCTCAATAGCGCCTTTGGTAAGCATGGAGAAAGCCTGGCGGCCAGGCGGCTTGGAGGCTAAAAGATGAAGAACACCTTTAAAGCAGCCCAGCCGTCCGGCAGCCTGGCCGTCTAGCCTACTTTAACCGACATCTTCGCCAGGTATTTATCGAGGTCGTCGGAGGGGCGCGGTATCACGTGCATCCCCACCAGCTCTCCCACTTTCTGGGCGGAGGCCGCACCGGCTTCCACGGCCGCGCGCACGGCGCCTACTTCGCCCACGCACAGTGTGGTGACGTAGCCCGAGCCGATCTTCTCGTAGCCGAGCAGGCGCACCTTGGCGGCCTTGCTCATGGCGTCGGAGGCCTCTATCATGCCGATATAGCCTTTGGTCTCTATCATTCCCAGCGCTTCTTTAGGTTCTGACATAATCGCTCCTTATTTATCTTAAACTCAGTACTGCCCTTTGGCCGCTTCGCCGCCGGAAACTATGGCTATGCTGGCGCTGGTGCCCAGGCGGGTGGCGCCGGCCTTGATCATGGCCGCGGCCACCTCGGCGTTCTTGATGCCGCCGGAGGCCTTCACGCCCATCTCGGGGCCCACGGTCTCGCGCATCAGCGCGATGTCTTCGGGAGTGGCGCCGCCGGAGCCGAAGCCGGTGGAGGTTTTCACGAAGTCGGCCTGCGCCTGTTTGGACATCTTGCAGGCGCGGATCTTCTCGTCCTTGGTCAGGTACGAGGTCTCCAGGATGACCTTGAGCGTTTTGCCGCGGGTGGCGTCGCGCACGGCCTTGATATCGTCGAGGACCAGCTGGTCGTTGCCGGATTTCAGCGCGCCGATGTTCAGCACCATGTCTATCTCGTCGGCGCCGTTGGCTATGGCGTCGCGGGCTTCTATGGCCTTAACGGTAGGCGTGGTGGAGCCCAGCGGGAAGCCGATGACGGTGCAGACCATCACGTTGGAGCCGCGCAGCAGCCTGGACGACAGCGCGACGTAGCCGGGGTTGACGCAGACCGAGGCGAAGCGGTACTTGCGGGCTTCCTCGCAGAGCTTGCCTATCTCTTCCTGCGTGGCGTTGGCCTTGAGCAGGGTGTGGTCTATCATGCCGGCTATCGAGGAACTGGCCTCGTTAGGGTTGCAGAAGCTGACGCGGTCGGCGCTGGCTTTCACCTGCTGGGCGCTGTAGTTGGAAAGCGGGTTGCATTTCTGGCAGGTGGAGCTGCAGGTATTTTCCTCGAGGCGGCAATCGCTCTGCGAGGAGCAGGGCTTGGCCGGCACGTTCCCGGGCTTGTTCACCAGCGGGTGCTGGAAGACCTTGCCGGCGGAACCTATGGATACGGAATCGCCAAGGGACTGGCGCGGGGCGGACTGGCTTCCCCCCTTCATTATCCTGGCCACTTCGGCCGCTATTTTCTTTATATCTTCGTCGTTCATATATTATTCCTTTCCGGTAATATGTACTGTGTCCACTATCCCGGCTATTACGGTGCGCACCGGCGCCTTCGGGTTCTTCAGGATCTTCCTGGCCGAACCGCCTTCGTCCACTATCAAAACGGTATCGCCTACGCCCGCGCCCTGGTTGCCGTCCAGCGCCAGCGTGGCTTCGCCCACCAGCTTGTTGTTGTCCATGGGGTCCACGGCTTTAACTATCAGCATGGTGGCGTTCTTCAGCCCCGGGTGTTTGCGGGTGGCCCAGACATTACCTATCACTTTTGCAATAAACATAAATTTAGTTAAATTTTTTTCCGTCTATGATGCCGACTATCGCGGCGTCCACCGGCGGCAGCGGGGTGCCTGTAGCGGTCTCGCCTTCCCAGCCCTCAAAAGCCGCAATGGCCTCGCGCGACGCCACGAAGAAAACGTTTTCCCCCGCGCCGGCGCCCACGGTATCGCCGGCCACCAGCGGTTCCCCTACGGGTTTATCGGTCTCCCAGTCCAGCGGCTGGATGAGCAGCATGGTCTTAGCTTCCATGCCGCAGCATTGCCTGGAACAGAAAACCCTGCCGATGACCTTTGCCTGTTTCATTGTTTCCTAGCAGCAGCGCTGCTCTATCGCGGTTATCTTGTCCAGCCGCTTCTGGTACTTGCCGCCTTCGAAAGGGGTGTTGAGCCAGACCTTGATCATTTCTTCCAGTGCCAGCTCGCCGTGCGTCTTGCCGCCGAGGCACAGCACGTTGCAGTCCTCATGCGCCGCGGCGAAGCGGGCGGAAATGGTGTCGTAGGCGGCCACGGCGCGGATGCCGCGCACCTTGTTGGCGGCCAGCGGCATGGCGCCGTTGAAGCCGTCCACCAGCACGGCCTTGTCGAATTCCTTCTTGCGCACGGCCTCGCTCACCAGCAGGGCTATGTCGGGGAAATCCACCGGCTCCAGCGAATAGCAGCCGAAATCGGTAACGTCGTGTCCCAGTTTCTGCAGGAACTTCTTCAATCTTTCTTTCGCGTCAAAACCCGCATGGTCCGCGCCTATGACTATTCTCATAAAGGTTCTCCTGTAAAACTCAGATTACGTCGGCTATGTGCTCGTGCGCGTTGGGGATCACTATGCGGCTCACCACGGCGTCCTCGCCGATGGCCTTCACGCCGGCCGTCACGGCCGTGCGCACCGCGCCCGGCTCGCCTACCACGGTAAAGTAGCCTTTCCCGCCTATGCCCCTGCCGGTGTTAACCTCGGCCACGTGCACGAAGGCGGCCTTGGCGGCGGCGTCGGCCGCGAACAGCGCGGGCAGCGCTTCCTTGGTCTCCACTATGCCTACGGCCTCTATCTTGGCGGCCTTCACTTTCTTATTAAGGGCGGCCAGGGCCCCGGCGTGGATATTGCGGATGATGTGCTGGGACACCACCGTGTTGCCGGCGGTCTCTATCCCGTAGGCCAGCGCGGATTCCACCTCGCCCACGGGACCGGAGATCACTATTATATATTTACCTTTGGAAATGGCCTGGTGCACTTCCGGTTTTATCCCGGCGGCCTTGCACATCGAGTCCAGGGCCTCTATGCCCCTGGCTATCGAGGAAGTTTCCATCAAACCCACGGCGATGTTTGCCTGCATAAAGAGTTCTCCTTAAAAATTCCCGGCGCTGAAACTAAGCTATCCTCAGGTCACCCACCACGCTGCACTGCAGCGGGCGCACGAAATGGCTGGTCTTGGTTATGCCGTCGCCCGTCGGGGTGCCGATGGACATCGAGGCATAGCCCTCGCCCAGGCCCAGGCCGTGCAGCGTGCAGCCGTTCTTGACGAAGATGGAGCAGGCCATGCGCCGGCCCATCTTGGTCATGTTCTTGATATTGGTGGAATACATCCCGGCCGAGTGGTGGTTATTGCCCTCGGCGCGGCGGGCCAGCTCGATGGCGGCGTCCACGTCCTTCGCCACGGTCACGGGCAGCACCGGCATCAGCTGCTCGGCGTGGACCAACGGGTGGTCGTTGGGCACTTCCGCCCAGAGCACACGGATGTCGTCGGACAGGTTCAGCCCGATGGCCTTGGCTATCACCGCCGGGTTCTTGCCGATGAAGCCGCGGTTGATCTTTGGCTCGGGACCGGGTTCCAGGATGATGAGCTTGGAAAGCTGGTCCATCTGGGTGCCGCTCAGTTCGTAGGCGCGGGAGTCGGAGCGCATGGCGGACAGGAAACGCTCGCGCGCGGCCTCGGTCACGATAACTTCCTTCTCGGCGATGCACAACACGTTATTGTCGAACCCGCAGCCGTAAATTATTTCCTTAGCGCAATCCGGGAACACGGCGGTCTCGTCCACCACTACGGGCGGATTGCCGGGGCCGGCGGCTATAG
This sequence comes from Elusimicrobia bacterium GWF2_62_30, assembly GCA_001799995.1. GTDB lineage: Bacteria > Elusimicrobiota > Elusimicrobia > Elusimicrobiales > UBA9959 > UBA9959. Next base: position 24,154 of record MGUK01000077.1, read on the forward strand.
TTTTGCAGGGCTTGCCGGAGGTCATGGCCACTTTAACGATGGCCGGGCCGCCGGTTACCAGATTCATATGTGTGCCAGGATGGGACAAAAGCTGTTTGGTCACTTCCTGCGTGGGCTTGCCCATGGTACAGACCAGGTTAGCGGGCCCGCCGGCGGCAATGATGGCTTTGTTAAGCACGCGCACGGCGTCGGCCACGCAGCCGGCGGCCGCAGGGTGAGGCGAGAACACCACAGCGTTCCCGCCGGAAAGTATGCCGATGGCGTTGCTGATGATGGTGGCCACGGCGTTGGTAGAAGGGGTTATGGCGGCCACCACGCCGAAAGGCGCGTATTCCACCAGGGTCAGGCCCTTGTCGCCGGTATAGGACACGGCGCGCAGGTCTTCCACGCCGGGGGTCCCGTCGATGCAGACCAGGTTCTTTATGACCTTGTCTTCCACGCGGCCCATGCCGGTCTCGGCCACGGCCAGTTCCGCCCAGCGCCGGGCATTGGCGCGGGAAACCTCGCGCATGGCGGCTATGATCTTCTCGCGCGCCACAAGGCCCAGGTCCTGGAAGCCGGGCTGCGCTTTTTCGGCGGCGTTCACGGCCTCGTCCACGCTGTCGAATACGGGGCCGCCGGAGGACGAAGCGGGCGCGCCGGCGTCAGACTGCAGGTTGCGCACCACTTCCGTAACTATCTTTTTCAGGTCTTCTTCGCTTAAGGGCATAAAGCTATTCCTGGAATTTGTCCGCTGATTTCTTGAACACCACCTTGCCGTCCTTCTCTATGGTGTCCACGATGGCGAAAATAGTGCAGTCCACCGGGGTGCTCTCCGTCTTGGTGGTCTGGCGGGCGCTCGAGCCCTGCACCAGCAGCACCAGTTCGCCGGTGCCGGCGCCTACGGCGTCCACGCCCACCAGCGTATTGCCGCGGGGCTTGTCGTCCAGGCCCACCGGCTGCACCATTAAAAGTTTGGTCCCCACAAGTTTATCATCCTTGCGGGTGCAGACCACGTTACCCACTACTCGTGCAAATAGCATAGATCCTCCGAAAAACGATCGAGAATCAAGTATCCGGGATCGAGAATCAGAAACCAGGGGAACTTAATTCAGTTCCCGCCGATTCCCGATCCCCGATCCCCGATTCCGGATTATTTTTTCTTTCCGTCGCTTATCGGCAGCTTGCCTTCAAGGTCGCCGTGCGGCTGCGGTATCACGTGCACGCTGACCAGCTCGCCCACTTTCTGGGCGGCGGCGCCGCCGGCGTCGCAGGCGGCGCGGCAGGCGGCAACTTCGCCCCTGAAAAGTATGGTCACCAGGCCCGAGCCGATCTTCTCGTAGCCGACTATCTTCACGTTGGCGGCTTTCACGGCGGCGTCGGCCGCTTCCACGCAGGCCACGAGGCCTTTAGTTTCTATCATTCCAAGTGCGTCCATTGTATCCTCCGGTAGCTAGTTAAGATAAAGCAAAATTTCAGACTATGAAAGCCGAATCCCCGTTCTTCATGCCGG
>MGUK01000078.1:0-12456 GCA_001799995.1 Elusimicrobia bacterium GWF2_62_30
AGGGCCGTCCCCGGGAAGAACCGCGCCAGGGCGCGCCAGAGCGCGTAATCATAGAAACAGGAAAACCCGGCGGCCTGCGCTCTTGCCTTAAGCCCCAGCAGCCCGCTGTAGAACGAATACTTTATATAGAAATCCGCAAAATCTTTTTCCAGCGCTCCGAGCCCCGCCCCGAATTCTTTCAGCGACAACTGCCCGCCCTCCAGCCGCGCCAGCAGGTTTTCCAGGCGCCCGCCCAGCCTGGAGGCCGAACCGGCGAAACCGCGCGTGCCGGCCCGTCCTCCCGCCGGGAACCCGGAAGCGAAGGCCTCAAGCGCCGCGGTGCGGGCCCGTACTTCCAGGGCCGCCAGCGCGCGGCGCAGAGCCGTGCGCCTGGCCTCCAGGCCGGAGGACTCCGCCGAGGTGATGGCCGTCCGGCCCCTCACCGCCGACGCCGCCACCACGAAAGTCCCGTATTCCGCCACGGCCGCCGAATATTCCCTTTCGGCCCCGCCCGGGCCGCGCCCGCCCGGGCCGCGCAGCGCGTCGAGCATGGCGCCGCCGCCGGCCAGTTCCCGGTCCAGGCCGGCGCGGTTAAGCTTGAACTCGGCATAATTCCCGGCGAAGAACCCGGTGCCGGTGCCGGCACCGCCGCCGACCACCGGCGGGGGAGCGTCGCCCCCGGTAGCCGAGCCCTCGTAAAGGCGCCTGGCGGCCGCTTCCAGGCCTTCGGAGGAAACGCGGCTGTCCCTGGCGGCGGCGCTCAGCGCCTTCACCATTTCCATGAAGTGCGGGTTTATTACCCATTTCGTTGTTTCGAACGCGTAAATGTCCGGGATCTCTCCCCCGCCGTTCTTAAAGTGGAGGGAGAGCCAGGCGGCTTTGTCCGGGTTCTGCTTTATCCAGTCGAGCAGGAGCAGGCGCAGGTCGGAATGCGTCTGCACGCCTTTCATGTCCACCAGTTTAGCGGACATATTGTTCTCTATTATCCGGTCAGCCAGCTCGCCGCGCAGCAGCAGGCTGGCCGAAAGCCTGTCCCGGAGGGCCTCGCGCTCCCGGGCCTGCGCGTCTTCCGAATTAATTTCGGGCAAAGGACCTTCCTGCGCCCGCGCAGCCGCGGCGCCGAGCAGGAACAGAAGCAGGAGCAGGTTTATCGTTCTCATTAAAGCCAGTAGCGCATATGATAAAGCAGGGCGGAGGCCGCTTTCTCCGCCAGCGAGCGGTCCCTGACCATGGCCAGCGTCACCGGCCTGGAATTCTTGAGGTCCTCGCGGAAGGCGCGCGTCATGGCCGCGCCGAATTCCCTGTCATGAACGTTCAGGTTCACTTCCAGGTTGTAATGCAGGCTGCGGTGGTCCAGGTTGTGGCTGCCGACGGAAGCCCAGATGCCGTCGATCACCGCCGCCTTGGAGTGCAGCATGGGGCCGCGCCATTCGTACAGCTTCACGCCGCTCTTTATCAGGCGGCCGTACCTGGACCACGACGCCCAGCGCACGTACGGGTGGTCCGTTTCTCCCGGGGTTATTATCCGCACGTCCACCCCGCGGCGGGCCGCTTTCATGAGGCGCCTGTAAACATGGAAGTCCGGCAGGAAATACGCGTTCGTGATGCAGATATTGTTCACCGCGGCGTCTATGGCGTAATGGTAGCCGCGCCTTATGGAGTGGGAGCTGCGTATCCCGGAGGCGGACAGCACCGACACCACCGTCTCGCCGGCCTTCGGCGGCTTGCCTGCGGGCAGGGCCGCGGCCTTCTCCCCCGCTACCGGCGAGGCGGCGGCCCAGCTCTCCCAGAAAAGTTTTTCGATCCCGGCCACTGCGGGCCCCCGCAGCGCCGCCAGCATGTCTTTCCAGCCGCGCCCTCCCAGGCTTTTGGGCGCGTCGTCGGCGCTTATATTGAACCCGCCCACGAAGGCCGTTTCCCCGTCGACACAGAGAAGCTTCCGGTGGTCCCGCTTTATCCAGTTGCGGTAAACCCGCCACAGCGAGAGGGGCATGAATTCCGCGGTCTTTACGCCGGCGGCGGCCAGCCCCGAGAAAAAGTTCCTGTCGGTCCGGATGGAACCGACCGAATCGTAGATAAGGTAGACCGGCACGCCCTCCGCGGCTTTGGCGCGCAGGGCGTCGGCAAAAACGCGGCCCACGGAATCGTCGGAAAAAGCGTAGAATTCCAGCAGCGCGTATTTCCGCGCGCCGCGCAGGGCCCCGAGCAGGGCGGAAAAAGCCTCGTCGCCGTTCTTGTGCAGGGCCACGGTGTTGCCTCCCACCGCGTTATCGGCCAGGAAGCAGTATCTCCGCCAGTCGGGTTTTACTTCCATAAAGTTTTCCGCAGCCTCTCGTAGCGGCGGCGGTCGAACGCGGCCAGGGAATACTGGTAGGGCGTTCCACGCGCCAGGGAAGGGACTTCCGGCATGGCCTCCAGCAGCGCGCGCGCCTGCGCCTTGCGGCCGGTGACGCTGTAAAGCTCGGCCAGTTCCAGCCTGGCTTCGAAATAATAAGGCTCCAGCTGCAGCGCGCGCTTCAGTGCCGTCTCGGCGGGCCCCTTGAGCCCGAGCGCGGAGAGCAGCCAGGCCTCGCGCTCGGCCAGGAAGGGGTCTTTTGGGGCGTCGAGGGCCCGGGAACGGATAAGCGCCAGGGTCAGCGCCGGGTTATTGCCCCGGGCTGCCTCTTTTGAAGCCGCGGCAAGGAAGCTGCCGCGCGCGCCGGGCGCGCCTGCCAGGGCGGACGCGAAGCCGGCGGCCGCCAGCAGAGAGAGCGCCAGTTTAAGGCCCCGGCGGGGAGCGGCGCTGCCGGCTGCGCCGCCCGAGATGAAGCCCAGCGAGCCCCACAGCAGCAGCCCTACGGCGCCGGAATAGAACACTATATCCACGCAGCCCTGCAGGAAGACGGAAGCGGCACAGGCCGCCAGCGGCAGTTTTTCCTTTATCCTGCCCGCAAGCGACAGCCAGACCGCCGCGACGAAGAAGACGGCGGCCGGGAACCCGGCCTCCGCCGCCAGGTTGAAGAGTTCGCCGTGCGCGTGCGGCGTGGCATGCCCGAACCGGGAGATCCCGTCGAAGAAAGGGAATTTTACCGCCTCGAAAGCCTTCCCGAACAGGCCGGGGCCGGCGCCCAGCAGCGGGCTGCCGCCGGCTATTTCCAGGGCGGCGCCCCAGAGGCGCGGCCTTTCGAAAGCCCGCGGGTCGGAAAGCTTCAGGAGCCCGGCCCAGAAAGAGTCCGGCAGGAAAACGGCGGAGAAAAGCGCGGCCAGGCCCAGCGCCGCCAGCGTTCTGCGGCGGCCCGCCAGCGCCAGGGCGGCGGCGGAGCAAAGAAAAGAGGCCGCAAGCGCTCCCCTGGAGCCGGAAGCCAGCACGCCTCCGGCCAGCAGCAGCGCCAGGGCCGCGCCGGAGACCCGCTGCCGGCTGGCGCCGTCGGCGGAAAGCAGGGCGGCGGGAAGGGCGGCCGCGGCGAACGCGGCGGAATAGTTGGGATTGGCGCCGATCAGCCCGAAGATGGGGCTGCCGGAAAATCTTTGCGCGATAAGAACACCGGCGCAAACCGCCCCCAGGAGCTTTACCGCCGCCAGCCAGCCGGCTTCGCCTTCAGGGCGGGAGACCGCGCTGAAATAAAAGGCCCCGAGCAGCGCGTAGCCAGCCAGGCTGACGGCGGAAACACGCGGCTCCGGCGAGAACGCCGCGGCCGCGGCAAGCCAGAAAAAGAACAGCAGCGGAGCCGGGCGCTCTTCGGGAAGGAAAGATCTCCCGTCCAGCAGGAACAGCGGCAGGAAGGCCGCGCAAAACGCCAGCCAGGCGGCCGGGGAGCGCAGCCCCCCCAGCATGAAGCCCAGGACCAGCAGGGCGCCCGCGGCGTACGGGCCGGCCCCGCGGGCCTTGTCCTTAAGCCGCGCGAGGTTCATTTATACACCCCGGCTTTGCGGGCGGCCAGCCCGGCCGCCGCGCGCTCCAGCCCGGGGGAAGCATAGGCGCGTTCCAGCGCGCGCCACGCGGCGGCGCTGTAGGGATTCTCGAGCAGGGCCATCTCGTAATACACCGCGGAGGAAAAGCCCCTGTCGCGGTCCGCCGCTCCGACGGAATTCAGGCGGCCCAGCAGCTCCAGCGCGGGAACCCGGAAAAGGCGGGAGGCCAGGTAGGGACGCAAGCCCTCCTCGGCCGCCGCGGCGTCGCCCCTGAGGGCCGCGGCCGCGGCCTCCCGGCGCGCGCGCTCGAAAGCCAGGCTCCTGAAATTAAGCAGCAGCAGGGCGGCTTCCAGCAGGAGAACGGCGGCCGCCGGGAACAGGCTCGGCTTTCCGGCCGCGGCCGCGGGCCGCTCGCCCGGTTCCGCCAGCAGGTAGCAGAAAAGCCAGAACACCGCCGGCACGGACAGGCCGAAATCCATCACGGAATGGGCCAGGGCCGCGATCACGGAATATTTGACGAGGCCGCTGCGGCGGCGCAGCGCGGCCCAGAGAAAAGCGAACCAGGCGGCGGCCGCCAAAATACCGTTCTCGGAGAGGAATTCCAGGTAGTAGTTGTGGGCGTAAATGGAATATTCGCGGAAGGCCCCGGCGCCCTGGAACCCGGCCTGCGCCCAGGTGAACGACGCGTGCCCGAACCCGGCCAGCGGCCGCGCGAGGAACATGTCCCAGGCGCTCTTCCACCAGGCCAGCCGCCCGGCCATGGAGTCGGCCTGCAGCAGGTAGAACACCGGGATCACCAGCACCAGCAGGCCGGCCAGCAGCGGCTTGTTGCCCGCGCCCTCGCCGCTCCGGATGCGGGACCAGGCGTAAAAGCCGGCGCCCGCCAGCCCGGCCAGCACCGCGCCTATCGACTGCGTCCAGATCACCATTACGCTGAGCAAGGCGGCCAGCGCCCAGGACCTGCGCTCCAGGGCCAGCGGCACCACCAGCACGCAGTAAAGGGCCAGCGCGTTAAGGTTGGTCAGCGGCGGGCGCGCGACGAAATCCCCCAGGATAAAGAACTGCGCGAAGCCGAAAGCGGCCAGCAGCCAGCCCCCGGCCAGCACCGCGGTGTCGGTCTTGCGGCGGCTTTCCTTGTCGAGGAACGAGGAGTAGACGAAGATCAGCAGGCCGGCCGCGTAGTTGCCCCACTCATTGAAAATGTGGCCTTTGAAAGGACTGAGCAGGAGCGAAACGAGGGAGAGGCCGGCGGCGCACCAGAGGAGGAGGAATTTTTTATGAAAGAGGGCCCGCAGGTCGGCGCCGCGCAGCTCCACGAAGACCCAGGCGAGGAAGGCCAGGAGCAGCGCCTGCTGGAAAGCCAGTTGCAGCGGCAGGTCAAAGACCGCCTGCAGCAGCGGTGAGACGAGCAGGACGCAGGAAAAGACGTAGACGAGCATTGTCGCGGACCGCGGCCGCCGCCCGCCTTATTCTTCTATTATCCTCGGGGTGACGAAGATGAGCAGTTCCATCCGGCTCCTGCTCATGGTCTTGTGCCTGAACAGCAAACCGAGCAGGGGGATATCCCCGAGCAGCGGCACCTTGGTGACGGATTCGTTCTGGTAATCGTGGATAAGCCCGCCGATAACGATAGTCTCCCCGTCCTTGACTATCACGCTGGTGTCGGCGGAACGGGTATCGATGCCGGGGGCCACGCCGCTGCCTTCCACGTAACTGGAGGCGGTCTGGCTGACGTTCGGCACCACCTTCATGGAAATATGCCCGTCAGGGTTGATGGTCGGGGTGACCTTCAGCGTTATGCCCACCGAGGAGTACACGGTATTGCAGGCTTTTATAGCCGCCACCCCGGTGCCCGTGAACTGGCACACGTCGTACGGGATCTGCGAGGTGATATTAATATTAGCTTCCTTATTATTAAGGGTGGCCACTTTGGGGTCCGAAAGCACTTTGGCCTTGCCCTTGCTGGCGGCGGCGGTGATCGCCGCGTTCAGCATGGAATTGGCCGTGAGCTTGCCGAACGTAAAAGCGCCGAAGATCTTGTTGTTGACCTCGCCCACCTCTATCTTTCTATCAATTCCGTCGACATTCGTGTTGAGCGCCCTGTAGTTGGGGCCGGTGGCGTTGGACCACTTCACGCCCAGGTCGAAAGTACTGCTCAGGGCCACTTCCACCAGCTTGGCCTCGATCATGACCTGCTTGGGCATGCGGTCCAGGCTGCGGATGAAGCGGGCCGTAGCCTCGAGCCCCATGGGCGTGTCGGTAATGATCAGGGCGTTGTTGACGGCGTCGGCGGAGCACTTGGCGTTGCGGCCCTCGGCGGCCACCACGGCATCCACCTGGGTCTTCATTTCACCCGCGTTGATATAGCTGAGGAAGAACACCCGCGTCTGCAGCATGGCCGAGCGCTGCTCGCTCACCAGGGTCTTGGGGGAGGCTATGCGCAGTATATTGTCGCCCACCTGCTGGGCGGCCAGGCCTTTCACGCTCAGCAGCATTTCGAAGGCTTCGGAGAACGGCACCTTGGCCAGCGACATCGTCACCGTGCCGCTCACATCGTCGCCGTAAATAATATTGACGCCGGCCTTAACGGCCATCATGTCGAGCACTTCGCGCACATCGGCCTCGTTATAGTCGAAGGTTATCGGCTCGCGGGAAAGCGATTCTATGATATTGCGCCCGGAGGAGGTGTAGCGCTTCTTGGGGGTTATGACCGGGGCGCTTTCGCGGTTCAGGTCCGCCGACTTCACCGGGTTGGACTCCAGCGTCAGCTCCACCCGTTTTTCCGCGGGCTTCCCGTCGGGGGCTATTATCTTCACGACCTTAGGAGAGCGCGCGGCGGGAGCGTCCTTTACGACGGCCTGTCCGTTGATGCGCTCGCCCAGCAGCACTATCAGCTCGTTCCCGCGCCGCGTTACCTCAAAAGTGGTCTTCCGGGTGAGTTCCATCACCACGCGCGAAACGGCGGGCTCGAACTGGCCGGTGCGCACCTTGCGCAGCAGGTTCCCGCCGACGGGGATCTCCTGCAGCGTCCTGAGCTTGGAATCCTGCAGTTCCAGCACCAGCTTGGCGGGCTGCGCCATCATGAAAGTTTTGTATTCCACCGGGCGGTCAGTGGTGACGTACACGTTATCGGCCGAGACGCGGACCGATTCCACCGTGGCCGCCTCGAGCGCGTAAAGCGCCGGCGAGTTCTGGAGCAGCAGCAGCGCCGCCACCGCGAAAGCCTGTATCTTTTTCATCTTTTATTTCTCCGAACCAGGAGCCTGCTCACTCTTTTCGCGCAGGCTCAGCTGGTTAACTTTCTTGTCGTCCGTCATCAGGACGACCTGTTTGCCCTTGACCACCCCTGAAACCCCGGGGACCGGCTTGTTCTTGGAATCGGTGATACGCCCGGAGCGAAGCATATAAAGCGCGCCCGAAGCGGTGTCCCGCAGGAAAGCCAGGCGGCCGCGGGAATCTTCCATTATGCCGGTAAGGGCAAGGTTGTAAATAGTAAAGGAGGACGCAGCCACCGCGGGCTGGGCGCCTTTCGCCGCCGGGCCGCGCCCCTTGGTGTCGCCGTAGGCGGTGGCGGGAAGCAGCGGGTCGCGCAGGTTCTTCGTGGCGTACACCTGTTCGACCGTGACCGTGGTGGTGGAAATAAGCGACTGCTCCGCGAAGGCGGGAGCGGCCGCGGACACCAGGAGAGCAGTAAGGATGATTCGCATAATATCAGCCGTTATATTGGTACGCCACCAGCGTGAACGACACTTCGCACGAAGCGTCCGGGTTCCCGGTAGCCCTTATCCCGACGTTCTCCGGCGTGAGGATGCGCTCCTCGATGCCGATAGCGGTAAGGAACCGGCCGAGGTCGTGGTAATTCCCGCTCACGCTTATGCTGTAGGAGACCTTCAGGAAGTATTCCACCTGCGCGCTCCCGGCGGGCGCCATGGACCTGACGTTCACTTTGTACTTCTTGCTGAGATCGGTCACCGTGCGCAGCAGGTCGGGCAGCTTGCGTTCGCGCGGCAGCTTCTTCTGCGCGGCGTCCTTCTCCAGCTGCAGCGAAACCAGCTTCCCCTCGAGGTTCTTGTACTTCGCCTTCTGGGCCTTGGCGTTGAGGATGTCGGCCTCTATCTTGGCCACCTTCTTGGTCTTTTCGGTTATGGTCTTGCCGAGCGGCATCCAGAAATATACGAAGTAGACATAGATGAAAAAAGCCCCGAACAGCACGCCGGCCGCCAGCTGCCCCATCTGCTCTTTTGTCATCTGTATGTTCTTCATGATCTACCTGTGCGTGTAATTGAACGAGATCGGGGTGGTGAATACCTTGCCTTCCTCACCCTCGCTGATATTTATGGCCCCGACGTTGACGCTGGAATACTGCTTGGAGGTCTCGAGATAATTTATCCAGTACGCCAGGTCGTAGGCCGAGCGCGAGTTCAGCGCCAGGTTCACGCTCATGGCATCCCCCCTGACCGAGGTGCCGACCGAGTTGAACCAGATCGTGGCGGGCAGGTCGTTGGTAAGTTCCTGCATGAAATGCGTGTAAAAAAGCCGGCCCTTGTTGACGCTGTTTATGGCGTTGAGGTATTTCTGCACCTCGGCTATCTTCGCCTCGATGGCCTTCACCTGGTCCACGTCCTTCTGCAGCACGGCCAGTTCGGCCTGGCGCTTGGTAAGCGTATAGCTGATGGTCTTTTCGCGGGTGAACTGCCAGACGGAAGCCATGGAAACCACGGCCGCCACCAGCACGCCTATAAGGACGGCCTTGGCGATGACCGCTTTACGGTTTATCCGCTCTATATACTCGGGGGGAATGAGATTTATTCTTATCATTCTTCCCAATCCTTGAGCTTGCGCAGCGCCAGCCCCGTGGCCACCGCCAGGGCCGGCAGGACGTCCTTGGGCAGGTTCTTGGGCTGCTCCGGCAGGAAAGACAGCGGGTTGCAGACCTCGACCGGCACTTTGAACTCCGCCGTGAGGAACTTGGCGATGTTCCCGAGGTTGGCCATGCCCCCGGAAATAATGATCTTGGAGATGGAATGGTCAACGCCCTGCGAGAGGTAAAAATCTATGGACCGGGAAACCTCGGTGTAGAGGTCCTTGAGCACGGCGGAAGCCGCCTTGGACACCGCTATCCCCTCTTTATCGAAAGCTTCGATGGCCGCTTCTTTATCCTCGTCGGCGACGAGCAGGGAATGCGCCTTTTTCGCGGCGGCGGCGCCGGCGGCGTCGGTCTTGAGGGCCTTGGCCAGGGCCTTGTCGAAAGTGGCCCCGGCGATAAAGATATCGCGCACCACGCGCGTGATGCCCTGCGTGATGATGGAGAGGTTGGTGACCTTCTGCCCGATGTTCAGCAGAAGTATGGAAGTATTCTCCGGGTTAGGGAACAGCCTGGCGTAAAGGGACTCGAGCGCGAAAGAATCCACGTCCACCAGCACGGGGTCCAGCCCCGCGCCCTCGAGAATGTCTATCTTGTCCTGCACGGACTCTTTCTTGGCGGCGACCAGCACCGTCTCCATCTTCGCCTCGCCTTCCTCCTTGATGTCGTTGAGGATGCTGTAGGTAAGGCTCACGTCCTTGATGTCGAACGGGATGAACGGCTCGGCTTCCACTCCGATAGTAAGGGCCAGTTCGCTTTTGGAAAGCTTGGGCAGTTTGACGTAGCGCACTATCACCGAGTTGCCGGAAACGGAGGCCGCGGCGTGCCGGACCTCGATGCCTTTCTTTTTCAGGTAGTTCTTTATCTCCTCGGAAATTATCGCCTTGCGCTCTTCCGGGGTGCTGTCGTTCTTTATATTGAGAGGGATATAGCCCCAGTCCTTAAGGACCGTGACTTTTTTTTCCTCGCCGATACAGACGAGTTTCACGGAGGAATTTCCGATATCGATGCCGATTATCCCCTTCGGCGGAAAGATCAATTTGGTGATTTTTGAAAGCATTAATTATTAAAGCTGACCCACCCCGCAGGCTCACTGAACATACGGCCCCGCATTAAATACTTTATAGCATGATTATATTACATAATTATTAAAAGTCAAAGAATGATTTTTTAAAAACCGCGGGATCATTCCCCCCGGCGGGCCCGATTTGCTTAAATATCCGGGATGCTCAAAGGCGCCATACTCGGTTTTGATCCGGCCTCCGCGGAATTCTGCGCGCCGGCCCTGCTGGACGCGAAAGATATTTTCGAGGTCCGGGCGGCCGCCTGCCTCGCCCCCGGCGAGGCGGAGAGCGCCTCGGTCCTCCCCGGCGCGCGCCTGCACCCGGACCTGGACAGCCTGTTCTCCGCCGAAACGGGGCTGGATTTCGCGCTGATAGCCGCCGCGCCGGAACAGCGCGCCCGCTGCGCGCGGCGCGCGCTCGAGCACGGCCTTCACGCGCTGTGCCTCGCCCCGTTCTGTTTCTCCACCACGGAGTTCGACGAGATCCGGCAGGCCGCCGAAAGGAACGGCCGAGAGGTCTTTTCGCTGCAGCCGTGGGAGCACAGCAATTCCTGGCGCGCGCTTTCGGAAATAATCGGGCAGCAGATGCCGGGCGAGCTCACCCGCGCCGAAGTCCGGCTGGCGTCGCCCGGGACCGCGCGGCGCTCCGCCGGGGGCGCGACCATGCAGCTCGGCTGGCAGGCTTTCTCCATTCTCCTCGGGCTGCTGCGCCGCCCGCCGCTGGCGATGGCCGCCAGGCTGGGCCTGGACGCGGCCTACTCGCCGGACCGTCCCGAAGACGAGGCTTCGTTCCAGCTGCATTTCGGCGGGGCCACCGGCATCGTGCACCTTTCGCGGGCGGCGCATGCCGCGCGCTTCGGGGTCAGCCTCACCGGGAGCCTCGGAATAGTGGACCTGCGGGGCAACCGCTTATCCCTGGACATCGCGGGCCACACACCCGAGACCGTGGTCCTCGACGACGACCTGGCCGAGGGCCTTGTGCGGCCGGAATGGCTGTTGGCGGAATTCCGGAATTTCAAGAAGGAAATAGAAAACCCCGGGCAGCCGCGCGCGGGGCTGAAAAACTCCCGCTACTGCGCCAAGCTTTTAAGGAACGCCGGCTACTCGGCGTCCATCAATTCTTCGGCTGTTCCCCTGTAACCGCGGCGGGCGCCTTGGCCGGCTGCTTGTAGGGGTCCAGGAAACCCATCAGGAAGCGGCTTATGCTCTCGCTGGCCGCGTACATCAAGAGGCCCGCCCGGGCCAGAAAAAAGAGAATGAACCCCAGGAACACGGACTGGTACGCCCAGTCGAAATCCGGGATGAAAGGCAGTATCGCCTGCTGGAACGCGCCGTAGGAGAACAGGACCGCCAGCACCTTCACCAGGTTCCCGGCCAGCGCGCCGGCCTTGGGGATGAACTCCAGCAGCGCGTCCGTGGCCGGGGCTATTTCGGCGCCGAAAGCCACAAAAACTATCACCGCCAGCAGCGAGACCACGGAATTCAGGAAAACCCCCACCGAGAGCTTATGGCTCAGGAACGGGAGCGCCTGCGCGAACGGCAGCCGCTCCACGAACCAGCCTATGGAGAACAGCGTGAACAGGATCACCAGCGTTTTTACCGCTTTCGTAAACAGGACCAGCAGCTGTTCTTTTTTAGCCATAACTGGAAATTTAACAAATATCGGGTAAAATGGCAACCGGCCGCGCTCCCGCCTATCTGTGATGAATTAATTTATAATTACCATTGACTTATTTATTTCTATTTACTAATATTTTATCTTGATAATGCCGCTTTTCAAGGGCAATAGCGCGGAGGAAGCAAATTATGATCGTAGAAAGAACCGAATACAAAGGCCAGCCGGTCCTCATACTCAAGAGGAACGAGAACGATAAATACCCGTTCTCCTTCGGCCTCTCCAAAGCCCGCCTCATCATAGAGGGTTTTGAAGAGATAAAGAAGTTCGTCGCCGAGAACGACAATAAAGAAGAGAAAAAATAGTTTTAGTTTTTTCTCCGCAGCGATAAATGCCGTCCAATAAAGAACTGGCTGTTGCCGGGTTTTATGACGGCATTTATCTTTTTTACGAATCCGCCAATTCTTTCCTGACGCTCGGGCTCGACCGCTTCTGGCGCGCCGCGACCGCCAGAACGGCCCTGGAAGCCGCCCCAGGCGCGCGCAGCGCGCTGGACCTATGCTGCGGCACCGGGGACTTCCTGGCGGCGCTGCGCGGGGTCTACGGCCCCGCCATCAGGCTGGCCGGCGCCGACCTGAGCGGGCCGATGCTGTCCCTGGCCGAAAAAAAGAACACGGGCGCCGTCCTGGTGCGCGCCGAAGCCAAGGAACTCCCCTTCCCCGACGCCACCTTCGACCTGGCCACCATCTCTTTCGCCACCCGCAACCTGAACCTGGACAGGGAAAAGCTGCTGGCGGCGCTCAAAGAGTTCCGCCGCGTACTCAAGCCCGGCGGCGTCTTCCTCAACCTCGAGACCACCCAGCCCCCAAACCCCCTGCTGCGCCTCCTGATGCACGCCTACGTCCGCGCCATCATCGCCCTGCTCAACCTGATCTCCCCCAAGAGCCGCGCCTCCTACACCTTCCTCCGCAACACCATCCTGAATTTTTACAGCGCGCCCGACTTCTCCGCCCTGCTCCTCGAAGCCGGCTTCACTTCCCCCTC
>MGUK01000078.1:12511-12628 GCA_001799995.1 Elusimicrobia bacterium GWF2_62_30
TCAGGACAGCCCGCCAGGGACCTTTGCAAACCCGGCGAGCCGCGACGTGCGGGCCGGGTTAGCAAACCCTTCCGTAGGCCGAGGCTTGCATAGCGCCGAGGCCGGAGGATGAGCGAG
>MGUK01000079.1 GCA_001799995.1 Elusimicrobia bacterium GWF2_62_30
CTAACGAGTATAAGTACCTCAGGCCGCTCGACCTGGGCAACCTGGCCGAACCGGTGCTTGCCGGCGAGCTGCCTCTTTCGGAAATACGCAAGGAGCTGGACCATTACCAGGCCGGGCGCAAAAGCCCCGACGAGCTTTCCGGCGCCCCGGAAGCCGCCGCGCTCCTGAATGAATTTGAAATTGCCTGCAGGCGGCCGGGCGCGAAATGCGCGGGCTTGCCCGGCGGTTACAGCTTGAAATCCCAGCCCAGGTAGAACTCCCGCGCTTTTTTATCGTTAAGCAGGGTCTCCGCGTTGCCCTCTATCAGGATCCGGCCGTCGTAAATAAGGTAGGAACGGTCGGTAATGGAGAGCGTCTCCCGCACGTTGTGGTCCGTGATCAGCACCCCTATCCCTTTATCCTTCAGGTGCAGTATTATCTTCTTGAGTTCGCTTACCGTTATCGGGTCTATCCCGACAAAAGGCTCGTCGAGAAGGATGATCTTCGGGTCGTTGATCATCACGCGCGCCACTTCCAGGCGCCGCTTCTCGCCGCCGGAGAGCGACCAGGCCTTCTGGTCCTTCAGTTTCATCAGGCCGAATTCTCCCAGCAGCGCGTCCACCCTCTCGTGAATGGCCTTGCGGTCCTTCACGGTGCGCTCCAGTATGGCTTCCAGGTTCTGCGCCACGGTAAGGCCGCGGAAAACGGTGGGTTCCTGGGCGAGATAGCCCAGGCCGCCCTGGGCGCGCTGGTACATGGGTTCTTTGGTGGCGTCCCTGCCGTCGATGAAGACCCGGCCCGAGTCCGGGGCCAGGAAGCCTACCAGCATATGGAAGGTGGTGGTCTTGCCGGCGCCGTTCGGCCCGAGGAGGCCGCAGATCTCGCCGGAGTTGATATTAAGGGAGATCCCGTTCACCACCGGGCGGCGGCCGAAAGCTTTTTCAAGGAGGTCTGATTCTAGTTTCATCGGGTCTTCACTGGCGCTGCGGTCCCGGGCGGCAGGTCTTTAACCCAGCCGTAAACCCTATTATAGAATTTAATATCCCGGCTGTCCCTGAAGAACTTCATGCTCTCGGCGGTGATGGCGAAATTATAGGGGTCCCGGCGTCCGATGGCGGCGGGGAGGCTGGCGCCCGGGGCCCTGGGCGCCGGCGGGCTGAGGATAGCGCCGGAGGGCACGCCGGTGGAGTCATAGAACAGGAAGGTCTTGAGAGCGTCGTCGTAAAGGCCTCTTATCGAATACATGTCCAGGTTTTCGGTGGACACGGAAAAAGCCCCCTCGAAATGCATAAGGCGCTTCTTGTTCTCCGCCAGGGCGCGGTCGGAGCGGCCTTTAAGTATCTTGCCGTCGTGCCCCCGGTATGTCATTTTTACCTGTTCGCCGCCGCGTACAAGATGGGCTTCTTCCGCGGTCTCGAGATAACGGCCTTTGGCGCAGGTCATCTCCACCTGCGAAGAATCGTCGAAGGTGCGCAGGACGTAGACGGAGCCGTCCAGGTCCCACGCGCTGCGCGCGCGGTTATAAACGGCGTGGTCGGCCTTGAGCAGGTAATGGGGGTTGCGGAACGAGACGTTGCCGGTGAACACTTCTGTTTCGTTCACGCGGTTCATCTTCCATTTGTCGCTCTTTACCACGGAACCCATGAGGAATTCGCTGTCCGCCGGGGCGGCCGTCGCCGGGGCCGTCAGGAGCAGGAGGCAGGCAGGCAGGAGGAGTCGGGTCATTTGCTGAGGCGGGTTTCCTGGTGGAGTATCTCTATTTCCGAGAGGTCGGGGTTGGCGGTGAAGCCCCGCCCGTTTATTACGGTGCGCTCCTTGTGGATCGTTACCGGCTCGCCGGTCCAGATCTTGTTGCGCGCCGTGCTGAAGAAAAGCTTCGAGGTGAACAGCTTCATCCCGTCGCGCCTGGCGTCCACGCGCACCGAGCCCGTAAGTTCGGCTTCCTTTTTCTCCATCAGCAGCTTGCCGTCCAGGGCGGTTATCTCCGAGGAGAGCGTTTTCCCGTCGTAGAACTTGATGTCCGGGGCCGTGAAGTAGATCAGCCCTTCTTTTTCCTCCATGCGCGCCGTTTTCGAGTTCAGCCTCCAGCGCGAGGGGCCGGCGTTCACCTCGGCCATGGAGAAGCCTTCTATCAGGCTGGTACCGGGCGCGGCCTCCTGGGCACCGGGCGAGGAGCAGGCGCAGGGGAGCGCCGCCAGGAGGAGCAGCGCGAGGCGCTTCAAATGAGCCCTTCCTTGAGCAGGTCACGCTCGTCGATGATGCCCACGGGACGGCCGGTGCGCGCGTCGGTGACCGGCAGGTTGTCTATCTGCCGCTCGGAGATCAGGCGTGCCGCCTCCATGGCCATCGTTTCAGGATGGACCGTGAGGGGGGAGCGGGTCATCAGCGCGGAAATAGGTATCGAAAGGGCGGAGACCCTGCCTTTCTGCAGGCAGCGGCGGATATCCCCGTCGGTGAAATAGCCGGTGAGCTTGCCGGACTTCCCGGTAACGGAAACCGCGCCGGCCTTGGTGCGGGTCATGACCTCCAGGGCCCTGGCCAGCGTGTCGGCTTCTTTCACGAGGGGATTCTCGCGGCCCTTGTGCATGAGGTCGCGGACCCTGATGTTGAGGAGCTTGCCCAGGTTGCCGCCCGGGTGCAGGCGCGCGAAGCGGCTCTTGTCGAAGCCGTTCAGCGACATCAGGCTGACGGCCAGGGCGTCGCCCAGGGCCAGCATGGCGGTGGTTGAGGAGGTGGGCACGATGCCGTGGGGGCAGGCTTCCGAGCGCACGTGCAGCCGCAGCACTATGTCGGCCGACCGCGCCAGCCTCGAGGAGGGGTTGTTCGTAATGGCGATGACCGGGAGGCCCTGCTTTTTCAGTATGGGGATAAGTTTTGCGGTTTCCTCGGTCTCGCCGGAATAGGAAAGCGCTATGGCCACGTCGTCAGCAGCTATCATGCCGAGGTCGCCGTGCAGCGATTCCACCGGGTGCAGGTAGATGCTGCGCGTGCCGGTGGAGGCCAGCGTGGCGGCTATCTTCCTGGCTATAAGCCCGGATTTGCCCACGCCCAGCATCACCGTTTTCCCGGGGCGGCCGGCTATCAGCCGTACGGCCTTGAGAAAAGAGGCGTCCAGCGTCTTTACCAGGCCGCGCACGGCCCGGCTTTCCGCCTCTATCACGCCTTTCGCTGTTCTGAGTACGGCCAGGTCTTTTTTTGTCATTTCGGGGGCGCCTTGTGCGGGTTGAGCCACGGGGTCATTTCCGACGGTATTTCACGCTGGTCGTAAGGCGGCGGCAGCTTGTGCAGCAGGTAGCTGATCACGAAAAAGCCGCCTATCAGGGAAATGTACACCCAGGACAGCGTCTTGAGGTGCCAGCGCCAGTCCGGGAACCAGGCGGGGGGCATGGAAAGATTAGCGCCGCATTTTTTGCAGAGCTTTACGGTGGGGCGGTTATCCTGTCCGCAGTTAATGCATTTCATGTCGTTTCCTCTATTTGATACCTGAGATGTCTTTCGCCAGCTTGTCCATGCGGTTCAGCGCGGAGACCAGCGGCTTGACGGCGTCCATCCTGAGCGAGTTGGGACCGTCGGAAAGGGCTTTTTCGGGGTGCGGGTGGGCTTCGAAGAAGATGCCGGCCAGCTTCTGCGCCGCGGCGGCTTTGGCCAGCGGGACTATGAAGCGCCTGTCCCCGCCGGTAGCCGCGCCCAGGGCGCCGGGGCGCTGCACCGAATGGGTGCAGTCGAAGATCACCGGGTAGCCGAACTCCTTCATGATCTCGAAAGAGCGCATGTCCACGACGAGGTTGCCGTAGCCGAAGGAGGAGCCGCGCTCGGTGAGCATGATGTCCTTCGCCCCGCGGCTTTCGAGCTTGCGCACGATATTCTCGGCTTCCCAGGGCGACAGGAACTGGCCCTTCTTGACGTTGACGGCGCGGCCGGTGTCGGCGCAGGCGAAAAGGAGGTCCGTCTGCCGGCACATGAAAGCGGGGATCTGCAGGATGTCGGCGACCTCGGCCACGCGGCCCGCCTGGGCGGGTTCGTGCACGTCCACCAGCAGCGGGACGTCCAGGCGGTTCTTCAGGTCCTTCAGGAAGTCCAGCGCCAGCTCCATGTCCAGGCCGCGGAAAGAGCGGTGCGAGGTGCGGTTGGCCTTGTCGAAGGAGGCTTTCAGCACGAAGGGGGTGCGGAGCTCCGCGAAGAGCTTTTTGAGCGCGGCGGCCTGGGCCGCGTAGGAGCGGGTGGTCTCTATCACGCAAGGGCCCGCTATGTAAACGAGCGGCCCGTCGTTGGAGAAGACGGCGTTCTTAACTTTTACGGCTTTCTGTTTCACTTGCGCTCCTTTTTTTGAAAGCGGTTATTTCTTCCGGTTCTTCACGGCCGCCGCTACGAAGCTGAAGAACAGCGGGTGCGGCATCAGCGGCCGGGACTTGAACTCGGGGTGGAACTGCACGCCCATGAACCAGGGGTGCTTCTTTATCTCCACCATCTCCGGCAGGTTCAGCTTGCGGTTGGTGCCGCAGACGGACATCCCTTTCTTTTCGTAGGCCGGGATATACTTCGAGTTGAACTCGTAGCGGTGGCGGTGCCGTTCGGAGATGCTCGTCTTGCCGTAGATCTTGTGGCCGAGGGTGCCTTTTTTGATATCGCAGGGGTAGGCGCCCAGGCGCATGGTGCCGCCCTTCTCTTTCACGGTCTTCTGCGCGGCCATCAGGTCCACCACCGGGTTGGCGGTTTTGGGATTGAACTCCGTGGAATGGGCGTTCTTGAGGCCCAGCACGTTCCTGGCGAACTCGATGGTGGCGCACTGCATGCCCAGGCAGATGCCCAGGAAAGGCATGCCGCTCTCGCGCGCGAAGCGCACCGCCTCGATCTTGCCTTCGATGCCGCGGTCGCCGAAGCCGCCGGGGACTATCAGCCCGTCGGCCTTGGCTAGGCGCTCCTTGAAATCCTCGGCCTCGACGTCCACGTAATCGAATTCGGCCTTGACGCCGTTGGCGATGGCGCCGTGGAAGACGGCCTCGGTCAGGGATTTGTAGGAATCCTTCAGCTTGGTGTATTTGCCGGCGATGGCGATGCGCACGGGCGCGGCCGAGCAGGCGTTCTTGAGGCGCGTCGTGAAATCCGTCCATTCGTCGAAGTCCCATTTGCCGCTGCGCAGCCGCAGCAGCATCATGATCTGCTCGTCGAGGCCCTGCTTCTTGAGCACCAGCGGCACGTCGTAGATGGAGGAGGCGTCGGGCGCGTCGATGACCGCTTCTTTGGGGACGCTGGTGAAAAGGGCGATCTTGTTCTTGATGTCCTTGGCCAGCGGCTTGTCCGCGCGGCAGACGATGATGTCGGGGTCGATGCCGATCTCGCGCAGCTTGTTGACCGAATGCTGGGTGGGCTTGGTCTTGAGCTCGTCGGAAGCGTGCAGGTAAGGCACCAGGGTGACGTGCAGGTAGAGCACGTCGTTGCGCATGCGGTCCGGGCGCATCTGGCGCGCGGCTTCCAGGAAGGGGAGGCTCTCGATGTCGCCTACCGTGCCGCCTATCTCGATGATGGCGATGTCGAACCCTTCGCCGGCCTTGTGGAAGCGGCTCTTTATCTCGTCGGTGATATGGGGGATGACCTGCACGGTCTGGCCCAGGTAGCCGCCCGCGCGCTCCTTGGCGATGACGGCCTGGTAGATCTGCCCGGCGGTCATGATGTTGACGCGGCCGGTGTCTATGCCGAGAAAACGTTCGTAGTAGCCCAGGTCCAGGTCGGTCTCGGCCCCGTCGTCGGTCACGAAGACCTCGCCGTGCTGGAACGGGGCCATCGTGCCGGCGTCCACGTTGATGTACGGGTCGCATTTCATGATGGTGACGGAAAGCCCGTGGGCCTTGAGCAGGCGGCCGATGGAGGCCGCGGTGATGCCTTTGCCGAGAGAGCTGACTACGCCGCCGGTGACGAATATGTATCTGGTCATTTTCCCTTTAGTCTTTTCAGGAATACCGAAGCCGTCCTGATATCGGCCGGCACGTCGATGGCGGGGCCCGGCTGCGGGACTTCGGCCACCGCTATCTGCATGCCGTTTTCAAGCGCGCGCAGCTGCTCCAGGCGCTCCAGCCTCTCGAGGGGACTGGGCTTGAGTTTTACGAATCTATCCAGGGCTTCCCGGCGGTAGATATAGAAACCGCAGTGCTTGTACCAGGGATAGCCTTTCAGGTCCGAAAGCGGGTGATGGAAGGGGATGGGGGAGCGCGAGAAATAAAGCGCCCGGCCCCGCGCGTTGAGCGCAACCTTTACGCAGTTGGGGTTCGCTATATCCCTCTCCTCGGTGATGCGCGTGCAGGCGGTGCCTATCGCGCAGTCGGGAGAATCCTGGAGTTTCTTAAAGGCCTTTTTCAGTGTGGCCGTGGTCATGAACGGCTCGTCGCCCTGCATATTTATGATGAACTTCGCCCTGGTCCCGCGGGAGGCTTCGCGGACCCTGTCGGTGCCGGACTGGCAGCGGGGGCTGGTCATTACTGCGCGCGCGCCTATGGAGCGGGCGAAGGCGAGGACTTTTTCGTGCTCCGTGGCGATAAGGACTTCGCCCAGGCCGGCCTTTACGGCCGCTTCCCAGCACCACTGCAGCACCGGTTTCCCGGCGAGGGGGACAAGCACTTTGCCGGGGAAGCGCTGCGACCCGAAGCGGGCCGGTATCACTACCAGGCAGTCCCCTGTCCCGTGGTTCTTTTTCATCAGGCCTTTATCCATGATCTGGCGCTGTCGAGCAGCTCTTCCACCGTGACCGACGCGGTGCCGAGCTTTGCGACCACTACGCCCGCGCCGAAGTTGGCGGCCAGGGCGGCTTCTTCGGGCGCGGCGCCGGAAGCCCACGCGAGCGCCAGCACTGAAATAACGGTATCGCCGGCGCCGGTCACGTCGAAGACCTCCCTGGCGCGGGTGGGGATATGGGTGGAGGTGAGGGCGGCGCCTTTCCTGGAGAAGAGCGTCATGCCGTGCTCGCCCTGAGTAATGAGAAGCGTCCGGCAGCCCAGCTTTGAAAGGATGTCGCGGCCCAGTTTCTCCGCGGCCTCGGGCCCGTCTTTCTGCGGCAGGTGCATGCCGCCGAAGGCTTCAAGGGTGTTGGGTGTGATGCAGGCTACGCCCCTGTAAAGCTGGAAATGCTCTACCTTGGGGTCGACAAAGACCGGGACGCGCCGCCGCGCGGCCATTTGTATCGCGGCCTTTATCGTGGCGGGTTCCAGCAGGCCTTTGCCGTAATCGGAGAGGATCAGGGCCTCGCAGCCGTCCTTCAGCGCCGCTTCGAGGGCGGCGAGGGCTGACTTCTTCGCGCCGGGTGAGAGGTGTCCGGGCGTTTCGCGGTCGAAGCGGACCACCTGCTGGTGCTCCGCTATCACGCGGGTCTTCTCGATGGTGACGAAATTGTCGTCGGGGATAAGCCCGGCCTGGCTGACCCCGGAATCCTCCAGCAGCTGGCGCAGTTTACCGGCGGCGTCGTCGCGCCCGGTCACCGAGATCAGCGACGGGGCAGCTCCGAGCGTGGCCAGGTTCGCCGCCACGTTGGCGGAGCCGCCGCAGACGGCGGATTCCGAAGTAACCCTTACCACCGGCACCGGGGCTTCCGGAGAAATGCGTTTTACCGAACCTTTGATATAGCGGTCCAGCATCATGTCGCCGAAGACGGCGATCTTCCTGCCGCGGAACCCGGCCGCTATCGCCGAAAGCCTTTTATAGCCGCTCTTGTTCATAATATAAATATTATAACAAATCGCGGAATATGGGAAGCCTGCGGGGGAGGGAGAAGCGGCGATTGCCGCGGGGAGCGGGAAAACGGTTACTGCACGGTGCGTTTCTTGAGCCTGCCGGTAATGGAGCCGAGGGCTATTTCGGCCTTGAGGACCATCGGCACTTTCAGCTCGTCGTCCGTGACCCAGATCAGCATGCGCCTGCCGGCTTTGGCCACGAAAAGGCCCTCGTCGCCGACCAGCGGCTCCAGGATCACGCACTTCTTTTTGCCGTAGTCGGTCTCGATCTTTTCGCGCTTCCCGGCCTTGATGGTAAGCGCCCAGTTGCGCTTGGTGTTTACGTCCAGGTTCATCGTGGCGCCCGGCTCCAGGCGCATACTCCGTACCCGGTAAACCGCGGAAAGCATGTCGTTGACCGGCTTCTCCAGCGGACCTTCGAAATCCGAGACAACGCGCTTGCGGTTCATCTTTTTGCCGTAGAATTTTGAAGCTGCCCAGTCGAAGACCGCCCATTCGTTGAAGAAGTGCCCGCCTTCGGAGATCTTCTTGTAATAGCCGTGGGACCGCAGGTCGGCCGCGTCCAGCCAGGACTCGTGGCGGTCCTCCACCTTGTAGAATTTCTCTATAAAGGAATTGGACCTGGCTTCCAGGACCAGGTGCCAGGCCGGCCTGGAGGAGATGAGCACGACGCTTTCGGCCTTCAGGAAGGCCTTGCCTACTTTAATTATGCCCCAGTAAAGTTCGTATTCAAGGACCTCGCCCCTCACAAGCCCCGGGATGAACGCGGGCACCGCGGCGGTGGAGAGGGCAAGGCCCTCGAAAGGATGGGGTGGGAGGTCAGCCTCCGCGCGCGCGGCGGGACAGAACGCCAGGGTCAGTGCCAGTGCCAGCGCCCTAAAAACCATAATGGATCCGCGCCGCCGTAAGCGCCGCCAGCAGTACCGTCGCGCTCAGTCCCCGCCACTCCTTGTTCTTGCGGAAAACTTCCTTTGAATAGGCGGAAAGCTCGAAGAAACCGGCCAGCCCGGCAGGGGTCGGGAGCAGCGCCGGGACGGCCGCCGCATAAGCCTCGAAATCTTTGCCGTAGACGGAGAGCAGGAAAACCTCTTCGCTCTTTATCGTCACGTAGTAGATCCAGCCGAAAGCGGCCACGGCGGCCAGCCAGAGGCCCGCGGTGCGGGGCAGGTCGGCAGGGGAGGAAAGCATGAGCATAAGCCCGGTCGTCATTATCATGGTGCCGAGGTAAAGCGGGTTGCGCACGGCGGAGTAAGGGCCCGTAGTGGTCAGCGTTTTGGATTTTACAATCGCCGCGCTGGCCGCCAGGCGCACCGCCTGGCCCAGGGCCATTACGGCCAGGCCGGCCCAGAAAAGTTCCCAGCTTTGCGGTTTTGCGAAGACCAGCAGCAGGAGGGTCACAATATAGGAGATCAGCATGCGGTTTTTCATTTTGTCCTTTTTACGTCGGGCACGGCGCGGGCGAGGGCCAGCAGGTCCCGGAAAGCGCGCTTTCCCGTGCGGGCGGCGGCCTGCCTGCCGGCGCCCGTCAGGACCAGGTGCCCTTTGAGGCCCGCGCGCCGGGCCAATTCGAGGTCGGAGCGCTTGTCCCCGGCCACGAAAGAGCGCGCCAGGTCGATGCGGCCCGAAGCCGCGGCTTCTTCCAGCAGGCCCGTAGCCGGCTTGCGGCAGCCGCAGCCGTCGTCCGGGGTATGCGGGCAGAAATAAACGGCGTCGAGGAACGCGCCTTCGCGGCGGAGGTCGTCTACCAGTTTCAGATTTATGGCCCTGGAGACGGCCGGCGTCATATAGCCGCGGCCTATGCCCGACTGGTTGGTCAGCACTATTAGCAGGTAGCCCTTGCCCGCGAGGAGCTTAAGGGCCTCCGGGGCGCGCGCATAAAGCCGGAGCTGGGCGGGGAGGGTTATGTACTGGCCGTGCCGGTTGCGGTTTATCGTGCCGTCCCGGTCCAGGAATACGGCGGGCGTCCCCCTGAAGACGGGCTTGCGGCGCGGCCAGCAGCGCATCAGGCTGCTTCCTTTTTTGCGGCGGAGACCATGTCCGCCAGCTTTTTCCAGCCGTCCTTGCTGAAGGTCATGGTAACGGAAAGGATCAGGACGTTCCCGCCGAGCAGTTTCTGCCAGTCGGCGGGGAAGCGGACGAAATCCTTGAAGGTGGTGATGATCGGCAGCTCTTGGGCGGCCTGGCGCGCGGAAGCCAGCTCTTCCGGCGTGAAGAAGTGGTGGTCCGGGTAGCGCCAGATCTGCTTCAGGTCGATCTTCAGGCGGGCAAGCGCGGCCTCGAAAGAGGCCGGGTCGCCTATAGCGGACAGCGCGGCGGCCTGTTTCTTTTTCAGCAGCTCGAGCGGGTGCGTTTTTTCCGCCGCCGGGTCCAGGAAGAATTCCGGCGTGTGGCTGCTTTCGAATATCTCGGCGGAGGGGTTGAGCTTGTGTATGCCGGCGCGCAGGGCGTCCAGCGTTCCGGGCGCCGCTTCCTCGCAATGGGAGAGCACCACGGCGCGGGCCCTTTTCACCGCTTTGGGCGGTTCGCGCAGGTTCCCGAACGGCAGCAGGGAATCGCCGAGGAACGGGGCGGTGGCGTTCACTATCACTATATCCAGGTCGCGCTCCAGGGCGAAATGCTGGAACCCGTCGTCGAGCAGCAGGATGTCCGCACCGAGCTCCGCTACGGCTATGGTCCCGGAGGCGAACCTGTCCGCGCAGACCAGCACGGGCACCCGGTCCTTTTCCAGCATCCGGAAAAGCATCAGCGCTTCGTCGCCGGCCTCGCGCGGGTCGAATTCGCGCCCGGGGGCCATCACGGTTATCTTTTTGGCGGGGGCGGCGCGCTTGTAGCCGCGGATAAGTATGGCGGGTTTGCGCCCGGCGCGGGCCAGCTCCCTGGCCATGGCGACCACCATGGAGGTCTTGCCGGTGCCGCCGGTGGAAATGTTGCCGAAGCAGATCACCGGCGCGCCCAGCCGGCGGCGCTTGAGCAGGCCGGCGGCGTAAAGGGCTTTGCGCGCGGAAATGGCGGCCAGGTACAGGCCGGACAGCGCGCGCAGCGCGGCGCGGCCCGCCAGCGAGGCTTTCAGGGAATCGCGCAGTTTGACCGGGGAAAAACTTTCCGTGGTGCTCATGCCGCGCCTCCCGGCAGCGAACGCAGGTGGGCGCTGAGCTTCTCCCAGACCGTGTCGAACGGCAGTTCCGCCAGGCCGCCCTGTACCCAGCCGTGGATCGGGGCGGGGGGGCTCCAGCTGGCGGGGGAATTCTCCGGCGCGTAGATCGTGAAAGTGGGCGTTCCCTGGCTTACGGCCACGTGCATCGGCCCGGAGCTGGTCCCGACGTGAAGCCGGGAGCGTTTCTGCAGCGCGGCCAGGTCGAGCAGGTCGAAGTCGGGGCAGAGCAGGTGTCCCTCCCGCGCGGCGGCCAGCGCGGCCTTTACATAATCCTGCTCGCCGGGGCCGGAAAGGAAGATCACTTTGGCCTTGCGCTCTTTTGCCAGGCGGTCGGCCAGGCGGGCAAAAAGCTCCGCCGGCCAGCGGCGGTGTTCGCGCGGGCTGGTGATGTCGAGGGTTACCGTAAAAGCGTCGGGGGCCGTCCCGCTGGCGGCAAGGAAAGCTTCGGCCCGGGCCGCGTTTTCCGGGGCAAAGCTCACGTCGGGCTCGATACCGTCCGGCGCTACGCCCAGGGCCTCCAGCAGCTCCAGCCGGTCCTGCACGGTGTAGAACGCGCCCGGCTTCTTCTTCGGCATGAGGTTGTAGAAAATCCGCCCGCCAGAAAAGTGAAAGGCCAGGCGCTTTGACGCGCCCGAGAAAAGAGAGTAGAAACCCGAGGCCGACGAGCGCATGAGGTCGAGCGAGATATCTATGCCGGCCGCGCGGATGGCCTTAAAAGGGGAATCCTCGCGGCAGAACACGCCTGAGAGGTTCGGATTGTGGCGGAGAATTTTCAGGGAAGATCTTCCGGTCAGGAAGTAGAGGCGGCAGCCGGGCAGGCCTTTCTTCAGGGCGCGCAGCAGCGGCGTGGTGAGTATCACGTCGCCGATGCCCTTGAAGACTATGACCAGTATTCCCGGCGGCATCGTCTATTTCCCGGCCTGTTTCGCGGGCTGCGCCCTGTACTTCGGGTCGTTGTACATCTTGAACTGGCGGTAGATCTTGGGGCGGGCCGTGCCCGCGGCGTAGGCGGCCAGGAGCGTCCCGGCCTCCGTCTCGAGGTCCGAGCACTGTTCCGCCATCACTTCCAGCTTGGCGGCGCAGGCCGCCTTGTGCGCCTCGTCGGCGTCCGGGCGGGCCAGCTGCTCGCGCATGTGGAAGATCTTGAGCTGGATGATGCTGATCTTGTCAGCGAGACTGCCGAGCGTTTCCGCCATCGAGGGCCTCCAGTACGGTCTCGTCTATGCGCTCGATAAGATCGTTGCGCTTCTGGTTGAGCTTGTCTATGTTCTTCTTCGCGGCCGCTATGGCCGGGACATCGCCTACTCTGGCCTTGTCTTCCTCGTGCCAGAGCTCGGTGTTGGTCCTGGCGAGTTCGCTCATAAGGCTGCCTATTCCGGTTTTTTCCATAAGCTTTGTATTCCTCTTGACCAATTATATCATAGCCGCGAGAAGCCGCGGGTCAGCTGCAGGGCCAGGTCCCAGATCGTGTCGCCGCCGCGGATGAAAAGCCGGTCTATGGTGTTATTGGCACGGTCCCACGGCCACGGGGTCTTCCCCTGCCGGAAGCTGAA
>MGUK01000080.1 GCA_001799995.1 Elusimicrobia bacterium GWF2_62_30
TCGTAGGTCTCGTAGGGCTTCGGGATGAAGCCCGCTATTTCCGCGCCCAGGTGCCGGCGGTGGATCTCGAAAGTGTCCAGCGCGGTGAAGGCCAGTATGGGCGTTGCTGCGGCGGAGGGAACGGCCCTTAACGCTTTTATGGTCTCTTCCGGGTTCATGTCCGGCAGTATCAGGTCCAGCAGGATCAGGTCCGGGCTGTGGGCCCTGGCCGCGGCTACGCCGTCCGCCGCCGTCTGGGCCGCCACCACCTCGTAGCCGTTAAGCTCGAGGCGTATCTTCACCAGCAGGATATGCTGAGCCTCGTCCTCTATCAGCAGTATTTTTTTCATTTTCCCGCCCTGGCCTCCGACAGTTTTTTCAGGAAAGCGTCCGCGTCAGTGAAATCGTCCGGGTAGGCGAGGATGAAGCTTTGGGCCGCCTGCTTTTTCGCGCCGCCGCCGGCTATTTCCGCCAGCCCCTTTTCGATATAGGAGGAGGCGCGGCAAGCCTCCTTGGGCCCGGCGTTGCCCAGCAGCATGGTGAATTCGCGGCTGTCGCGCCTGAGCATGCCGTGCGTGCTGCGGGTCGCGTTGCGGAGGAAATCCTCCTCCTGCTGGGAGGCCGTCCGCTCGGCTTTCTCCCCGTTCTTCTTCGGCAGCGCTACGGTCAGCGAGCAGAAGCGCGCCTGTTTCTTCGAGGCGGCCTCGATCTCCCGCCGTACCAGTTCTTTGGCGGCCTGTTCGAAACCGATGACCGGGATGATGAAGCTGAAGCGGCACCATTTCCCCGGGCGGCTGTCGGCCCAGATGCGGCCGCCGTGCATTTCCACGAAGCCTTTGCTTATCGCCAGGCCGAGACCCGTGCCTTTGATCCCTTCGGCCTGCCGGCTCAGCTGCGAGAACTTGGTGAACAGGCGGGGGATGTTCTCCGGCTCTATACCCTGGCCCGTGTTCTCCACGCAGATCAGGGCCTGGTCTTCCACCTCCGCCAGCGACAGGATTATCTCCCCGCCTTTCGGGGTGAACTTCAGGGCGTTGGAGACCAGGTTCACCAGCACTTCGCGCACCTTCTCCAGGTCGCAATAGGTCTCGACGGGTCTGCCCGGCCGCAGGATCTCCATCTTTATCCCGCGCTCCGCGGCGAGCATGGAGTATTCCGCCAGCGTGGTCTTCAAGAGCGAGTCCAGGCTGGCCTTCGACAGCTCCATGGGCATCACCCCGGCCTCTATCTTGGTGATGTCGAGCAGGGCGTCTATCAGCCTGTTGAGGCGCCCGGCGTTATCGAGCCCTATCTTCAGCAGCTCTTTCTGCTGCTCGGTGGCTTCTCCCATCGTCCCGTCGTAAATCAGCTGCAGGGCTTCCTTTACCACCGTGAGCGGAGAACGGAGTTCATGCGAGACCATGGAGATGAATTCGTCGCGGGTCTTTTCCAGCGAGCGCATCGCCCCCAGGTCGCGCAGTATCACCAGCTTGCAGGTTTCATTTCCCCAGGCTATGTCCACGGCCCGTATCTCCAGCGGCACTTTCCTGCCGTCATGCCTGGTAAGTTCCGCCTCCACGGACTTGTCCGAGCGGGCCTCCAGCGTGAACGGCCGTTCCAGAAGTTCCTCGCGGGTGAGGTCGAAAATATGTTCCGCGCCGGGGTTGACGAAAAGCACCTTGCTCCCCTGCGAGGTGATCAGGACGCCGTCCGGGCTTTTTTCGAGTATAGACCGCAGGCGGTTCTCCCTGGCCCTCAACTGCTGCTCTATGATGAAGCGCTGGATCGCGTACCTGATGGAGTAGCCCAGCCAGTCGCCGGTGATCTTGCCTTTCACCAGGTAATCCTGGGCCCCTTTCCTGATCAGGTCCAGGCCCAGTTTCTCCTCGTAAAAACCCGTCAGGACGATGATCGGCCTGTCCTTGAACTGCTCCATCGCCCTGGTAAGGGTGGCGGGGCCGTAGGAATCCGGCAGGTTCAGGTCCAGCAGGATGATGTCCGCCGGGGATGCAGCGTCCGCCGCGACGCCCTTGCGCAGGGTGTCGGTAGTCGTAAGCTGGAAGCTCCCCTCGGCGATATCCCGGAAAAGTTCGGCTATGATCTTGGCGTCCGGGGGGTTGTCCTCCACCAGCAGGACGCGGATGGTAAGGCCGTTGGCGCTCATACCGTCCGCCTGTGCGCCGTCTTTTGCCGCTTTTTCGCCGGCAGGGCGGAGAGGGCCACGCCGATGTTGTCCAGGCACATGCAGACCTTCAGCAACTGGCCCAGGTCCGGGGGTTTTACCATATAGGAATTAGCTTTCAGGTCGTAGCTGCGGCTTACGTCGTCCACCGAGGACGAGGTGGTAAGCACTATCACCGGCACCGCGGCCAGGGCGGGGTCGCGCCGCATCTCCTCCAGCACGGCCCGACCGTCCTTGCCCGGCATATTGAGGTCCAGCAGCACCAGGTCCGGCCTGACGGAACCCGCGTACTCGCCTTCCCCGCGCAGGCAGCGCAGCGCGGCGTCCCCGTCGGCCACGGCGGTGACCCTGTTGAGCAGCCTGCCTTCCTTGAAAACCTCGCTCAGGTACCGTATGTCGGCCGGGTTGTCCTCCACCGCCAGTATCTCCAGCATCTTCGCGTTCTTGTGGGTTTTGTTCATATGGCAACCTTAGCCTCCTGTTGTGCCTGCGTGTCAGCCTGCGCCGGTTCCCGTACCGGGAACTGGATGAAGAAAGAGCTTCCCTCCGCCGGGTTTTGTTCCACCCAGATCCTGCCCCCGTGGTTCTCCGCTATTTTCTTGCACAGGGCCAGGCCTATGCCGGTGCCGGGGTATTTTTCCTGGGAATGCAGCCTTTGAAAGATAAGGAAGACGCGCTCGGTATGTTCCTTCGGTATGCCTATGCCGTTGTCGGAGACGCGGATGGTGACCGACCCCGGCAGGCTGGAGGCCGAAAGGGATATTTCCGGTTCGGGGGCCGCGTTGAACTTGAGGGAGTTGGAGATCAGGTTCTGGAAAAGCTGTATCAGCTGGAATTCGTCGCCTTTTATCACCGGGAGGTCCTTCCAGGTTATGCGCGCCCGCTTTTCTTCCAGCGAGATCTTGAGGTTGAACATGGCCTTCTGCAGGATCTCCTCCGTCGGCAGCGGCCGGAACGCCTTGGAGGTATAGGTGACCTTGGAATAGTTGAACAGGGCGCTTATCAGGTCGGAGGCCCGCTGCGAGCCCTGGGTTATGTAGTGGATGAAATCCTTGGCGTCGGCGTCTAGCTGTTCGGAGTACCTTTTAGAGAGCAGGCCGCTGAAGCTGGAGATCACCCGCAGCGGCTCCTTGAGGTCGTGCGAGGCCACGTAGGCGAACTGCTCCAGTTCCCTGTTGGAGCGCTCCAGCTTTTCCCCGGCCGCCTTCAGCGCCTTTTTGTCGTTCTGCAGTTCGACGCGCGCGTCTTCCAGGGCGTCGACCAGTTCCACCACTTTTTTGCGCGTGAGCTCCAGGCTGCGGCTTTGCGCCTTCATGCGCGCCTGCCGGGTGGCGGCCTCCTTCTTCAGGCGCGCCCGTTCCTCGGAGGCCGCGTGCAGGGCGGCCCTGAGGCGGTCGGCGCCGGCGTTAAGTTCAAGTATCTCGTTGCCGAACGCGGGCTGGTCCGGGAAGGGCGCCGCGCAGCGCATCAGTTTGCGGTTGAGCTTGGAAAGTTCGTCGATCAGGGGGTCGTAGGCCAGGTAGTAATGCGCTATCTCCGCTAAGATGAAAAAGATGAAGATGGCGAGATAGCCAAGCCCGGTTTTCGCCAGCAGCAGGTTGCGCGCCTCGGTAGTGCTGCCGGCCGCGGCCAGGGCCTGCGTTAAGATCCTGTCCGTATGCCTGACAAGTCCGGCCCAGGCCCTGTCCCCGGCCTCCTTGTCGGCTTCCGATCTGGAAACTTTTTCGGCCAGCGGCAGCAGCCTGAAATAATCCGCCGTAATGACTTTGAACGCCGCCGCGTTCGAGGGGAGGTTAAGCTCGGCGCCGCTTATGGCCGCGCCCAGTTCAAAGTACGCGGCCTTGAAAGAATTTTTCCAGTTCGCCGGGGCGGGCCCGGCTTTCCACTGCACCGCCACCGAATACAGGGCCTCTGATTTTTGCAGCGTGCCGCTTATGACGCTCCCGTCGCTGGCCAGCGTTTCGAAGCGGGTATAAAGGCCGTAGACCCCGCCCAGCGCGGCCATCAGCAGGGCCGCCTTCGCGCCCGCCAGCAGCCTGCTCTTGGTTGAGAACCGCATCTGTCATTCTCCCTTTACGCGGTCTACCTTTTCCTGCAGTTCGCGCAGCTCGGCCTTCAGTTCCGAGATCTTGCTTTCCCGTTCCAGCAGGTACTTGTTGAGCTTTTCCAGCTCCACGTTCTGGTTCTTCAGCTCCTCGTCCTCCTCCCGCAGTTTTTCTGCTTCGTTCCTGAGCTGCAGCCCGCTTTCCTCGCGGGTTTTAAACCGGGATAAAGCTTCCGCCAGGGCCTTGGCTATCGTTTCCGTCTCGGAGCAGGCGCCGGCATCCGCCGGAGGGGCGGCGCCGAGTTCTTCCAGCAGGGCCGCCGCGGCGGCGGCGTTCTCCGAGACCGGGCAGCTCATGAGTTTAACGAAGAGGAAGGCCGCGAGGGAAAGCGCCGCGAACTGGATGAAGGCCTGGACCCGTATCTGGGCCAGGGCCTTCCTGGCGCGCGAGGCCGCATGCTGGGGGACGGCGGCTTTTGCGACTATCAGCCAATCCGGGGACTGCAGCCTCGCGTAGGAATAGACCAGGGGCTCCGTTCCGCCATTGTCGGCGCTGTAGCCCTCTTTCCCCTGCAGGACCGGGAGGAACAGGGCGGCGGTTTCCGCCCTCAGTTCCTCCTCCGTCCTTTTACCGTCGGCGCTGGAGATGACGATCTTTTCGCCTTTTCTTTTTGCGAGCTGGACCGTTACCTTGGGACAGGAAGGCGGCGGGAGAATGCGCGGCATCTTGATGACGGAAAAGCGGCAACTGAGCGCCCACCGGGGCTTTGTGTTCCCGTTAAGGGCCAGGGGAAGCGCCACTTCGTAAATGAGGTCATCCTTAGCTATTATCGGGGGGGCTATATATATTTCTCCCGCGCCCGGGAACGCCTTTCCCGTTTCGGTCGAAACGCGGCTGCCCTCCCTGGAGAAAACGGCGAGGGTCGCGCCGCGCTTGTCCGTCAGCGCGGCGGCTGAAAGCCCGGGAATGAACTTGGTGGAGCGGCTTAGCGCCGCTTTCAGGGCCTCTTCTTTGCCCGGGGCGGGCGGCGAGGCGAGAAGCGCTCTCAATTCTTCTCCGGAGGCTATCAAAAGCGCTTTTTCCTGCGCGTAGATTATCCCCGAATTTATTTCCGTCGCGGCAACCTTTACGCTGGAATAGAGCTGCTCCCCGGTTTCGTTCACGCTCAGGGGCTCCAGGGCCCTTTTTGCGGAAAAATACATAAGGAGTATTCCCGCCCCGGCGGCGATAATGAACCCCAGCAGCATGCGCAGCCGCAAAGGCACGGCCTTGTTCACGCAGAATAGCATAGAACCCCTCCCCCCAGAGATGGTTAAGCAGGATGCGAGAAAATTTTGACTACCCCAAACCCCAAACGGTATGTATAGTTATTATATGTCAGGCAAACCGGCTTGTCAACACCATCTTGGTAACAAGGCCGGGTGAATCTGCGGGCGTTTTTTTTGATAAACTACTTCCAATATGGATAAGGCCGCCAGCCTCACCGCCGCCGAACGGGGGCGCTATATAAAATACCAGGGGCGCGAGTTCTGCGTCACCGAAACGACCACGAACCGGGAATCCGGCACCTACACGGAGAGACAGTGGACGCTGGAGAGCGGCTCCGAAGAGCTTTACCTGATAAAGACCGAGGAGAAGAAGGCCTCCGGCTTAGAGGTGCTCTGGGTGCTTACGCGCCAGACCAGCCTGGGCGGGGTAACGTACGAGATCTCTCCCGGCGAGTGGATAAAGTTCCGCGAATCCTCGATGCCGGACACGGCGCCGCGCGTGGTGCGGTGCATGGCCGGGGATTATAATTACGAGGGGTCCACCTCGGTGCGCGCCGAGGACGACGAGGGAGACATGGTGCCCAAGATCACCTGGGACTATTATCTGCCCGGCCGCCGGAAGAACCTGGCGATAGAGATCTGGAAGGAGCCGGACCAGGATTACCCGGAGGCGTACCTGGGCGACATTGTGCGCCCTGAAGACTTCGAGGTGCTCGACAAGAAGGCGCGGGCCGGCACCTACGGCAAGGGGTCCCTGCCGGGCTTCGAGGGTGTAAAAGCCGGGCTTACCGGCTTCGGCATGTTCGGTTTTATCGCCATCGCCAACGGTTTCCCCATGGATTATTACTTTGCCCTCGGCGTGCCCCTCGCGCTGGTCATCGTGATGTGCCTGATGCGCGTGCCGGTCTGGCTGGGAATTTCTTCGGCCTGCGTCTGGGCCTTCGTCCTGGCCCTGGGCGAGTTCGGCGGCTTCAAGCTGTCGTTCTGGTATATCGCCGTTTCCTGCGCCGCGCTCTCGGCGCTGCTGCCCCGGCTGATGCGCCTGTTCTTCTCCGGGGAGGAGATCTCGGAACACTGGCGCGTGGCCGCGTTCGGGGCGCTGCCCGCGCTGTGGGTCTACAGTTTTATCGAATACGCCGTTTTCGCGCCGGGGCCGCACGCCGCGTACCAGTTCTTCGCGGCCTGCCTGCTGCCGCTGGCGGCGGCTGGCGCGGCCGCCCTGCTCAACCGCGCGCTGGAGGGCTCAGATGGCCGGCCTTAAAGTTACCGAACACGACGGGGGGCTTTCCTTTTATATAAACGGGAGCCTGCAGTTCGACACGCGCGACGAGGCGGTCTACCACGAATCGCTCGCGCTGCCGGCCGCCGCGCTGGCGTCGGCGCGGCTGCGCCGCCCGCTCAACGCCCTGGTGCTGGGCGGCGGCGACGGCCTGGCCCTCAGGGACCTGCTGCGGCACGTCCCGGTGGCGGCCGCCGACCTGGTGGACTACGACGAGAACGTGCTGGCGCTGGGCCGCGGGGCTTTCGCGCCCTACAACGCCGGCTCGCTTTCCGACCCGCGCGTGAGCGTTACCTGCGGCGAAGCCTCGCGCTTCCTTCTGGCCGCCCGGCGCGTCTACGACCTGGTGGTGGCCGATTTTACTTTCCCCGAGGACCTGGCCGGCTGTTCGCTGTTCACCGAAGAATTCTTCGGCAGGGTCAGGAAGGTGCTGTCCGCGCGCGGCCTGCTGGCGGTGAACGCCGTTTCGCCGGAAAAATTCCCGGCCGCTTACTGGGCCGTCTACAAAACGCTGCGCTCGGCCGGCTTCTGCCCGAAGCCGTTGTCCGCCGCCATTCCCTCTTTTTCCGCCCACGGCTACGGCAAATGGGGCTTCTTCTTCGCCTCGCCCCGCGCTATAACCGCCGGGGAACTCTCCGGGCTGCGGCTGCCGGAGCGGGCCTCCTACCTTACCCCGGCGCGGCTGCGCGCGGCCATGTCCTTTAACCGCTCCTCCGTCCTGTTCGGCGCGGGGCTGGGCCGGACGGTCAGGAATCCCGCGGAGCTGCTCGGCCTGCTGCACCTGCCTTCGCCCGCTCCCGCCGGCGCGGAGAGCCTCGATTTTTTCAGCCGCGCCAACAGCCGGCTGCCCGCCTGCGGCTTCCCGTCCGACCCGGCGTTGTGGGGCGCGGAGACGCTGGCCGCCTGGGAAGAGCGTCTCGGGGCGATGCTGCGCGCTTTCGACTGGGACAGCCTGGTCTCCGGGACCGGCGGCCTTCCCTCCGAGCTGGCGGGCAAGCTCAAGCAGGAACTTGAAGAACTTAAAGAGAATTTCAGCCCGGTCCTTTCCTGCTCCGGCGGTACGGACAGGCTCTACCGGACGCTGGCGGCCCTGGCGGTGCTGCTGATAGTCATAAACATGGCCTATCCCGACAACGCCTTCGCCAAAGGGTATTACGGCAGCAGGCGCGGCGGCAGCAGCGCGGACACGGAGGTAGTCTTCCTGTCCAAAAAGGCCCAGTCCCCGTTCCACGGCACCGCTTTCCGCTACCTGGCCCCGATGGCCCTGGTGCCGGACAGCACCGGCAAGCTGTACCCCGCCATGTCCCTGACCTACAAGGACCCGGCCGCCGGCAACGCGATAAAGACCGGCAGCCCCTTCTACGCCCTTACCGCGGACATGCACCTGGCGGCCGACGGCACGCCGTTCCTGATCCTGCCGCGCGGCTACGCTTTAAGGCTGGGGACCGACGCCTTCGTGCTGCTCAAGGACAAGGGAACGGAAGAACTGTTCCGGTTCCGCCCGGAGATAGACGTGCTGGACTCGCTTTACAACAACGTGCAGCTGCAGCGCAAGGCGCTGGATAAAGCCCTGGCCAGCCACCGCAAATGGCTGGCCTGGGCGGCTCCCGCGGGGGTCATGCTGCCGCCGGTGAAGGGCGACGCCAAAGAACTGGACGCCATGCTGGCCATCAAGGCGGCGCTCGAGGCGGCCCAGAAGAAAGCGGGTACCGGCGCCATAAGCACCCCGGGCCTGCCCGGCTACCTGAAGCTGTCGCCGGGGATCTATGTGGACGCGGCCAGCGGGGCCGTGGTCTTCCAGCGCGACGACGGGGACCTCGTCTCATGCGCCATGCCGGGCCTGCCGGCGGTGGAGGACGCGGTGAGGATGCGCCCCTCGGAGGAGCTGTCGGCTTTCGTGCGCGGCCTGCTGGTGGCGAAATGCAAAATGCTGCCGGAGTCCAACCCGGCGCGCTGGCTCGGCCAGTTGAACGACGATGATTATAAGAGATTTATCACTCTCCAATAAGCCCGCCTGGGAAAGCCTGGTGAAGGCGACCCCGGAAAGCGGCTTTATGCAGTCCTGGGACTGGGCGGATTTCAAGGCCGCGCAGGGGCAGTCCGTAGCGCGCCTGGGCCTTTTCGAAGGGGAGGAGCTGCGCGGCGGCGCCCTGGTCTATTCCGTGGGCTCGCCGCTGGCGCCGCTGCTGCTGCCGCACGGCCCGGTGCTGCCCTGGGCCGACGCCGCCGCGGCCGCGGAGGGCGCGGAGCTGCTGCGCGGCCGGCTGGCCGAAATGTCCGCGCGCACCGGCGCGCCGCTGGCCCGCTTCGAGCCGCTGCTGGAGGGGGGAGTGCCGCCCTTCCTGGGAAAGGTTTCCCGCGCGCCGCTCGACCTGGTCCCCACGCCGACCTTGCTGACCGGAATTTCCGGCGGGGATGATGAGCTGCTGGGCGCGATGACGCAGAAGGGGCGCTACAACGTGAGGCTGGCGGAGCGCAAGGGCGTGGAGACGCGCCAGGTCCCCGCCGCCGAAGGCCTTAAGGATTTTTACGAGCTTTTCGAGCTGACCTCGTACCGCCAGAACTTCGACGGCGAGCCGCTGTCCTTCTTCGAAGGCCTGCTGGGCGCGCTGGAGCCTGCCGGTACGGCGCGGCTCTACCTTTCGGTTTACCAGGGCATGCTGCTGGCCGGGGCCGTGGCGCTGTTCTACGGCGGCCGGGCCACCTACCTCTACGGCGCCAGCTCGCCGTTCGTGCGCTCGGCCATGGCGCCCTATTCCCTGCACTGGCGCGTCATGCGCGACGCCCGCGCGGCCGGCTGCAAGGTCTACGATTTTTACGGCATAGCGCCGGAAGGCGCGGCGGACCACGCTTATTCGAAGTTCACCGGTTTCAAATTGCGTTTCGGCGGGCGGCGCTCGCTGACCTGCGGCGCGCAAGATCTTTATTTCTACCCGCAGCTGGCCGCCCTGCTGCGGGACGCCCTCACAGGGAGCGGCAAAGGAGCCTGCAATGTCTGAGTTCTTATTTTCCGCGCTGCGGTCCGCGGGGTACATCGTTATCGGGGTGGCGCTGTGCTACGCCGCCAAAAGAATACGGGGCCTGCTGCCGCTGTGGCGCGGCGCCGACGCCGGCATAGTTTCCGGCGGCTCCGACGCCATGGCGCTCAGCTACGGGGCCTATTACCTGGCCGTGCTGCTGAGCCTGGGCGGGCCGATCTCCTGGGCCTCCGATTCCCTGCTGCTGGGTTTCCTGGAAGCGGCCCTGTTCGGCCTGCTCGCCGTGCTGCTGCTCAACGCCTCTGTGCTGATCGCCGAAGGCACCTATCTTAAGGGCTGGAAACTGGCCGAAGGCGTTAAGGCCGGCAACGTCGGCGCGGCGCTGGCGGAAGGGGCGCATTACCTGGCCCTCGGGCTGGTGATAATGGGCGCCTCGTGGGGCGATTCCGGCGGGCCGGGCGTGATGCTTTATTTCTGGGTGCTGGGCCAGCTGCTGTTGTGGGCCGCGCTTGCGGCCTACCTGAAGATCTTCCGCATAGACCTGAAGGCCCAGCTGGAGAAGAAGAACCTGCCCGCGGCGCTTTCCATGGCGGGCGGCGTGATAGCTTTCGGCAATATCGTCCGCGCCTCCATCTCGGGGCCGTTCCTGGGCGTGGCCAGGAGCACGCTGGACGCGCTGGCCTTCTTCGTGTTCGGCTTCGCCGCGCTGCTCGGCGCGCGCTGGCTCGCCGACCTCTGGCTTTTCCCCAAGGCCACCTTCAACGCGGAGATCTTCGGCGCCAGGCCTAACCGCCCGGCGGCCACGCTGGACGCGCTGATCTTTATCGGCGCCTCGGCCCTGCTCGCCTGGGCTTTGGGCTGAGCCGCCTGCCGGCCGGAACCAGCGTGAAGCCGGCTTCGCGCGCGAAGGTCCTTAGTTTTTCCGCTGCGCCGCCCAGGGCGGCTTCGTTCAGTAAATTCAGCTTAGATACGCCCCTGTAGCGCAGGCCGATGAGGCTTGCCATGGCGGGCGCCAGGGGGTCCGGCGCCGCGGCGCTGGAGGCCAGGTCCAGCGAAGCCCCGCCCGAACCGGGCAGCTTTCTGAAATAGTCCCCTTTAAAGGGCCGCAGTTCCGAAAGCCCGAACTTACCCGCGTAAAACTTCCAGATGCCGCCGCAGGCCCGGTCCACGAAACAGCCG
The DNA here is from genome assembly GCA_001799995.1 of Elusimicrobia bacterium GWF2_62_30. Classification (GTDB taxonomy): domain Bacteria; phylum Elusimicrobiota; class Elusimicrobia; order Elusimicrobiales; family UBA9959; genus UBA9959. Next base: position 10,890 of record MGUK01000080.1, read on the forward strand.
GCGCAGCGCGGCGCCTTCTTTTTAGTCCTGCCGTTGAAGTCCGCGTCCAGGAAAGGCAGCGGCTCCATCTTCATGGTGTCGAAGGTCATGAAGCGTTTTTCGAGGGCGGTGTTGAGCAGGATGCGTTCGCTGCCGCGCGCCAGGCAGAGCGGGATCACGCCGCAGGCGCTCAGCTCCACGCGCAAGCCGCGCGCCTGCAGTAGGCGCGCCCCTTCGGCCAGCGGGGCGGCGGCAGGGCCCAGCCTGGGGTAAAGCCCCAGCCCGGCGCGCAGGTGCTCGGCCGGGAACATATAAGAGAAGGTGACCGCGCCCGCCTCCGGGAAGTTCTTCGCCACGAAGGCCGCGTAGGCCGGGAGGGCGCGCCAGTTGAGCGCGGTGATGACATGGTAAAGGCTGAAAGTGAAGCCGGCGCCGCGCGCGGCGCGTATGCCTTCGAGGGTCTTTGCGAACGAACCCGGCGAGCCCGTGAGCTTGTCCGAGACCGCCGGCAGGTGAGAGTGCAGCGAAACGCAGAAGCTTAGGCGTTTCCTGTGCCGCGCGGGGAAGCCGCGCAAAAGGCCGCCGGCCGCCAGGCCGGTGCCGTTGGTCAGGATATTTACCGACCGATAGCCCAGTTCCAGCGCTTTAAGCACCACCTGCCGCAGTTCCGGGTAAATAGAGGGCTCGCCGCCGTCCAGCGCGAGGAAATCGTAGCCGTCCCGGCGGCCGGCGCGCAGTACTGCCAGGGCTTCTTCCAGGGAGAGCCTGGGCCTGACCCCGCGCGGGGGGCGCCCCTTGGCGCAGAAGCCGCAGCGCTGGTTGCAGTCCCATAAAAGCGAGACCGACAGCCTTTTCCCTGTGCGGTGGAGGGGGTTTCCCGTAGTTCTTTTCATAGTAAGCGCCGTCCGCAAATGAATTATATATAATCCGCGCTGTCTCGGCCGGGGGCGTTTTGGTAGAATAATTGGGTGCCCGGGATTGTGCCCGGTATTTAAGGGAGGAATATGGCAAACAATGAAGTTACCTTGAAATCGGGCCTGGTGTATATAGATCTGGAAGAGGGCTCGGGGTCCGCCGCCGTCAGCGGCAAGGAAGTGACCGTGCATTATACCGGCACCTTCCCGGACGGGAAAAAATTCGACAGCTCCGTGGACCGCAACGAGCCTTTCGTTTTCGAGCTGGGCGCGGGGCGCGTGATAAAAGGCTGGGACGAAGGCGTCTCCGGCATGAGGATAGGCGGCAAACGCAAGCTCATCATCCCCCCGGCGCTCGGCTACGGCAAGAACGGGGCCGGCAGCGTCATCCCGCCCAACGCTGTGCTGCATTTTATCGTGGAGCTCCTGGCCGTCAATTAAACCGCAGGACCGCAGCCAAAAATAAGCGCCCCCGGCGAACCGGGGGCGCTTTCATCTTAGTCCGATCTGTTTTGCTTACTGGAACCTGATGTTCGCCGGCGCTACGTAGGTGTTGTCTATCGGCGTGATATACTGCATGTCGCGTATTTCCAGGTCCATGAACATGGGCGTCTCTTTCTCGCCGGGGAGCTTGGGGATGAAGGCCGACAGGGCGTCGATCTTGGTAACGTCCTCGCCGCGGCCGCCGGTCTGCTCGTAGGTGGCCATGGTCACGCAGCCGGCCGGGCTCCGGAGGAAGTCCGTGTCGCCGCGCACCAGGATGCCCTCTATCTTGTTGGTGACCGTGTTGAACACGGGGGAGCCGGAGTTCCCGCCGAAGGTGTCCAGGTCGGCCACGAAGTAACCGATCTTGCCGGCGTCGCGCACTGTGGAGTCGCCGGCTACTTTAAGCGGCAGGCCCACGGGGTGCCCGATCACGAAGATCTTGGTACCCTTGGCCAGGGCAGGCTTCCTGTTGACGGGCAGGGGCTTGCGGCCGGTCACCTTGCGGTCAAGCTTGATCAGCGCGTAGTCCGGGCCAAGGCTCTGGCCGGCAGGGTTGGTGGAGCCGGGCTCGCCGCCGAGGAAGCGCTTAACGATGCTGGCGCAGGTGTAAACGTCGTCCTTGCCCACCTTGGTGGTGGCTTCCGCGCCGGCCTTGCCCACGTTGAAGCCGAAGACCAGTTTGGTATTCTTGCAGTCCGCTTCGGTCTTTATGCAGTGGCCGGCGGTCATTATCATATCCTCTCCCACCAGGGAGCCGGAGCAGAAGGCGCCGATGGGCTGCTCGCGGAACTTCTCCGCGGGGCAGAGGCCGTAGGCGTCGGCGAACTTTTCGGTGCTCAGCTTGAAGCCGGAAGCGTCCGCGGCCACGTCGGCGGATTTCCAGAGCGAGACCACGGACTGGGACAGGGTCTGCATCCCGGCCGAAGATTCAAAGAAGTCCAGGCGGCTGTCGGGGCCGTAGATGCTTTTGCCTTCCGCAAAGGACAGTACGGGCAGGGTGAGCAGCACTGCCGCGCTGAGGGTGGTTTTCATAAGGTTTTTCATAAGTCCTCCGTTCTCCGCCGTCTTCCGTCACTATGTTATACCTCCCGGCTTGACCCTTATCAAAGGCCGGGGGACCTGCTTCTTATGGAAATATAGGCCTATGTCCGTCTGGGCCTTTAGGGCAACGGTGCGCTCCCGCTGCCTATGAAAAACAAACCGCCGGGCTGCCCCGGCGGTCTGTGGCGCTGCGGCCGGCGCGGCCGGGTCAGTTGCCGGGCTGGTACTCCGGCTCGGCGGGGACGGCTGTGGGTTTGGAGGCCTTCTTGGGGAGGGCGTTCCAGATCCGCATAGAGAGGTAGAAGCCGATGACGGAGAAGGGCACGAGGAACACGGGCCACATTTTCCAGTTGTTCGGGTCCTTGGCCAGGTCGCCCACGGGCGTGATATGGCCGATGACGATGGACTGAAGGCCCGTGCCCAGGTAGACCATGCCGTCCACTATGCCGGTAGCGGCGCCGGCGTTCTTGGCGCCGCCGAAGTCGGTGGTGGAGGTGCCGGATAGGATGCCGTGCACGCCAGTTACCGACATGGAGATCAGCATGGTGGCCGCGCCGGCCCACCAGAGGTTGGCGCCCAGCGTCAGGGCCATCATGCCCGCGCTCGCGCCCATAACGCCGTAAAGAATGGCCGCCATCGGGCCGCGGCGGGAGCCGAAGAGCTTGTCCGAGCACCAGCCGGTCAGGAAGGAGCCGGCGAGCCCCGTCAGCAGCAGCATCAGGCCCCAGTTCTCGGGCACCCAGAAGGTTTTCTTGAAGCCCACTTCGGAGGCGAAGATGGGGTACCACTGCATGATGCCGTTGCGCAGCACGCCGCTGCAGAACTCGATGCCGCAGACCACGATCAGCACGGGGTGCGTGAGGATCTTCCTGAACACCTGCTTCACGGGCAGGCGCTCGCCGGTGGCGGAGACGGATTCCTCGCCGGTGTCGAAATCCTGGTAGCCGGCCTCGCCCGGGGTGTTGCGCAGGAAGAAGAACATGATCAGCCAGAAGAACGCGAGCATGATGGCCGGCACGAAGAAGATCCACCAGTTCTGGTCCGTGCCGGAGCCGCCCAGGCCGAAGACCGCGGCGAAGATCTTCGCCATCACGGTGGGGTTGGTGGCCGACGCGGCGCGGCTGGCCTCGGCCACGGCGAAGCCCCAGTCGAAGGCGAAATACAGGCCGAAGGCGATCATGGCGCCGAAGATGGTGGAGAAGGTGCCGCGCTCGCGCACGTGGAACCACGGGGCCTTCACGGTCACGATGGAGATGGCGCCGTAGCTCTGGAAGTGCATGTTCAGCGCGTAAAGGAACATGAACGCGGCGAACACCGAGACCTGCCAGCCCCAGAAGGCGATGCCGTAGAGCGTCAGGCCCATCAGGAAATTAACCAGCAGCGCGCCGCCGGTGCCCACCAGCATGGCCAGGCGGCCGCCCAGCCTGTCGGCCAGCGGCCCGGTCACCACGAAAGAGAGGGCGTAGACCCAGGCGCCCACGGCGAAGATCTCGCCGAACTGGGCCTTGGTCATGAGCGAATCGCCCAGCACGCTCTTGGAGACGGTGAGATTGTAGCGGCCCATGTACAGGAAAGCGTAGGCGAAGCCGAGCGGCACCCAGTTGAGGGCCCTGCGGAGGCGGTAAGCTGAAGAGTGTTTTAACATTTCCATAAATAAGATTATAACTTTTTGCGCGGCGGAGGCGGTCCGGCGGGCTGTAAAATCCGCGTAAAAAAGCGCCGGCGCAGGGCCGGGTCGCCGCCGGGCTTCTGAAAAAAGCTCCTTCTTTTGCTATTATTACTTTATGAATACCGAAGAAAAGAAACAGGACAAGCCTGACCTTCTCAAGCAGATGGCCAGCGTGGTGGGACATGAAATACGCAACCCCCTGGCTATCATCTCCAATTCCGTCTATTTCATCAAGAGTAAATTGTCGGCCGGCGGGGCGGCGCTCGACCCGAAGCTCGCTAAGCATCTCGGGATCATCGAATCGGAAGTCAGGCACGGCAACGAGATCATCGAAGAGATACTTCTTTTCACCCGGCCCAAGGAAGTGAACCGCGCGGCGGCTTCCCTCAACGCCGTCGTCAAGGACCTGGCGGCCTATTACCAGTTCCCGCCGTCCGTCACGGTGAAGACCGTCCCCGACCCGTCGGACCCGCGCGTAGACCTGGACGCGGACGCCATGGCGCGCGCGGCGCGCTACGTATTCGATAACGCGGTGCAGGCCATGCCGGAAGGCGGCACGGTAACGATCGAGGTCTCGCACGGGGATAAATGCGGGAGGATAGCCGTCACCGACAGCGGCCCGGGGCTGCCCGACGGCGACGGCGAAAAGCTGTTCACGCCGTTTTTTACCACCAAGCCGCGCGGCGTGGGGCTTGGCCTGACCATAGCGCGCAAGTTCATAGAACAGCTCGGCGGTTCCGCCACGGCGGAGAATGCCGCCGGCAAGGGCGTGAAGATAACCCTGTCCCTGCCCCTGCTGCCGTAATAAGCGTAAGATCCCGGCGCAGACGCTCATGCTTTCCCGCCGGGCAGATAAAAAACCCGGAGGCTTGCCTCCGGGTTTTTTGCGCGCCGCGGGCGCGGTCAGCCCTTGTCGTTCTCCTGTCCGCCAAGTTTTGGGTTCCTGGCGAAAGACTGGAATTTATCGGTTATTTCCGCCGCGCGTCTGACGGCCTTGATTATCTGGCCTATTTCCGCCTTCACCGGGTTGGACGCGCTCATCTCCTCGTCGATGAGCGTAGCGTAGCCGTTGATGGCGGCCAGCGCGTTATTGAAGTCGTGCGCCAGCGGCCTTGCCGCCCTGCTCATCGCGTCGGTCGCCTTGGCCAGGGCCGCTTCCGCCTCCATTTTCTTAATGGCGGTAATATCGCTGGCCACCCCCAGGAGGCCCGATACTTTCCCGTCCGGGCCGAACATGGGGGTTTTTGCGACGTTGAGGACAAGCTTTTTCCCTGAAGGCATGATCCGTTCCTTGGTAAAAACCATGGCTCTTCCGCGCTTTATCACCTCGGCGTCCTCTCTCTCCGTTTCGGCGGCCAGTTCGGGACTGAAGAGCTGGGCGGCGGTCCTGCCGATCATTTTTCCCGCGTCTACCTGGAAAAAAAACGAACAGGTCCGGTTGGCTTTAACGTAGCGGCCGGCGGCGTCTTTCAGGAAGAGCGCGTCGGTGGCCGTTTCAAAGATCCGGCGCAGCGTTTCCTCGCTCTCGATCAGAAGTTTTTCCAGGCGCCTGCGTTCGGTGATGTCTTCGGAGATCCCCAGCAGATAAAGAGGTTTGCCGTCGGGACCTTTGATGCAGACCTTCCGGGTGTGCAGCAGGCGCTCGCCTTTGTCGGCCGTCAGGATGGGCTCCTCCGGGATGTCCAGGAACCCGGCCTTGCCGGCTAGAACTTCCCTGTCCTTGGCCATGAAGTGGGCGGCCTGCTCGGGCGGGAAAAGGTCCAGGTTATTACTGCCGAGCAGGACCTTGCGGTCGTAGCCCAGGAGTTTTTCGCCGGCGCGGTTGAAGACCACGAACCGCAGGTCACCGGCTTCTTTGAGGAAGATCATCAGCGGGACGTTCTCGACCACGCTCTCCAGCAGCCTTTTTGAGTCCAGGAGCGCCGCTTCCGCTTTCCTGCGTTCGGAGATATCGCGGAAGGTCCAGATCCTCCCCAGGTTCTGTCCGGCCGCGTCGAGGATCGGCGCCGAATACCTGTCGAGGACGGTCCCGTCGGTCAGCTCGACCTCGTCGCGGCTGGTCTCGCCGGGATGTTTGAACAGGCGGGCCACTTCCCGGGCGAACTTTTCCGGGTCTTTCGTCATTCGCCTGACATGCCGGAACTGCGCCTGGCTGTCGGCGCTGTCGAGGACGCGTTTAGGGATCTTCCACAGCTCGGCGGTCCGCCGGTTCTGGAGCACCCGTTTCCCGCTGTTGTCCATCACCATTATCCCGTCGAGAGAGGAATTCAGCTGGGCCTCGAGGATGGCCGTCTTCTGGCGCAGCAGCCCGTCCATGCGCCTGCGCTCCGTGACGTCGCGCATTATACCGACGAAGCCGGTGATGGCGCCTTGCTCGTCCCGGCGCGCGCTGCCGAGTTCTTCCAGCCAGTGTTCCCTGCCTTTCCCGTCCAGGACCCGGAACTCCGACAGCTTTATCTCCCCGGTCCGGAGCGATCCGCCGAAGTCGTTGAGCAGCGCGGCCCGGTCGTCGGGATGCACGTAAGAGATGAACGGCCGGCCTATCATCTTCCCGGGGTCCAGGCCGAACCTGGAAACCTGGGGGCCGATGAACAGCAGCGTCCCGTCCGCGTCTATGGAATAAGGGATGTCGGTGGCGCCTTCGGTGAGCAGCCGGTATTTCTCTTCGCTTTCCCGGAGCGCGAGCTCCGCCTCCTGCCTGGGGCTGACGTCGCGGATCACGCCGGTGATCAGGGCGGGCCCGCCTTCCGAGATCACCACACCGCTTTTCTGTTCGGCCAGGAAACAGGTGCCATCCTTGCGCAGCAGCCTGTAGGAGAGGAGCGGCAGGGTGCGGCCGGCTTTCATGGCGTCGGAAAAAACCCGGAGCGCCAGTCCCCTGTCGTCCGGATGCACGAATTCGAAAACGGGATGGCCCACCAGGTCTTCCCGCCGGTAGCCGTAGGCTTCCACCCTGGGGCTGATATAGGTTATCTTCCCGTCCGGCCCGGCGGCGTAGATAATATCCTGCGACGAGGAGATCAGCGCCTGCGAAATGACGCTCTCCTTCTGGTGCTGCTGCTCATCCATCTTGTGGCGCAGGATCATGGAGTAGACCCGTGTCAGCTTCGTGACCGCGTCCAGGGCGGCCCGCGAGTAGCCGTGCGGCGCGTTCGCCAGGGCGAGCAGGCCCAGGAGCTTCTTTCCCGAAACGGCCGGCGCCGCCACGAATTTTTCTATCCTGACCGGCGCGCGGGAGCCGCCTGAGCGCGGGTCCGAAGCGGCCGAGTTGGTGAGCAGGACCTTTTTGTTCTTAAGCACCCACCTGGCGGCCCGGCAGTTGGCCCAGGCTTTGTCCGCCGCAGTAGCGGCATGAAGTACGCCCGTGTCCCGGGCAATATGGGCCGCGAAACCGGCCGGGCTGCCCGTCAGCCGCCGGGCTTCGTCCAGGACCGCCCTCGAGATCGCTTCCAGAGAGATGGAGGGGAAATCCAGGAACAGCTCTTCCAGGTGGGTTACCGAATCGGCTATGTCCCGTTCGCAAAGAAGCTGGCGCTCCCTGCTTTCCTGCGCCAGCCGTCCCGCAATGGTTCTGGCGGCCAGGTTCAGGAGCTCTCCGGCGCACGCCCGGTGGCCGGGCTGCGCTATGCGCGCCAGCAGGCGGCCTTTGACGCCTGCCGCCCGGATATCGGCGCTCAGAAGGTCTTTTGCGGGCTTTGCCCCGGCCAGCAGCTTCAGTTCCCGCGCGGAAAAGTTAGCCGAGAAAGTGAAGGGCGGGGTGTTCTTCCCGGGGGGCAGCAGGAGCGCCAGGGGGGCTTGCTGGCCGATGGCGGCGTGTTCGCGGAGGATGCCGGTGGTCCGGCGCAGGAAGGCGTCCAGGTTGTCCGGCCCGGAGGCGGCAAGCAGCAGGGCGCGCAGGGCGCTGCCGCAAGAGGCGGTCCTCGGTTTTTCAGGCGGTGTTTTTCTCATCGCTGCATCTCAGGTGCGGCATCCGCGGATGCCGGACTGCCCGCTGCCGAACGCCGGGTTCAGCGGAAGTGGTCGCGCAGCATGCGCACCAGGCCTTCGGTGGCTTTGCCGGGGATCTCCTCGCCTTCCCAGTTGATGGAGAAATGCGCGTTGCGCTGCGTGGGCTTCACGTAGGTCTCGTACATCGGCATCACCGTGGAGAGGATCTGGTGCTTGGTGTCCTCGATGGCGCGGCCTCTTTCGCTGATGTCGCGCTGCACGCGGCGCAGCATGGCCGTCACCATGCCGGTGGAAACGAAGATCTTGTAGTCGCAGAGCGCCAGCAGCTTCGGGAAGTGCAGGGTGTAAAGCCCTTCTATTATTATCAGCTTGGTCGGGGCGCAGGGCGTGGTTTCGGCCGCGCGGGTATGCGCCTTGAAGTCGTAGATCGGCTGCTTGATGGCTTTGCCGTTGCAGAGCGCCTGGATATGCCGGAAGGCCAGCGCGGAGTCTATGGCGTTGGGGTGGTCGAAATTGTAGACCTTGCGCTCCTCGAACTTAAGGTGGTCCAGCGGCCTGTAGTAGTTGTCCAGCGACACTATCTGGCCGGGAATGCCTATCTTGCCGCATTCCTCTATAAGCTTGCTCGCCAGCGTCGTTTTGCCGGACCCGGAGCCCCCGGCTATGCCCAGCAGGAACCTGCTTTTTTTATCCGTTGTCATGTTGTAGTTCTCAGTCCACGTAGCTGCAGAGATAAGCGGTGTCCCGCGCGACTTTCAGCTGAAATTTCTGATTCGGGGCCACGGTGAAGGTGTCGCCGGAGTTGTAGTCCTTCCAGGCCGCCGCGCCGGGCAGCTTTACGGTGAGCCGGCCGTCCACCACCGTCATGATCTCTTTTTTTACGGTGCCGAACTCGTACTCGCCGGCGGCCATCACGCCGACCGTGGCCGGGGCGGAGGCCGTGTTGAAAGCTATGGATTTTACTTTTCCGTCGAAGTATTCGTTGACCTTGAACATGTTGTCCTCCGGGCCGAAAATTTAAAAACCGTAAAGCTTCGAGTATTTATCCTTTATGTAGTCCAGGAACGGCTCCACGCGCAGCTCTTCGCCGACGGCGCGCTGCAGGAGCCGGCCCGGCAGGTACTTCCTGCCCTGCGAATGGATGTGCTTCCTGAGCCAGGAGAGGATGGGCGCGAATTCGCCGTGGGCGGGCAGGTCCGCCCAGCCGGGCAGGTCCGCGTCGAGCTTGCGCGCTATCTGCGCCGAGATGAGGTTGCCCAGCGTATAGGTGGGGAAGTAGCCTATCATGCCGAGCGACCAGTGCACGTCCTGCAGGATCCCGTCGGAAGCCTTGGCGGGCGTGATGCCGAAGTAGTCCTGCATCTTCGCGTTCCAGAAAGCCGGCGCGTCCTCCACTTTCAGCGCGCCTTCCAGCATGGCGGTCTCTATCTCGTAGCGCAGCAGGATGTGCAGGTTGTAATTCACCTCGTCGGCCTCGACGCGGATGAAGGACGGCTCCGAGCGGTTGACCGCGGCGTAGAGCTGGTCGGCTGTGACGCCGTCGAACTTGCCGGGGAAGTGCTTCATCAGCAGCGGCAGCAGCCAGCGGCAGAACGGGCGGGAGCGGCCCACGATGTTCTCCCAGAAGCGCGATTGGGATTCGTGCACGCCCAGCGAGGCGCCGTCCGCCAGCGGGGTGAATTCGAATTCCTGCGGCGAGCCCTGGCTGTAAAGCGCGTGGCCGCATTCGTGGATGGAGCCGTAGACGGCGGCCGGGAGGTAGTCCCGCTGGGTGCGGGTGGTGATGCGCACGTCGTTTATGGAGAAGCCCGTGGTGAACGGGTGCACCGAGCGGTCCTGCCGGCCGCGCTTGAAGTCGTAGCCCAGGGCCGCGGTCAGCTCGTTGACGAGCGCCAGCTGTCTCTCCTCGTCGAAATCGCCTTTCAGGATGCCGTTCGAGATCTTCGCCTTGCGGCCGTTGATCTCACTGATCAGGGGCTTGAGGCCTTCGGCCAGCTTCCTGAGCACCGGCCCGACGGCGGCCTTGGTGGCGCCCGGCTCGTAGAGGTCGAGCAGCGCGTCGTAGGGGGAATCTTTGTAGCCCAGGATCTGCGCCTTGCGCAGGTTGAGGTCCACTATTTTCTGCAGGTGGGGGGCGAAAGCGGAGAAGTCGGAGGCGGCGCGGGCCTTGGCCCAGGCCTCCATGGCCAGGGACGTCGTCTTCGAGAATTCCCCGACGAAGTCCGCCGGGAGTTTCTTGGCTATGTCGTAGTCGCGGCGCGCGGCGCGCAGGTAGGAAGCCTCGAAGGAATCCTCGCCCAGGCCCTGGGCCCAGTCGTAGAGGCCGGCGATAAGCGCGCCGTTGGCGTCGGAGGTGAATTTTACGTGGGAAAGTTCTTCAAGGGCGGCGGAGGCGGCGGCGCGGGCTTCGGCCCCGCCGGGGGGCATGTACACCTGCTGGTCCCAGTGGAGGACCGCGGCGGCGGAGTTTATCGCGGAAACTTCGGAAAACCTTTTTTTGAGTTCCTGGAATTTCTGCTCCATGGGGTCCTCCGTAAGCTGCCGGCCAGGGGTTTTGTTTTTCTCAGCCGTGGCCGCAGCAGCCGTTGCATTTATGCGCGCCCGGGTTCATGGGGCAGGAGTCTCCGTCGCCGCCGGCCTTCTTGAGGCCGGGAATCTCGTCGGAGATCTTCACTACCTTGCCGAGCTTCTTGTCATAGACGTAGCGGCCGGTCTTGGGTTCCGGTTTGTTTTCGTTCTTTTCAGCCATAGTGGAATTGGGGTGCGCCCGACTGGAATCGAACCAGTATAACCGCCTTCGCAGGGCGGGACTCTATCCGTTGAGATACGGGCGCATTCTTCAGCAAACGAACTGCGTGATCATATTTTAGCAATGTTTCGACGGGGTTCACAAGGCAAGGCGATGCCTGTGCCGCGGGAAATCCGATAACCGCGCCTTCGGCTTTTTGTATTATTAGGGTGGTAAAGGCCCGGTCGCGGCTTCCCGGCGGGCGGAAAGCATATGTTCTTACGCGTTAAAAAAATTATCGACGGCCTGCGGCTGCGCGCGGCGCCGCTTGCGGCGTCAGCCTGGTTCAGGGCGCTGCTGCCTGTCCTGCTGGCGGCGGTCCTTTCTCCGCGCTTCGTGCCGGGCCTGGAATATTTCCCCATGGAAAACACGGGCGCTTTCCTGCTGGCCGGGCTGCCCGCCGGGGATATAACCCTGCGGATGCCTTTCTTTTATACGGCGATGTCTTTCCTGCAAAACGCGGGCCTGAGCCTGAAGCTGGTCTTCGCGGGGCTGAACCTCAGCGCTTTCGCGCTGGTCTTTTTCGCCGGCTGCCTGCTCGGGGGCTACTGGGCCGGGCTGCTGGCCCTCGCCGCGGCGGGGCTCCTCGCCCCTTCGTACGGCGGTTTCGATTTCGAGCAGGCGACGTACAGCGTCTACCTGCTGCTGGTCCTGTGTTTTTTCCTGCTAAGACGGCGTGAGGATACCCGGGCCAACGGCCTTTTGTGCGCCCTGTCCATAGGCGCTTCGCTGCTGCTGCGCAGTCCCCTGCTGCTGCTCCCGGTTTTCGCCGTGCTGCTGGACCTGGCCCGGGGGGCGCTGTCCGCCGCCGGCCTGCGGCGGCAGCTGCTCTTCGTCGGGGCCTGTTATGTCCTGCTCCTGCCGTGGGCCTACCTGAACTATTCGGTTTCGGGGAAGGCGGAGTTCATGGAAAGCACCCGGGCGGACTGTAATATAATTACCGCCGCCCTGGGCAGCATCTATACCATCGAGGGTGACCCGCGCCGGCTGGCCGGGCTGGGCCCGGAGGACAGCGCCGCCGGTTTCTTCTTCCGGGAGGTCGCTAAAAGGCCTTTCTTCCATGCGCTTACCGCCGTCAGGCGGCTCTGGCATATTTTTTTATTTCAGCCCCTGCTGCTGGGGCTTTTCCTGCTGGCGATGGCCCTGGACCGCGGCAGGGACAGTTGGCCGGGTTTTCTCCTGCCGGTCTACTTCATAGCTATCCATTCGCTGTTCTCCGTCGAGGTCCGTTACCTGTACCCGCTGTTCTACCTCCTCCCGCCGCTCATAGCCGGGACTTTCCTGCGGAAGCTGGCGCCGCCGGACCTCCGGCTTCAAAAGTTGGCGGGGAAAGTTGTGGCCGGCTTCTTCGCCGTCTTTTTTACGGCGGCCCTGGGCGTAGACGCCCTCGTGGCCGCCTACCCGGCCCGCTCTTCGGGCAACGCCGCGGCGGACGACATGTTCGCGCGCGCTTCCGCCAGGTTCCCGAACGAGGGCCAGTTCCACAGGCTGAAATGCGGGGAGCTGTGGCGTGCCGGCGACGACGGGGGGTTTCGTTCCTGTCTTGCGGCCTATGACCGGAAGTTCAGTGACAGGACGGCGGGGTATTTCCTGTCGGTGATCTCCTCGACCTCGCCGTTGAGGACGCCCGAGCCGCCCGCTGGCGGCCTGCCGTTCAGCCTTCCCGTTTATGCCGTGAAGATGCTGCGCGAGCTGGAACTCGGGGACCTGGCCGCGGCAAGGGATTCCTTCAGCAAGGTCATGGACCCGGGGAGCTACAACTACGTGCGCGGCGAGCCGTATCAAAAGGACAGGGAGATAGCCGGCAGGCTTAAGCAACAGCCCAACCGTTTATTCGACCGTACCGTAGCCAACGTCCTTATGTTCTGGCCCCCGCAGGGGATGGCGAAGATCCTGCCGAGGCTGGAAAAGATGGTGAACTTGACCGGCCGACTGGCGCAGATGCAGGGTGAGCTGCGGTCCTCGCGCTTATCGGGGGCGGATGATCTGCTGGTGCGGCGGCGGCTGGCCGCGGGAAATGCTTCCATCCCGGACCCAAAACTGGCGGGTGGGCAGGCGAAATGTTATGATGGAGGGGCGGATAACTGAGTTGTTCGTGAACTGTGGCAAAAATATCAAGCGCGAATAATATAGATATCTATATGATAAATAAAATAAATATTATCCTTTATGTTGGCGACCAGGCGAAAAGCCGTGAATTTTATGCTATTATATTGGGAAAGGCGCCGCGGCTGGATGTGCCGGGCATGACAGAATTCGAGCTCTCTGATACCTGTATTCTCGGGCTAATGCCCGAAAAGGGCATAAAAAGGCTGCTGCCGGCCATGCCCGACCCGGAAACCGCGGGCGGGATCCCCAGGGCCGAGGTTTACCTGACCGTACCGGACCCGGAAGTTTACCATGTCCGGGCGCTGGCGGCGGGCGCCCGGGAACTAAGTCCCGTGCAGCCCAGGGACTGGGGGCACAAAGCCTCCTACTGCCTGGACCGGGACGGACACGTGCTCGCTTTTGCCGCGCCGCTTTGAACCTTTTTACGGTATTCCAAAATTTCCTTTGACACTCTCGGGGCGTTTTGTTATAATTAATCCGTAGTCAACTGCGGCAACGCCGCGGTTTCTTTGAAAAGTTTTTATTATTACGCTGCCACGTTCCGCGGGGAATACGGGCGGCGGCCCTATAGACGGAGCGGCCTTAATTCCCTCCGCCTGCGGGTTAATCATAGAAACGAAAAATATTGGTTTTTATAAACCGGAGCCATAAGCGCCCCGGAGCGGTTTGTTCGTCGTTTTTTGAACCGCACGGAAAGTCCGTCGTTGAACGGGCGTTTTCCGTCGGCGAGGTCAGCACAAGGAGCGGACGCGTATGACAGAAGAAAACATAACCCCTGCGGCCGGAGAGGCCAAAGCCCCCGTGCAGGAAATGCCCAAGGTGCATAAATTTCTGGTCGGCGAAAAAGTCGGCATGACCCAGGTCTTCGGCCCGGACGGCTCCCTTTACGGCGTGACCGTGGTGAAGGTCGGCCCCTGCCGCGTGGCCTATACCCGCACCAAAGAGAAGGACGGCTACCAGGCCGTCTGCCTCGGCTTCGGCCACAAGAAAGACAAGAGCGCCAACGCCGCCGAGAAGGGCCTGGCCAAGAAGATCGGCATACAGCCGATAAGACATCTCAGGGAATTCCGCGTGAACGACCTCTCCGGCGCCGAGCAGGGCCAGGTGGCCGGCGTGGAGCGCTTCGCCGAAGGCGAATACGTCGACCTGCAGGCCATTTCTAAAGGTAAGGGCTTCGCGGGCGGCATGAAACGCTACAATTTCCGCGGCGGCCCCGCTTCTCACGGCGCCTCCGACAGGGAAAGGGCCCCGGGTTCGCTGGGTTCCCGCCGCTCGCTGGGCCGCGTGCTCCCCGGGCAGAGGATGGCCGGCCACATGGGCATGGACACCGTCACCGTGCAGAAGGTGAAGATCATAAAGATCATACCGCAGGAGCAGCTGCTGCTCGTCAACGGCGGCGTCCCCGGCGCCAAAGGCATCACGCTCTGCGTCACCAGCACCGTCAAGAAGGTGCCGAAGCCGCCCGTCGTGGTAGCTGGCAAGAAGGGCAAAAAAGACGCCGCGAAGCCTGCGGCCAAGAAACCGGCCGCCAAGTAAGGCGCTCTTTTAAGGGATAAACTATGGAAACAAAACTCTTGAACCTGAAAGGAAAAGAAGTGGGCGCTTTCAGCATGCCCGAAGCCGTCTTCTCCGTGAAGCCGGACAAGCATTTCCTGCACGAGGTGGTTAAGCATTACCTCGCCAACAAGCACCGCGGCACCGCCTGCACCAAGACCCGCTCGGAGATCTCCGGCGGCGGCCGCAAGCCGTGGAAGCAGAAAGGCACGGGCCGCGCCCGCTCCGGTTCCACCCGCTCGCCGATCTGGCGCAAGGGCGGCGTGGTGTTCGGTCCCAAGCCCCGCTCTTTCAGGCAATACCTGCCGCACCAGAAGCTCCGCCAGGGCCTGATCGAAGCCCTCTCGACGCGCTACGCCGAAGGCGCCGTGCTGGTGATGGAGAACTTCGCCCTCGAAGCCGCCAAGACCAGCGCGCTCAACGAGCTGCGCAAGGTTCTCGGCCGTGAAGGCAAGAGCGTGCTGTTCATCACCGACAAGATGGACAAGAACTTCGTGACGGCTTCCCGCAACATCGGGTCCTTCGGCTGGTGCCTGGCCAAGAACCTGAACGCCTACGAAGCGCTGCGCAACGACAGGCTGATCTTTACGACGGGCGGCATCAAAGCCCTCGCCGCGAACACGAAGGAGAATTAAGCCATGAATTTTACCGAAGTTCTCATTTCCCCGATATTAAGCGAGAAGAGCGTGACCCTCAAGGACACGCAGAACCGCTACAGCTTCCGGGTCAACCCCCACGCCAACAAGACGGAGATAAAGAAAGCCGTCGAGGCGCTCTTCAAAGTGAAAGTCGAGGCTGTGCGCACCGCGAACATGCCCGGCAAACTCCACAAGGTCGGCCGCCACGAAGGCTATCGCTCGGACTGGAAGAAAGCGATGGTCACCGTAAAGGCCGGACAGAAGATAGACGTTACGGACCTGCCTAAGTAGGCCCGGATCCTAATATAAGGAAAAGAAGATATGCCCGTTAAATCATACAGACCCTATACCCCCTCCCGGCGCTACATGCAGATGGCCGATTTCTCGGATATTACCAAGACCGAGCCCGAGCGCAAGCTCGCCAAGGGACTGCGCAAACACGGCGGCCGCAATAACACCGGCATGCTGATGGTGCGTCACCACGGCGGCGGCCACAGGCGCCGCTACCGCCTGATAGACTTCAAGCGCGAGAAATACGGCGTGCCCGCGAAGGTGTCCGCGATAGAGTACGACCCCAACAGGAACGCCCGCATCGCGCTGCTCGTGTACGCGGACGGCGACAAGCGCTACATTCCCGCGCCCCTCGGCCTGGGCGTGGGCGACAGCGTCGTCAGCGGCCCCAAGTCCGAGATCAAGCTGGGCAACGCGCTGCCGATGACCAATATCCCCGACGGTACGTTCATTCACGCCATCGAGATGATCCCCGGCAAGGGCGCGCAGTTCGTGCGCGCGGCCGGCACCCAGGCCCAGCTGATGGCCAAAGAGGGCAACTACGCCCTCATCAAGATGCCTTCCGGCGAACTGCGCAAAGTTCTCAAGGACTGCATGGCCACGATAGGCCAGGTCGGCAACATCGAGCACAACACGATCAACCTCGGCAAGGCCGGGCGCAAGCGCCACATCGGCGTGAAACCCACCGTGCGCGGCGCGGCCATGAACGCCTGCGACCACCCGCTCGGCGGCGGCCGCGGCCATTCCAAGGGCAACAACGTTCCGCGCTCGCCGTGGAACCAGCCTTCCAAGGGCTTCAAGACCAGGACCAAATCAAAGATCTGGAGCTGGATGATAGTGCAGGACCGGCGCAAGACCGGGGCTACGGCTTAACGGAGGAATATTTAAATGAGCAGATCGTCTAAAAAGGGACCCTTTGTGAACCAGAAGCTTCTGGAGAAGATCCAGAAGATGAACCAGGTCGGCGAGAAGAAGCAGCTGAAGACCTGGGCGCGCGCCAGCACGATAACCCCGGAGTTCATCGGGCATACGATAATGGTGCATAACGGCAGGAAGTTCCTGCCAGTGTTCGTGAACGAGCGCATGGTCGGGCATAAGCTCGGCGAGTTCTCTTTCACCCGCCTGTTCAAGGGCCACGGGCAGTCCCACACCAAGGAAGCCAGCGACCTTACGTAAGCTAATCAGGGAAAACGGAGAAATTTATGGAAGCTATATGCAAGCTCAGATACCAGCGGTACGGCAGGCGCAAAGTGGCGCAGCTGCTTAGTGCGATAAAGGGTAAGTCCCTTTTCGAGGCGGGCTACCTGCTCGCCAACGCGCCCCGCGGCGCCAACACGGTGGTGCACAAGGCCGTGCAGTCGGCCGGCGCCAACCTCTCCGTGAAACTCGGCAAGAAGCTCGACCTGAAGACCATCTGGGTCAGCGCCGCTTTCGCGGACCAGGGCCCGATGAAGATGCTCCGGCGCGTCCAGCCCGGCCCCCAGGGCCGCGCGATGCCGTTCAAGAGGAAGATGTGCCACATCACCGTAACGGTGTCCGATACCAAGGAGGCGAAGCGCTAAGCGCGGATCTAATATGGGTCAAAAAATTCATCCCAGAGGTTTAAGGCTCGGCTACATCCAGGACTGGCAGTCCCGCTGGTTCTCCCCCAAGAAGATGCCGGAGCTTATCCGCGAAGATTTCGAGATCAGGCACATGGTGACGGAGCGTTTCGCGATGGCGTCCGTAAGCTGGGTGGACATCGAACGCGCCGGCGCTTACCTCAAGGTGAGCATCCATACCGCCCGCCCCGGCGTGGTCATAGGCCGCAAGGGCGCGGACATAGAGAACCTCAAGAAGGACGTGGAGAAGCTCACCGGCCGCAAAGTTTTCATCAACGTTTCCGAGATCAAGATCCCGGAGATGGACTCCAGGCTGGTGGGCCAGTCCATAGCCCAGCAGCTTGAGAAGCGCATCTCCTTTAAGCGCGCGATCAAGCGCGGCATGGAGCGCACGATGACCTCGGGCGCGCTCGGCATAAAGGTGATGGCCTCCGGCCGCCTCGGCGGCGCCGAGATCGCCCGCCGCGAATGGTTCCACAAGGGCCGCATGCCGCTGGGGACCATCTGCGCCGATATCGATTACGGGCTAACTGAAGCCCACACCACGATGGGCAAGATCGGCATAAAGGTCTGGATATTCAAGAAGCTTTTCTTCGCGAAGACGCCGCGCGAACTGCGCGAGCAGCTGATGCGCATGGAAGCGGAGAACCCCAGCGAAGTGTCCGTGATGGACGAGGCCGCGCAGGCCCGCCAGGCCCAGCAGCCCGGCAATTCGCAGGGTAATTGATAGCGTTCAAGGAGATTTAGCCATGTTAATGCCAAAAAGGGTAAAGTACCGCAAGACGCACTCGGCCCCCCGCATAAAGGGTCCCGCTAAACGCGGCACCACGCTGGCTTTCGGCCAGTTCGGCCTGAAAGCGATGGAGCCGCGCTGGATAACCGCCCGCCAGATAGAAGCCTGCCGCGTGTGCATAGTCCGCTACCTGCGCAAGAAAGGCAAGATCTGGGTGCGGATATTCCCGGACAAGGCCATTACCAAGCACCCCGCCGAAACCCGCATGGGTAAAGGTAAAGGCGCGCCCGATCATTGGGTGGCCGTAGTGAAGCCGGGCAGGATGCTCTTCGAGGTCGAAGGCCTGGACCTGCTCACCGCGAAAGAAGCTTTCATCAGGGCCGGACATAAGCTCCCGATACGCACGCGCTTCGTGTCCCGCGACGAGAATTAAGCATAAGGAGCCGCGCCGATATTATGAAAAGCAAAGACAAGGAAAACATCAAGAACCTGTCCGACGCCGAACTCAGGGTTCAGGCCTCGGACCTCAAGAAGCAGATCTTCCAGCTCAACTTCAAGCGCATCACCAGCCCCATCGAGAACCCGGTGCAGCTGCGCACGGCCCGCCGCAAGATAGCGCTGATCAATACGATCGTGCGGCAGCGTGAGCTGGCGAAAGAAAAAACCGCCGCAGAGGTTAAAAAATGACGAACAAGACCCCCGATACAAGGCCCAGCAGGAAGGTAATGCGCGGCATAGTCGTTTCCGACAAGATGGCCAAGACCCGCGTGGTAAGCGTGGCGCACGTGGTCAGCCACAAGTTCTACGACAAGACCCTCCGGCGCAATCACAAGTTCTACGCGCACGACGAGGCTAACGAATCCAAGAGCGGCGACCTGGTGGAGATAACCAGCACGCGCCCCCTGTCGGCGCTTAAGCGCTGGCGGGTAAGCAAAATAGTGGAGAAGGCCGCCAGGTAAGGGCCTTCCCTTAATACGGAGTTCTATTTATGATCCAGTTAAGAACCATTCTGAACGTCGCCGATAACTCGGGAGCCCGCAAGCTGCAGTGCTTCCACGTGATGGGCGGCAGTTACCGCAAATATGCCTTCCTCGGGGACACCATCGTGTGTTCCGTGAGGGAAGCCACGCCGCACGCCGCGATCAAAAAGGGCGAAGTGGTAAAGGCGGTCGTCGTGCGCGTGTGCAAGGAAGTGCGCCGCAAGGACGGCTCCTACATACGTTTTGACGATAACGCCGCCTGCGTGATAGACGAGAACGGCGAACCCAAGGGCACCCGCGTCTTCGGACCGGTGGCCAGGGAACTGCGCGCCAAGAACTACCTCAAGATAATCTCTCTGGCGCCGGAAGTCATTTAGCCGTCTGACGCGCATAGCGCTCGTTGCGGCATGGCCATAGGCCTAAAAGGTGGAGCAATGATAAAACTCAAGAAGAAAGATACGGTCCTGGTCATCGCCGGCCGCGACAAGGGCAAAAAGGGCGAGATCAAGGAAGTGAAGTCGGAGTCCCATAAAGTGGTGGTGATGGGCATCAACATCGTGTCCAAGCACAAGAAGACCACCAAGGACAAGCCGGGCGGCATCCATAAAATAGAAGCCGCTCTCGACATCTCGAACGTGAAGCTGGTCTGCCCCAAGTGCGGCAAGCCAGCGCGCGTCAAGATCGTGTTCCAGGGCGGCTCCAAGCTGCGCGCCTGCAAGGAATGCAACGAAGTGATAATTTAAGCATAGAGGTAACTTCAAAATGGCGAAGGAAACGAAGAACGAAAGCAAGCCGGAAAAGAAACCGGGACAGCCGCAGGCACCGAAGCAGGACAAGAAGGCCAAAGAGCACAAAAGCCAGGCCGTTGTCAGCTCCGTGATGGCGGGCCCCGTGACGCCCACACCCAAGGGCTACAAGGCGCGCCTCAGCGAAGCGTACGTTTCGAAGGTGCTGCCCGCCCTGCTCAAGGACTTCAGCCTGAAGTCCCCCATGGCCGCCCCCAAGGTGACCAAGATCGTCATCAATATCGGCGTGAGCGAGGCCAAGGAGAACATCCAGGCGCTCGATCTCGCCAAAGAGGACCTGACGCTCATCTCCGGCCAGGCGCCGCAGGTGCGCCGCGCCAAGAAGTCCATTTCGAACTTCAAGCTGCGCGAAGGCATGCCGATAGCCGTGCGTGTCACGCTGCGCGGCATCCGGATGTTCGAATTCATGGACCGCTTCATTTCGCTGGCGGTACCCCGCATCCGCGACTTCCAGGGCTTCGACGCCAGGCTTTTCGACGGGCGGGGCAACCTGAACATCGGGCTGAAGGAACATCATATCTTCCCCGAAGTCAACATGGAGAAGTCTCCCAAGGCCCGCGGCATGAACATCACTTTCGTGACTACGGCCGGCGACAACAAGAAGGGCCAGGCGCTGCTGGAGTATCTCGGCCTGCCTTTCAAGAAGGCTAAGGTCGAAGGTAAATAAGGACAGGAGAAAGGATTTATGGCTACATATGCATGGATGGCGAAGATGCGCAAACCGCAGAAGTTCTCTACGCGGTTCCGGAACCGCTGCCAGATCTGCGGCAGGCCCCGCGGCTACTACCGCGATTTCGGGCTCTGCAGGATCTGCCTGCGGAAGATGGCCCACGAGGGACTTATCCCCGGCCTGAAGAAGTCCAGCTGGTAACGCGGTAAAGGAAAATAGATTTACGAGGTGAACAAATGGATCCCATATCAAACATGCTGGTTTCGATCAAGAACGCCGCTGCCAAGCGGAAGGAACGTGTGGACATTCCTTTCTCTGGCATAAAGTTCGGAATGGTGAAACTCCTCAAGGAAGAGGGTTTCGTCGCCAACTATAAGGTGCTCGACCCCAAGGTGGACAAGACCATCGACAGGCGCGGCGTGATCCGCGTGACGCTCAAGTACACGATGGACAAGCAGTCGGTCATCGTCGGCATCCGCCGCGTTTCCAAGCCGGGCCTGCGCGTATACCGCTCGCACGACGACCTGCCGCGCATCCGCGCCGCCTTCGGCGTGACGATACTGTCCACTTCCCGCGGCCTGCTGACCGACTCCGAGGCCAAGAAGCAGAAGGTGGGCGGCGAAATTCTCTGCCAGGTCTGGTAAGAGGCGCTCGCCGCAGGTTGGAAAAGTCCAGAATTTAAAAGAGGTAAGAACATGAGCAGAATAGGAAAAAAACCGGTTGCGCTGCCAGATAAAGTGAAGGCCAGGGTGGAGAACGGCAAGGTCCTCGTCGAGGGCCCGCTGGGCAAGCTCTCCTACAGCCTGCCCGACGGCATCAACGCCGCCGTGGCCAACAATATCATCAATGTCAGCATCGCCGCGGGCGCGGTGGATAAAGCCGCCCTGTTCGGCACGGCCCGGGCGCGCGTCAACAATATGGTCAACGGCGTCACCAAGGAATTCGAGAAGGTGCTCGAGATCAGCGGCGTAGGCTTCAAGGGCACCGTGGAAGGGGCGCGCGTCAACATGCAGCTCGGCTTCTCCCACCCGGTCATCCTCGACATCCCGGCCGGGATAAAAATGTCTTTCGATCCGAAGCAGACGGTCCTTACCATAAAGGGTATAGACCGCGAAGCGGTGGGCAACCTGGCGGCGCAGATCCGCCGCATTAAGCCGTGCGAGCCTTATAAGGGCTCCGGCATCAAGTACCACGGCGAACACATCATCCGCAAGGCCGGCAAGACCGCGGCGGGCGCGGGCGCCAGCGCCAGCGGCGGAGCGGCGAAGAAATAACCTTTAAGGACCAGAGGATAAAATATGATAAGCAAACAAGAGAGATATGAATTCCGCAAGGCCCGTTCCCGCAACAGGCTGTTCGAGAACGGCATAAAGCGCCCCAGGCTTAGCGTCTACCGCAGCACGAAGTACCTCTACGCGCAGGTGGTCGACGACGTAAAGGGGGCCACCCTGGCCGCCGCGTCGACCCTGGACAAGGAGCTTAAAGGCAAGCTCAAGTCCGGCAAGAGCGTGGAATCGGCCAAGGTCGTCGGCGCCCTGCTGGCCAAGCGGGCCCTCGCCAAGGGCGTGACGGAAGTCTGTTTCGACCGCGGCGGCAGGATCTACCACGGCCGCATCAAATCGCTGGCCGAAGGCGCCCGCGAAGCCGGACTGAAATTTTAACAGGGAGAGCCAAAATGCTTAGAAACCAGAAACAGCTTAAGACCTCGAAAGAACTCAACGCGCAGGGCGGGCCCCGCCCCTCCGGCGACGCGATGGAGCTCGACCTGACCAACGCCAAGGAAGAGAAAGCGGTAGTCGTCATCATCAACCGCGTGACCAAGGTCGTGAAGGGCGGCAAGCGCTTCTCCTTCAACGCCCTCGTGGTGGTCGGCGACAATAACGGCAAGGTGGGCGTGGGCCTGGGCAAGTCCAACGAAGTCCAGTCCGCCATCCAGAAAGGCACCGCCGGCGCCAAGAAAGAGATGATGCAGTTCCCTCTTGTAGACTCCACCATCCCGCATGAGATCGAGGGCCGCTTCGGCTCCGGCCATGTCTGGATGAAGCCCGCCATGCCCGGCACCGGCCTGATAGCCGGCGGCGGCGTGCGCTCCGTCCTCGAAGCCGCGGGCGTCAAGAACATCCTTACCAAGAACATCGGCACCCGCAACGCCTTCAATACGGTCTACGCGACCATGGACGCCCTCAAGCGCCTCAGGAGCAGGGAAGAAGTTCTGAAGATCAGAGGAGAGAAATAATATGTCCGCAATCAACAATCTCAAGCCCAAATACGGTTCCGTGCACAAACGCAAGCGCCTCGGCACCGGGCAGGGGTCCGGCCACGGCCAGACTTCGACCCGCGGCATGAAGGGCCAGCACGCCACTTCCGGCGGCACCAAGCGCAAAGGTTTCGAAGGCGGCCAGACCCCGCTGCTGCGCCGCGTCCCCAAGAGCGGTTTCAGCAACGTGCAGTTCCGCCAGGAATACGAGTGGGTCAACATCTCCTCGCTCGAGAAATATTTCAAGGCCGGCTCCGAGGTGACCCCCGCGGACCTGCTCAAGCGCAGGCTGGTCAAGCACGACGTCCTGATCAAGATCCTCGGCGACGGGGAGCTCAAGAAGGCGCTTAACGTTTCGGCCCATTCCTTCTCCAAGGGCGCGGCCGAAAAGATAACGAAAGCCGGCGGGAAGACCACGCTGCTCGTCGGGGCCAAGGCCGCGAAGTTCGCGGAGATCAAAGCCCAGGATGAAGCCAGGAAAAAAGCGAAAACGGACAAAAAATAAATGCAAAACGTAACCGACATTTTTAAGATAGAAGAACTTAAAAAGCGGATATTTTTCGTGTTGGGCGCCCTGGCGGTCTACCGCCTCGGCGCCGTGATACCGATACCCGGGATAAATACCGCGGCCCTGCAGGCGCTGTTCGCGGCGCAGTCGGGCTCGATACTCGGGTTCCTCGATATCTTCTCGGGCGGCGCCCTCGGGCGCTTCTCCATCTTCTCGCTGGGCGTGATGCCTTACATTAACGCGTCCATCATCATGAGCCTGGTGCAGGGCGCTCACGTATTCCCTATCCTTGACCGCCTTCAGAAAGAAGGCGAGACGGGCCGCAGGAAAATAGTGCAGTTCACCCGCGTCTTCACGCTTTTCCTGGCCGCGTTCCAGTCGCTCGGCCTGACGCTGGCGCTTACCAAGATGCAGGCCGGCGGCGGCCCCTCCATCGTCGTCAACCCCACGCTGGGGTTCTACTTCGTGACCGTGCTCACGCTCACCACCGGCACCATCTTCGTGATGTGGCTGGGCGAGCAGATAACCGAGCGCGGCATCGGCAACGGCATCTCGCTCATCATTTTCGCCGGCATCGTCGAAGGCCTTCCTTCCGCCGTGATGTCGATGATAAAACTCATCCAGATAGACGAAATCAGCCTGCTGACCGGCCTGCTGATAGTGGCCGTAGTAGTCGCTATAGTAGGCTTCGTGATTTGGGTGGAGACGGCGCAGCGCAAGATCCCCGTGCAGTACGCCCAGCGCATGGTGGGCCGCAAGATGTACGGCGGCGCCTCCACGTTCCTGCCCCTCAAGGTGGACCAGTCCGGCGTCATCGCGGTCATCTTCGCGGTCTCGCTCTTGAGCGTGCCTTATACCATAGGCTCTTTCAACCCGACCGCCCCCTGGTCCATAACGCTGATGGGGTTCATGAACCACACCAGCATCCTGTACCAGCTGTGCTACGTGGCCCTGATCATCTTCTTCTGCTACTTCTACAACTCGGTGAGCATAAACCCGAAGGACCTGGCCGAGAACATGAAGAAATGGGGCGGCTTCATCCCCGGCATCAGGCCCGGAGAGCCCACCGCTTCTCACATCGAGTGGGTGCTTAACCGCATCACGCTCGGCGGCGCGCTGTTCGTGTCCCTGATAGCCGTGCTCCCCGATTACCTGCGCGCCAAGTTCAACGTGCCGTTCTATTTCGGCGGCACTTCCCTGCTCATCGTGGTCGGCGTGGCGCTTGACACTATCGCGCAGACCGAGGCGCACCTCGTGATGCGCAACTACGAGGGCTTCTATAAGAACTCTAAAGTGAAAGGCCGCTGGTTCAACGTCGGTACGTAGTTTCGCGAAGCTGCGCGATACAGATATGAACATTATTCTCTTGGGAAATCCTGGTTCCGGAAAGGGGACGCAGGCAAAAGTTCTTTCTCAGAAGTTCGGTTTGTTCCACGTCTCCACGGGCGATATTTTCCGCGAGGAGCTCTCGAAGAAGACGCCGCTCGGGCAGGAAGTGGCCGGCTATCTTTCCGCCGGGCGCCTGGTGCCGGACAAGCTGGTGCTCGAGGTGCTCAAGTCCAGGCTGGCGAAAGAGACGCGCGGGCTGCTGTTCGACGGGTTCCCACGGACGGTGGAGCAGGCCGAAGGCCTGGACGCCTGGTTCGATTCCCGCAAGGCCGCGATCGACGCGGTGATCTTTATAAACGTTTCGGAAACGGAAGTGGCCAAGCGCCTCGGCGACAGGCGGACCTGCGAGGGCTGCGGCAAGATCTACAACATCGGCACGCAGCCGCCGCAGAAGCCGGACGTCTGCGACGCGTGCGGCAAGAAGCTGCTCACCCGCGACGACGACAAGCCCGGAGTGATCCTGAAGCGCCTGCAGGTGTACAAGGACCAGACGGAACCGCTGCTCGCGTATTACAGGGCGTCAGGAAGCTTTTACGAGGCCGACGGCGGCCAGGCTCCCGAAAGCGTGACCGCCAAAATAGTGGCCATGCTTAACGGGAAATGATAGAGATAAAGACCCCGAACGAGATAGCCAGCATGCGCAAAGCCTCGCGCCTGGTGGCCCGCACCCTCGGGCAGCTGAAAGCGATGGTGCGGCCCGGGGTCACGACGGCGGAGCTTAACGATTTCGCGGAAAAACAGATCCGCGGGGCCGGCGCGGAGCCGGCTTTCCTGGGCTACCGCGGCTATCCCGCCACGCTCTGCGTTTCTATCAACGAAGAGATAGTGCACGGCATCCCGAGCGACAAGCGCGTGGTGCGCAAGGGCGACATTGTAAGCCTGGACCTGGGCGCGGTCTGCGAAGGATTTTACGGCGACGCGGCGCTGACGGTGGCCGCGGGGGAAGTGTCCGGCGGCGCCAGGAAGCTGGTGGCGGTGACGGAGCGCTCCCTGGAGCTGGCGCTGGAGCAGGTCAGGCCGGGCGCGAAGCTCGGCGACGTTTCCAGCGCGGTGGAGCGGTTCGCGCTGGAGAACGGGATGTCCGTGGTCCGCGAGTTTACGGGACACGGGATAGGGCGCAGGCTCCACGAGGAGCCTTCGATCCCCAACTACGGCAAGCCCGGCACGGGCCCGGTGCTGAAGGCGGGGATGACGCTCGCGATAGAGCCGATGTTGTGCCTTGGCCGGGCGGAGATAATCATCCGCAATGACGGCTGGACCGCGGTCTCAGCGGACGGAAGCCTGGCGGCCCACTGCGAACATACGGTGGCGGTTACGGAGGACGGCTGCGAGATATTGAGCGTCTCCGGAGAAAAAGCGGGCGGTTAATTTAGTATAATATATAAATATGTCCGAAAACAGCGAAAAAATAGAGGTGGAAGGCATAGTAAAGGAATCGTTGCCTAACGCGACCTTCAGGGTGGAGATCTCCCCCGGCAAGGTCATACTCGGCATCATTTCCGGCAAAATGCGCATACACCATATAAAGATCCTGCCCGGCGACAAAGTGCGCATGGAACTGTCCCCTTACGATCTCAGCAAGGGACGCATAGTGTACAGGGAAAAATAGGCCGCTGCGACTAACGGATATCCAAAGAGGTACATAAATGAAAGTCAGGGCAAGCGTAAAAAAGATTTGCAATAAGTGCGTTATCGTGAAGCGCAAAGGTGTCGTGCGGGTTATCTGCACCGACCCCCGCCACAAGCAGCGCCAGGGATAACGTAACCTTCAAGAGACTGAGGGCCTGGCCCCTATACTCTTTAAGCGCGGTCAGCACTACGGAGCAGCTTCCAGCTGCCGATTCAAGGAGAAAGTATGGCACGAATAGCGGGCGTAGATTTACCGAAGGAAAAAAAATTGAGCGTGGCCCTGGCCGCCATTTTCGGGATAGGCCGCCCTGTGGCGGCGAAGATCCTGGACGGGCTTAAGAACCAGATAGCCCCCGGCATCAGGGTGAAGGAGCTTAACGAGGACCAGGTCGGTCTTCTGAACTCCGTCATCCAGAAAGAATACAAGGTGGAAGGCGAGCTCCGCCGGGAAATAACCTCGAACATGAAGCGGTACGTGGAGATCAACAGCTACCGCGGCTACAGGCACAGAAGGAACCTGCCTTCCCGCGGCCAGCGCACCCGCACCAACGCCAGGACCCGCCGCGGACGCCGCCGCACGGTAGGCGCTTCCAAGGCCGCAGCGGCCCCGGGCGGAAAGTAAAGGCCCCGGTCGGGACATGACACCGGCCCAGGAATTTCTTAGAGCATAAGGAGACAGCTATGGCAGAGGAAAACAAGACCCCGCAACCCGCCGTGGACGGGATGAAAAAGAATGAGCCGAAAACCCAGGCGAAGCGCCGCTTCCGCACCGTGTCGTTCGCGCGGGTTTACATCAACTGCTCTTTCAACAATACGCTGATAACGTTCACCGACGAGAAGGGCGGCGTCATCGCCTGGTCCACGTCTGGAGGCAACGGCTTCAGGGGCACGAAGAAAGGCACGCCTTTCGCTGCCCAGATAACGGCCTCCAAAGCCTCCGCCCGCGCGGCGGAATACGGGGTGAAGCAGGCCATGGTGCTGGTGAGCGGCCCCGGCCCCGGGCGCGAGACCGCGATACGCGGCATCGCCGCCAGCGGCATACACGTGGTCTCCATCAAGGATATCACGCCTATCCCGCACAACGGCTGCCGCCCGCCGAAAGCACGCAGAGTTTAATCAACGCCGGCTCCGCCGGCCACCTAGAACAGCGAAGGAGACTTTTAATGTCGAGATATACCGGACCCAGCTGCAAGAAGTGCCAGAAGATAAGCCAGAAGATGTTCCTCAAGGGAACCAAATGCTTCACCAACTGCCTGGTCGACAGGCAGAAGGCCGTAAAGGAAAAACGTTTCACCTCCGGCCCGCGGAACAAGCAGTCCGACTACGCCAAGCATCTGCGCGAGAAGCAGATAGCCCGCCTTACCGCCCAGATCGGCGAAGCGCAGTTCAAGCGCTTCTTCGCCAAGGCCACCAAGGACAAGGGGCAGACCGGCGCCGCGCTGCTGCGCTTCCTGGAAGTGCGCCTGGACAACATCACGCGCCGCGTCGGGTTCGCCGTGTCGCTCAAGGCCGCCCGCCAGCTCGTCAACCACGGGCACATAAAGGTGAACGGCCGCTACGTCACGATCCCGTCCTACCTGTGCAAGCCCGGCGACGAGATAACGATCACCCCCAGCTCGACCGAAACCGTGCTGGTCAAGCAGGGCCTCGAACACGCGGAGAAGACCGCGCAGCGCCCCAGCTTCATTACGTGGGACGCCGCCACGAAGACCGGCAAGATGGTGCGCTGGCCGGACCGCGCGGAGTCAAGCATCTCCGTGGACGAGCAGCTCATCGTTGAATTCTACTCAAAATAAGCGGAGGTTCCTAACACATGGCCACTTTTTCAAAACAACTCGTTATTCCCGAAGTGCTGAGCGTAGAGGACAGGTCCAAGTCGGACAATTACTCCAAGTTCACCGCCGAACCCTACGAAAAGGGCTACGGCCACACGATAGGCAACTCCCTGCGCCGCATCCTGCTGTCGAGCCTTGAGGGCGCGGCCGTAGTGGCCGTGCGCATCAAAGGCGCCAGGCACGAATACGCGGCCATCAACGGCGTGCAGGAGGACGTGGTCAACGTCGTCCTGAACCTGAAGAAGCTGCGCGTGCGCCTCAAGGGCGAAGGCCCCGAGACGGTCCTCATCTCCGTCAAGGGCAAGAAGGAAGTGAAGGCTTCCGACATCCGCGAGAACGCCAACGTGGAGATCATCAACAAGGACCTCGTGATAGCCCACGTCGAGGCCGGCGCGGAATTCGAAGCGGAGCTCGAGATCTCCGTCGGTTCCGGGTACCTCACTTCCGAAGAGATCCGGGCCCGCATGAACCTCCCCGCCGATTTCATCCCGATGGACGCGATCTTCTCCCCGATCCAGAAAGTGCATTACACCGTGGAGAACGCCCGCGTCGGCCAGCGCACCGACTACGACAAGCTCGTGCTCGAGGTCTGGACCGACGGCACGCTGAGCCCGTCCGACGCGGTCAGCCGCACGGCCGCGCTGCTGCGCCGTTCGATCATGCCTTTCCTGCCGGCCGAAGAAGCCGCCAAGGAGCCCGCCAAGGACAAGGAAGCCGCCAAGACGGAAGCCGGCGGCGAGACCGGCAAGCTCGACCAGAGCGTGGACATGATAGAACTTTCTTCCCGCGCCTCCAACTGCCTCAAAGTCGCCGGTATCCGCACCATCGGCGAACTCGTGAAGAAGTCCGAGGGCGACCTGCTGGCGGTGAAGAACTTCGGACAGAAATCCCTGGACGAGATCAAGGAAAAGCTCAAAGAGATGGGGCTGGACCTCGGCATGAAGGCCGAGTGACCGGCGCCCCGGAACTTTAAGGAACATTTATGACAAGAAATCTGGGCACAAGAAAGTTATCCAGGACCGGCTCTCACCGCCGGGCCATGTTCTCCAATATGGCCACCAGCCTGCTGCTGCACGAGAAGGTCGAAACGACCCTTCCCAAAGCTAAAGAGCTGGTCCGCGTCGCGGAGCGCATCATAGCGGACGCCAAGAACGAGCGGCACGTGGAAGTGCGCCGCGTCATCAAGGACAAGGTCGTCTACCGCAAACTCTTCGAAGTCCTGGCGCCCCGCTACAAGGAGCGCCCCGGCGGTTGCACCCGCATTCTGAAACTCGGCGCGCGCAGGGGCGACAATGCCGAGACCGCGCTGGTGAAGCTGGTATAAACTAATGTTCGATTATTTCTTCAGCCTGTTCTCGAACGACATCGGCATAGACCTCGGCACAGCCAACACCCTGGTCTATGTGAAAGGAAAGGGCATCGTGCTGCGCGAGCCTTCCGTTGTCGCTATCGATAAGAGCAGGCGCAAAGTCCTGGCGGTCGGGACCGAAGCCAAGCTGATGCTGGGCCGGACCCCCTCCAACATTACGGCGGTGCGCCCTCTCCGGAACGGCGTCATCGCGGACTTTGAAGTGACGCAGGAAATGATCAAGTATTTCATCCGCAAGGTGCACAACAGGCGCAGCCTCCTGCACCCCCGCATAGTGATAGGAATTCCCTCAAGCATTACGGAAGTGGAGAAGCGCGCGGTGCAGGAATCGGCCGAGCAGGCCGGCGCGCGCGAAGTGCTGCTTATCGAGGAGCCGATGGCGGCCGCGATAGGCTCCGACCTTCCGGTTTCAGAGCCGCACGGCAGCATGATCTGCGACATAGGCGGCGGCACCACCGAAGTGGCCGTGATCTCGCTGGGCGGCATGGTGGTCACGAACTCGATAGACGTCGCCGGCGACGAGATGGACGACTGCATAGTACAGTTTTTCAGACGCAAGCATAACCTTGTAATAGGTGAAACTACCGCGGAAGAGGTTAAGATACAGATAGGATCGGTTTTCCCGTTAAAAGAGGAAAAGACCATTGAAGTTAAAGGGCGGGACCAGGCAAAAGGCCTGCCCAAGACGATTCTTGTGACTTCGGAAGAGATAAGGCAGGCCCTCATGGAGCCTGTCCAGCTGATAGTGGACGTGATAAAGCAGGTGCTGGAAGAGACGCCGCCGGAACTTTCCTCGGACCTCGTGGACCGCGGGATGGTGCTGGCGGGCGGGGGATCGCTGTTGCGCGGTTTCCCCGAGCTCATCCGGCAGGAAACCGAGCTTCCCGTCCACAGGGCTGCCGATCCTTTAAGCTGTGTCGCCTTGGGCTGCGGTAAGTATCTTGAAGAGCTGGATAAGATCCAGCAGCGGCCCGATTTCCTGAAGCCTTATCGCTGATCTCCCGTTCTTGGGGGGAGTAGGGTTCCAGGCCGGTCCGCACAGGACAGGCGATGAGCAGAGAAAAAGACGCAGCTAATTACGCGGTGGTGTTCTTTACCGCCGTTTCCATCCTCCTGCTGCTGTTCCCCGTATCAAAAATCGCCCACACGGTCCGCATCGCGGCCAGCTACAGCCTTTATCCCTCGCTTCATTACGGCGCGCGCTATACCCATTACGTGCGCAACGTCCCCGATAATTTCATCTCCCTGCTCGAGACGGACCAGGAGAACCGGGCGCTCAAGGACAAGGTCCGGGAGCTGGAGGTGCGCCTGCAGAACGCTTCGGCCGCCGCCGGCGAGAACGAGCGCCTTACCAAAGAAATGGGGCTCTCCCGCTCGCTGCCCTGGGGCGGCGTCTGGTCGCGCATCGTCAACAAGACCCCCGCCGACTGGTACGGGTCCTTCTATATAGACAGGGGCTCCGAGAGCGGCGTGACCGTGAACGACACCGTGCTGGGCATGGAGCAGGGCAAAGCGGGGCTCGCGGGGCGCGTACTGGAAGTCTACCCTAAATTTTCGAAGGTGCTGCTGCTGACGAACGGCGCCGCTTCCGCCGTCTGCGCGATAGGCCCCGAGGGCCTGGAGGCGCTGGTGGAAGGCAAGGGCACCTGGATGCTGAAGATGAACTATGTCCCCGAGGAGGCGGTCCTGACCGAGGGGACCGAGGTCGTCACTTCACCCGGCGGGCTGCTTTTCCCGCCCGGCGTGTCCGTGGGCAAGGTGAAGAAGGTCTATCCCCGCGAATCCTCCATGAATTTCGTGACCGCCGACGTGGTGCCCTCGGTCAACGTTAATACGCTCAAGGAAGTGTTCGTGCTCAGGCGCAGCCTGCCCGAAGAGCTCCTGGGGCCCAGGCAGGCGGAAAAGAAATGAGCATAATCTTCGAGGCCATCGTTTATCTCGCCGTGGGCAGCGCCTACTGGTGGTGGGCGCAGAACCTGACCATCTTCGGTCTTGCGCCCAACCTGATCTTCGCGGCCGCCCTCTGCTCCGCCATCCTGGCTGGGCCTGTGAAAGGCGTGGCCTGGGGCTTTTTCCTGGGGCTTTACGCCGACATGCTGGGCTCCGACATGTTCGGCGGCTACGCGCTCACGTACACGCTGATGGCTTACGGCGTCTATATCATTAAGCGCCATTTCGACATGGACGGCCTTTTTTCCCAGCTCGTCGCCTCCCTGGCGCTGTCCTGGCTCAGCATCCTTTTCTACCAGGGGCTGGTCATCTCTTTTTCACGGCCGGGCCACCTCGACCTGCGCATCTTCCTGGCCGAGCCGTTCCTTAACGCGCTCGCCGTGCCGGTCATGTTCCAGGTCTTCTACCGGCTCAAACGCGGGCTGGGGATACTATGATAGACCGGCAGATCCCGCAGGACCGGCTGGACCTTGTCTGGACCCTTTCCTACGGCCTCCTGCTGCTTTTCCTGCTGCGGCTGATCAACCTGCAGGTGCTCAACACCGCGCATTACCGGGAGATAGCGGAAAAGAACAGGACCCAGATCATAGCGCAGTCCGCGCCGCGGGGGCGCATCTTCTCTTCGGACGAGACGGCCATCGCCACGAGCAAACCTTCTTTCAGCCTCATCTATTTCCCAGGCCAGCTCAAGGCCGGCGTAGAGACGGACCGCATGGCCATGGCCATCTCGCGCCAGCTGGGCGCCGACTATGAAAGCATAAAGGGCAGTATTTCCCGCGCGGCCCTGCGCGAAAAGCCGGTGCGCCTCGCGGAAAACCTGCCCCCGAAGGCCATGCTGAAGCTTTCCGAACTGAAGGCCATCTATCCCGGCATCGATATCATCGTGGAAGCGCGCAGGTACTACCCGTTCGGCGCGTACCTCAGCCACCTCGTCGGCTATATCGGCAAGATGGACACCAAGGAATGGGCTTCCCGCTCCATGGACAAGAATTACTCGATGGATTCCCGGACCGGCAAGGCCGGGCTGGAGAAGATGTACGAGCGGGAGCTGAAGGGCAAGGACGGCGGTATCTTCCTCGAAGTGGATTCTCGCGGCCGCCTGAACCGCGTGCTGGAAAGCCGCAAGTGGGCCCCTGGTTCCGATATTTTCCTGACCATAGATTCCAAGGCGCAGGCGGCGGCGGAGGAAGGGCTGGAGAAATCCCTGACCGGAAAGGGCGCGGTGGTGGCGCTGGACCCCCGCACCGGCGCGGTCCTGGCGTTCGTCTCCATGCCGGATTATGACCCGAACCAGTTCGTGCTCTCCGGCTCGGAAAAAGACAAGATATCTTCCGGGAAGACCCTGCCGGAGTTCAACGTGGCGCTGCAGGGCAGCTACCCGCCCGGCTCCATCTTTAAAATAATAACCGGCGCGGCCATACTGGAATCCGGCCGCCTGAAGCCCGAAGAGACCTTCTTCTGCCCGGGCTATTACGACGCGGGCAGCCGCGTCTTCAAATGCTGGGAGAAGAAAGGCCACAATAAAGTGGATTTCATCACCGGGCTGACCAAATCATGCGACGTTTATTTCTACAACGCCGGCCAGCGGGCAGGGGCGCTGACCATCGAGAAATACTCGCGCGCCTTCAGGCTGGGACAGCCTTCGGGCATAGCGCTGCCCGAGGAAAAGGGCGGCAACGTGTTCGGGCCCGGGCCGCGCGCCGCCAAGAAAAGTTACTGGTTCATAGGCGATACGCTGAACCTCTCCATCGGCCAGGGGGAAACGCTGATGACCCCCATGCAGGCGGTGGGCATGATAGCCGCCGTCGCCAACGGCGGGCTGTTCCACCGGCCCTATTACGTGGACCGGATAGTCCGCAACGACGGGCAGGTCACCCTCAAGAGCAAGCCGGAGATCCTGAGCCGCGCGGAGCTGAAAGAGACCACGTGGACGCTGATCCGCGACGGCCTGCATAACGTGGTTTTCGAAGGCACGGGCCAGATGGCCAAGATAACCGGAGCGGAGATGTTCGGCAAGACCGGCACCGCGCAGAATCCGCAGGGCAAGGACCATGCCTGGTTCGTGGCTTACGCCACCGTGAACGGGCAGCCTTCAAGGGTGGCGGTGGCGGTGCTGGTGGAACACGGCCTGCACGGCGCGTCCGCCGCGGCCCCCATAGCCAAGGCCGTGATAGAGGCCGTGCTCCGCGAGGACCTGGCCGTGAAAAAACCGGAGCTGCCTTTCGTAGGCCCGCCGGCGGAAGCGCCCGCCGTGAAACCGGGGGCCCGGGTATGATCTTCACCCCGCAGGGCGGCCTTAAGAAGAACCGGATGGACTGGGTGCTGTTCTTCGCCGTGCTGGTGCTGCTCGCTATCGGCACGGCGGCGGTCTTCTCCTCGGTGACGGCGCTGCCGCAGCAGGCGCGCATCATCCGCGTGCAGTTCATGGCCATCCCTATCGGGCTTGCCGTCTTCGCCGCGGCGTGGAGCCTGAATTACCAGATCTACCAGGACCAGTGGAAGTTCGTCTACGGTTTTCTCCTGCTGTTCCTGGCCGGCGTGCTGCTCTTCGGCGTGGTGGACAAGGGGGCGCGGTCCTGGTACCGCCTGCCCATCTTCTCGGTGCAGCCGTCGGAGTTCGCGCGCGTGGGGCTGATCCTGGTGCTAGCCAATTTCCTGGATAAGCGCATCGGCAAGATCCGGGAGCTGAAAACGGTGCTGGGAGCTTTCGCGCTGTGCCTGCCGGTCTTCTTCCTGCTGATAAAACAGCCGGACTTCTCCGCCATCCTGATAAATTTCCCGATCGTGCTGCTCATGCTTTTCGCGGCCGGCGCCAGCCTCTTCCACCTCTCGATCATACTCGGCTACGCCTTCATCTCCGCGCTGTTCCCCATCCTCTGGACGATCATCGTGCTGAACCCGGAGCTGATGGACAGTTCCCTGATCAGCTACTTCTTCCACCTGTCGGATTCGCCCTGGAGCGCCCTCTTTTTCGTGGCGGGCATGTCGGTCGTGGCCTGGCTGTTCTGGCAGCTCTCCGTGCGGCTTTACGCCAACGTCTCCGGGGTTTATTTCGCCGGCGCGGCGCTGGTGCTGATCCTGGGTTTCTTTTCGGGCGTGGTGGTGAAGAGCCAGATGAAGGAATACCAGCAGAAGCGGCTCGAGGTCTTCCTGTCGCCGGAATCGGACCCGCGCGGCGCCGGCTACAACCTGCTGCAGGCCAGGATAGCCATCGGTTCCGGGGGGATCTTCGGGCGCGGGGTGTTCTCCGGCACGCAGTCGCGGCTGGGTTTCGTGCCGGAGCGGCACACGGATTTCATACTGGCGGTGGTGGGGGAGGAAATGGGGTTCTGGGGGATGCTGCTGGTGGCCCTGATGTACGCGGTGCTGATGCGCCGCGTGATGCAGTGCGCGCGGCTCGCGCGCGACCGGTTCGGCTACCTGGTGAACTGCGGCATCTTCGGCATGTTCCTGGTCTATTTCGGGATAAATTTCGGCATGATACTCGGGTTCTCGCCGGTGGCCGGCGTGCCCCTGCCGCTGCTTTCCTACGGCGGCTCGAACCTGGTGGCCACGCTGATGGCGCTGGGGATAGTGGAATCGATATACGCGAGAAGATACGCTCTGGTATAAACCTATGGACGAAGGACCAAGATCAAGGATAAGGCTTAAGTTCGCCAGGCTCGAACCCGCCAGGAACATGACGCACCTGGAGCAGCTGAAAGTGCTGCGCTCCAGGGCGGTAGCCAGCGGCCTGAAGTACAGGCCCGCCAAGGCCGGCGCCGCGCTGATGCCGCGCATGGCGTTCGGCCCCGCCATCTCGGTGGGCTACGAGAGCCTCTGCGAGTACGCCGACCTTTACCTGGACGAGTTCGTAAAGGAAGACGAGGTGCGGGAGAAGATGCTGCCGCTCGACGACGAACGTTTCCGCCTGGCGTCCGCCAGGCGCATCCCGGTCTTCTTCCCGTCGATAGAGGCGGCCGTGAACGCCGCGGAGTATTTCCTGGAGGGGACTTTCCCGGCCGGGTTCTCCCAGGCCGCCGTGGATTCCTTCGCGGCCCTCAAGAGCGTGCCGTACGAAAAAGTAAAACCTTCGGGAGAGCGGAAGTCCCTGGACGCCAGGGCGCCGCTTCTGTCCGCGTCCTGGGACGCCACCGCCGGGCTGCTCAAGCTGACCCTGAAGCTTTCCCCGGGGGGGAACGTGAAGCCGGAGATAGTGGCGGAACTGATGGCCGGCGGCAGACCGGAATTGAAGCGCATCTTGCGCAAGGAGCTTTACTGGCAGGACTCGGAAGGCAAGCTGGTGGTTTTTTGACCCGCCGCGGCGGGCAATAGTCTGTTTTAAGGAGCAATCTCATATGGGCAACAATTCAAGGATAAAGAAAGAAATCTTCGCCAACACTTCCTTCGAGGAAACGAGGATAGCGATAGTGGAGGACGGCAGGCTCTCCGAGCTGTTCTGGGAGCGCCGCAGTTCGGGCAACATCGTGGGCAACATCTACAAGGCCCGGGTGGAGAACGTGCTGCCGGGCATTTCCAGCGCCTTCATGGACATAGGCCTGGATAAGAACGCCTATATCTACATCTCCGACGTGCTCGGCAACCAGAAGGACCCGATAGACCGCCTGCTCAAAAAAGACCAGGAGGTGATGGTGCAGGTCACCAAGGCCGCCATCAGCACCAAGGGCATGAAAGTCACCATGGACGTGTCCCTGCCGGGCCGCTTCCTCGTGCTCACGCCTTTCCAGGAATTCGTAGGCGTGTCCAAGAGCATCGAGGACGCGACGGAGCGCGGCAGGCTCTCCGAGATAATCCGCAAGATAGCCGACCCGGCCACGCTCGGCACCAAGGGCTGCATCGTGCGCACCGAAGCCGAGGGCGCGACCGAAGAAGAGCTCCAGATAGAAATAAAATACCTGCTCAAGCTCTGGGACACCGTGCAGGGCCGTTTCGATACGTCCAGGGCGCCGGCGCTCCTGCATAAGGACATGGACATGACCCTGCAGGTGGCGCGCGATATCCTCTCCGAGGAGACGGCCATCTACATGCTCGACAACAAGGACGACTTCCGCAACGTCGAGGAGTTCGTCTCCAGGATCTCTCCCGAATTCAAGGAGCGCGTGAAGTATTACGACGGCAAGACCCCCATCTTCAAGGCCTTCAACGTGGAGAAGGAGATAGAGGACCTGCGCAAGATAAAAGTGCCGCTCCCCAACGGCGGCAGCCTGATAATCCAGGAGGCCGAGTCGCTCTGCGCGATAGACGTGAATACCGGGCGCTTCACGGGGTCCAAGTCCCAGGAAGAGACCGTTACGGCCACCAACCTGGAGGCCGCCCAGGAGGTGGCCAGGCAGCTGCGCCTGCGCAATATCGGCGGCATCATCGTGATAGACTTCATAGACATGAAAAAGGCCTCCAACCGGCACAAACTGGTGGAGAACCTGGAAGCCGCGGTAAAGCGCGACCGCGCCAAAATACGCATCCTGCCGGTAACGCGGCTGGGCCTGGTGGAGATGACGCGCGAGCGCAAGCGGGAGAGCACGTTCAGCCTGCTCACCGAAGAATGCCCGGAATGCCACGGCGCGGGCCGCGTGCTTTCCAGCGAAAGCATCATCATCAAGATACAGCGCGAGATCCAGAGCATCACGATGGGCCGCCCAGGCGGGAACCTCCGCGTGGTGGTCCACCCCATCCTCTGCGAGTCGCTCAAGAAGAAACAGGCGCTGCTGGAGAAGAACGTGCACCGCGGCGTGAAGCTGACGGCCGACCCGCAGCTCACGTGGGAAGATTACAGGATCATACTCGAATAAGGCCCTGCGGCCGGTATTTAGCGCGGAGGGATAGCGTTCAAGGATCTTATGCTGAAGAAAATAATAGCGGGAGTTTTTCTGGCGGCGGCGCTCTGCGCCCCGTCCTGGGCCAAGGTGGCCGAGGTCTCTTACCTCAAGAACGGGGTCTACTCCGGGAAGATAGGGACCTACAGCCTCAGCGGCACGCCCTACCTCGACGCCTCGCAGGCGGCCCGGGTGATGGGCGGGAAAATATACTGGTACCCCGTTTCCGGGAAACTGCTGCTGCAGATAAAGGGGAACAAGGTGGTCTTCTTCATGAAGTCGGATTCTGTGCTGCTCAACGACGAGAAGACGGTTTTTCCCAATCCCCTCATCGTGCGCGGCGGGAAGGCCTTCCTGGCGCTGGACTTCTTCATCTCGAAACACTTCGCCCGCGCGTTCGGCTTCAGGCTGGACTACAACCAGGCCACCAGCGCCCTGGCGGCCCAGCAGGACGTGAATATCACCTCGGTGAATTTCTTCTCCTACCAGGATAAGACCAGGATAGTGGTGTACATGGAAGCTCCGCTGGAATGGCAGGCCTCGCAGAAGGAGAACAACCTGTTCATAGTGACGATAGCCGGCGGGGTGATAGGCGGGGAGGAAAAGATCAACATCGGGGACGGCGTCGTGCGCGGCGTGGACCTGGTCCAGGAGAACAAGATCGCCCGCCTGGTGGTCAATCCCGACGATAATTTCGGCGCCGTGGAGGCCTTCAGGCTTTCGGACCCGGACAGGATAGTCCTGGACATTTCCAAACGCAGGGACGCGATAGCGCAGGGCATCGGCGGCCCCCGCGAGGCGCAGGAGCCGCGCGTGATCGCGCCCTCGGAGCCCGGGCCCGGGGCTTCCCCGGCCGGCGCCCTGGCTTCAGCCGCGGGAGCCGGAGCTTCCGCGGGCGCTGCCGCCGGAGCCGCGGCCGCCTCCGCGCCCGGCGCGGCCGCTCCCGCCGGCACGGAGCCGGCTCCCTCGGTAAAGATCCCGGACAAGATGGTGGTGGAACGGTCCGGCAGGAAAACCGTCGTGATCGACGCCGGGCACGGCGGTAAGGACCCCGGCGGCAAGAAGCTTTTCGGCCTGAAGGAAAAAGAAATGAACCTGGCCGTGGCGAAAGAATTGTACGAACTGCTCAAGGGCGAGGAGCTGTTCGCCGTGATACTTACGCGCGCTTCCGATACTTTCGTGCCGCTCGCGGAGCGCTCCGTTATCGCGAACAACGCCAAGGCGGACATCTTCGTTTCCATCCACGCCAACGCTTCCCGCGACCGCAAGGAGAAAGGCTTCGAGATCTACTTCATGTCCGAGAAGGCTTCGGACCCCGGGGCCGCCGAGGTGGCCGACTACGAAAATTCCGTGGTGGGCCTGGAGGACGGCGGCGGGCAGCAGGACGCCGCGGCCATGCTGCTGCATTCCATGGCGCGCAACGAATACGTGAACGAGGGCAGCCGCCTGGCGGGGCTGGTCTCGGCCGAAATGGAGAAGCGCACCCCTTTCGCCAACCGCGGCGTGAAACAGGCCGCGTTCTACGTGCTGCGCGGCACCTATAGCCCCGGCATCCTGGTGGAAATGGGCTTCATGACCAATTCCAACGACCAGAAGAACCTTAACGACAAGAAAGTGCGCGCGAAAATATCCAACTCGATTTACCGCGGCATATTGAAATATGCTGAAATGAAGCAGTGGAAGTGAACCGAGCTGAACCGGCTATGCTGAAATCAGAACGTCCGATAGGCATCTTCGACTCGGGACTGGGCGGGCTTACCGTGCTCAAGGCCGTGCGCGCCCTGATGCCGGCGGAGCGGCTGGTCTATTTCGGCGACACGGCGCGCGTCCCCTACGGCGCCAAATCAAAAAGCGCGGTGGTGTCCTTCTCACGGGAGATAGCGGACTTCCTGTTCGCGAAAAAAATAAAGTTCCTCATCGTCGCCTGCAACACCGCCTCTTCGCTGGCGCTGGAGGAGATACGGGAAATTTCGCCGGTGCCGGTGCTGGGCGTGATAACCCCCGGGGTCGGCGCCGCCCTCGAACTGGCTCCGCGCGGCGGGAAAATACTGGTGACCGGCACCGCCGCCACGGTGGCGAGCCGGGCCTATACCCGCGCGCTGCAGGCGGCGCGCCGGGACGTGCGGGTTACGGAAAAAGCCTGCCCGCTGTTCGTGCCGCTGGTGGAGGAAGGCTGGTGCTCCAAGCCGCTGGCCGGCCTGGTGGCCAGGGAGTACCTGGCCGCGTTCAGGGGCAGGAAGATAGACGCGCTGATACTTGGCTGCACCCATTACCCGCTCCTGAAAAAGCTCATCGCCCGCGTGATGGGCCCGCGCGTGAAAATAGTGGATTCGGCGCTCGCCACGGCCCGCGCCGCCAGGCTGGAGCTGTCCCGCCGCGGGCTCCTTAACCCGGGCCGGTCGCGGGGAGAATGCGAATTTTACGTTAGCGACGCGCCGGAGCGTTTCTCGTCCCTGGCCCGGAAGCTGCTCGGGCTGAAGACCGGCGAGGTCGGTGTGAAAAGGTTCTGAATTTATGTTTTCCAGACTTTTATGGAGGTGCGCTGATATGAGCAGAACACTTGCGCTTATCGTGGGCTCGCTGATGGCGGTTTCGATCTACGCCCGGGCCGAGACCAAGCCGGCGGCCCAGCCGGCGGACAAGAACGCGGCCGCGGCGGCCAAGGCTAAAGCCGGGCCGGCCACGGCGGCGGCCCCGGCCGTACAGCCGGGTAAAAAAGCGGAGAGGCCCGCGGCCGCCCGGTCCAAACAGGCCGAACCCGAGGACGACGGCACGGTGATGATAGATTCCAGGTCCGATGTCGACGAGACGGGGCGCGCGCCGGCGCGGGCCGACGCGGCCGCCGGGGAACGCGAAGAAGCCGACATCCCCGGGGGAATGCCGATCTCCTACGGCCAGTGTAAGGGCGTCATTAGCGACGGCGGGCGCAACCTGCTGGTCTTTGAAAGCCCGGACGACGGCACCATTACTTTCGTGCAGGTCATTGCCGGCAGGAGCTCCGTTTCCTGGAAGGTGGCGGGCACTATCGGGCGCAGCTCCGACTGACGTACCCCCCGGCAGAATGCTAAAATATATGTGCGGCGGCGCGGCGGCGCGCGGCCCGATGAGGTAAATATGAAACGCAAAGACCTTGTGAGGCATCTGATCAGTAAAGGGTGTGTACTTTCCAGGGAGGGCGGGAAATATTCCGTCTTCCAGAACCCGGTTTCCAACAAGGAGATCCCGGTCACCCGGCATAACGAGATAGCGGATTTTACCGTGCGCAAGATATGCAGGGACCTGGGGATCGACCAGCCTTGAAGGCCGGCTGTTTTCTTTTTCTCTTCTCCCTCTGCGGCTGCGCGGCCGCGCAGCTGGACGTTATACGGGTGGGCCCGGCGTTCGTCCCGCGCCGGGAGTCCGAGGTGGAAGTGTTCTCCTCCCGTTCGGAGACGCGCCGCCAATGGGGCGGCATCGGCATCATCCACGGCAAGCACATCCCGGCCTCCTCGGAGAAAATGATGGAGAGCCAGAGGCGCAAGGCCAGGGCCGCCGCCGCCAAGCTGGGAGCC
Organism: Elusimicrobia bacterium GWF2_62_30; assembly: GCA_001799995.1. Taxonomy (GTDB): domain Bacteria; phylum Elusimicrobiota; class Elusimicrobia; order Elusimicrobiales; family UBA9959; genus UBA9959. Next base: position 51,398 of record MGUK01000080.1, read on the forward strand.
GACGGGGTCATCATCGTGTTCGACGCCGTATCGCCCGGCCCCGACCTGGGAACCTATCATGAGCCTGAAGTTTACCTGAGCGCCCTTGCGATAAAATATGCCGCAACAGCCTCGACCCCTATCGCCAAATAAGCCGGGCGTCCGCATAGCCCTGGAGCAGTCCGAAGCGCGGGCCTGGCGCGGCCGCGCGCTGGTCATAGACCTTTTCCGCTTTTCCAATACCATCTGCGCCCTTGTGGAAGCCGGCCGCCGGGACGTCCGCGTTTACGCGAGCCCCGAAAGGGCCGTGGCCGCCGGCAAGCTGGAGAAGAACGCCGACCTTTTTTCCGAGATAGACCTGGGGCCGGGCGTGGACCAGTACGACAATTCCCCGCATACGGCGCTCTACGGCTCCGACCCCGCGCGCGCCGCGCTGTCGGTGACCAATTCCGGCTCCCCGGCCGCCACGTCTTTGACCCTCGCCGAAGAGGTGCTCATAGCCTGCTTCGCTAATTTCCCCGCGCTCGTCTCGTATTGCCTCGCCGCGCCCAGGGACACGCTCATCGTCCCGGCCTGCCTGTTCTATAATCGCGCGCACGTGGAGGACGTTATCTGCGCCCGCGCGCTGGAACGCGCGCTGGCCGGGGAGGACGCTTTCGAAGAGGCGCTGCGCGAGATCCACGCCAGCGGCCGGGTGCTGGACTTCCTGGCCGGCAGGCCCGAGACCGGTAAGCGGGACATGGAGATAGCGCTGAAAAAAGGGCTGTTCCGCGCCGTGCCGCGGCTGAAGTTCGTCAACGGCGTCGGCATAATAGATAACGCGGGAGGGGCGGCCGTATGAAGAAAAAAGCCGTGGTACTTTTTTCCGGCGGGCTGGACTCGACGACCGCTCTTTACTGGGCGCTGGCCCGCGGCTACGACTGTGAGGCCGTCTCTTTTAATTACGGCCAGCGCCACGCGCGGGAGAACACCAGCGCCCGCGCCATAGCCCGCCTGGCCGGGGTGAAGCTTTACGAGATAGCGCTGAAGTTCCCGTGGTTCTCCTCCTGCTCGCTGGTCAACGGGAAACTGCCGCTGCCGGACGTGAGCCTTTCAAAGATCGGCTCGGGTAAAGCGATCCCGTCCACTTACGTGCCGGGACGCAACCTCGTTTTCGCCTCGGCCGGCTTCTCGCTGGCCGACGCCATAGGCGCGCAGGCCGTGGTGCTAGGGCCCAACGTGATAGATTATTCCGGCTACCCCGACTGCCGGCCGGCTTTTTACAAGGCCCTGGCCCGCGCGGCCGCTTTCGGGACGCGCAGCGGCGCCGGCGGGAAAAAGATAAAACTCCTTACGCCGCTGATAAAGCTGGGCAAGGCGGAAATAGTGCGCCTGGCGCTGCGGCTCAAGGCCCCGCTAGGGCTTACCTGGTCCTGTTATTCGGGCGGGCGCAGGCCCTGCGGGCGCTGCGATTCCTGCAAACTGCGCGCCAAGGGTTTCGCGGATGCCGGCGTCCCGGACCCGGCGTTAGCGGCGGGGCGTCCCGGATGAAAGCCCCGGTAGCAGAGATCTTCGCGTCCATGCAGGGGGAGGGGCTGTACGCCGGGCAGAAGCAGGTGTTCCTGCGGTTCGCCGGCTGCAACCTGGACTGTTCCTACTGCGACGAGCCGGCCGCGCGGAGCGCCGCGGGGGCGGCCACGATGAGCCCGGCGGAAGCGGCCTCCGCCGTAATAAAACTGGCCAGAGCGAAAAAGACGCGCGCGGTCTCCCTGACAGGGGGGGAGCCGCTGCTGCACTGGCGGTTCATAAAGGCGCTGGCGCCGGCGCTCAAAAAAGCGGGGCTTGCCGTGCACCTGGAGACCAACGGCGTGCTTTACCGCGAGCTCGCGCAGGTGCGCCGCTGCTGCGACGTTATAGCCGCGGACATCAAGCTGCCGTCCTCCACGGGGCAGAGGGCCGCCTGGAAAGCGCACGCCAGCTTCCTGGCGGCGGCCCCCGAAAAAACTTTCGTGAAGACCGTGGTGACTTCCCGCACCAAGATGGCCGAGCTGCAAAAGGCGGTCTCGCTGACGGCCGCGGTCCGGCCGGGCATGCCGTTCTTCATACAGCCGGCCACCGCGCGCCGCGGGGTCAGACCGCCGTCGGAAAAATTCCTGCGTGAGGCCTGCTGCCTGGCCGCTTTGAAACTGAGCCGGGTGAAACTGCTCGCGCAGCAGCACCCGCTGTGGGGCATTAAGTAGGGGGGATATATTATGTCTGAAGGGTCTTATTTGATAGATTGCCCGTGCTGCAAGGTGCGCATAGAAGTGGACCGGAAGACCGGCAAGGTGCTGCGCCACTGGGAGAAGCCGGTGGTCAAGGAAGGCGTAGACCCGATGCAGGAGGCCATCAAGAAGATGAAGGCCGAAAAAAGCCGGCTTGACGATTATTTTAACAACGCGGGCAGATCCCTGGAAGATAAGAAAAAAGAACTTAATGACAAGTTCGAGAAGGAAAAGAAAAGGATAGAGGATTCGGGGGATACTTCCCGGCCCATAAACCCCATGGACCTGGACTGACCTGAAAGTTGCCGGTGCAACTTTCCGCCCGCATAGCGGGCGCCCTTCGGGAGGCATACGCCTCGTCGGGCCGGGCGCGCATAGCGCTGGGCCCTCCGCCCGCTGCGCGGGGAATCCTGCAGAATTATTCTGTTTCCTGATTCTTCCTTTGAAATCTATCTTAAACTGCAGGATTCAGGCTAATACCCGCGCGGTGCCCGGAAAGGGCGCATAAGGGCCTATGTCCGCATAGGCCCTTTTTTTTGCCTTTGTTGCCTTTACGGCCCTTTGAAAGTTCCGGCCCGAGCCGTATACTATGGGTATGCTAATAAAGAAACCCGTTATCTCGCTCGCAGTTTCGATGGCTCTTCTTCCCCAATTCGTCTCAGCCCAGGCTCTCTACGGCGGCGCCGATAAGAAGCCGGGCGACTATAACACCAAGATCTCGAAGACGGCCGAAGCCCTCGGCATCAGCGTTTACGAAGACTACCCCGTGCAGCGGGACGCCTCGGCCCGGTCCTCCTACCAGGCGCCCGCGGTAAGCCGGCCCGCCCCCGTAAATCTCAAATATGAAGTCCCCGGACTATCGGAAGAAAAGGCCTCCGTTCCGCCCGAGTTCGCCGGCACCGAGCCCGTTTCCTACATCGGCCTGGCCGCCACCATCTGGAACACCATCAGGAGCAAGGTCTCCGATACCGGCTGGCTGCCCGGCACGGAAAAGCCCGCCTCTTTCGAGGAGATCTCGGACCGCGTGCTTAAAGCCTCCAAGTCGACGGCTTTCCCGGCCCGCCAGGCCGGCCAGCCCTCGCTGTTCACGGACGGCGGCTTTATAAACGAATTCGAGAACGCCACCGGCGCGCGCTTCAGCGGCGGCCACTCCGCGAAATTCCTGATAGACGGCGTGGAATCTTTCCGCGTCAGAGATTCCCTCATAAAGAACGCGAAGAAGAGCCTGCTCGTTTCCAGCTGGGCCTTCTACGACGACACCACCGGCTACGAAGCCGCGCAGATGCTTATCGAGAAAAAGAAGCAGGGCCTGGACGTAAAGGTGATGATAGACAACAATGTTTCCTCCAGCCACGGCCGCAAGGTCGTGAAGCTGATGGAAGCGGCCGGCGTGGAAGTGGTCCGGCATAACGATCCCGACCGCGCCGGGGACATCTGGCACGTGAAGATCATGATAGTGGACGACAAGTACGCCATAGCAGGCGGCATGAATTTCGGCGACGTGTATTCCCACAAGGGCTCCGGCAGCGTGAAGTGGCGCGACACGGACGTTATCTTTTCCGGTCCCGCCGTCCTGGATTCCAAGAAGCTCATCGGCGACCAGTGGAACGCCAACGTGGCGAAGAAGAAGCTCCCCTTCAAGTCGGTGGACGTGCGCGGCCCGCAGAACGCGGATTTCGAGGGCGGCAGCGCCCAGGTGTCGGTGCTGCTTTCCAACCCGCCCAAGACCGCCCCGATCCTTATCAGCATCATCAAGGCGATGTATGGCGCGACCAAGACCATAAACATTGAGAACGCCTACTTCGTGGCCATCCCGGTGGTTTCCCAGGCCGTGATCGAGGCCCTGGACCGCGGCGTGGAGGTCAACATCCTCACCAACTCCAAGGAGAGCATAGACGCCGAGGGCAAGCCGATAATCGACGCGATGGCCAAGTGCCTGATCCCGCTGGTGCAGTCCGGCGCCAAGGTGTACCTGAAGCAGGGGGAGGCGCAGACGCTGCACTCCAAGTTCATGACGGTGGACGGCGAGTTCGCCAGCATCGGTTCCTACAACCTGCACCCCCGCGGCGAGCGCTCGGACGCCGAACTCAACGTGAACGTGCTGGACCGCGGTTCCGTGGCGCAGCTGGACGCGGTTTTCGCTCGCGACCTCTCGCTGGCCAAGAAAGTCCGCTCGGCCAAAGAGCTGGAAGGGCAGCCGGGCTGGCTGTCGAAGATCATGTCCAAGTACTTCTACGAGCAGTTGAAGAAATAGAGCCCCGCGGCAAGGTTTGTTCGAGCCGGAGCCCGGAACTGTCCCGGGCTCCGGTTCTTTGTATGGGCGGCCGCCCCTGCCGCCCGGGCCGGGTATGCAAAACGCGCTAGGCCACACCGTGGCCGTCGCTCATCCTCCTCCCTCGCCGCTACGCAAGGCTCGGTCGTCGGAAGGTTTTGCCTACCCGGCCCGGGCGCCAGGGGCGGGTGGCATACATGACCCTACGCATATATATTATTGATAAACGCGCTGGTTAATCATTGGCAAAGGGCGCCAAAAAACCTAGAATATAGCTCTATGCACAAGGATTTGGAAGAGATCCTTATCTCGAAACAGGACCTGGAAGCCAGCGTCGCCAAGCTGGGCGCGCGCATTTCCGCCGACTACGCGGGCCGCTGCGTGACCCTGGTGGGCGTGCTGAAGGGCTGCGTGCTCTTCATGTCCGACCTGGCCAAGCACATCACTACCGATACCCGGCTGGATTTCATGATGCTCTCTTCCTATGCCGGCGAGCATTCCACCGGCGTGGTGCGGATCCTGCTGGACCTCAAGGAAAGCATAGAGGACTGCGACGTGCTGATAGTGGAGGATATCGTGGATTCGGGCCTCACTATGAACTACATGCTGCAGAACCTGAAGACCCGCCGGCCCAGGTCGCTGGAGATCTGCACGCTGCTGGACAAGCCCAGCCGCCGCAAGGCTCCCGTGCCCATAAAGTACACCGGCTTCACGATAGAGGACAAGTTCGTCGTCGGGTACGGGCTGGACTACAACGGTATCTACCGCAATCTCCCGTACATCGGCGTGCTCAAGAAGTCCGCCGTAGAAGCACAAGGAAACAACCCATGCCGCTGAAAAAGAATTTCCGACAGTTGCTGTTCTGGATGCTCTCGTTCATGCTCTTCGTCGCTATTTACCAGAGCATGAAGACCGTGGAGCGCGAGCGCGACATCCCTTATTCCCAGTTCAAGCAGGACCTGCGCGACAAGAAGATCACCAAGGTGGCCGTCCGCCCGGACCTGATCAAGGGCGAGATGAAGGACGGGGACAAGAAGGTCAATTTCAGGACCGTCCCCATGACGGACGCCAAACTGATAGAGGACATGGAAGCGGCCGGCGTCACCGATTTCTCCGCCGAGGCGGACAAGAGCTGGATCGCCAGCCTTGTGCTCAATATCGGCTGGATCCTGCTTTTCGTCTTCCTGTGGTGGTTCCTGTTCATCAAGCAGGCGCAGATGGGCGGCAAGCAGGCGATGAGCTTCGGCAAGTCCCGGGCCCGCCAGCAGGACCTGAAAAAGAGCAAGACCACTTTCAAGGACGTGGCGGGCTGCGACGAGACTAAGGACGAACTTAACGACATCGTCGATTATCTGAAGAACCCGAAAAAGTATAAGCTGCTCGGCGGTACCCTGCCCAAGGGCGTGCTGCTGTACGGCCCTCCCGGCACCGGCAAGACCCTGCTGGCCCGCGCGGTGGCGGGCGAGGCGGGCGTGCCCTTCTTCACCTCCTCCGGTTCCGAGTTTGTGGAGATGTTCGTGGGCGTGGGCGCCAGCCGCGTGCGCGACCTGTTCGAGCGCGCCAAGAAAAGCGCCCCGGCCATCGTGTTCGTAGACGAGCTGGACGCCGTGGGGCGTTCGCGCTTCGCCGGCATAGGCGGCGGCCACGACGAGCGCGAGCAGACGCTCAACCAGATCCTGGTGGAGCTGGACGGCTTCGAAGCCAACGAGGGGATAATCCTCATCGGCGCCACGAACCGGCCCGACGTGCTGGATACGGCGCTGCTGCGGCCCGGGCGTTTCGACCGGCGCATCAACGTGCCCATCCCGGACATTAAGGGCCGGCTGGAGATCCTGACCGTGCACTCCCGCAAGATAAAGATGGACGTGTCCGCGGACCTCTCCGTGATAGCCCGCCATACCCCCGGCTTCGTCGGAGCGGACCTCGCCAATATCGTCAACGAGGCGGCCATCCTCGCCGCCAAGAAAGAGAAAAAGGCCGTGGAAATGAAAGACCTGGAAGAAGCTATAGAGAAAATGATGGCGGGACCCCAGCGCAGGTCCAGGGTGATCTCCGAGCATGAGAAGAAGGTGGTGGCTTACCACGAGGCCGGCCATACGCTGGTCGCCAAGTCGCTGCCCGGCTGCGACCCCGTGCACAAGGTTTCCATAATCCCCCGCGGCCCCGCGCTCGGCTACACGCTGCAGCTCCCGGTGGAGGACAAGTACCTCACGTCCAAGTCGGAGATCCTCAACCGGCTCTGCGTGCTGCTGGGCGGCCGCGCGGCCGAGGAGATGGTCTTCGGCGAGATAACCACCGGCGCGCACGACGACCTGGCTAAGGTCTCCAATTACGCGCAGAAGATGGTGCTCGAGTTCGGCATGAGCGAGAGGGTGGGCCCGCTCTCCCTCAAAAAGGACGAGTCGGAGGTGTTCCTGGGCCGCGATATCGTGCGCTCGGCCGGCCACTCCAACGAGACCGCCCGCATCGTCGACGAGGAGATCCAGCGCATCGTCAGCGAATGTTATGCCAGGGCCAAAGAGGCCCTCACCAAGAACCGGGCCGGGCTCGACGCCATAGCGGCGCGCCTGATAGAGAACGAGGTCATAGACGCGGCCGAGATAGAGCAGATAGTGGTCGCGGCGGCCAAAACGGTCTGAAGAACGGGGAGACATGCAGGCTTATCTGAAATACTTTAACCAGCTGGCGGATATCTTCGCGGTGTATTACATCGTGTACCGCCTAATCTTGCTGCTCAAGGGCACGCGCGCCATGCAGGTGGTTTGGGGCGTGTTCGTGCTGGCCGTGGTCACCGCGCTGGCGAAGTTCCTCAGCCTGGCCGCCACGGTCTGGCTCATGCAGCAGTTCTGGCTGGCCGGTATCTTCCTGCTGATCGTCGTCTTCCAGCCGGAGATCCGCATAGCGCTGGCCAATATCGGCTCCAACCCGCTGGGCCGGGTCATGGTCTCGCAGGAATACAAGTTCATCGCCGAGATGATAGAGGCGATAAAGACGGCCGCCGCCGAAAAGATGGGCATGCTCATCGTGCTGGAGCAGGATATGGGGCTGCGCGACATCGTCGAGACCGGCGTGCGGCTCAACGGCGAGGTGTCCAAGGAGCTGCTGCTCACTATTTTCCACGCCAAGACGCTGCTGCACGACGGCGCGGCCGTTATCGCCAACAACCGGCTGGTGGCCGCGGGCTGCATCCTGCCGCTCACCGAGCAGCAGGAGCTCTCCAAGATCCTGGGTATGCGGCACCGCGCCGCGCTGGGCTTAAGCGAGATCGCGGACGCCATCATCCTGATCGTTTCCGAGGAGAACGGCCTTATCTCCATAGCGCGCAACGGCAAGCTGCAGCAGGCCGTGGACCCGAAGGACCTCGAGGCCATGCTCTACCAGCTGTACCATTCCAGGGGGGAGAAGAGCCTGCTCAGGAAGGCCCTGCGGCCCGAAGCTCCGCCCGCCGCCGCGCCGCAGCCGGCCCCGGCCCCCCAATCCGTCCCGGAGCAGCGTTGACCATGAACATCCCCGAACTTTTCACCCACAACTGGCAGATAAAGCTGCTGTCCCTCGTGATAGCGCTGCTTATCTGGTACTTCATCACCAGCGGGGCCTGACCGGCCTGCCCTTTTGGCCCCCTCAGCCTGGGCCTAATACCCGCCTTTCCCTGCCCTTTCTGCTCTTATTACGCGCCGCCGTTCCTGTCATAATATAGCTGTAGCGGACAGCTGCAGGACAGGAGATGGGAATGAAAAAATCGGCCTTTATATACGCTTCTTTAGCCGCGGTTCTCGCCCTGCAACCCCTTTCAGCTTTTGATTTCGGCCTGCCGAAGGATGTCAGGATAACGGTGCCCTCCGCCCCGCCGCCGTCCTCGGCCCGGCTCCTGGAGCAGTACGCCGAATACTATTCCGCTCTTACCGCCTACTCCGATAAAGCTTTTTCGGTGGCGCAGGACAGCGCCGATTTCTACGACGCCCAGGCGCGCGGCACCTATCTCCGCGGCCGCGTCGAGGACCTGTCCGCCGCGATAATCAAGCTCTCCGCCTCCGACCCCTGCGTGGTGCGCCGCGCCGCCGCCGGGCTTGGGGAAGTTAATTTTACCGAGCTGCTGCCCCGGCTGCCCGGCACCTGCGGCCTGCCCATGTTCAGGAAACCGGATGGAGCTGTCGTGGCGGCTTGGGTGACGAAGGGCGTCGCGGCCGAGCTGGAAAATGTTTTTGGCGCGCAGGCAAAGACGGAAGGCGACAACGGGGCGATAAAGGCCGGCTACTGCCGCATCAATTACGTGAAGAACAATGTGCCGTTCCTGGTGCAGTACGACGGCTTCCTGAAGAAGGGCGAAGTCATTCTCACCTTCGACGACGGCCCCGGCGCGCTGACCGAAGAGGTTTCCGCCGCGATGAAGGCCGGCAACGCGCCGTCGCTCTTTTTCGTGCTGGGCCGGAACCTGGGGACGGAAGGCAAGAAGCGCATAAAGGCGGAGGCCGCCGACGGGCATTCCGTGGGCGTGCACGGTTATTACCACGCCACCGAAAATGAAAAGCCCTTTACCGCCTACTCGGTGGAAAAGATCCTCTCCCAACTCGACGGCGTGGCGTCCAGCATCTCCGGCGCCACCGGCAGCGCCCCGAAGTTCTTCAGGCCGCCCTACGGCATAATCTCGCCGGACGCGCTGCGCGCCATCGCCTCGGACCTGGACCTGGTCCCGGTGGGCTGGACCATCGACACCCTCGACTGGTCCACCAAGGACCCGGACGCCCTTTACGCCAACACCATTTCGATGATACGCAAGCGCGGCAAAGGCATTGTGCTGATGCACGACATCCACGCCCAGAGCCGCACCGCTTCCATCAAGCTGGTTAAATGGCTGGCCGAGAACGGCTATAAAGTGGTTTCTCCCGACAGGCTGGCCGAAGCTTTCAAAGCGAAGTGAGCCAGCGTGAGTGAACGGACGCCCGCTCCCTGCGGGCGTTCTTTTTTGAGGTAAATTGGGTACAATACACAAATGGGTGCCATAAAAGTTTACGCGCACCGGGGGGGATTGCTGAAGGCCCCGGAGAACACGATAGCCGCTTTCAAAGCGGCCTTTTCCTCGGGCGCGGAGGCCGTGGAGTGCGACATCCGCCGCACCGGCGACGGCCAGTTCGTGGCCTGCCACGACGCCAACGTGAAAAGGGTGACCGGTCGTTCCTGGCCGGTGTCCGGCGCCAGCTGGGCGCATCTTAAAACGCTGCGCGTCTTCGGCAAAGAGCCGATGGCCCACCTCGACGACATCCTTAACCTGATGATACTGCGCCCGGGGCGAGATTTTTATTTCGAGATGGCGCTGGAGAAGCTTTCCGACGCGGCGGACCTGGCCCTGCAGATAAAAAGGGCCGGCGTGCAGCGGCGGGCCTTCCTGCTGGCTTTTTCCACGCATAGCGCTTTCCTGGATGCCGCCAGGGCGGCGGTGCCGGATATCGGTACGGCGGTGATGCCGCTTTTCCCTTCGGATATCGTAGGGACGGCGGAGCGGGCCGGGGCGCAAAGGGTCTGCGCTGGCTGGATAGACTGGCCGTTCACCAAGCAGCTGTTCGCGCTGGGCGCGGCGGCGTTCGATTTTAAGGCGCAGGCAGCGCGCGCGGAGCAGGCCGGCATCGGCGTGTCGGCCGGGGTGGCCAACCACCCGCGCGACGTGCGCTGGCTTTCCTCGCTGGGCGTGTCCGCCATCTGGACCGACGACGTCCCTATGGCCATGAAGTACCTCTGAGCCGGCCTCCCCTCCTGTTAAGCGGGTAATATTTCATGGCTCCCAGGCGTGCGGTTCCTGCCTTGGGGACCGGAGCGCAAAACGCGCTCGGCACACCGTGCCTCGCTCTTCCTCCGGCCTCGGCGCTATGCAAGCCTCGGCCTACGGACGGTTTTGCTAACCCGGTCCCCAAGGCGGGAACCGCTCTCCTTCCTCAGTTTCAAAGAGAAAAGCCCCGCTTGCGCGGGGCTTTTTTAAAACTTCGGAAGGAGTGGGATTCGAACCCACGGTACGGATTAACCGTACACCGGTTTTCAAGACCGGCGCCTTAAACCACTCGGCCATCCTTCCATCTGTCGCACCCCTCGCGCTGCGCTCGGGGCGATTAACGCCGGGCCTCAAGAGGAACCCGGCCCGGTGCTCCACGAGGGGGGCGAAGCCCCCCTTCGTCGTTCGCTTCGCCGCCTTCGGCGGCCCGCTCACTGAACCCCCCTTAAGCGGTCCGGCGGGCTGTCGCGCAGGAAGCGCCCGCCGCCTAGTCGCACCCCTCGCGCTGGCATGGTGATATATTATAAAATTATATTATATAGATTGAAAGGGAACGGGACTTTAAATGGGCAAGCTATTCGGCACTGACGGCATACGCGGCATCACCTGGGATTATCCTTTTACGCCTGATTTCATCCGCAAGATAGGCTATGCGGCCTCGCTGGTGCTGCCCAAATATAAGAAAAAAGGCGCCGGCAAACAGGTAGTGCTTATCGGCATGGATTCCCGCGCGTCCGGCAAACTTATAAAGAAGTACCTGGTGGAAGGCCTGGGGGCCAGCAAATTCAAAGTGGTGGACCTCGGGATAATCCCCACGCCGGCCGTTTCCTACCTGGTAAAGCGCGAGAACGCGGATTTCGGCATAGTTATCTCCGCCAGCCACAACCCGCCCGAGTTCAACGGCATAAAATTCTTCTCCTCCGACGGGCTCAAGCTCAACGACAAGATCGAGGCCCGGATAGAGAAACTTCTCCTCGGCAAAAAGCCCCTGTCTTTCCGCCCGTCGCATCCCGGCCTGCACAAGAAGGATTTTACCCGGGACTACGAAGAGTTCCTCAAGTCCACCCTGCCGCCCGGCTTCACCCTTAAAGGCCTGAAGATCCTGCTGGACTGCGCTAACGGCGCGGCCTATAAGATAGCTCCGCGCATTTTCAGGGACCTGGGCGCCAAGGTGAAGGTGATAGGCGACAAGCCCAACGGCAAGAACATCAACATGGGCTGCGGCGCCCTGCATACGGAGAAGATGGCCAAAGCCGCCGGCGCCTGGGGCGCTTTCTGCGGCATCAGTTTCGACGGGGACGCGGACCGCTGCATGTTCGCCGACGAAAAGGGCGGCGCGATGGACGGCGACGACCTCATTTCCGCGGTGGCCCCTTACCTGAAGTCGCGCGGCCGCCTCACCAACAACGGCGTCTCGCTCACCTTCATGTCCAACTACGGCCTGATCAAGTACCTGCAGGACCTCGGCATCAGCGTGGCGCAGGTTCCCGTCGGGGACAAGAACGTGACCGACGCCATGGAAAAGGGCGACCTCAAGCTGGGCGGCGAGTCCAGCGGCCACATAATTTTCCGGGAGTTCGCGCCCACCGGGGACGGCATCCTGACCGCCCTGCAGACGCTGGCGGCCGTGCGCGACATGGGCCGCACCTTCAGCTGGTTCCGGCGCCACTGGCGGCGCTACCCGCAGGTGGTGGAGAAGGTAAAGGTTTCCAGCAAACCGCAGTTCAAGGACGTGGCCGGCTTCAGCGAGAAGCTTTCCCGGTTCGAGGACGGCCTGAAGGGCAACGGCCGCATCTTCATCCGTTATTCGGGGACCGAGCCGCTGCTGCGCCTGCTGGTGGAGGGCGAGTCCCGCGAGAAGATCAAGACGATAGCCGACCAGCTGGTGGAACACTATAAAAAGCATTCCGGCGCGGTAGCCGTAAAAGGCTGAACGCGCCCCGGTCAGGGTTTTAATTCTGGGTGGAGGTTTTACATATGAGACAGGTTAAACTCGGGGTGAACATAGATCACGTAGCCACGCTGCGCCAGGCGCGCATGGAGAAGAATCCGGATACCGTCGAAGCCGCGCGGGTGGTTTACAGCTCCGGCGGCGACATGGTGGTGATGCATCTCCGGCAGGACCGCCGGCACATACAGGATTCCGACATCGAAAGGGTCCGCCACGAAGTGAAGGGCCTTATCCACCTCGAGATGGCCGCCATCCCCGAGATGGAAAAGCTGGCGCTGCGCGTCCGCCCCGACTCGGTGTGCCTGGTCCCGGAAAACCCGCGCGAAGTCACCACCGAGGGCGGCCTTAAGCTGGAAGGCAAGCAGACAGAGCTGGGAAAGATAATAAAGAACCTCTCCAACGCCGGCATAGAGGTCAGCGTTTTCACCGATCCCGCCCCGCAGGCCATCCGCGCCGCGCATAACCTGGGCGCCGACAGCATAGAGCTTTGCACCAGCAAGTATTCCGAGGCCTGGGGCAAAAAGCTGCAGGCCAAGGAGCTGGAGAAGCTGCAGCTGGCCGGGTTCCTGGTAAAAGAACTGAAGATGCACCTGCACGCCGGCCACGGCCTGGACTACTACAACGTGGCGCCGATAGCCCGCATCGAGGGGATGGACTGCCTGAACATCGGCTTCTCCATAATTTCCCGGGCCATGTTCGTGGGCCTCAAGACCGCCGTGGCGGAAATGAAGCGGCTCATACAATAACGGCGCGCGGCCTTGCGGCCGGCAGGCTTGTGCGCGGTACGCCCCTGAGGGGCCTGCCGCGTACCCGCTTGGCCGCGGAAAGCTTTTAAAGGAAAACCATAAATTATGTGCGGAATAACCGGCTATATAGGCGGGGGCAAGACCACCGAAGTGCTGATAGACGGCCTTAAAAGGCTGGAGTACCGCGGCTACGATTCCTGCGGCATCGCCATCGTCGACGGGAAGAACGCCCTGTACCTCAAAAGGGTGAGCGGCCGCGTGGACGCGCTGGATAAGCTGGTGGCCGCAGAGCCGCCGAAGGGCTCCCAGGCCGGCGTGGGGCATACCCGCTGGGCCACCCACGGCGCGCCTTCCGAGGACAACGCCCACCCGCACACCGACTGCTCCGGGCAGGTGGTGGTGGTGCATAATGGCATCATCGAGAATTACCTGGACCTCAAGGAAAAGCTGCTGGCCGGCGGCCACAAGTTCAAATCCGAGACCGACACCGAGGTCATCGCCCACCTGATGGAGGAGAAGCTCAAGACCCTGCACGTGCAGGAGAAATCCGCCCGCGCGGAGATGATAGAGCCGGTCTTCTTCGAGGCTTTCCGCAGGACCGTGGCCGACCTGAAGGGATCTTTCGCCCTTTCCATGGCCTGGTCCCGCTGTCCCGCAATGCTGCTGACCGCGCGCCTGCACAGCCCGCTGGTGGTCGGCCTGGGCAAAGGCGAGAATTTTATAGCTTCCGACGTCTCCGCCTTCCTCAAGCACACCAAGCGCGTGGTGTTCCTCAACGACGGGGAGCTGGCCGCCGTGAAGAAGGACGGCATAGATTTCTATACCTTTCAGGGCAAGAAGGTGGACAAGGTCCCCGTTACGATACAGTGGGACTCCACCATGGCCGAGAAGGGCGGCTACAAGCACTTCATGCTCAAGGAGATCCACGAGCAGTCCGAAGCGGTGGAGAACACGCTGCGCGGGCGCCTGCTGCCGCTGGGGGGGAGCCTCCTGAAGGCCGAGATGGGGCTTTCCGCCGAGACCATGAAAGCCGTGTCCGCGCTGCAGTTTATAGCCTGCGGCACCGCCTACCACGCCTGCCTCGTCGGGCGCGTGCTGTTCGAGAATTTCGGCATCCCGGCCCACGCCGACGTGGCCAGCGAGTTCACCGACCGCGCCAAGTTGATGAACAAGGGCACGTTGGTAGTAGCCATCTCGCAGTCCGGCGAGACCGCCGACACCCTGTTCGGCGTGCGCGAGGCCAAGGCCGCCGGCGCCAAAGTGCTCGCCATCACCAATACCGTGGGATCGACGCTCACGCGGGAAGCCGACCACGTGCTGTACACCCATTGCGGCCCTGAGATAGGCGTGGCGTCCACCAAGGCCTTCCTGGGCCAGCTGGCCGCCATCTACCTGC
>MGUK01000081.1 GCA_001799995.1 Elusimicrobia bacterium GWF2_62_30
TCATGACCGAGCTGTTCCGCCACATCGGCCCCGACACCGACGTGCCGGCCGGCGACATCGGCGTGGGCGGCCGCGAGATCGGCTACCTGTTCGGCCAGTACAAGCGCCTGAAGAACGAATTCACCGGCGTGCTGACCGGCAAGGGCATCACCTGGGGCGGCTCCCTGATACGCCCCGAAGCCACCGGCTTCGGCGTGGTGTACTTCGCGGAAGAGCAGCTTAAGACCAAGGGCACCAGCTTCAAGGGCAAGACTGTGGCCGTCTCCGGCTTCGGCAACGTGGCCTGGGGCGCCGTGCAGAAGGTCAACGACCTGGGCGGCAAAGTGGTGACCATCTCAGGCCCCGACGGCTACATTTACGACGCGGAAGGCATCAAGGGAGAGAAGTGGGAATATATGCTTCACCTGCGCGCCAGCGGCCAGGACGTTGTGGCCCCGTACGCGGAGAAGTTCGGCGCCAAGTTCCACGCGGGCAAGCGCCCGTGGGAAGTGAAAGTGGACGTCGCGCTGCCCTGCGCCACGCAGAACGAGCTTAACGAGGAAGACGCCAATAACCTGGTGAAGAACGGCGTGATGTGCGTGACCGAAGGGGCCAACATGCCCTGCACGCCCGAAGCCGTCACCGTGTTCCAGAACGCGAAGGTGCTCTTTGCCCCCGGCAAGGCCTCCAACGCCGGCGGCGTGGCCACCTCGGGCCTCGAGATGAGCCAGAACAGCATGCGCATGAGCTGGAGCCGCGAAGAAGTGGACAAGCATCTGCACGGCATTATGGTCAACATCCATAACGCCTGCGTGACCGCCGCCAACGAAGCGGGCCAGCCCGGCAACTACGTACTGGGCGCCAACTGCGCCGGCTTCAAGAAAGTAGCCGACGCCATGATGGCCCAGGGCATTGTGTAAGCCTTAACAATGAACCGACAAAGAGGGCGGGGCCGAAAGCCCCGCCCTCTTTTTTTGTAATATTTAAGAGTTGGATAACCGTTAAGCTTTCAGGGGAATAGATATGTCTAAAATACTTGTGGTTGACGACATCCAGGCGATACTGGATTTCTCCAAGGAATTTTTCGAGGATTTCGGCTTCGAAGTGAAGACGGCCGATACCGCGCCCGGCGCGATTGCGATACAGCAGGAGTTCAAGGCCGATGTGATCCTGCAGGACCTGAACGTCCCCGGCGGCGGCGGGCTCTTCGTCTACGAGACTTTGCGCGCCGCCAACGACATGGTGCCGATAATCTTCTCCACCGGCAAGCCGGAAACCATCGGCAACCTGGCCGCCATGGTCAAGGTGTCCGTGCTGAAAAAGCCAACTCACCCGGAGGCGCTCATGGCCGAGGTGAACAAGCGCATTGCCGAATCCGCGCAGCGCCCCATGAACCCGCCCCCCCCGCCACCACCCCCCCGGCCGGCATAACGGACCCGGGAAACGGACAGTCCTCTTCCGGGTCAGGTGACCGCGTCGAATTCCCGCGGATATTCTATCATCCCGCTGACTCCGGCTAAGGCGCCCGGGGTCAACTCAAGGACCATGAAGACTTCGGGCGGAGCCTCGAAAGGCAGGGTCAGACCTTTCTCCCCGGCTTTGCTAAAGCCGAAGCGCGGGTAATATTCAGGGTGACCTACTACCACGACTATTTTGTGACCCAGCTTTCTGCATTCTTCCAGGCCGCGCTTTACCAGCGCCGTGCCTATGCCCTGCTCCTGGAATTCCGGCAGCACCGCCATCGGCGCCAGCGCCAGGGCCGGCGCCGCGCTGTTCGCGTCCTTTATTTCCACCGGCGTGAACAGGATATGCCCGACTATCTTCCCGCCCTTTTCCGCCACCAGCGAAAGGGCGGGGACGAATATATCCGACTCGCGCAGCGCGTCGATCAACTTGGACTCGTTGTTGCCTTTAAAGGCCTTCTTGTTAAGCTTCCTGATAGCGTCGATATCCCCTTTGCTCTCGGGGCGTATCGCCAGAGTATCGGCGGTATTTTCCATTAATGTTCCTTTGCATCCCGGCTTCATTTCTTCCGCGCCCCGGCTCGCCAGGGCCTAATTGCCCCCGCTGCCGAGCTGGTCGGCGCTGATAGATATCTTTTCAGATACCTGCGCCATCAGGGACGGCATATATTTCTTGAGCGCCGCCCCGGCCACCAGCACTACGCCCACCACCACCGCAAGCATCAGCAGGTACTCCACGGTATTCTGCCCAGCGCGCTTCAATAGTTTCCGGAATTTCATATTGCCTCCTTATGCCGCCTTCACATAAAGAGACACGGTAATCCGGAAAAAGTTCCCTGCTTTGCCCCGGCGTCCTTACTTGCCGCCGCCCAAGGCGCCGGCGGCGCCGTTTATCATGCCCTGCACCTGGGCGAACATCGCCGGCATAAAGCGTTTTGCCGCCACGCCGGCCAGCAGCGCGAAGATCAGGGCGGCCAGCGCTCCGGCCAGGAGCGCGGCGGGCCGCAGCAGCGGCTTTTTCACCCGGGCCCCTGCCAGTACGCGTTCCTTCATGGCGGCCGGCGCCGAAGCGGAAAGCGCCTGCTTTACCCCCGCCGAAAGCCCGCCAAGTTCGCGCAGCGCGGCGCTGCAGCCGGTACAGCCGGAAAGATGCGCGGCTATCTCGCCCGCCTGTTCCGGCCCGAGCTGCCCGTCGGAATACGCGGAAAGCGATTCTTTTATTTCCTCGTGCGTCATTTTTCCTCCAGAAAACCGCGCAGGGACGCGCGCAGCCTGTCGCGCGCCCGGAAAAGCCTGGACCGCACCGTCCCCTCGGGTATGGAGAGTATTTCGGCGATATCCGTGTAGCTCCGCCCGTCAAGTTCCCTCAGCAGCAGTATCGCCCGGTCCTGCGGCTCAAGCCCTTCTATGGCGCTTGCAAAAGCCTTGCTGCGTTCGGCTGATTCCAGCTGCGGCTCGGGGCCGGGAGCGGGGTCTGGCGGGTCCACGGCCAGTTCTTCTTTGTCCGCGGAATAAAAACCGCGCAGCCTGCGCCAGAAAGCCAGGCGCGGGGAGCGCAGCTGGTTCTTCCAGCTGTTCATCACTATCTTGTACACCCAGACCCCGGCGTCGGAGCCGCCGCGGAAACCAGGCAGGCCTTTTAGGGCCTTTATCAGGGCCTCCTCCGCCAGGTCCTCGGCCTCGGCGGCGTTCCCGGTAAGGCGCAGCGCCAGCGCGTAGGCCATATCCGAATATCTTTCCACAAGTTCTTCAGGCGACATAGGAGTTATGGGGACAGTATACTTATCTTAGCCCGCCACGCGTATTCCTCTACGCAGAGAATATTTACTTTTTTTCGCCTGCCGCGGCCGCGGCGCGCCTTTCGGCCCCTTTTTCCTGCGCCCAGTTCTTATAGTTGGCGGCCTGGTAAACGGCGAAGGCCAACAGCGCCAGCAGCAACAGCGCCATCAAGATGTCCGCCCGCAGCTTGCGGGAACGCGCAGCGGGCTCAGTATTTTCCGCCATAAGTATACCGGGCGCACTATCCGGCTTACCGGGCCGAAAGCCCGGAGATCATCGCTTCGGCTTCTTTAAAGATCCGGGCCAGGTGCTCCTCGGAGCGGAAGCTTTCGGCGTAGATCTTGTAGACGTCCTCGGTCCCCGAGGGGCGCGCGGCGAACCAGCCGCCGGCGGTTATCACCTTGGCGCCGCCTATCGGCTCGTTATTGGCCGGGGCGCGCGTGAGAACCTTCTCTATCTTCTCCCCAGCCATCTCTTTGGCCGTGACCTGGTCCGGCGTCAGCGTCTTGAGGGTTTTCTTCAGCGCCGCGGTGGCGGGCGCGTCCTGCCGGCGGTAATGGAACACGCCGTACTTTTCTGTAAGCTGTTTATAAACCTGCGCGGGGTCCTTGCCGGCGGCGGTGATCTCGGCCGCAAGCAGGGCCAGGATCAGGCCGTCCTTGTCCGTGCTCCAGGGCCCGCCGTCGAAGCGCAGGAAGGAGGCGCCTGCGCTTTCCTCGCCGCCAAAACCGAAGCCGCCGTCCAGCAGGCCGTCTACGAACCACTTGAAGCCTACCGGCACCTCGCTCATACGCCGCCCCAGGCCCGCGGCCACGCGGTCTATCATGGAGCTTGAAACTACCGTCTTGCCGATGGCGGCGTCGGCGCGCCAGCCGGGCCGGTTCTGGAACAGGTAATGGATGGCGGCGGCCAGGTAATGGTTGGGCGGCAGCAGGCCGGCGGGAGTGACGATACCGTGGCGGTCATAGTCGGTGTCGCAGCCGAAGGCTATGTCGAAGCGGTCCTTCATGCCTATCAGGCGCTGCATGGCGAACGCCGACGAGGGGTCCATGCGGATCTTGCCGTCCCAGTCGGCGGTCATGAAGGAGAAGGATTTATCCACGGTGTCGCTGACCACGGTGAGGTCCAGTTTGTACAGCTCGGCTATCCGGCCCCAGTATTTTACGCCGGCGCCGCCCAGCGGGTCCGCGCCCATCTTCACGCCCGCGGCGCGGATGGCGTCCAGGTTGATTACGCCGGCAAGTCCCCGGACGTATTCTCCGGTATAGTCGTAGCGCCGGGTAGTATGCGCCTTCAGCGCGGCGGCCAGCTGCAGGCGCTTTACGTCGTGCAGGCCGCTTTCCAGGATATCGTTGGCCAGTTTCTGGACCGGGCCGGTTATTTCGGGACCGGCGGGGCCTCCGCTGGTCGGGTTATACTTGAAGCCGCCGTCGGTGGGCGGGTTGTGCGAGGGCGTGAGCAGGATGCCGTCAGCGAGCCCCGTTTTGCGGCCGGCGTTATAGGCCAGGATGGCGCGGGAAAGCGCGGGCGTGGGCGTGTAGCCGTTGTCGGCGTCTATCATCACGGTAACGCCGTTGCCGGCCAGCACTTCCAGCGCGGTTTCGAAGGCGGGGACGGACAGGGCGTGGGTATCCATGCCGATGAACAGCGGACCGTCCACGCCGGCGCTTTTGCGGTACTGGCAGATGGCCTGGGTGACGGCCAGGATATGGCGTTCGTTGAAGGAGCGCAGCAGCGAATTGCCGCGGTGGCCGGAGGTTCCGAAAGAGATGCGCTGCTCGGGCACGGCGGGGTCCGGAATTTCCTTATAATAAGCCGCCAGCAGTTTGGAAATGTCAGTAAGTTTTTCCTTCGGCAATGTTTTCCCGGCTAATTGGCTTACAGGCATGGTAGTCCCCTTTTGGCTTTTGTATCGCTTCAAGTATATATAAATTTTTTCACGCTTTCCCGCGAGGGCGGCGGAAAAGAAAAATCAGGAACGGCGTTCGTCTGGTTCAGTGGATCACTATCAGGTCATCCGGGTTGAAGGGGTCGAAGGGGTCGGGCGGCGTGGGCGGGTAGTAGCGCGGCAGCGTCGCCAGGAATTCGTCCCAGCGCGTTACGGCGGAGAAAGCCAGGGCTTTGTAGCGTGCGCTGGCCCCGTCGCGGGAAACGTAGATGGAGACGCCGTTGGAGCCGCCGCCCATAGCCGGGGTAGCGGCGTTGGCCGAAATAAGCTGGCCGCGTATGTGGGCGACCACCGCGTCGCCTTTCGCGGTCAGCAGGGGATCGGCGGTAAGTTTGGAAACCTTGCCCATCAGGTCCGCCAGGTCTTTATACTCGTCCACATAATAGCAGGCCGTCTCGTTGGCGGCGGCGCGCAGCTTGGCCTTGTCCGGGTAGGCCAGGGCGGCGGCGGCCCAGTCGTCGAGCAGCGCCGCCAGCTGCGGCAGGGCCGCGGTGCGCAGGGCCGAGTGGGTGGCCTTAGCGTTAAACCCGGAATAATAGCTATTGAAGGTTCCCACTACTTTGCCGGCAACGGCCTCGGTGGGTTTGGCGGCCAGGGCGTTTATATCTTTGAGCACCAGGTGGTACGGGTAGCCGCGGCCCGGCACGGTTTCTTCCGAGGCCAGGATGATCTCCGCGAAATCCTTTACCTCGTAGGCCACTTCGGCCATCTGCATCAGGCAGGCGTCCATGGAAAGGATGTCCACTTTCCCTATGGCTTTCATGGCCAGGCCCAGTTCCGGGGTGGAGATATGGTTGCGGGTCTCGTCGTCGTAGGAAATGCCCTTGGTGGACACCCAGCCGGAGCCGTGGTTCCAGATCACCAGCATATAGCGTTTGGCGGGATAGGCGGCCTTCGCCCAGTTTGCGAAATCCACAAGATGTTTCCAGTCGCCCATGTCGGGCGAGCCCAGGTCCTGCACCACGGGCGAGGAGAGATCGAACTCGTTCTTGTCCTTGGTGACGAAGTAGCGCTTTACGCCCTTCTTGAGCATGCCCAGCTCTACGACCACGTTCATTTTCGCCGTAGAACCTACGACCTCCATCTCGTTCACGTCGCTGTCGCCGAAATTGGCCAGGTCGTTCTTGCCGTTTATAAAGACCATCACCGTCCATTCGGGCAGGGCGGCCCTGTCCGCCGCCGGGTCGGAAGCGGCCGGGGCTTCATTCCCGTTATTTTCCATGGCGGCTTTAAAGCCGGCCATGGGGTCTTTGTTGAAATCGAGAGCGAACGAAGCGGAGGCTGAGAACAATAAGGCGAGGGCGATGAAAACTTTATTAGGTGTTCGCATATATAAAGGATACCAGCCGGCGGCGCGGGCCGTAAGGGTCCCGGGGGTACATTATCCGGGCCAATGGGCCCAGCGGGGTCCGGGGTCAGACCCGGGGTCTGACCCCAAACTCACCAAATTCAGTAGCGCGCGGGGCGCTAATGCTTTATAATTAGGATGACTTGATTCTCAGAAAGTACCGGAGGCTGCATGCGCTTCATTTTATCAGCGGCGATCCTTTTAACCGCCGGCGGTATAGGGTTCGCCGCGGAAGGCGGCAGGAGGAAAGCGCTGCAGCTCCCGGAGCAGAACCGCTGCTTTTGCGTGCAGGAGATAGAAGAGTCCACCGCGCCTGCCCGCATTATAAGGTTCGCTCCGCCACAACGCGGCTGCAAAAAGGTCAAATACGCCCCCGGCCCGGAAGGCACCACCCCGCAAGAGAACGGGCTGCTGAACTGCGAGGCTTTAAGAGAATGTCTTGAAGAAGAGGCGGAGCTGAACGCCAAGACCAGGTCCTTGCTGGCCAAAGGAAAAGAGGCCGCCGCAAAAGCCGCGGAATGCTGCAGCGAAGACGCCTGCGACGAAGACTGCGCGGCTAAATGGCGGCAGGTCAAACTCGAAGTGGCGGAAGCCTCGGTGAAATTTGCCTCTGAAGAAGCAAAAAAAGAACCCTGTATCCCGGTAAAGAAGGCAAAGACCCTCGAAGAAGAACTGAACACGGATATCAGCGAACTGGGACTGAACTAGGCCGCCCCTCGGAAATTATACAATTAGACTATGACGCGCCTGATACTGGTCTCCTGGCTGTGGGCTTTCTCCTTCGGGATAAACAAGCAATGGATAGCCGGCGCCGACCCGGTGCTGATCACTTTTATACGGCTGGCGCTGGCCCTGCTGGCGCTGCTGCCCTGGTTGCGCCTGCCGCGCTGCGGCCGCTCCGGAGTGCCGGCTTTGATGGGCATAGGGGCGGTGCAGTTCGGCCTGATGTATGTGGCGCTCAACTACTGCTTTGTGGCGCTGCAGGCCTACCAGGTGGCTTTGTTCACGGTGCTGACACCGCTTTACGTGGCGCTGCTGCATTCGCGCCGCAGCGGGCGGTTGCCGACCGGGCTTTACGCCGCGGCGGCGGTTGCCATCCTGGGCGCCGCGCTGGTGGAGCGCTGGGCCGCGGACCGCCGCACTTTCTGGACGGCCTTCGCGGTGATGCAGGTGTCCAACGCGGCTTTCGCCTGGGGGCAGGTGGCCTACAAGGACTGGCGCCGCCGCAACCCGGCGGAGAACGACGCCGCCGTTTTCGGCTGGCTTTACCTGGGCGGCGTGCTGGTCTCCGCCGTGTGGGCGGCTTTCGGTTCCAACTGGGGCGAACTGGCCGGCTACAGCCCGCAGCGCTGGGCGGCGCTGCTCTACCTGGGCCTTATCGCTTCGGGCGCGGGCTTCTTCCTGTGGAACTCCGGCGCCGTAAAAGTTAAGCCCGGAGTGCTGGCGGTGATGAACAACCTCAAGAGCCCGCTGGCCATGATAGTTTCGATAGTCTTCTGGGGCGCCTACGCCGTGATGCTGCCGCGCGACTGGCTGTTCCTGGCGGCCGGCACCTTGTGCATAGCCGGCGCCGCTGCGGCCGCCAGACGCGCTTCAGAGAACGCCTGAAGGCTCGCCGGTCCCTCTTCACATTTTCAGTATCCTTCCGGGCAGTTTCCCGCGGAACTGCGCGTCGTGGGAGATCAGCACCAATATCCCGCCGTACTCCGCCAGCGCCTCCTCCAGCACCCGCACGCTCCTTATATCCTGGTGCGTGGTGGGCTCGTCGAGCAGCGCTATATCCGCGCCGTAGACCAGGAACCGCGCCAGTTCCACCTTGCGCCGCTGCCCTTCGCTCAGCCGCTCCAGGGGAGTGAACATCAGCTCCCCCTTGGCGCCGAGGTGGTCCAGCATGGTGCAGGCAGACTGCAGCGCGGCGCCGGGAAAATAGTCCGCGCCCTTGGCGCCCGGCTGCGCCGGCGCGCGGAACTGCGGCATGTAGAACACGCTGGCGGCGCCGCTTTGCCTTACCGCGCCGGCGTCCGGAGCCAGTTCACCCGCCAGGACGCGCATCAGCGTGCTTTTGCCGGCGCCGTTGCCGCCTTCCAGGCACAGCCGCTCGCCGGACTTCAGGTAGAAGGACAGGTCCGAGAACAGCACCTTGCCGCCCAGGCTTTTTGCCAGACCCGAGACCGTAAGGAAGGCTCCGGCCGCCGGCGGCAGCAGCACATGCCGCGTCTTCTCCACAAAAGGCTTCTCCAGCTCCAGCTCTTCTATCTTGGCCCGCGTCCGGTCGGCGGCGCGGGCGGCTTTTTTCTGCAACCGGGCGGCGCGCGCCCCGATAAAGCCCTTGTCGGCCGCGCCTATCTTCTCTTTTTCCTTGGCCGCGCCCCAGGCCCGGTAATTGCGCTCTATCTCCTTGAGGCTTTCTATTTCCCCCTCTATTTTTTCCTTTTTCTTTTCAGCCAGGGTGAACTCGGCCTCTTTCTGCCGCGCGTAGGAGGAATAGTCGCCGCTGTAAACCCCGAAGGAACTGCGCTTGAGCTCGAACACCTTGCTTACGCAGGCGTCCATGAAGGCCCTGTCGTGGGAAACCACCACAAAAGCCCCCTTGAACGCGCGCAGCGCGGCCGCCAGCCGGCCCATGGCCGCGGCGTCCAGGTAATTGGTGGGCTCGTCGAGCAGGTACAGGTCCGGGCCGCGCAGGAAACCGGCCATCAGGGCCAGCATCTTCCGCTCCCCTCCGGAAAAGCTCTCCACCGGGCGTTTCAGGTCGACGGTTGAGAAACCCAGGGCGGCCGCGCCGGCCGTTATGCGCGCGGCAAGTTCCCAGCCGCCCGCCGCCGTTAATTCTTCGGCCGCGCCGGCGGTCCCGGCTTCGTCCCCGGCAAGCTCCGCTTTCTCCAGGCGCAGGAATACCGCGCCCAGGTCCGAGGCTTCCCCCGCCAGCCAGGCCAGGGCGCCGGCGCCGCCGCAGGCGCAGTCCTCCTGCCTGAGCAGGAACACCGAAGCCTTCCGGTTGGCCAGCCGCCCGTCGCCGGGCTCCAACCCGCCAGCCAGCAGCCGCAGCAGCGTGCTCTTGCCCGAACCGTTGTCGCCCAGCAGGGCCGCCTTGTCTCCGGCATAAACGCGGAACGACGCGCCAGAAAATACCTGTTCCGTACCGGCGGGATATGAAAACGCGAGGCTTTCAGCCTCTATCAGGACCTTACCCATAGGTGTACCTCCGGGTGGTAAAAAAATATTTATTGAAGGCCGGGCTTGCCGGCGGGTGAACTGCGGACCGAATTAGAGGATAGCCTTGTCCATGGTAGCGCGGGGCTTGGTTCCCCGCACGTTCAAACTGTAGCAAAAAAACTTTTTACAAATCAACGCGCTTTGACCGCTCAGGGCATTTAAGGCATAGGCGCGGCCGGTCAGCTTTCGGCTCTTAAAACTACTACCTCAACCCTTCGGTTCATGGCCCGGCCCTCTTCCGTAGCGTTGGACGCGACGGGGTTGCCGGGGCCCATGCCCTTGAAGGCCAGGCGGCCCGCGGCGATACCGGAATCGAGCAGGTAGCGGCAGACCACGGCGGCCCTGCGGCGGGACAAGGCCAGGTTCAGGTCCATGGACCCGCTGGAATCGGTATAGCCTTTGATGGTCACCTTGTTGGCGGCGCAGGACTTCAGGAAGAGAGCGATATCCTGAAGGGCGGGCAGCGCCGAAGCCTGGATCCCGCTCCCCCCGGGCTTGAAGATCATGGCCTCCTCGATGCTGACCACCAGCCCTTCGTCGGTATAGAGCACGCGCAGCTTCCTGGCGGAGAAGCGCCTGAGCTCCGTCGGGGTAAGGAGGCTTACGGTAGTTTTCGGGGCCGTGCGCACCTTTCCATCGGCGCCGGTCCAGGCCAGCCTGGAGCTGTAGAATCCGTCGGGCAGCGGCTCGCCGCCGCTGGAAACGGCCCCCCAGGAAATAGGCGCAGAAGGCGGCCTGTTCCGGCCCTGGATGAAGCTTACCTTGCGGCCGTTCGTGTCGAAGATCTGGATCTGCCAGGCCTTTACGCCGGCCAGCTCGTCCTGCGCCTCGCCGGAGAACAGGTCCTCCTGCGCGAAGTTCTGCCGGATGGTGAAAGTGACGGGCGGGGCGGCCAGGTCGGGCGTCAGCCTTTCCATGGCCTCAAGCTCTACGCCGGGGCCGGTGCTAACGCCGAACGCCGGGTAGCCGGGAGCGGCGGGCGCGAGCAGCAGAAAAAACAACGCAAGCAGGCACGGCGCCTTGCGCCCGGCTGACGGCCTGGTATTATCTTTATCCCCTAACATGCAAATATTTTCGCAATTAAGGGTCCGGGCTGAACAGGTATTTGGTCAACCTCCGGGTTTTATGCGGGCGGCAGGCTTTAGCGAGCGGCGCTTACAGTTTCTTATCTATGTGCGCCCAGGCGTTCTTAAGCTCCACCGTCAGGTGCCGCAGTTCGGAGGCGCTGATGGTTTCCAGCTTGGCATAGCGCTCGGCTATCTTGTCCACCATCCTAAGGTAGGTGTCCCTGTCTATGGTCTTCATAGCTTCCATCTTTTCTAAAACCTCGCCCTTCATCTTCAGGGCCCAGCCAAAAACCCTTTCGCGGTTCTTGGCGTTCTTTTCCCCGTAAAGAAAATATGCGCCCGCGGCTGTTATTGCCGCCAGGCCTATGCCCGCACCGATCAGCTTTCCGGTCTTTTTCATATGCGCTCCCGTTGAAGTACTTTGATCCGTTTTAAACAGCGCCGCAGGCTGTTTCGTTGGTATATTATGCGACAATATGCGCCGGGTGGCAAACATTTTCTGCCGGCGCTACTGTTCCACCAGTTCCACCCGGCGGTTCTTAGCGCGGCCGGGCTCGCCGCGGTTGGAAGTAACGGGCACCAGCGGCCCCACCCCGGCGGCCTGCTTATGGTTGCGCAGCACCTGCACCGGCGTAGCGGCGACGGCGCCTTTTTCAGCCTCGTAGCGTGTCATCAGGTAGCGGCCTTCGATAGTTGCCGGTCTGCCGGGCGCGCAATGGAAAGGCTGCGTGTCGAAATCGCTTTCCAGGCAGTCCTTTACGAAAGTTTCCGGCATCCGGGTAAAGAGCGAATCCCCCTTGCAGCCGGGCTTATCCGCGGCCGCGGCCGGCTGCAGTATGGCGGACTGTAAAAGCAGGCACAGCACGAGCTTAGTTTTCATTGGCTTCTCTCCTTAGGTTCTTCAGCGGACCGGGCGGATAAAATATTTTTCCTCTTCGGGAGTGAGCGGCGGCGTTTTGGGAAAGCCTTCGCCGCGGTACAGCGGGAGGCGGCGGCTTTCCGTCGAGTTCAAAAAACCTTGGGAATTACTACTTAATTTTAATTCTGCGCGCGCGGAAAAGAATTTT
>MGUK01000082.1 GCA_001799995.1 Elusimicrobia bacterium GWF2_62_30
GTATCCCCTTCGAAACAGCCAGCCCCAAAGATTTCGCCCCCGGCAACCACGACGAACACCTCGCCGACCTCTGCCGCAACCACAGTGCAGACCTCATCTGCCTCGCCGGCTACATGCTAAAGCTCGGCCCCAAAATGCTCTCCGACTACCGCGACCGCATCATAAACGTGCACCCCGCCCTGCTGCCCGCCTTCGGCGGCAAAGGCTACTACGGCATCAAGGTGCATGAAGCCGTAATAGAAGCCGGCGCAAAGCTCAGCGGCGCCACCGTCCATTTCGTGGACGAGAATTACGACCGCGGCCCCATCATAATGCAGCAGGCCGTGCCTGTGCTGGAGGGCGACATGCCCGACACCCTGGCCGCGCGCGTGCTCACCGCCGAGCATGCCGTCTACCCCGCCGCCGCCGCGCTGTTCTGCGCCGGCAGGCTGACCCTGGCCAGCGGCAAAGTGAAGATCGCCGGCCCCCTGCCCGAAACCGGCAAGGTCCGCCGCGCCCTCATCTCCGTCTCAGATAAAGCCGGCGTGGTGGACTTCGCCAAAGGCCTGGCCGGGCAGGGCGTGGAGGTGGTTTCCACCTCCGGCACCTACAAGCTGCTCAAAGAAAAAGGCGTGCCCGTGCGCGCCCTTGAAACCCTGACAGGGTTCCCCGAAATGCTCGACGGCCGTGTGAAAACCCTGCACCCCGCCGTGCACGGCGGCATCCTTTACCGCCGCGACAACCCGCAGCACGCCGACACCGTCTTCCGCTTCGGCATCGAGCCTATCGACCTGGTGGCCGTCAACCTTTACCCCTTCGAAGAGACCGCAAGAAAAGCCGCGCCCTGGTCCGAAGAGCTTATCGAGAACATAGACATAGGCGGCGTGGCCCTGCTGCGCGCCGCGGCCAAGAACTACGACGCCGTCGCCGTCCTCACCTCGCCGGCCGACTACGCGCCCGTGCTGGAATCCATGCGCGCCAATGGCGGCGCGGTGGCGGCCGGGCTGAAAAAAGAGCTGGCCGTAAAGGCCTTCGCGCGCACCGCCGCTTACGACGGGGCCATCAGCGGCGCGCTTGCCGCTCCGGCGCAGGAACTTCTCCCGGCAAAACTGAACCTCGGCCTGGAAAGGGTGCAGCAGCTGCGCTACGGCGAGAACCCGCACCAGCCCTGCGCCCTGTATTCGCGCAAAGGTGGCCTGCCGTTCTCCCAACTGCAGGGCAAGGAGCTTTCCTACAACAATATCCTGGACGCTTACGGTACCTGGCAGGCCGTGCGTGAATTCGATAAGCCCGCCGCCGTCATCTTCAAGCACGTAACGCCGTGCGGCCTGGGCACCGGCGCGGACATCGCCGAGGCCTTCGAGCGCGCCTGGAGCACCGACCCGCTCTCGGCCTTCGGCGGCATCATAGCCGTTAACCGCCCGCTGGACGGCCGCATAGCCGAGTTCCTGGCCAAAAAATTCGTGGAAGTCATCTGCGCGCCGGATTTCGACGCGCGCGCCCTGGAGATCTTCGCCAAAAAGCAGAACCTGCGCCTCTTGAAGTGGGGGGCTTTCCCGGAAGATAACCTGGTCCTGCGCTCCGTCGGCGACGAAGTGCTGGTAAGCGGCGACGACAATAAGCTGCTGGGCGACAAGTGGGAAGTCCCCACGGTGAAGAAACCCTCGAAGGAAGAAGAGGAGGCGCTGCGCTTCGCCTGGACGGCGGTAAAATACGTGCGCTCCAACGCCATCGTGCTGGCCGACAGGGACCGCACCGTCGGCATCGGCGCCGGGCAGATGTCCCGCGTGGACGCCGTGTTCATGGCCGGCCACAAGTACGGGGCTTTCCTGAAAGATAATCCCAAACCCGCCGCGCTGGTACTGGCGTCGGACGCGTTCTTCCCGTTCCCGGATTCCATCGAGACCGCGGCGAAGCTGGGCGTTACGGCGGTGATACAGCCCGGCGGCTCCGTAAAGGACCCCGAGGTGATAGCCGCCGCCGACAAGCTGGGCCTGTCCATGGTCCTCACCGGCCTGCGCCACTTCAGGCATTGACGGTGATAGTAAGGGTAGTGCGGTTCGAATAGTTAAGTATACTGTCCCTTTAATTGCCCTGCACATATTAATGATCGCGCAGAGACAAGTCCGCCCTGAAAGCACTGCGGCCGTAGAGACATTTATCCGAAAAGGCGGAGTTCGGCCGGCTATACTTGTGAGGCAGGCAGTCAGCAAGGGACGAGCACGGGAGTGATCGATCATGAAGAAGCTGGTTTTCATCACGGCTTTGCTGGCCGCTTTGGCCGGCAGCGGCTTCGCCGGCGGGCCTGGCGCGGTTTGCTCAAGAGAACATTGCGTAAAGACGCTCGGGCCCCTGGTCGGCGGCGCGGCGCCCGCGGCAAAGCTTTGCGCGGGCCTTGAGGCCGCAAAGATGGCGTGCGACCTGGAACGGGTATGTGCCTCCCACGCGCTGAAACACGGATCCAAGCCGGGGTTCGCGAAATATTGCGACAGCGTGGCAAAAGGGGGATGCAACTGCGCAGGCGCCCCTGAAAGCTTTGCCCGCGCCGGCTGCAAAAAAGCCGTAGTGGTCACGGGGATGCATTATCCTGCCCTGAACTGCGCGCAGAGCAAGGCCGATTTCATGGGCGGCATGATGACCAGTTCCCACTTCATTTCCAGGTGCGCGCCGGACATCCTGTTGTCGGTCCAGGATATCTCCTGCCAGGATCACCCGGTAAACGGCTTCTCTTCGGGGGCCGTGTATAAAGGGACGGCCTGCTGCGGAGAGCCGCCGGCCCCGAGATGCGTGAAAACCGCGGTGGTCGGCGGCCTGCACGACCCCGACGCGACGACCTGCGCCGTGCGCATGGACAACTTCAAGAGCCGGGTAGCGGACCAGGTGAAGGCGTGGGACAAGCCCGGGCCTTTTTCTTCGGCGTGCCTGCCGGGCCTGCGGCTGTTGTCTGTGGATGACCTCACCTGCGAGCCCGCCCGGGGCCCGGAATACGCGGGGGGCTCCTTGTACGGCGGAACGGCCTGCTGCGGGAAGACAGGGCAAGCGGCTGATTAATTGCCCGCCCGGCCGCGCGCCTTGCGCTGGATGTCGGCCTGCTTCGGCCGCTAAAGTTCAACCTTCAACGCCATACACGGCGCCTCCGGCGCCGCGGGCCCGCCTATCCTGACCGCGGCCTGGACCTGCTACTGCCCGCAACCGCTGTACTTCAGCGCGGAGGCAAAAAAAGCCGGGCTGAGTAATACTACTGAACAGTCCCGGCAGAAATACGAATAGAGACGGGGCAGGAGAAATATTACAGTTAAAAGGACGGACATTACGAGGCGGCGTTAGGAGCCTTCGTTAAATACAGGAGAAAAAATGAACAATATCAAAACAGTGAGCGCGTCTGCGCATGTACTCTCGGCCCTGCCCTACGCGGACAGCGCGCTGGCCCCGGCGATCTCGGAGAAGACCATTGGTTTCCATTACGGGAAGCATCACAAGGGCTATATCGATAACCTGAACAAGCTGGCGGCGGGAACGGAGTACGAGGGGCTGAAGCTGGAAGAAATAATCACCGCGACAGCCGGCAAAGCGGACAAGGCCGCTATCTTTAATAATGCCTCGCAGGCCTGGAACCATGCTTTCTACTGGCGCAGCCTGGCGCCCAAAGGCGGCGGCGAAGCGCCCGCCGCGCTGTTGGGTAAGATAAAGGCGGCATTCGGCACCCTGCAGGACTGCAAGACGGAACTGGCGGCCGCGGCTACGGCGCAGTTCGGCAGCGGCTGGGCCTGGCTCGCGCTGGACGGCGGCAAGCTCAAGGTGGTGAAGACCGGCAATGCCGGTTCGCCTTTAACCATGGGGATGAAGCCGCTGTTAACCATCGACGTCTGGGAACACGCCTACTACCTGGACTACCAGAACCGCCGCGCGGACTACCTCAGCGCCGTTCTCGACAAATTGATAGATTGGGAGTTTGCCGCGGAGAATCTCGGACGATAGCCGGCGAGGAGTTTTGCCCGGCTTGTGCCTGAAGGCGCAAGCCGGGAATATATAATTAAGGAGAATGAGTATGCCGGATTTCGGATCGCCCTTTTCAGGGTTGGCGAACGACAGGAAGCTTAAGGACGAGGAGCTCGTAAGAGCGATCCGTTTCATGGTGGCAGCGGAATACGAGGCCACCCAGTTATATATGCAGCTAGCCGAGTCGACCGATAACAAGCTGGCCGCGGCGGTGCTCAAGGACATAGCCGACGAGGAGATCGTGCACGCCGGGGAGTTCCTGCGCCTGCTCCGCGAACTGGCCCCCGGTGAAAAAAAGCTTTATGCCGAAGGTGCGGAAGAAGTGGAAGAAATAATCAAAAAACAGAAATAAGGTTGGCGCGGTGGGCAGGTTGTCCCGGGGATGCCGGTAACTCCTGAAGAACCCGCCCGGCTCAGCGGCGGCTTCAAATACCTAAACGCTATAACCCAACACCACGGTGTAAGGATCAGCCCAGCTTAATACCGGTCAGCCTCTCCGCCAGCTGCGCGACGTACCTGCCCTGGAACTTCGCGCCTTCCAGTTCATTCGGGCTCGGTACGCGCTCGCCCTTGCCGCCGGCTATGGTGCTGGCGCCGTAGGGGGAACAGCCGGTCATTTCCTTAACGCCCATCTGGCCCTGGAAAGAGTAAGGCAGCCCGGCTATGACCATGCCGTGATGCAGCAGCGTAGTATGGAAAGAGAGTATGGTGGATTCCTGCCCGCCGTGTTGCGTGGCGGAGCTGGCTATCACGCTGCCGACTTTTCCTATCATGGAACCTTTCATCCACAGGTCGCCGGTGGAATCGAGGAACTGGCGCATCTGCCCGCACATATTGCCGAAGCGCGTGGGCGTGCCGAAGAGCACGGCGTCGGCCGCCGCCAGGTCTTCCACCGTGCAGACCTTCACTTTCGCCTGCGCCTTCTGCGCCTCTACCGCGCCCATCTCCGCAAGTACTTTCCCGGGCAGCGTTTCCGGCACGCGCATAAGCGTAACCTCCGCGCCTTTTACGGTTCTTGCGCCTTCCGCGGCCGCCTGCATCATTTGATAAACATGCCCGTACATCGAATAATAAACCACAAGAATTTTCATGATCTCTCCTTATAGATCTTTACCTGATCCCAAATTCTACCTGTTCACGCTATCGCCGGCAATCGGTAATACCCCTTAATACCGTTGGTAAAAATACTTATATAAGCTGCTTAGCGTTAAGAACTATAGTAGAATTTCAGGTTTGAGCCGGGTAGGGGGAAAGCATGAACAAAGAACTGAATATAAGGATCACCGGCAAAGCCGGGCACGGTATTGTGTCCGCGGGGATGATGCTGGCCCGCACTTACAAAGACAGCGGCCTGCATGTGTTCGCCATACAGGACTACATGTCCCGCATACGCGGCGGAAATAACTTTTTCCAGGTGCGCGCGGCGGTCCGCCCGGTTTACGCGCCCAGGGAAAAAGCCGACATTATCTTCGCGCTGGACAAGGAGGCGGTGGAGGCCAATAAGGCCGCGCTGGCGGCCGGCGGCCTTTTGGTGCTGGACGCGGAGAATTATGAGATAAAAGAACTGGAGAAAGGCTGGGTCAGCGCGCCTATCTTCGCGCTGGCGCAGGAAGCCGGCGGGCCGAAATGCGCTAACTCCGTGGCCCTGGGAATAATTGCCGCGCTAACCTGTGAAAATTTCGAGAAGGCCGCTAAAGCCGTGGAGCGGGAATTCTCCGGTAAGGGCGTCGAGGCGGCCGCCATGAACCGGAAGGCCGCCCTGAAGGGCTATGAGTACGCCGCGAAGAACATGAAGAACAGCGAGTTCCGGCTTACCGGCGCGCCGCACAGCAGTAACCTCCTGGTAGCGGGCAACGAGGCGCTGGCGCTGGGCGTGATCTCCGCCGGCTGCAAGTTCTATACCGCCTACCCGATGTCGCCATCTACCGGGATAATGAGCACAGTGGCCGACTACGCGGAAAAGTACGGCATAATAGTGGAGCAGGCCGAGGACGAGATAGCGGCCGTGAACATGGCCGTGGGCGCGGCTTTTGCCGGGGTAAGGGCCATGACGGCCAGCTCCGGGGGCGGCTTCGCGCTGATGTGCGAGGGAGTGAGCCTGGCCGCGATGACGGAAACCCCGCTGGTGATAGCCGTGGTAATGAGGCCGGGACCCGCCACTGGTTTCCCCACGCGCACCGCGCAGGAAGATCTTGATTTCGTCCTGCACGCCGGGCACGGCGAGTTCGCCCGCGCGGTATACACTCCCGGTTCGCCGGAGGAATGCTTCCTGGCCGCCAAGCGCGCGTTCAATACCGCGGAGCGCTTCCAGGTGCCGGCGCTGATACTCTCCGACCAGTACCTGGCGGAGTCGTTCACGAACATCGAATTCCCCGAGCCTTCCTCCGAGCCGCCGGACAGGGGCAATATTTTTAAAAACGGTGACCCCGAGCAGGGCCGTTACGCGTATTCCCCGGATGGCGTGTCGGCGCGGGCTTTCCCCGGCAGGTCAGGGATGCTGGCGGTTGCCGACAGCGACGAGCACGGGCCCGAAGGCCACATTACGGAATTGGCGGAAGTGCGGTTGAAAATGACGCAGAAACGCCTGCACCTTAAACTGGCGGGGCTGGCGAAAGAAATACTGCCGCCCACCGTAGTTAACCCCGGGGCAAAAACCATGCTTTGCGGTTTCGGCTCCACGCTGGGAGTTATGCGCGAAGCCTGCGCCGCCGCGAAAGACACCGGGTTCGTCCATTACCCGCAAGTCTGGCCTTTTCCCGGGTCCGCTACGCTGGCCGCGCTGGAGGGCGCGCTGCGCGTGCTGACCGTGGAAAATAACGCCTCCGGCCAGCTGGCCCGGCTTATAAGGCGGGAAACCGGGCGGAAAACCGCCGGGTCCGTGCTTAAATACGACGGGCGTCCATTTACGCCTGATGAAGTGCTCTCGGCGCTTAAAGGAGGGAACTGAGATGGAGACAAAGGATTTCGACTCTGCGGACCCCGTGGCCTGGTGCGGCGGCTGCGGGAATTTCGGCATGCAGGCGGCGCTTAAAACCGCGCTGGCGCGCCTGGGCAAACAGCCGCACGAGCTGCTGCTCGTTTCCGGCATAGGGCAGGCGGCCAAAATGCCGCATTATATAAAGGCCAACTTCTTCAACGGCCTGCACGGCCGGGCCCTGCCCGCCGCCGCGGCGGCGAAGATCGCCAACCGCGCCCTGACCGTAATAGTGACCACCGGCGACGGCGACTGCTATGGCGAGGGCGGCAATCACTTCCTCCACAATATCCGGCGCAACGTGGACATGACGGTGATAGTGCACGACAACCAGATCTACGGGCTGACCAAGGGCCAGGCTTCACCCACTTCGGAGCCCGGCATGAAGACGAAGATCCAGCCCGGCGGGGTGATACTGGCCCCCTTCCCGCCGTTGGAGACGGCGCTGGCGCTGGGCTGCGGCTTTGTGGCGCGCGGCTACGCTGCCGAAAAAGAACATTTAGCGGAACTGATCCTGGCCGGGATAAAGCATAAAGGCTTTTCGCTTATCGACGTTTTCCAGCCCTGCGCCTCGTTCAATAAACTAAACACGTTCGACTGGTACGCGGCCCGGGTCTATAAAGTGGGGCCGGAGCACGATACGGCCGATAAAGGCGCGGCCATGGCGCTGGCCGCCCAGCGGGAACGCCTGCCCATCGGCGTGATGTACAGCAGCAAAAAGCCTTCTTACGAAGAGCTGAGCGGCCTGGACGGCCGGGCGCCGCTGGTGGAGGCGGACCTCGGCAAGATAGATATAAGCGGGGCCCTGGCGGATTTCCGTTAGCCGGCTAAGCCCGGGTCCGGCCGCTACAGCAGTTTGAAATATTCTTTGGACTTCGCGCAGGTCGGGCAGGAGTCCGGCACGTCGGGGCCCTCGTGCACGTAATTGCAGTTGATGCAGCCCCACCTGGCCACGTCGGGTATCGCCGACGGGGCCTTTTTTTCTTCCAGGTACTTATTGCTGTCGGCCAGGAGCTCGGTATCCCGGGCGGTGACCTTGGCCGGGTGGAATTGCTTCTTCAGAGCGCACATCCTCCCGCAGGACCTGTAATCGCCTACCCTGAAGAACGCCTCGGCCAGGGCCGAATACGCGGGGGGCTCGAGCTTTATCACCAGCAGGTTCTCCGGTTTGCCGGCTCTCTCGTAGATATCGACGAAGGTGTCGTAGTCGGCGGGCGTCTTGAACTCGTCCACTATCCTGCCCGAGCGCAGCATGCCCAGCGCCGTACTATAATTGCTTTCCTTGGCCAGGGCCGCCGCGTAAGAAAGAAGGAAGTGATAAGGGAGGTTCTCTTTGCCCAGGTCTTCGAGGATGTTCAGCCCGCGGAAAAGCGCGAAGAGCTCCTCGCGGGGCAGGTTCCCGGGCTTTCCGCCGACGGCCTTGTATTCGTTGTACTTCGCCAGCGCGCTGTCGTAGCTGCCGGCGAACGTGTCGCTCCTTATCTCTTCGGGCAAATTCTTCCTCAGCCCGGCTTTCCTCCTGAACTTCGAAAAAACCTTGTAGAAGGCCAGGAGCAGGATAAAGCCGAGTACGGACCCCGTCATCAGCTTCTTCATCCGCGCTGCCGCGGCCGTCGCCGCGCCGAGCTTCTCTTCGCACTCCTTCGTGGTTTTGAAGGTGAGCGCGGTCCGGAATTCCGTTTCGGCTTTTACCAGGTCGGTTATGAGCCAGGAAGAGGCCAGCTGCAGGCCCGCGGTATAATGCAGCTCGTAGTTCTTGTTCTTCTCCGCTTCGGCGTCGGCCGCGTCCTTCAGGGCCTTGGCGCGCTTGTCAGCTTCCCACGGGTTCAGCCACAGCTTTATGGTCCGGTCATGGCTGCTGGTGGCCAGGTATTGCCCGTCGGGGGAAACGGCCAGGGCTTTTACCTGGCGGCTGTGGCCCGCGAAGGTCCTTATCTGCCTGCCGTCGGCCGCGTTCCAGGCGGTGGCCATGTTGTCGCTGCCGCCGGAAAAGATGTAGTTGTTGTCCGTGGTGTACGCTATGGCGTAGACCGGCTGCCCGGGTTTCGCCGTCATGACGCACAGGCCGTCGGAGAGCCGCCAGATCTTGACGGTGCCGTCCTCGCTGCCGGAGGCCAGGTAATCCCCGGCCCCGGAGAAAGCCACCGCGTTGACGGCGCTTTTATGCCCTTCAAGCGTGGTCTCGCGTCCGCCGGGGCCGAGCTCCCAGAGCTTTATCCCGCGCGAAGCGCTGCCGGCGGCCAGGCGGGTGCCGTCCGAAGAGACCGCTACCGAATAAATATCGCCCACGCGGGGCTGCAGCGTCCTGTAAGGCTTCTTTTCGCCCGCCTTCCAGAGCCTGATCGTGCCGTCGTTGCCCGCGGAGGCGAGGCTTTTCCCGTCGGGAAAGAACGCCACGGACATGACGGCGTCCTTGTGCCCTTTCAGCGTGCCGAGGCAGGCGCCGTCTTCGGCGTTCCAGAGCTTTACGGTCTTGTCCTCTCCGGCCGTGGCGATGGTTCTGCCGTCGGGTGAGTAAACCACGGAATTTATGAAATTAGCGTGCCCTTTAAGGCTTTTGACCGGCGTGCCGTCTTCGGCGTTCCAGATCTCCAGGGTTTTGGCCACGCCGCCCGAGGCGATATATTTCCCGTCCGGGGAGTAAGCCAGAGAATAGATTATGCCCGGCCCCCTGTTGAGGGTCCTTAACAGCAGGCTCTCCTCGGCCCGCAGGTTCTGGCCGGCCGCGGCCAATATGGAGACGCAGAATAAAATTGTTTTCATAAATATGAGTCCGAACCCCTCCCCGGCGCAGACTTGTATTATAGCGGGAGAGGGCCGCTTACTGCAACCTTTAAGGCGGCCGCCCGCCCCTGCCGCCGCCGTCAATAGGAACAGATCGGTTTTCCGTTGGAAAGGCTGTTGGAGTCTATGAAGAATTCGCCGGACTGCGTGGACCGCATGTCGGCGATATAGATCCAGCCGCCGGTGTTCCTGACCAGGCTGCACAAGTCCTTTTTTTCGGGCAGGGAATTGATCACCGTTACGTTCCGGGTGGCCTGATACCCGGGGAGGGCTATCTCGGGTATTTCCTTGAGATATTTCGGCACCATGGCCTTGATGCTGGTGGGGAACAGCCCTTCGTGCTCGCCGTAATAGATCATGATGGAAGAGCGGACCGAACTGAGATCGCCCTTGGCTCTGCCCACCTTGGACTTGGACATGAGCTTCGCGAAGCGGTCGTCGCCGTAATCGTCCAGGCTGACCGCGGGGCCTTTGTCCCGGCGCGCCGTTGACGCGGCGGCCCCGGGTTTGGCGGGGCTGTTCCCGGTCTTTGCCTTCGCGGCGGGCGCTGCGTAGCCCGGCAGCACGTCCGTGTCAGGGACCTGTTTCGGGTCTACGGCCAGGCCGCAGTCCTCCGCTGCGAATCTTTTTACGTAGTACTTCCTGCATTCCAGGATGCCGGCCGTGGCGTAGGAGGAGCAGTTTTTAAGGGTTGCGCGGGACCAGTTGGGGTCGCCTTTCTTCCTGTAAGCTTCGCGGCACCGGTTAATCTGCCGGGTGTTTATCCGGGGGCAGTTCTCGATGGTCATCTTCCTGGCCTGCATCACGGCGGACTTGTAGCATTCGCTCGCGAAAACCGGGGAAGCGGCAGGAACGGCTAAAAAAAGAAAACATAATATCTTCATGAATTAGTCCGCTCCTCGCTCTTCCCGCTCGCTACGGCGGGACAAAGCTATTATAGCGGTCGGCGGGCCCGTTCGGCAAATCGGGATCCGCGCGGTTAAATAAAAAGACGCCCGTCGGCGCGGGCGTCCTTTAATTTGTGCGGGAGGGTCAGAAGTCGAACCTGACGCTCTCCGGGGAGGGAAGTTCCGCGGAAACGGCCCTGTTCTTTATTTCTTTTGCGGAAACGTCCCTGTACTTCGCCGCCGCGTTCTCCTGAGCGGTGGGGGGGATGTCGGCCGCCAGGAAGTCTATCTTGGTGACATGGCCGCCGGAACCGGTGCCGGGAGGGCGCACCAGGTAAGTGGTGCAGCCTTCGAAGGTGGGCACGAAGTGCTGGCCTTCGCCGCGCACATGGACGCCCTCTATCAGGCCGGTGGCCGCGTTGAACACCGGGGAGCCGGAATTGCCGCCGAAGGTGTCGAGGTTGGTGGAGAAGAACGCGGCTTGCGGGTCGACGTTCTTTACTACCATGCCGCCGGGGGTGAATTTGAACGGCAGCCCCAGCGGGTGGCCGGTCACGAAAAGGCCGTCGCCCTTTTTAAGGCCGCCGCCGCGGTTGATGGCCAGGGGCTTATGGTTCTTCACCGGGCGGTCCAGCTTTATCAGCGCGTAATCGCCGCCGAACACGGTGGTCTCGACATTGTCCACCTCTGTCGTGGTATTCAACAGCTGGCGCTTTATTATCTTCGCGCAGGTGTACACTTCCCCGGACGGGACCGAGGCCGGGGCGGGCTGCCCCTCGGTCTTGGCCGCGAAGCCGAACACGAAAGCCGTGCCCCTGCAGTCGGACTCGGTAACTATGCAGTGTCCCGCCGTAAGTATCAGGTCTTCCCCGACCAGGGCCCCGGAGCAGTTAGCGCCGGCGTCCTGGTCCGCGAAACGGGTGCCGGGGCAGAGGTTATAGGCCTGGCCCAGATTAAAGGCGCCCAGGGTGTATTTCCCGGCGGCCAGGTCAGGCAGCATCGACTTCTTTTTCCAGAGCGAAACGGTAGAATCCGCGGCCCAGCGGAAGCTTTCGGGCATGGCGTAGTAGTCTACCCGGTCGTCTTCACCGTATATTATCTTGTCGGCCGCCAGGGCGTTGGAGCCAAGGGCGAGAGTTGAGAGCAGGGCCAGTTTAAGCGCGGTAAGTTTCATTTTTCCTCCGTTGGTGGCTATTCGGCCATTACAGAGCAATACTTGTGCCAACCGCCGACTAGCCTTGCCGGAAGGCGTATTTAGGCAAGGAAAAGGATGAAAAAATATTTTCATATGAAAATAAACATTCTCAAATGAAAATATTGCGCCGTTATCGCTTACCGCTGCTGGTTTTCCTTATGTAATGGCGGAGGCGGCCGGTAGAGCTTACCGCGGCCAGGGTGTACCTGGAGTCCAGGCCTTTAAGGCCTTCTTCGAACCTGCGGTCCGAAGAGCCGGGCAGCCAGTAGGATTCTATAAAAAGGTGTTCGGGGACGCTGCCGGCAAGCTGGGCGTTGACCAGGGCCAGATCGCTGCTCAGGATAAGCTGTCCTTCGTCCGCCCCGGGCCCCCGGAGAGACGAGGCCAGGCGGTTCTCCGCGAAGTAAAC
>MGUK01000083.1 GCA_001799995.1 Elusimicrobia bacterium GWF2_62_30
ATCTCCAGCTCCACGGTGCGCTACGGCTACCGCGGCGTGACCTTCTCCAATTCTTCGAGCAATACTGTTACCGGTAATAATTTCTGTTTCAACGGCGCTTACGGCATTTACCTGGCGGATGCCGTCAACAGCGTGGTGAGGGGGAATACGTCTTTCTCTAATTCGGATTCCGGGATCGACCTCATCAATTCCTCCCGCAATAACGTGGAAAGGAACTATTCCTTCGGCAATTACAACTACGGCATTCTCCTGGATAATTCCTCCGGCAATTACCTGGCGGAGAATAATTCCTATTCCAACACCGCTACCGGCATCTATTTCCTAAACGGACAGGGCAGCTTCCTGACCGGGAACAAAGCCTACGCCAATGCCGGCGCCGGCATACAGATAAGCGGCACCGACCATGTCCTGGTCGGCAACACAGTCCGCGGCAATTCAGGTTCCGGTATTGCCCTGAATAATTCCTACACCAACTACCTGGCCGGGAATAATGCCTATGCTAATTCGATCAGCGGCTTCTATCTGTATAATTCCGCCACCAACATTTTGGTCGGGAATAACGCCTACGCTAATTTCTCGGGCGTTTCCGCCTCTAACTCCGGCGGTAACACCTTCGCTGCCGGCAAGGTCGGGTACGACGCCGCCGGCGCCGCCGCCCAGAACACCTCCTCCGAGATATACTTCCTGCCCGGCGCAGGGGCGGAGGGGCTAGTACTCAAGGACACCCGCATAAACCCGGCGGTGGGCATCTCCACCGAGGGCATGGATATGGCCGGGGCCTACCTGCTTTCCTACAACCAGGATCACGACACCGGCACGGTGCGGCTCTGGGGCAATTACCAGCTGGCGGGCGCTCCCCTTACGCTTGATCACGCCTCGTATCTTTATGCCGCTTCCGCTAACAGCCCCAGACTGATGCGCGGGACGGAGCACACTATTACCAGCCTTGCCGTAAACAACACAACTACTCTTTCCGAACTTATCACGGTGCGGCATATAGGCGGTTACCAGTGGGAAGTGGAGGGTTCCTCTTCCGGGATAATGGGAACACCTATAAACTGCGGTCCTTCCTCCACCGCCTGCAGCTTCTCCGACCCCAAGATAGATTTTGATCTTAACACCGGCGGGTCTATCGGGGAGCGGGACCTGCTGGTTTTTGTAACTGGCGCGGGCTCCGGCGGCATCGGGGTACGCAAGAAACTGCTGTTCGGGCCTGCGGCCGCCGGCTTCAATAACGGGCGTTCCAAACTTGAGGCGGACGCGGGCGCCACCATAGTGCTGCGCGGCAAGAGCGACGGCACGGCTAACACCCTGGTGGACTGGCTGGGCGCCGGTTCTACTTATTATTCCTTCGTTTCTTCCGGCGCTTTCGTAGCGGAGCGTTCCTCGTTCACCAATATGGACCAGGACGGCATACAGCTTTCCGGGACCGGCGGCGTGACTATTTCCTCTTCCACCTTTGATTCCCTCGGCTTCGGCCCGGGCGAGAACGCCTACCTCACCGCGCGCGATCTGATTTCCAGCGCCCTCCTGCATAATGTGACCTTCGGGTTGTCACGCTCTTCGGACGGCTATAGTCCCGTCTATAATGTGCGCGTGCAGCCGGGGTACAGCGGGCTGAACCTGGTGGTCAGGAAAGCGGCGCAGTCCCTGGGACCGCTGTGGGGTTCGGATTACGAGAAGGACGACGGCGGCAAGGTGCTATGGTTGGACGACCTGCCGGCGATAGACGGCTGCGCTTCCGGCGTTACCGTGCGCAAGGACGGCAGCGGCTACTTCACCGGCATCCAGGACGCGGTGGATTCCCTTGACCATACCCTGGGGGCGAACGCCTGCGTGGTGATACGCGATACCCAGACCTATTCCGAGCAGGTGACGGTGCAGGGCTTCACCAATAACGGTAACCGGCTGCTGATAATGTCCGACCCGACTTTTGTCAGCTCCGCGCCGGCGGTCAATCCCCCGGCCTCTTCTGTAGCCGCTTTCCGGATCCTGAACGACAGCGTGACCGTGCAGGGGATAGACGTTATCTCCACGAATACGGTGACTTACGGCATCTTTGCTTCTTCGTCCGCGGTAAATATCTCCAGCGTGAACGTGGCCTCGGGCGGGAAGATCCTTACCGCGGGAATAGTGGTTTCCGGCTACAGCAATATCTCCTATTCCACCGTTACGGTAGGCACGGCGCACGGCGTCAGGCTTATCGGCGGCCACAACGAGGTGTCTTACAGCAGCGTAACTTCTTTTGCCTCGGGCGGTTTGAATAAATACGCCATAGATATGCAGGCGTCCGACTATAACCGTGTTCTCAATTCGTATGTTTCCAACCTTCCCGGCCCGGTGCTCTTACTTAATTCAGGGGCGGACTACAACACTGTCTCCTTCTCCACCGTTACCGGGGCCGGCATATACGCTTCGGTCTATATCGGGAACAATTCCGTTCACAACACCATTACGCGCACCCATATCTTCAACTCCGGCGGCATGGGCCTGTACCTGCAGACCGGGGTGACCAATACCGAGGTCTCCTCCTGCACCCTGCTGGGCGGCGGCTCGGGTACGCTGCTGTCCCTGTGGGACGCTACAGCTAACACGTTCTCTAACCTGGAAGTGACGGCGCCCGGCGCCGTCGCCATGGGGCTGGAGTCGGGGTCCGATGACAACGATATCCTGCGCTCCACGCTGGTCAGCAGCGATCCGGCCAAGCAGGCACTCTATCTGACAGGTTCTTCCGGCAACAGCGTAGAGGACTGCTACCTTTACAACCCGAAGGGCCACGCCATGATGCTTAACACCGGGTCCAATAGTAATACCGTGCTGCGTTCCACCGTGGTCGGCGAAGCCGCAGGTTATTACGGCATATACGCCGCCAACGGCAATTTCAACAAGGTAGAGGACTCCTGGGTCTTCAATATGGCGGGAAAGGGCATTTTCCTGGATACTTACGCGCACAACTCCGGCATCCTGCGTTCTACCGTAGCCGCCGCCGGCGGGGCGCTTTTCATAAGTTACTGCTCCTCCAGTTCCGTGCAGGACTCCTTCCTGCAGGGCTCTACGGCCGCTTACGTGTCCGGTTCCACCAATACCGTCATAGGCGGCAGCGTGCTCGTGGCCACCGGGGCTTATTCTTCGGGCCTGGCCTGGGCCAACGGCAACGTCGGGCTCTCGCTCTCGACCAGCGCCGTCTCCGCCGGGACTTACGGCTCCGCCATTTCCCTGGGCGCGCAGAACGCCGGCGTCATCTCTCTTTCCTCCAACGTCGTCAACGGGGGGCGGTACGGCCTGCATATCTCTACCCAGTATGCCGCGGCGTCCCTGGCCATAACCAGCATCACGTTCAACTCGCTTACCGCGGGAGCCACCGCCATAAACTTCAACAGCGGTATTCTTGTCGCCACCATTACCGCCGCGGGGTTCAACTCTTCCAGCATAACGGTTAACGTCAACGGCAGCGGGCTGCCCGCCGGGTCGCGCATCACCATGGCGGGACCGACAGGACCTGGATCGGGCTTCCTTTTTGAAAACGATCCGGCCGGCTACGTTGACTGGGACGCCCCGGCCGGCTGCGGCGGCGCGGTGAACGTGGCCCAGGACGGCAGCGGCAACTTCACCGAGATACAGTCCGCCATAAACGCTTTGAACGGGACTATCAGCACCAATACCTGCGTGGTGATCCGCGACACCCAGACTTACAGCGGCCAGGTTGCGGTACAGGGCATAAACACCAACGGCTACCGTCTGAAAATAATGGCGGACCCGGCCTTCGTCAGTTCCGCCCCGCTGGTCAGCCTGCCCTCGGGCACCGCCGCGCTGCTGGTGGATAACGACAGCGTGACCGTGCAGGGGATAAACTTCTCCGTCTCCATCGGCGCCGCCTACGGCGTGTGGCTGAAGGGCGACTTGTGCGAACTGAGCCGGAGCACCGTGACGGTCACGAATAATTACAAGGCTATTTACCTGGACGGCGCGTCCACTAATACTATCTCGGAGGTCTATGTTTCGAACCTGCTCGGAGACGCGCTGCATTTTACCAACGGTTCCAACTCCAACCAGGTCAGCCAGGGCGTGTTCCTGAGCTCCGGCGCGGAGATGTCCGCCGTCTATTTCACTAACTCCTCCTCTAATACCGTAACCACAAGTTCCATCACGCAGAACTACGCCTACGGCGTTCATTTTGACAGCCTCAGCGGGTATAACAAGGTCACGTTCAGCACGATGACCGGCTATGCCGCCGCCTCCTTCCCTGTTCATTTCCGCAGCGGCACCACCAACAAGGTGGAGAACAGCTTTATCTCCAATACAAACGGCAGGGCCGTGCACTTTGACGCCGGCGGCACGGTCAGCTACAGTACGGCCGTTACCGATACCGGCGGGGTATACGCCGTGGACTTCAGCGGCAACAACGGGGCCCTCGACCACTGCTTCATCCGCAATACCGGCGGTTCCGGGTTGCGTTTCGGCGCCGCGTTCAATTCCGTGGAGTACAGCACGATCACGGGCAACTATGCCGTGTACTTCGGCGCCGGCGATAACACGGTGTCCGACAGCTATCTGGCCAATCCCGCGGGCGGGACGGCCGTGATGATGGCCAGCGGCGCCAATAACTCGCTAAGCAACAGCACGGCGACTACCTCCGGCTCCTCCAACTATGCTTTTTATGCCACAGGCGGGCAGATGACCGTGACCGGCGGTCTTATCAACAATGGCGGCGGGACCGCGGTCTATGCCTCGAATGTCGGCACGGTCATCGGGATAAACTACAGCACCGTGACCAGCGCCGGCAGCGGCTTTTACGGCGTAAAGGCGGACGCTTCCGGCGAGGTGGACCTCTACAATTCCTATGTGCGGGGCGCTGGAGCGGTTTATCTCAACAGCGCTAATAGCGTGCAGATAGCCAGCTGCACGCTGGTCAGCCCGGATGCTAACGGCGCCGGGCTTTTAATGGAGGGCGCCGTGCAGAACGGGACCATTCTTAACGATGTCATTTCAGCAGGTCAATATGGCACCGGCATCGACATGGCCGCCGCCAGCGGCATCACCACGCTTTCCTTCACCTCGGTAACGGTCAGCGGGGGCAGCTTCGGTATTGTGTTCCCGCCGGCGGCTACCACGGGTCTTTCGGTGTCCAGCCTTACGTTCCGGGACCTTACCGCCGGGGCTACGGCCATAAACCTCCCCAGCTATAACTGGAACGCGACCTTCTATGATACCGCGTTCAACAGCGAGAGTATCACGGTGAACGTGAACGCCCTTGACTACCTGGGTGCTCTTACCATGCTGCGCTCCAGGGGCCCCAGGAGCGGGGCCCTCTATGAAAATGACCCGAACAACAGGGTGGCCTGGGACCTGCTGCCGGCCGGCTGCTACGCCGGCGGCAACGTGGCCGCCAGCGGCGGGCAGAGCTACGGCTCGATCCAGGACGCCGTGACGGCGGTTGGGACTTACCTAAGCACCACCACCTGCGTGGTGATACGCGATACGCAGACTTACAGCGAGCAGGTGACCGTGGAGGGTATAGCGACCAACGGCTACCGGCTGTTCATAATGGCTGACCCGGCCTACACCAGCTCCGCCCCTGTTGTCAGCCCGCCGGCCTCTTCCACCGCGGCTTTCCGGATATTTAATGACAGCGTGACGGTACAGGGAATAGTTATCGCGCCTGTAAATGAAATCCCTTACGGCATTGTTTCTTCTTCCTCCGATTTGATCGTCTCCAGCGTCAGCGTTATCTCCGGCACTAAAATATCCTTGGCCGGCGTCCTGCTTTCCAGCGGCAGCACGGTGGAGTATTCCACCATCGTGGTGCAGAACGCCCATGGCCTGTGGCTGCAGGGCTGGCTCAACAGCGTGAATAAGAGCACCATGACGAACGCCGACGGCGCCGGCTATTTCGGCCTGTATTTTACCGGCGCCTCGTCCAACACCGTAACCGCCAGCTTTATGCGTAATTCCCTGGGCCGCGCGGTCCACCTGCACGAGTCGAACTTCAATAAGATCCGCCAGAGCACGATGACGAGCCTCACAGGCTCCGCCTACGTTATGCAGCTCCACCGGTCTTCGGCTAATACGGTGACGGACAGCTACATCTATAACCCTTTCGGCGTCGGCATCTCTTTTAACACCCTGGCGACCTTTAACAATATCCTCCACAGCACCATTTCCGCCTACGCTTCGTCCGGCCCGGCCCTGTTCATCCAGGGTTCTTCCTCCAATACGATAGCGCACAGCCGGATCTCCAGTGTCTATGGACATGCCGTGCATATGCAGAGCGCTTCCAACGGCAACCTCATAGACCAGAGCACCATGACCAGCGGCGGTTTTCTCAAAACGGCCCTCTGGCTGAACTCTTCTTCTTCAAATAGTGTTACATCCAGCTTTATCTCCAGCCTGGTCAGCACCGCGGCGTTCATCGAAAATACTTCCGCCAATAACGACATCAGCTCCAGCACGCTAATAGGCGGTTCGCCCGGTCCGGCGCTCTACATTAGCAATGCCTCTTCGAACAGGGTGTTCA
The DNA here is from genome assembly GCA_001799995.1 of Elusimicrobia bacterium GWF2_62_30. Taxonomy (GTDB): domain Bacteria; phylum Elusimicrobiota; class Elusimicrobia; order Elusimicrobiales; family UBA9959; genus UBA9959. Next base: position 6,515 of record MGUK01000083.1, read on the forward strand.
ACAGCGATATCTCCAACTCTACGGGCGCCTGCGTCAAGCTCGCGGGGACCTCGTCCGACAACACCGTCAGCCACAGCACCCTGTCGAATACCGGGTCCGGAAATCCCGTCGTCTCCGTGGTCGGGGCCTCTTCTAACACGCTGTCGGACAGCTTTATCTCCAGCCTCAAGAGCACGGTGCTGCGCATAGAGTCGGGCGCCCTGCTCAATACCGTACTGCGCAGCACTATCACCAGCTACGCGCCCAACGGGGTTATCCCCGCCGTGCTCTTCTACTCGGGGGTGTCGTCCAATACGGTGGCCGAGAGCTATATCTGGTGCTCAAGCAACATCGCCGTCCAGTTCCAGACCAACGCCAATCATAACACCATAAAGCACAGCGTCATGGAGGCCGCCAGGATCGGCCAGAGCGCGGTGGACCTGGTCTCTTCTTCTTCCAACACTTTCATCGACGACACTGTTTTCAGCCTTGCCGGCAACGCCCTGAACCTGGGGTCCGGCGCCGACTATTGCGACGTGCGCAACAGCACTATGACAAGCGGAGGAGGCAACAACCCTGCGCTCTGGATCTCCGGCTCTTCTAATCTGGTTAAGGACAGCTTTATTTACGGCACCGGTAACAGCGGTGCCAGGCTGATCAACGGGGCGGCGCTTAACATCGTCAGCCGCAGCACCATCGCCAGCTCGGCCGCGGATTACCCGGCGCTCTCCGTGTTCCAGGCTTCCAGCAATACCTTCGTGGATTCTTTCGTGCAGGGTTCCACCGCCGTTTTCGTGGACGGTTCCACCGGCACGGTGATAGGCGGCAGCGTGCTGTTCAGCACCTGGGCCGGCGGCGTGGGCCTGAAGATAGGCGGCGGCAGCCTCAACCTGTCGCTTTCCACCAGCGTAGTTGCCGGCGGGGCCGACGGAACGGCGCTCTTCCTCTCCGCTTACAATACCGGCGCCCTGGTCTTCTCTTCCAACGTGATAACCGGCGGCCTCTACGGGTTCAGCATAGACGAACAGTGGGCGGGCGCGGCCATAGCGATAACGAGCATGACCTTCCAGGCACTGTCTCCCGGCGCCACGGCCCTCAACTTCCTGGGCGGGCAGCACGTCTCCACGTTCACCACCGTCGGCTTCCGCAGCCCGGATATCACGGTGAACGTCAACGCCACGGGCCTGGCCCTTGATTCCCGCATAGTGATGGACCACGCCAGCGGCGTGAAGGGCGGCAGCCTCTTTGAGAACGATCCGGCCGGCTACGTGGACTGGGAGGCTATCCCCGGCTGCAGCGGCAGCGTGGTGGTGACCAAGGACGGCAACAACAACTTCACCTCCATACAAGCCGCCATCGCCGGCCTGCCGGTGACGCTGACCACCAATACCTGCGTGGTGATACGCGACACCGAAACCTACAGCGAGCAGGTGACGGTGCAGGGCATAGACACCAACGGTTTCCGGCTCAGGATCATGGGCGACCCCGCTTTCGTCAGCTCGGCGCCGGTAGTGACGCCGCCGCTGGCATCCACCTCGGCGTTCAGCGTGTTCATCGACAGCGTGTCCGTGGAGAGGCTGAATATCGTTACCACCAATACGGTGACCTACGGCATCCTGGCGGCTTCGGAAAATATCTTCATCAGCAGCGTTAATGTTATCTCCGACAACAAGATAGCCACCGCCGGTATTTCTCTGTCGAGCTGGACCACGGTGTCCTATTCCAGCATTACAGTGGGGGACGCGCGCGCCCTGTGGGTGCATGGTTCCTCTAACGCCGTCTCGGCGAGCTCCATGACCAGTTACGGCAACAACGGCTTCGCGCTGTATATCAGCGCGGGGTCTTCCAATACCGTGACCGGGAGCTTCTTCTACAACTCGTTCGCTACCGGCAGGTCCGTTCGGCTGGAATCCGGGGTTACTAATACCAGTATCAGTTACAGTACCATAACCAGCAATGGCGGCGTTGCCCTGATGCTGATGACCGTCTCTTCGAACACGCTGACCGGAAACTATATCTGGAGCGCCACTAACTACGGCCTGATACTTAACGTCGGGTCCAATTTCAACAGGATCGACCAATGCGATATCCGCGCCGGCAACAGTTCACTGGCCGCGCTCTATGTCAGCGGTTCTTCCTCCAATAGCGTGACCGGCAGCAATATTTCAAGTCCGGGCGAAGGGGTTACGTTCTATCTGAATGCCCACGGCAACAGCATCAGCCGCAGCACCATAACTTCCACCAGCAACACTAAGGATGCGCTTTATTTCAACACGTCGTGCTCGTCCAACACCGTCGAAGACAGCTATATACACAACACCGACGGCAACGCCCTCCACCTGGCCTCAGGGGCTAATTTCAACACGGTGCTGCGCAGCACCATGACCAGCGCCGGCTCCAGCGGTTATGGCCTGTACCTGGCCGGCGTTTCCACTAATACCATAATGGATTCCTACATGAGCGGCTACACAGCGGCTTTTGTGTCCAACTCCATCGGCACGGTCATGGGCGGCAGCGTTATCGCGAGCACGCAGCCTGCCGGGAACGGCCTGATACTGAATAACGCCAGCCGCAACCTTACGCTTTCCACCAGTGTGGTAGCCGGAGGCCCGCAGGGTTTCGGTATCAGCTTCGCGGCGGGCAATTACGGCGAGCTCTTGCTTTCGACCAATACTATCGCCGGCGGCAGCAACGGCATGAACATCGGCGCTCCGGGCGCGGGTGCCTCCCTGGTTTTCTCCAGCATCACCTTCGGCCCGCTCACCGCTGGCGCCACGGCGATAAATTTCCCGGGCGGGGTGACCATCGCCACCTTCAGCGGCGTGGCTTTCAACAGCCCCGGCCTGGGCTTCAATATAGACACCAGCGCGCTGGAAGACGGCTCCAGCGTTTACATCTATAACCCTTCCGGCGCCGAGGCCGCGCAGAACCTGGCCAATGACGCGCACGGCCAGGTACAGTGGCCGTGGCCCGCCTCGCTTACGGTCATGTCGGTCTACGGCAGCAGTATCACTGCGACGTATCCTCTCAACGGCGCCGCCGGGTATGCCCTGCTGGCCTCGTCTTCCACTGATCTCTCCGTGCCCGTTTCCTCCGGGACTCCGGATGCGGCGCGCACAGCTCTGACGCTTGAAGGCCTTTTCTACAACACCACTTATTACATAAAGGCCGGCGCCCTGTGGGACCAGTCCACTTACTACAACCGCATCAGCGTTCCCGAAGTGACGCATATAGAAACTCCCGCCAGCGTCTACTTCGACGAGATCGGGACCAGGTCCATAGTCGTTTCCGCCTACGCGCCGGGCCCGGCTTTCACCGGCCTGGAGCGCGGTGTTTCCGGCTTGGCTATCGGCCAGGGCGGCTTATACGGGACCTGGAATTCCACCGGCAATTACTGGACGGCGAAAGAGCCGATGCTGACGCCCCGCTCGTTATTGGCGGCCGGAGTGATCGGAGGAAAGCTGTACGCCGTGGGCGGCTTTGACGGGACCCGGCTGACGGTAAACGAGGAATACGACCCGGTGACCAATGCCTGGCTGCCTAAGGCGCCCATGCTGACGGGTCGCCAGGAGCTTGCCGCGGCGGTTATCGGCGGCCGGCTGTACGCCGTGGGCGGATCCCCCGACGGCAGCACCGGCGCGGACGCCAACGAAGAGTACGATCCCGTGGCAGATACCTGGACAGCAAGGGCCCCGCTGCCGACGCCCCGCTCGGGCTTGTCTGCGGCGGTGATAGGCGGCAAACTTTACGCGGTGGGCGGCGTCGGCCCCGGTTGGACCGGAAAGAACGAGGAATATGACCCCGCTTCCGACACCTGGGCGACAAGAACGCCCATGCCCACCGCCCGCAACAGTTTTGCGATGGGTACGATAGGCGGCAGGCTTTACGCGGCGGGTGGTTTTGACGGAGCCGGCTATCTTGCCGTCAACGAGGAATATGACCTGGCAGGCGATTCCTGGACCGTGAAAGCGGGGCTGCCGGAGGCCCGCTCGCAGATGGCGGCGGGAGTTATAGGCGGCAAACTGTATATTGCGGGCGGAGCCGGCGGAGTCGACAACAAGACCACGCTAATGTACGACGTGCAGGCCGATACCTGGTCCGAAAGGGCCGCTATCCAGGACAACCGTTACGCGATGGCGTCCGGCGTGATCGAGGGGAAACTGTACATGGCCGGAGGTATCTCGGGCGGCTTCTCGGACGACCTGGAGGAGTATACTCCCGCCGTCTCGCGGAAGTACTCCCTGCTCGCGCCCAATTCGACATACTCTTTCATGGCCAAGGCCAGGAACCAGAACGGCATCCCAACCGGCGATTCGGAGACCGTTTCCACTTATACGCTGGCCGCGGTGGCGCCGTCCACCGGGGTTATTTTCGCCGACGTCTTCAGTTCGAGCCTGACCGTGAACTGGTCCTCGGGCACTACCGGCGCGTTCAACGGTTCCGGCGCCAATTACAAGATCCAGGCTTCCACCATGCCGGACTTCTCCGGCATCCGGATCCCGGGCAGCACGTTAGATCTGCGCCTGCCGCTCACCGGGCTTTCCTCCAACAGCACCTACTACTTCCGCGCGCAGGCCTATAACTCCGCGGAGGTCACAGATCATTCCTGGACGCTGCTGGGCTCCACGGTCACGCACGCCATCATCCCGGCCGCCGGGGCGCAGGAATTCAGCGAGGTCGGATCAAGCTCCTTTACGGCGCACTGGAACGATAACGGGAACTCCGCCAACACCACTTACCGCCTGCAGCTGTCGTCTTATTCCAATTTCTCCCAGATCGGCCAGGACATCTTCCCTGTCGTCGGCGAGAGCACGGTGGTGGACGCTCTCGAACCCAATACCAGCTGGTACGCGCGCGTGGCCGGCGTCAGCTACAGCGGCGTGCACACCGATTACTATGTCATAGGGGCGACCATTACCCTCAACCGCACGCCCACCGAGATCTTGTTCACCGCCGTTTCCAGCCGGGCAATAACCGCCCAGGCTTATGCCCCGGGCGGCTTCCCCAATCTGGGAGTGGAACAGTCAGCCATCGGCCACTTCAAGGACGGGGCTTTCGTCGGGTGGGGCAACAGCGTTGACCGGGAGCACAGCGGGCTTGTTCCGAACGCGCAGTACCTGTTCAAAGCCGTGGCCCGCAACCAGGCCGGCATGGAAACCGCCGAGTCGCCCCAGTTCTCCACGTATACCCTGGCTGCCGTTTC
>MGUK01000084.1 GCA_001799995.1 Elusimicrobia bacterium GWF2_62_30
AAAATAAACGTTAAATGCTGTCTTTTCATGGCTTACCTCCTCACTCTGGCATATATTATAATAAATCCAGACTGACGGGAGGACGCTATATGGCCGTAAAGATCTCTGCTTCCTATATCGGGGACGACAAGGTGGAGCTGGTGCACGGGCCCAGCGGCAGTAAGATAGTCACGGACCTGCCCGAGGATAACGGCGGGCGGGGGCGGCTGTTCTCGCCCACGGACCTGGCCGCCGCGTCGGTGGCTTCCTGCGTGCTTTCCATAATGTCGAAGCTGGCCGCGCGGGAGGGGATAAAGTTCGAGGGGGCGTCCTTCGAGATAGAGAAGCATATGCAGCAGGACCCGCGCAGGATAGCCAGATTTACAGGCGTCATCAAACTGCCCCCGGGCATTACCGATGTGCAGCGCGAAAAACTGCGGGCCTGCATCAAGGCCTGCCCGGTCACGCGCAGCCTGCACCCGGAGATAAAGATGGAGATCTCCGCGCAATGAAGACCGCGGCATTCTTGTGCGCGCTGCTGCTGTGCGGCGGCTGCGCGGAAAAAAAGGAAATTAAAATGGCGGAGAATACCGAAACTGCTTTGCTGGCCGGCGGGTGCTTCTGGGGGATGGAAGGGATCCTGGGCGAGACGCCCGGCGTGGTGGCGAGCCGCGTGGGCTATACCGGCGGGAAGACCGAGAACCCGGTGTACGAGCAGGTGAAGACCGGGACTACCGGCCACGCCGAGTCCATCGAGATCGTCTTCGACCCGGCAAAACTTTCTTACGGCGCGCTGCTGGACCTGTACTTTACGATGCACGACCCCACCACGCCCAACCGCCAGGGCAACGACGTCGGCACCCAGTACCGCTCGGCGATCTTCTATTTAACTCCGGCCCAGAAGGCAGAGGCCGAAGCGGCCGTGAAAAGGGCGCAGGCCTCGGGCCTGTGGCGGCGGCCCATCACCACGGAGATCTCCCCGGCCGGCAAGTTCTGGCCGGCCGAAGACTACCACCAGGACTACCTCAAAAAACACCCCGGCGGCTACACCTGCCATTACATCAGGTAGGGCGATGAAGACCGGAGTCCCGGGACGCAAACCGCGCTCGGCACACCGTGCCTCGCTCATCCTCCGGCCTCGGCGCTATGCAAGCCTCGGCCTCCGGAAGGGTTTGCTAACCCGGCACTCCGGTCTTCATCGCCGGCGCGCTGTTTATTTGTGTTTGAGTTCGAACTGGCGGTCGGCGGCTATGCGTTTGATCTCGGCGGCGAAGGCGGGGTTGTCGGCCAGCACCTGGTCGAAATTGTCCACCAGCAGGGCGAAGACCTTGGAGTCTTCCTCGCAGGTGACGGTGGCGTTGCGGGGCTCGCGCGTTAAGAGCGCCATCTCGCCGAAGCAGTCGCCCGGGCCGAAATGCGCCAGGGTTTTTGAGAAGAGGAAGCCTTCGCGCACGGTGACCGCCAGCTTCCCCTCGCTCACCACGTAGAAGGCGTCGCCCGGGTCGCCCTGCCGGCAGATCTTGTCGCCTTTCCTGCAGTGGTAGTAATTTATGCGGTTGAGGATCTTCTCCAGCACGCCCATGTTCATATTGGCGAAGAAGCGTATCTTCTGCACCATGTGCGTGAAGCGCACCGTGTCGGCGTCCGTAAGCGGCAGTTTGTCCATTTCTTAACCCCGTTAGATTCTACAAAAAAACACCGGCGTTACGGCTGCGCCAGGCTCGCGTCGAAAGGCAGGCCGTGGTCGAGCTCGCGGGAATTCTTTGCCCGGCGGTAAACGCTGATGTGGACGCCCATCCACATGTGGGGCATGCCGCGGCTTTTCAGGCGCTCGCATAAAACGCCGGTGGCCGGGCGGTCGTAGGCGAAGCCCGCCCCGCGCAGTTTCGCCACCCAATAGCGGCGCGGCCTTTCATTTACGTGATGATGCCCGCCCTGGTTGGGAGGGGCGGCCGAAAGCAGGAGCCTGTCGGAGAAAGAGGTTATGTTCTTAAGGAACTGCGGCAGCAGCTCTTCGGGGATATGCTCGGCCACTTCCAGGCACAGCGCCAGGTCGAACTTTCCCCAGACGTTCTCGAACGGCTCGGTCAGGTCACGGACCTGCACCTGCACAGGGAAGCTATGTTCCGCGGGCGGCTTAACCCCGTCCAGCGAAAGCACTTCCGCGCCCCTGGCCGAGAAAAAATGACCGTAGACGCCGCAGCCGCAGCCCAGGTCCGCCACGCGGGCGGGCCTGAACTGCGAGAACACGGCGTCTGTCACTATTTCCGCCGAAGCGGTGTAAGCGCGGTTGGCCGGCCCCCATTCTTCGAAGAAGGGGGGGCCGTAAATGGCGGCGAGCTCTTTCATCAAAAGCTGCTCCCTGCCTTAGCAGCGGTTATTTCGTTTTCAGCTCTTTGCTGATGTGCTTCCAGGCGTTCTTGATCTCGGGCCGGAGACGCTTTATCTCCTCGGCGCTGACCTTCTCCACGCGCTCGTAGCGGTCGGCTATCTCGTCGACCAGGGCGTAATAGGCTTCCTGGTTGACCTCTTTCATCTTCTTCATTTTCGCCAGCACTTCGCCCTTCATCTTGAGCGTCCAGGCGGCGATCTTCTCGCGGTTGTGAACCCCGCGCTTGCCCGTAAGGAAATAAGTGGCCGCCGCGGCTACCGCGCCCAGCAATATGCCCGCGCCTATCATCTTTTTCGATTTTTCCATTGTAATGCCTCCCACTGACGTTTCCCCGAGACGATAATATACCAAATAACGGCAATAAGCTAAAATAGAACAGGTAACAATGAAACTCCTTAAACCCATTCTCGCGCCGCTGCTCTGCGCGGCGCTCCTTCCCTCCGCGTTAAGGGCTCAGCCGCCCGCCGCACTGGACGCGCTTTCCCGCCTGTCCCCGGTGGTCGCTGTCCCCGCGCCGTCCTACCCGGCTTACAAGGGCGGGACCGTAAGCGGGGACGTCTCTGTGATCGCGCTGCCGTATTTCCTGGGCGGCCGGCGCGTGTGGGTGTACCTACCGCCCGGCTACCGCTCCGACGCGGCCCGCCGCTATCCCGTGCTCTACATGCACGACGCTCAGAATCTTTTCGACGCGTCGACGAGCTATTCCGGAGAATGGCGCGTGGACGAAGCCTGCGAGGAGTTGATCCGCTCCGGCAGGATACCCCCGTTTATAGTGGTGGGCGTGGAGAACGCCGGGGCCGGCCGCATAGCCGAATACACCCCCTGGGCGGACCCCAAGCACGGCGGCGGTAAAGCCGCCGCTTATCTTGAGGCGCTGGAGCGCGTGCTGAAGCCCGAGATAGACCGCCGCTACCGCACTTTGCCTGACGCTCGCAATACTTTTATGGCCGGCTCTTCCCTGGGCGGGCTGGTAAGCGCCTACGCCGGCTATTGGCGCCCGCAGGTCTGGGGCGGGGTGATAGCCATGTCGCCTTCGTACTGGTGGGCGTCCGAACGTTTCTTATCCTGGTCCTCGGCCGTCCCCAAGCCGGGACTTCGCTTCTTCTACCAGGATATGGGCACTGCGGAAGGCGGGGCCGACCCGGGCGTGGATGATTATATAGGAATGCTGCGCAAAGTAGAGTCAGCGGCGCTGGCGCAGGGTTTCAGGGAGGGCAAGGACTTCTTCTCCGTAGAAGCCGCCGGCCACAACCATTCCGAGGCTTCCTGGGCCGCCCGTTTCCCGCTGGTGCTGCAGCTGCTGTTCTCCCGCCGCTGACCCCTTGACCATCATCATAGGCCTTTTGCCCGTGTAAAAGCGGGTCCTTTGCCTCTATAGCGCCCTGCGCGCATTTAATATCATTCTTATATATGCCGGGCTGTCAGCCGGCTGGAGGCAAGTTGATGAAAACAAAGATATTCCTGGTTCTGGTGGCGGGCTTGGCCCCGGCCGCCTGGTGCGGCGACGCCGAGACTATGCGCGTAACGCAGCTGACCGACATAAGCGCCCGCTCCGTGATGGAACGCCCCGCGCTGCCGCAGCCCGAGCTGGTAAAGCTCGACCTGTGCGTGCTCAGCGAGATGAAGAACAACAAGTGCTATTTCAAATGCCAGAGCGGCGCCATCCTGATAGAGCCCGCCGTCCGCCCCGACTTCAGCACCGGCGAGCCCGCCGGCCCCTGCGAACCCTATATAACCCGCGAAATAAAGACCGCCCCGCAGAAATTCCTTAACAGCAGCCAGGTCAACGACCTGCTGAAAGACCAGAACCCCGAAGTGCGCAAAGCCGCGGTAAAGAGCGCCAAGGCGCAGATCGGCAACAGCTCCACGCAGGAGCAGGTGCTGGAGATGTTCAAGAACAAGCAGGAGCGCGCCGACATCCGCGTGGAAGCCGCCCGCACCCTTTCCTACGTGGTGGGCAATTCCCGCGTCCAGGACGCCATGCGCGACCTGCTCAAGTACGGCGGCGCCGAGCCCCGCGAGCTGCGCGTGATGACCTACAAAGCCCTCTGGGGCGCCACCAATAACTACAGCGTGCAGGACTTCCTCCTGGACGCGGTAAAATATTCCGAGAAGGACCCTGCCGCGCGCCGCGCCGCCGTCTGGGCGCTCTTCAACGTGTGCGGCAACTACACCGCGCAGGACGCGCTGGTCAGCCTTATCAAGTACGGCAATGAAGACGAAGCCACCCGCGTGGAGGCGATAAAGAGCCTCTTCGGCTCGGTGGTGAACTACAATATAAAGGACCTCTTCAAGGACCTGGCCCGCAGCGCTTCCGAGAAGAAGGCCGTGCGGCTGGCAGCTATAAAGGCCCTCGCCGGCGCCGCCAACGATTACGCCGTGCAGGACCTGCTCAAGGACATGATCCGCAGCGAGCGCGACGCGGAACTGCGCGTGGCGGCCGTGAACGCGGCCAACCCGGATATGAACGAGCTCCGCGAATACTTCCACCTGGGCTACCGCCTGGAGAACGGCGTATTCGTGAACCCGATAGAGAAAGAGTAAGTTTTCCCTCAAAAAGCGAAGGGCCCCCGGCTATAAACCGGGGGCCCTTTGTTTTGCGTCGCTTATATCTGTTTCCTGAAAAGGCCTTTCTGGGCGGGGTCTTCCTGAAAACCGAGGCGCTTGAGGTACTGCGCGTGCTTGTCGGAACCGCTCGACGCGGCGAAGTGGGAGAAGCCTTCGAAGGTCTGCAGGTTCTGCGGCCGGTTGAAGAGGTAGCGCGCGCTCTTGAGGTCGCGGTAGTCCTCGGCCACGTAATCCAGGTGCACGTTAATGTCCGGTTTTTCTTCGGTATAGATGAACAGCCCGACGGGCAGGAGGTTGCGCAGTATAAAGATGCAGCGCGGCTCCTTTAGTTTGGCGAGGTCGAAATCCGGGAAGAACTGCCAGATGCCGCGCGCGTGGTAGGCCAGGAAATTGGCCAGCAGCGGGTTGTCGGTGTTCACCTGCATCAGTTTGAAGACGTCCTTCTTGGACCTGAGGACGATTATATGCCACAGGTCTATGCAGGCCACGAACAGATTTACGGTGAGCACCGGCCAGGCTTGCGTAAGGCCCGCGTACACTACGAATACCACCGCGCCGGCCAGGTTGAGCACGCGCAGCCGCAGCACATTGCTGGTAAGCAGCGACACCGCAACAAGGGCCGAAGCCAGGTATCCGATGAGTTCAGGCATGTGTTAATTATAGCCTGTAGGGTTTAATGGGCGCAACCGCGCCGGTAAAACGCCGCAAGCTGCCGCTGAGACGGGGACGCAGCGGGGGGCTTAGGGCGGGCCGGGGCTTATGGAGTTATATCCAGAGTCTCGCCGCCGGCGGGGGTCCAGCCGGAAGAGCGAAAGATCTCGGAGTAGCGCGCGTTGGTGTCGCGCCCGCGCTGTTCTACGCAGTGGGTCCCGGAGAAAGGCACGGCGGCGCCGCTGCCCAGCAGTATGGAAGTGGTGCTCCAGGAAGCTCCCGTCACGCGGGTCTTGGTCGGTACCACGTCGTGACCCTCGTTCCCCACGCGCTTGCCGTTCTCCAGCCTGAACTGGTCTATGGAGTTGATGCGTTTAAAAGAGCGCGTTCTTTCGAAGCCTTTTTGCGCGAAGGTCACGCTGAAATCCCTGCCCTGCGCGGAAACATACAGCCTGAACTTGCCGCCGCCTATATAGTTCAAAGCCATTTTGATCCGTTCGCCGGGGTAAAAATATATGTTGTTCTTCGCCCCGAGCGGGGGGTTATGCCAGTCCGGTTTCTCCATGCCGGTGGTGCGCCAGAACGGGCGGAAGGCCATGAGGGGCTTGAGCTTCAGCGAGGATTCCATGGCCGTGACGGCGGCGCTGCCGGAGGCCAGCTTTCCTCCATCCGGGCCGAAAAGCACGCTTTTGTCCAGGGCCAGCTGGTAATGCCCGCCGTCGGGCGCGACCATCACCGCCGTGCGGGTGGACAGGTAGACCCTGTCCCAGCCCAGGCCGCAGTCCAGCTCGTTGCTGGGAGAACTGGCGCCGGTATAGACGCTGGGCCGGTCCAGCGGGCCGGTTTTGTAGTCGTTGCCCTCCGTATCGGTGTAGTAGCGCGCCTCGTCGAAGGCTATAAGCGGCAGCGTGCCCTCGGCCTGGATCCCGACGATGGCGGGGTCTTCATGCGTAACCAGCTTGCGGAAATAAGCGCCGCCGAAATTGTACTTTGCCGATTTGGAACAGCCGCTGGTGGCGGGTTTGGCGCCGCCGGGTTTCGAGGCTGCCGGCGCGGTTTTCCCGGTCACCGTCTTTACGGAGGAATTAAGCGAGTCCAGCCCGCTTTCCCCGGCGGCTTGCGCCTGCGCGGCTGAAAGCGGCACGGCCAGCGCGAGGCAGACCTTTATGAATCCTTTTTTCATGATCGTTCCCCCGGGTATAGTCTAGCAGACGTACTTGCCGCCGGCAAGGCCGGTCCCCGGGCCCCGTACGGAAGGCCGCGGTTGACTGGCGGTACTACGGGGTGATATCATTACATCCGGACGACCGCCGAAGCGCTGCGCGGTCAGCGGTGTTTGCCGCGGATAAAAAATGAACTTTCTTTACGCTTTCACCAGGGAATTCCTGGCGCTGACCTGGATGGTGCTGCCGTATTTCCTGGGCGGGGCCGCCCTGGGCGCGGCGCTGGATGTTTTCGTCAAGCCGGAATTCGCGCTGAAACACCTGCGCGGCGGCTGGCTTTCCATGGCCAAGGCGTCCCTCCTCGGCATGGTGATGCCCGGCTGTTCCTGCGCCACCATGCCCATGGCCGAAGGCCTGCGCCGCAAAGGCGCGGACCTCGGGACGGTGGTCAGTTTCCTGCTGGCCTCGCCGCTGGTAAGCCCGCAGACGCTGGTGCTGACCTGGGCCGTGCTGGGGTGGAAGTTCGCCGCCGGCCGCGTGCTGGCCTCCTTTTGCGGGGCCATGATGATCGGCGCTATCTTCCTGTGGCTGGAGCGCCGCCGCTACGGCTTCCTGGACATTCCCGCGCCGGCGCCGGCTAAGAAATGCTGCTCCGGCTGCGGCTGCTCCGGGGGCGAGGAAGAGGAAGGCCCTAAAAAGTTCTGGCCGGTGTTCCTCGACATCCTGAAAGACCTCGGAAAATATTTCGTGCTCGGCATGGCCATAGCAACCCTGCTTACCGTCCTGCTGCCGCAGGGCGTCATCATGCGCTACATCGGCTCTTCCGGCCCGCTGGCGTATGTGGCCGCCGTGCTGCTGGGCGTGCCGCTTTATGTCTGCGAGGGGGAGGAGATCCCGCTTACGCTTTCGCTTATGAAGCTGGGCCTTGGCCCCGGCCCGGCCTTCGCCTTCCTGCTGGGCTCGGTCGGCACCTGCATTCCCACCATGATAATGTCCCAGAAGCTGATAGGACGCCGCGGCCTGCTGGTCTACGCCGCCTGGTGGCTCTGCTTCGCCTTCGCCGCCGGGCTGCTGTTCAGCCTTGTCTTCTAGCCCGTCTCAACCGGGCAACATGGATAAATTTAAAACGCGCCGGGTGGCGCGTTTCTGTTTCGCTATTATACGCCCCAGGGGGGCTCTTTTCCGTTCACTTTGAGCCAGGGGAGGTGCGAGAACCTTTCCGGTTCGAGCCCGGTGGCCATGGTGATATCTGTGAAACCGTTGTTCTTAAGTTCCGCCACTATATCCTCGCCCTTGATGCCGTCGCCCAGCTCGGAATCTATATAGAGGGGCGTGTCTTTGGGCAGGGTGGCCAGGCCGGCGGAGAAGTCAGCCGGGAGAGTATACGCTATAAGCTCCACGCCGGCGGTCCTGGCGGCCATTTTCCAGTTCATGTGCACCAGCTGGTCGTCGTCTAGCAGCACCGCGGTCCTGGGCGCCGTTCTCGCCGCGGCCTGCGGCAGCTCGATAAGGATACTGGTGCCTTTGTCCGGCTGCGACTCTATCCTGAGGCTGCCGCCCCAGCTCTCCACCGTAGAGCGCGCATGGTACAGGCCCAGCCCGGTGCCGCCGGCCTTGCCGTGCGTTTCTCCCTTTTGGCCGAGCTTCGCGAGTATTTTCGGGGACACGCCTTTGCCGTCGTCTTTAACCGTTATCAGCGCCTTGCCGCCAGAAGCAGCAAGCCCAACGGAAACGGTCCCGCCGTTCTCCAGCGCTTCTACGGAATTGTTTATCAGGTTGGACATGAGCCGCTGGAACTCCCTGGCTTCCACCACGGCCTTGAGCCCGGCGGCGCCGTCAAAAACTATTTTAACCCCGGGCTTGTCTTTGTGCTGCAGGCGCTTCTCCGCGATCACCTGTTCTATCAGCCCGGCCAGTTCACGGGGTTCGGCCTTGGCTTTAACCGCCGCTCCCGGCGCGCGGTAGCGGTCAAGCAGGTCGTCCGCGATGCCCTGCATGCGGCCCACCGCCTTGCTGATAACGTCGCGCTGTTCTCCCGGCAGCGCCAGCCCTTTGGCCGCCGCGCCCAAGGCCGCCAGCGGCGAGCGGATATCGTGCGCCACCTGTGCTGCCAGCGAAGAAATGGCCAGCTGCCCCTCCAGTTCCCTGCGGCTGTCGGCCAGTTTGCTCTCGGTCTCCAGGGCGTGCAGCTCGGATTTAAGCTTCTCTTCTTTCAGCTGCCGCATGCGCGCGGCCAGGCCCAGCGAAAGTATGAGCATCTCCGCGGCCGAGCCAAAGTAGGCCCCGTAATCCGTGAATAGTCCCTGCGATATCCAGGCCAGGTCCCTGGCCGCCCGCAAGGCGGCGCCTATAAAAAAACAGCCGAAAGCTACGGAATAATAGCCGGCCGCTTTTGAGCCCTTCTTCAGGCACCACAGCGAAATGGGCAGCACCACCAGCGGCGCCGCGGAAATGAAGAAGCTGGTGAATTTGTTCACCAGCAGGCCGTAATGGAACAGCCCGCCACCGATCAGGAACAGCGCCCCGGCGAGGATGAGGCCGAGCCCCCATTCCAGGCGCGGCGCGAACCGCCTGGTCTCCAGGAAGGAGCGGGTGAAGAGGACGAGGAAAAGATAACAGACGCCGGCCAGTACCGGCACGCTCACCCGGTTCCAGGCCACCAGGTCGGGCCACAGGTACTGGTAGGTCATGCCGTTGAGCGTGCCCATCAGCAGACAGAAAGTGACCGCGTAGGCGATATAGTAAAGGTAGTTGCTGTCGCGGGTGGTGATCAGCAGGAAGAAGTTGAACAGCACCATGGCGAGGATCACGCCGTAGTACAGCCCTATGCCCGCCGTGGTCCTGCTGCTGCGGCCCAGGAATTCATGCTGGGAATACACCGTCATGGGCGCCAGCAGCGTGCCGGAGCTTTCCAGCATCAGGTAGAAAACGGTGCGGCCGCCTTTGCTGTTGGAAAAATTGAACAGGAAATTACGGTAAGCGATAGGCCGGCTGCCGAACGGTGTCAGGCGCCCCGTCAGCCAGGAAACCGGCCCCGCCGCCCCGTCGAAGCGGTGCACCTGCAGCACCTGGATCATGGGGTAGCCGAATTCCAGCACCCAGTTCTGTTCGCCGGCGGAGACGTTAGCTATCTCCACCTTCAGCCAGTAGCGCGCTTTGGAATAGCCGAAGTTGAGCTTTTCCGCTTTGGCCCAAGGCGCCTTTCCCTGCGCCTCCAGGCGGCGAAGCTCCTCAAGCGAGAGCGTATGGTCTTTGTCTACGAGGACCTGCACGTCCCGCACCGGGTAGACCGAGCGCCCGCCTTCCAGCGCCAGCGCGCCGGCGCGGAGCGCGGCGGGGGCCGCCAGGCAGAAAAACAGGCAGGCGGCCAGCGCGGTCAGCGGGCGGAAAGCTCTCATTTCTTTACGGCGATCAAGCCCACGCTTTCCCTGCCGTCCAGGCGGATGTCGGCCGGGTAGTCGGGGCGGGGGAATAACTCCAGCCGTTCTATTTCGAAGCCGGCGGCGGTAAAGACGCGGCCCAGCACGCGCTCGTCGAGCAGGTGGAAAAGGCCCGGGAGGCTGCCGGCCCTTTTGGGATCGTGGGCCGCCACGTTTTCCACTACGCCGGGCCACGGGTTGCCGGCTTTCTGCCGGGACTCATACGTGGGGAAAAAGGCTTTGGCGGTGCCGATGAACGGGCTCTCCCCGACCACGAAGACCTTGCCGCCCGGGGCCAGCCACTCCATGGCTTTAGCGGCGGCGCGCTCTATGCGCGGCCCGTCGAAGAAATGCATTACCCGGCAGATGAGCACCGCGCCCAGGCTGCCCGCGGGGAAATCGATCCTGTCCGGGAATTCTCCCGGCGCCAGTTCCAGGCGGGACCGCTGCTCCGGCGGTACGCGGTTTAAAAGTATTTTAAGATGCCTTTCGTCGATATCGTTGGCTATTATCGAGGCGCCGCCGCGCAGCGCCGGCAGGGTGGCCACTCCGTAAGCGGCGCCGATGTCGAGGCACCGCCCGGGCGCCTTGGGGGCGAAGTCGATGAACGCGCGGGAAAAAATATCCGGCGCGGGGGTCATGGTCCCCATGCTGTTGAGCGTGCGTACCAGGCCGCTCTCTTCCGGCTCCGGCATAGCCAGAGAATCTTCAGCTGCTTGCGTCATTCGCGCCTCCGTAACCCTAGTTGCGTTGTTAAATTATATATAAATGTGCGGCCGGCCTGGCCCGCCTAATGAATGTCCCCGCCAAGTCATGCTACGGCGTAATGACCCACCCGGGAAACAGCAACCCCATTCCCGTAAGCCACTAGAACTATGCCGGGATATTTTGTTTGATATAGTTGGATTAGGCCGGGAGAATGATGAAAAAACTCGCTGTATGTTTTTCCTTTAGCGTCTTGATTAGCCTTTTAATATTTGGGGCCTTTAAATACTTTCAGCGGGTCAATATGCCAACCGCAATGGTTCCGACGGGAACACTTAATGTTCCTGTAGAGCCGGTGCATGCCTCTGCGCCTAAAACCAATCCTCCCATTAAGGCCCTCCTGGAAACAGCGCAATCCGTTAATGTGGATAGTTATACGCCGGAGCAGGCCAGGCTTAGAGACTTTTTTCAGTCAGGAAGTACTGTGGCAGCACGGGCGCAAGCGCCCGTATCAGGAAAATAGGGCCCGTAAGTCCGCTTAAATGATGGCAGCTTGGAGTTGATCCATTTATGAGACGGAACCGAGTATTGTTCATCGCGTTATCAATGATAGTCTTTTTCACCGGCGTCGGTCGGGCAGAGGATGCATCTTTGCTTGATAAGAGCAGGGAACTGATGAAAGGGGCCAGCTATTACGCCGCCATCATGACCCTGGAGCCGTTACTTCTGCAAAAAGAGAAATCGGACGACCAGCAGGAGGCTTATCTTATTGCGGACAAGATCTGCGGCATCTTCGTGAATGATTATGACTATCTCTTGATGCGGGAGTTTGAGAGTATTTATGGCCTTTCCAGCGGCAAAGATATGCAGTGGGAAAAGATAAAGGCCCTTAACCGGCTTGGGGCCGGCATAACCTACGATCAGATGGCCGGGAGTTATGATTATCAGTATGCGTTCCTGAAAACACTGCTTAAAAGATATCCCGACAGCCCACACGCGCCTGCCGCCAGGTTCTACATGATAAAGCCGGGTTACAATGAATTGAAAGAGGTCGAGTGGGAACTGCGGGAGCTTAATACCTACGTTAAGAAATACCCGGAGCTGAAAGAATCCGACCTGGCCCGGTTGAAGATCGCGCGCATCAACGATAATCTCTGGCAGATCTTGTCCGCCGACTACGGTCGCGAACAGTTTACCGGCGGAGACCGGGATAAAGATGCGAAACGCGCCGCAAAGAGCAGGCTGACGGCATTGAACCTGTATAAAATAGTCCTGACGAACAAGAAGATTGACGTAAAGACGTTGCAAGAGGTCCGTGAGCGTTATAGGGACCTCAAAGTACTTAAACAGACCAATAGATACTGGATTTTAAATGATTAGACAGCGACACAGGTTTTTGTGGTTGTTGATATTGCTCTTCCCCGCCAGGGAGGGTTTCACCGGGCAGAATAAATACGGCAGCCTTCCCGGCGTTATTGCCGGTGAGGCGATAAGCGAATCCTCAGCGCCGGCGGGCGTTCCCGTTGATGGCGGGATTATTCGCCATAAAAAGCTGTCAGACAATGTTAGCGCCTATTCTTTCGCCCTCGACAAAAATAATTTAGCCCATATTTTTTATTATTCAGGGGACGAATTTAAATATGCAAAGTGGACGGGAACGGCCTGGTCCACGCAAACGATCGATTCCACCGATGGGCCGGCGCCCAACGCGCCGAGTTCCATCGCGCTTGATGGGAACAATTATCCTCACATTGCATACTGCAATGAAACCCAATTCGCACTTAAGTATGCGCGCTGGACAGGTGTAGCATGGTCAACCACTACTATCGAGCGGAATGAAGGCTCCTATACACGTGCCACAGGGTTCTATCCCTCCATAGGGCTGGAAAAAGACAACAACCCCCATATCACCTACCTTGACGAGCAAACCGGCAGGCTCAGATACGCAAGGTGGACGGGCAAGGTGTGGTCGATCGCTACGGTTAATTCAGACCAGAACATTAACGGGCCTATGGCGTTAGACGACAAGGGTTATCCGCACATCAGTTATTGTGTTTACGGGCGAAAGGCTATCGGTTATGCAAGGTGGACCGGAGTCTCATGGTCGTCTTCCACCATGGAACTGGACGGCAATGTTACGGGTATCGTTTCTTTAGCTGTTGGCAAGAACGGTTATCCGCATATCTATTATTACGAGGCCACAACAGATCCTATAATAAAACTGGCGAACTGGGGCGGCGGTGGTGGGACGATTTATAAATTAAAACATGCGAAGTGGAATGGAAAAGTATGGAGAATTGAGGATGTGCCGCTAAAAGGGCCCCTATCACCGCATTGTTCGGCGACCCTTGATAAAAACGACTACCCGCATATTGCGTATGTAGACCGTGAAAACAATACTCTTACCTATGTGAAATGGACGGGCAAAGCTTGGGAAAACAGCGTCATTGGTACTGCGCTGGCCCGCGGCGCCGTTTCGCTTGCACTCGACGGCAAAGGCGATTCCCATATCGTTTATTATTCCGAAGGCGGGGAACTAATGTATGCAAAAATTAGATCCGGGCGGCCATAGGCCGGGGGCCATTATATATGTTGAAAAAGTCGTTTTTTCTAAGTATTTTTAGCGCGGCTCTGCTGGGTTTCGCGCCGCGGCTGTACGCCGGCATAGAACCCTCGTCCTGGGATTATCTCCCGGTTATTAACGAGATATCCTTTACCACGGCCACGGTGGGCTTTTCCTCCATGGATGGGCGGCGTATGGTGCTGGACAAAGAAAGCGGGGCGTTCAGGCAGGTTTCGCCTTCCGAATACGCCGGGCTTATGCGCGGCGCGAAGGGCGGCAAGGCTGCCTGGCCGGAAAAAAGCGACGCTCGCGATAACGTCACGCTGATAACTTCCTCCGCGGGGGTATTCCTGGAAACAATGAACGATGGCTGTTACGACAGCAAGAAACTCGTTCATGTGCTGAAGTATGGCGGTAAGGTTATAAAAGACCAGGTTGACCCCTGCGACAGTATTTCCACCGCCGAGATAGAGAACGGACGCCTCTGGTTGGGCACGCACGGAGTGGGCGGGTATGGAGAGTCCCCCGGTAAAGGGATAATTGTGCAGTCCCTCTCCGACGGCACGCCTATAGGGACCATCTCCAAACAGGAGGGCCTGACCAGCAATTTGGTACGGGTTGTCAAACTGGACCCTTATACCGGCTACTTGTGGACCGCGACCCAGCTCGGCATAAACCAGCTCTCGCCGGAACTGGAAGTTCTGTATGCGCTGTATCTCTACGAGGATTTTGACGAGAGCGGCGCTTGCGCGGTGCAGGGGAGTACCACGCCGGCAGACAATAATTTTATCGCCATCTTCCAGCGGCTCCTGAACGTGAAGGATAAACGGAAATTCTATGAAGCGGCAATGAGTATCCCTCCCGAAATCCGCCCGTGTTTCAATGTAATGGCTTTGACCGGCTGGGCAGTCGGTTCTTGTCCGGCTTCAGTCGGTGATGTTAACGACAAATTCCTGCCGCCGCAGTTCAACGTTCTGGCCCCCTTTGTGATAGAAACCGCCGACTTCAGCCGGGATAAAATGTGGGAAACAGTAATGCATCTATGTATTTTCGCTGATAAGGACGTTGCGGCCATTATAGCCGAACATGCCACCGACGACGCTTTCTCCTCCAGGCTGGGGAGCTACGGCTCCCAATGCGTGTATTTTTACAAGCAGGCCGGGCTGTTCCCGGACGGGCCGTCCAAAGCCAAGGTTAAAGAGGCGCTTGGGAGAATAAGCCGCGCCCTCTCAAAATTTAAGCTTTCGGGTATGAATGGGGGCGGTGTTCCTGATTTTCAGGCGTCGGCTGACGCCGTAGACGTCGCTAATGGCCTGGCCGAGTTGGGAAGCCCGAGAGGAATAGAGCTTCTTAACGGGTTCTTTATTCGGGCAAAAGCCGGGAATGGCAACAACCCTGAAGTTAGTTTCTTCAGCGGCGCCGCTCAAAAACTGCATTACCGCGACGAGTTCCTGCCGGGAGTGCTGGCCGGGGTGGAAAAATTCTACGGCGCGCCGGTGCAACAGGGCTGCCTGTATCTGGACGTTACTTATCCTGATGAACACAAGAAAAACAGGGCCGGGGTAAAACAGCTCACCGCTCTTATCAAGGCCGTTGAGAATGCCAGGCACCCTGAATGGATACCGCACCAGCCTTCGCAGGCGCAGGGCGCGTATAAAACTTGCCGCGCGGCGGCGGCCTCTCAGCTTAAAGATAAAGCCGTGAGATATGAATTCCTTAAGAGCGTCTACCCCGGTCTGGCGCCCGCGTATAAAAAAGTCGCAGACTCTCTGCTGTCCGGATTTCTCGTGGAGTAGAAACTCTCCTGTGTGGTTAGCGGAAATTTAACGGAAATTTATCGGAAATCGCACCAAATTAAAACTGCGCCTCTGATGGCGCGTTTTTTGCTGTTTCGAAGAAGCCTTCTTCATCGGGAGTGTATCGGGGTTTTCAGGATGAAGTTATAACCTACTTTGCGCAACATCCCGAGGTAACATTTAGGTTCCACGTCCCCGCCCATCCTGGGATCGAAAAGGAGGTCCGATCTTATCCACGAGATGCCGCACGGTCGGCCACGAAGCGCGGCCCCGCACTGCTCCTTGCCGCGAGAAGGCCGTTCGCAGGGCTCCGGCACTATGCGCCGTCGCACCTGCTCCAAAGGTGTTCTGCATCTTATCAACACCTCCTCTGCCCGGCCGGCCCCCAACAGGGCCTTACCCGGCCGCACTGCGGTGTCATGATACGGCGTAATGACCCACACTTAAATTTAACCTAAAAATAGAACCTAAAATAATTTGGACAGCCCTCGCCATATACGCTAACATATCTATGCAAGGGTCCGGAGACAGCTCCGGAGGTTTGGAATGGTCGGGCCGCCATTCCGGTTTAAACTACCGGACGGCGGCTATTATATTTTATATGCTTAAGGTATATCCGCTTGCCGGTAACTGGGCTTAATGCCCATAACTGGAGGCGGCATGCCCAAAAATAATGACGAAACCCCCCGGCACGACAAAGCCGGTGGCAATAGAATCCGGCTGGGGCACTATTCTGCTCAGCCGAGAACTTAATGAACGATTATAGCACCCTAATCCTTGGTGTTGGCTGTGCCGGTATCGGCGGAGAGCTTTTTGTCCGCGGTGCGGTCGGCCTTGCGTCCTGGGCGCGGATTTCACCGTTGATCATCGGCGTAACCGTCGCCGCATTCGCCACGTCGAGCCCGGAATTGTCAGTCGCTATAAATGCCGCTATGGCCGGCAAGCCCCAGATAACGCTGGGCGACGCTTTGGGCAGCAATGTCGTAAATATCGCTCTCATCCTCGCCTCCGCCCTGATAATTTCCGGGGTCCAAAGCTCCCGGGACAGTATAAAACGTGATTTCTCCGTGGCGTTAATTATTCCGATAATAACGGGTATTCTATGTCTCGATGGGGAGCTTTCCAGGTTCGACGGCTTTCTGATGTTGGGAATGTTCTTGGCCTGGCTGGCGGTGGTTATCAGGGAGGCGCGACGCCAGCGAAGCGCCGCCGCGAAGGTTCCCGGCGCACAGAGCGGGTGGAGGGCCGTTCTTTTATGCTCAGCCGGCCTTGCCGCCCTTGCCGCTGCCGGAAATTTCATAGTTTCCGGGGCAAGAGGGATCGCCCTTTCCTTCGGTATAGACGAATTTGTTATAGGGGCCACTGTTGTGGCGATAGGTACGTCAATGCCTGAACTCGCTACAACGCTCGTAGCCAAGTACCGCGGCCATGATGAGGTCGGCTTGGGAACTATTTTAGGAAGCAATATCTATAACGGCATTTTTATTATCGCGATCGCGGCCATTATTTCGCCTATAACCGTGGTTTGGAATGAGGTGGCTACCGCACTGGTCTTTGGCCTTGGCGCCTTGGTTCTCACCTACCCCTCGCGGGAAGGTTTTATAGGGCGCCGGCGCGGGGTCATGTTGCTGACGCTATATGCAGCATACCTGACACTGATCTTTAAGCATCAGGCAACCTGATCAGGGAAAGGGTGTTCGTCTCCCTTGCCGGGTTTTCTGGAAGCAAAACTACTAGAATATAAATGATGTTTGCGATTTACAAATCTGGCCTGCGCTTAAAACTTACGGCGGCGTTCATCGCCTTGTCGGCGCTGACCGTAGTCTCGCTGGCCTATTTCACCATTCAGCACAGCTACCAGGCGCTGAAGACCCAGAAGCAGCAGGACGAGCTGGTCATAGCCAGGAACATCTCCGCCCAGATAGACGAGGTTCTGGTAAAAGCCAAGGCGACCATCTCCACCCTTTCACAGCACCGCGACGTCTCCAGTCCCGAGTCCTTCAGGCAAAGCGAAGCCCTGGACATAGTAACACAGGTCACGGAATTGATAGACGGCATTGCGGTGATAGATAACAACGGCAAGGTCCTTGCTATCGACCGCACGGCCCCCGATACAGAGAGTCTGCTCCCTCCTCACGGGGACATAAAAAAAATCTTCGTCCAGCCCGTGAGGGACAATCCTGCTACGCAGTTCACAAAGATATTCCGCTCCCGGTCCGGCGAGATCATGACAGCCATCGTCTCCCCGGTGGGCAGGGATGGCGCCCCGGCCCGGATAATAGTGGGGTTCATGATACTCAAGAACCACACGATGGGCGGTATAGAGAGGATACGCATAGGCAAGACGGGCTATGCCTATATAGTGGACGCTTCCGGCAACGTCATTGTGCACCCGCAGAAAGAGCGGTTGCTTGAAAACTTAAGCGATAACCCCGCCGTGAGCGAGCTGCTGACGAAGCGCGAAGGCATTATCGAGTTTACCAATAAGGACGAGGTCCGCATCCTGGCCGCTTTCGCTAAAATAGAGGAAACCGGCTGGGGCGTGGTGGTGCGCCAGCCTACCGAAGAGTCCTATGCCGCGGCGGAGCGGAATCTTTTCTTCCTCGTAATAGTGTTCGTCTGCTCGCTGCTGGCCGCGCTTGTGCTCGGCATCTACCTGGCACGCAAAATATCAGACCCGGTTACGGCGCTGGCTGTTGGTGTTAAGCAGGTGGCTGCCGGAGATCTCAACACTAAAATCAAAGTCGAGACCTCGGACGAGATAGGCCAGCTCGCGCTCGCTTTCAACGATATGACAGGGAAGCTTAAACTGCATATAGATGAAATCGACAAGGCCCATTCCGAGGTGTTGAAGACCCAGAAGCAATTGCTGCAATCTGAGAAAATGGCGGCGATAGGGCAGCTGGCCGCCGGGCTGGCCCACGAAATTTACAACCCGCTGAACGTTATCTCCGGTTTTACCGAAGTGCTGCTTAAACAAAGTGAACGCCCGGAAGCCGAAAAGAAGCACCTCGCGGAAATTTACAGGGAAACAGGGCGCTGCCAGGACCTGATAGCCGAGTTGCTGCGCTTCGCCAAACCTAAAAAGTCGGGTCGCGCCCTCTCGGACCTGGGTGTAATACTTACTGAAACGGTTTCTCTTATCCAGGCGCAGGCCAAAACACAGAAAGTATCAGTAGTGCTTGAGATTCCCAAAGACCTGCCCGCCGTGCTGGCCGACAAAGACCAGCTAAAGCAGGTGTTCCTTAACCTTTTGCTCAACGCCTGCCAGGCCATGCCCTCCGGAGGGGAGCTAAGCGCAAAGGCTTATCAAACAGACGGCGTGGTGGCCGTCGATATTAAAGACACGGGCGTCGGCATCAAGCCGCAGGATATTCAGAATATCTTTAACCCTTTCTTCACCACTAAAGCCGAAGGCACCGGCCTGGGCCTGGCGCTCAGCTTCGCCGTTATGGAAAGCCACGGCGGAACCCTTAATGTAAAAAGCGAGGAGGGCAAAGGCGCTACGTTCACTCTGACGCTGCCGCTGCCCGATGGAACAGATGAAAAAACAGCTTGAGAAAATACTGGTGATAGACGACGAGGCCGGGATGTGCAGCCTCATTAATACCGTGCTTTCCGACGAGGGCTACACCGTTACGGCCACGCAGAAACCGCAGGAGGGCCTGGCCCTCCTTAAAAAGGACGCCTTTGACCTTGTGATCACGGACCTGCGTATGCCTAAGATGGACGGCATGGAGATCCTTCAGGCCGTGAAGTCCGTTTCCCCGGCCATGCCCGTTATACTCATAACCGCTTACAGCACCGTGGATTCAGCCGTGCAGGCCATGAAACTCGGGGCTTCGGACTACGTGGCCAAGCCTTTTAAGAACGCCGAACTTTGTTCCGCCGTAGATAATGTGCTGGAGAAGTCCCGCCTCCGCGCCGAGAACGCGCGGCTCCGGCTTGAACTGGAGGAGAAATATTCGTTCTCCAATATCGTCGGCAACAGCGCCAGGATGCGTGAAGTCTTCAACTATATCTCGCGGGTTGCCAAGGCGGAAGTGACGGCTATCATACAGGGGGAAAGCGGCACCGGCAAGGAACTGGTGGCCAGGGCCATACATTTTAACGGGGCGCGGCGGAGCGGGCCTTTTGTGGCCATACATTGCGGCGGCCTTTCCGAAACCATGCTGGAGAGCGAATTGTTCGGCCATGTGAAAGGCGCCTTTACCGACGCCATAAAAGACAGGAAAGGCCTGCTGGAAACGGCTGATGGCGGCACGGTATTTTTAGACGAGGTGGGGGATATGCCGGCCCCGCTCCAGGTTAAACTCCTGAGGTTCATACAGGAGCGCGAGATACGCAGGCTGGGCAGCGACGCTACCACTTCCGTGGACGTGCATCTTATCGCCGCCACCAATAAGGACCTGTTGGCCGAAGTAAAGGCCGGGCGTTTCCGCAATGATCTGTATTATCGCCTGGCCGTAGTCCCCATCCAAATGCCGCCGCTGCGCGAAAGGATGGAAGATGTGCCGCTGCTGGTCAGGCATTTCATCCAGAAGTATACCGGTGCCGCGCAAAAGGATGCGGTAACCGTATCTGCGGAGGCCATGCAGGCCATAATGCTCTATTCCTGGCCGGGGAATGTGCGGGAATTGGAAAATATCGTCCAGCACGCGGTCGCGTTCCTGTCCGGGGGTAAGAGCATTACTGTGGAAATGCTGCCGCAGGCGCTCTCCGGGGCCCCGGCCCGGTCCGCTTCTTGCGCCGCGGCCGACCGCAGTTTCCGCGAGGCCAAGGCCCAGGTAGTGGACTCCTTCGAAAAAGCGTATATTGCCGATCTGCTGAAAAAAACCTCTGGCAATATTACCCGGGCGTCCGAGCTCGCCGGGATGGATCGCAAAAATCTCCAGGACCTGATAAAAAAGCATGGCCTTAACGCGGGCGACTATTCTCCCACCACCTGAAAGGCGCGGTAAAGATACCGCTGCGGCGCGGCAATAATACCTCTTAAAATCCTGCCCGGAAACGAGGCCTCCCTATGAAGCGTCAAGGGAGGCCGCCCTTTTTAATGTGTGGCATAAAATTTGCATATACATAATATGCGGGGAACCGTGTATATGCCAATGCTCTACATATTATTTGCGGTCCTGGTAGGCCAAGGGGTCTGGCAGGGGCAAGCCAGGAGTTCGGAGGTTGCTCCGGCCTATTACTATTTCCATCGGCAGCCGGAAAAGGCTCTTTCCTTGTACCTGAAGAAGGCCGGGGCCGGCGATACCGCCGCAGCGATAGAGGGTTCCATAATCCTGCAGGAACTTGGCCGTAACCGTGAAGCGGTAACCCTGCTGGAAAAGGCCATTTCCAAAGACCCCGATAGCCTCGATAACGAAAAACTGGCCTTGGTTATGGCCTGGGCACATTTGTATTCAGGCGCAGCGGGCAAAGCCGAGGAGTTCTTAGTTAAAACCGGTAAAATAGAGGATCCCCGTGCCTTGTTAGGGCTTGCTCTCTCCAGGATGCAGGCCAGGAAATATGACGAGGCTGCTGCGGATTTTGAAAAACTGTCTGGCAATAGAAGCCTTTCGGCCCTGGCTTATTACTCACTCGCAACGATCGCTGAAGAGAAGGGCGACACCTCTAAAGCCGCCAGGCTGTATGAAAAAGCCCTCAAAGAGGATTCACACTTTGTAGAAGGCCGTCCCCGCATGGGGCGCATCTTCGAGAGCCAGGGCCGCATAGATGATGCCTGGAAGCAGTATTCCAAGACGGCCATGATGGACCCTTCGCAGAAACTGGCCGCCGAAAAGGCCAAGAGCCTGTTGGCGATGTTGACTAAAAAGCCGGAGGAGATCCTTGCGGTCAAAAAGATAAAGAACTTTTCCGGTGTTAAACCCATTTCCGAGCGCGAAGCCAGCCCGGAGATCCGGATAGGCATCGGGACCACCGCCGGCGGTTCACCGGTTTACAAAGATAAGATAGTTTTCCGCGTGTCCGGGCCTTTTTCAGTATCTGATGCGAAGACCGGGAAAGAAGCGGTTTCCGGTAATACTAACGAGGTCTGGACCATTGCCGTTTGCGGCGGAACCGATAACCTCTGCCCGCCTCCCCCAAACCCCAACACAGAGGGAGTCGGTTCCGCCCCGGATATAAAGTCTGCTGCCGCCAGCGCCCCGGTAAAAGGGGCGAAACTTATTGGTCCCGGGGGGAACGCCGTTTATGTTGCGCCGGGCGCTTTACTGATAAGGGCGAAAGACCGCGGCAACGCGACCATTATACTTGAGACGGTCGCTTACGCGCCGGGCATGGCCTGGAGCGGGGTGGCCGACAAAGAACTGCGCGGCGACCTTGAACTGGTTGTCGCTCCGGACCAGAAAGGGCTGTTCGCCATAAACAGGCTGCCTTTGGAGGAATATCTTTACGGCGTTATCGCCGCCGAGATGCCGGTGCACTGGCCCGCCGAGGCGCTTAAAGCGCAGGCCGTGATAGTCAGGACCTACGCCCTGTATTTAATGAGGAATCTGCATCCGCACTCCGCTCACGGCTACAACCTCTGCGACGAGCAGCATTGCCAGGTTTACGCCGGGGTCGCGGTAGAAAGCGCCAAGGCACGTTCGGCGGCGGACCTTACCCGCGGTAAAGTGTTGAACTATGCCGGGAAAGCCATTCACGCTGTCTTCTCCTCCAACTGCGGCGGCCATACGCAGAGCGGTTCCGGGGCAGGCTGGACCGACCTGCCGTATTGGGGGATGGTCCATGACGGTGAATCTACTGCGCCGATAGAAAGCCCGTCCGGGTTAGCTTCATTTTTGAGGACCTCGCCACAGGTCTTTTGCCGTACCTCAAAGTATACCTGGGCTCCGGAGTTCAGGTGGACGCGGCTTATTTCTGCCGAAGACCTTATCGGGCGCTTAAACCGCAGAGAGAAGATAGGGAAACTGAAGAAGATCCTGATATCCCGCAGTGAGTCCGGCCGGGTAGCTTCTTTGAGGTTCATAGGCACCGCCGGGTCTGTAGCGTTAAACAAAGAGCATGAGATACGGAGGCTGCTCGGTTTGGCCCCGTTACGCAGCACATTGTTCGGAGCCGATGTGTTTTACGATAAAGATTTTGTAAAAGGCCTGCTTGTTTATGGCGCGGGCTGGGGGCACGGCGTAGGCTTATGCCAGTCCGGGGCCGCCGGGCGGGCCGAGGCCGGGCAGACTTACGACAAAATACTGCCTGCTTACTATCCGGGCACCGTTATCACGGATTTGATGACTTTGAAGTAACTTAGCTGTTCGAAAGGAGAAAACAATGAAACGAAACATGATGAATGTCGGCATGGCTGTTATGGCTCTTGCCTTGTCCTTTGGCTTGTCCGGCTGCGGCCGCTCAAAGCAGAACGCGTCCCTTGCTCTGGAAGAAGCCAGGTTGAATATTTCTGCGGCCAGGGGCTCGGGCGCGCAGACCTATGCCGCCGAACCGTTGAAAGAAGCCGTGGCCGCTCTCAATAAGGCCGACAAAGCCTTTGAGGCGATGAAATACGATATGGCAAAGACGGCAGCGGAGAGCGCCGTTCAGTTGGCTAAAGCCGCGCAGGAAGTGGCAGAAAAAAAAGCCGCTGACAAAAAACTGAAACCTGCTAAAAAAGCGGTGAAATCTGCTAAAAGAATAAGGTAACACCAAGGTGAGAAAAAATGAAAAAACCAACAGGGTATTTTGCAGTGGCATTTTGTGTTTTATTTACCGGCTGCGCCGGGCTGAACGCGCGGAAAGAAGCTAAAACCGCGTCCCAGAACGTCGCGGCGGCCGAAGCTTCGGTTAAGGCAGCAAAGCAGGGCGGGGCGACCGCCTGCGCGGCCATGGAGTTGAAACTGGCGGAATCCGACCTAAAGCTGGCAAAGAGCAACCTCGGAAAGAAGGCGTATAGCCTTGCTTTAACCCTCGCCAAGTCGGCCGATTCCAACGCTGCAGCGGCCGCAAAGAAGTGTGAAGCGGCCAAGCGCAAAGAGGCGGAAACCAGGAATAAAACGAAAAAAAATAGGAATACTTATGACTAAAGAAAACAAACAAAAAATAGTTCACCTCCTGTTCCTGCTGGTGGTGTCTGTTTTCGCCGTAGCCTGCGGCAAAAAGAACGTCAAACAGCCCGGCACTTCTCAGAATGTCGCGGAATTTAACGCCGAGCCGGAGCTACAGGTAGAAGAAAACGATATTAAGGACCAGGAAGCTTCTTTAAGAAGCAAGGATTATGTACAGTCCGAGGATCTCAAAACCGTGTATTTCGATTTTGATAGGTCCGGGCTTATCGAAGACACCCGCAATGCCTTGCAGGCTAATGCGGTATTCATAAACAAATTGTCGTCCCCGGAAGTGCAGATAGCCGGGCATTGCGACACGCGCGGCACGACCCAATATAACCTTGCTTTAGGCCAGGCCCGTGCTAACGCGGTGCGGGATTATTACCGCAGGCTGGGGATAAAAGCCAACTCGATGGCTACTATAAGTTACGGAAAGGAAAAACCGGCGTGTGAGGATTCAACTGACGATTGCTGGGCAAAACAACGGCGTGTTGAAACGCTTATAAGGGTCAAATAGTTTCCCTGTAAATTAAACGGTGTTACACAATGGAATCATACTGGCTTTATGTGCTGCTGGCCTTGTCGCTGATAACGTTCTTGTTCGTGTTTTTCTGGTTCACACAGGTTACTGAAGATGCTGTGAAAAAGAAATAGAACCGCTCCGTAAGAACGGGGCGCGGAATTTGTAAATGAAATATTTAAAAACAGCAACTTTGGCGCTGGTATTGTTTACAGGTAATCTTCTTGCTCAATCCGCAGGTACGGGAAAGTTTGTGCTTCCTACTCCGGGGTTAAAGATCACCGAAACAACCGGCACCGTGAACCTCATGAAGTACGGCCTTGTTGTAATGACCCTCAGGCCCGGAGATGTCATCCCTGCGCTGGTGGACACTAGTATTAGTTTTACCGTTGTGGATGGAATAATAGTGCTTGAAGCGGGCAGGGAGAAGATATCGGCCGCAGGCGGTGCGACTTTTACCGTTACTGCTGAAAAGGGCAGGGAGGTTGTTATTAGTGTAGCTGAAGGCGCCGCTATCACTATTAAAGGTTCGGCGGAGAACGTTATGCTTGCCACAGACAGTGAAATTAAAATAACTTACAACCGCAAAAAGACTATCATCTTAATAAAAAAGGGCAGCGCCGTTACAACCCTGTCCTTCGGGGCAGAGCAAAAGATAGTAAATGCAGGCGGAACCTTTGTTATACCTGCACCTGCGAAGTAAGCGGTTCAACGCCCGGCTGTAATTAGTAACCGGCGTATATTAACGGAGTGTTTATGAGCGGATTGCGTCCTAAGATAAAAAATAAAGTGGCGCCAAAGCCAAAAGCCGGCCTTGCTTTTCGCCTGAAAGCGGTACAGCTCTTCTCTTTAAGCGAGCCGGCCGTGGCTCGGCTTATCTTCAGGCTGGAGCTTGACCCGCTGTTCGCAAAACTCCGCCCGTTCATCCGCCGGGAGCCGTCCAAAGGCGCAAGATTCTTTTTGCCGCTAAAAGACGATGCCCGGGCGGGCCGGCTGTCACCGGAGATCTCCTGGTCCGCCTACAACCGCGAGATAGCGTTGATAAAGAAAATCGGCCAGGCCGGTTTCGAGAAATATTTCCTTTACGGTGATCTCGCCTTCACCCCGGAGGAAGTCTCAGGCTTTACAGGCCTCAGCCCTGTTGAAGTGAAGCAGGTTAAATGCTTTGTGTTTGCGGTCTCGATGCAGCAGCATGGCCTCTGGAACATATCCAACAGTACCGCGCAAGTCCGGGATTACTCCTGTATAGCTAATGTCGTATTTAGTAAAGGCATGCCGGTATTATCCTGGCGGCTTCCCCAGTTGGCACGCGGCCGGTATATAGTGGACTTTGCCGCTTTAACTTTATTCCGCAAGTCTGAGTTGACCAAAGAAGAGTCGGATAGACTGACGGAACTGCTCGGGACTATAGAGTTTTTAAACGCACGGCAATTAATCATAAAGCGCCTCGCGGAGCTTGTAGTCGTCACCCAGCGCAAGTTCTTCGCCGCCGGCGAGAGATCTTCCCTTGTTCCTTTTACCGCCTCGGACGCGGCCAGGAAGTTGAATGTCTATCCAAGCACCATCTCCCGGGCTTTCGCTGGGCGCAGCCTGCTCACACCTCAGGGCTCCGAACTTGCGCTGGAATTCTTCCTGCCCAACCAACGGGCTATAGCGGTCGGCGCGATAGCCGGAATACTTGAAGCCCATCCTGAAATTACAGATAAAGCCCTGGCAGAAGAATTGAGCGAAAAACACAACATCCGGCTTTCCCGGCGTTCCGTAAACGCTTGCCGTAGTATTGCCTCGCGTTAGGCAGGCGGCCGGAAAACAGGCAGATCGGCGGCATAGATTTATTATTTAATCCGGTAATTCCGAAGGAATCATTATGTCCAAGCTGATAATCCGCCTTACAAATACCCCTTTGAAAACTATTGCTCTGGCTTCTTTTCTGCTTTTATCTGTGGGCTATCTCGACTACGCCACCGGCTATGAAGTGGCTCTCTCTTTCTTTTACATTTTACCCGTATTAATTGTGACCTGGCGCATAAACCTGCGCGCCGGGCTTATGTTTTCCGTTCTTAGCGCCGTCTTGTGGGGTTTGAATGATTCCTGGTTTATCTTCCATCCGTACTCCCATCCAGGCATCCCTTACTGGAATGCCCTGGTGCGCTTAATGTTCTTTGTCACTTTCTCGATCCTTAGCGATTACATTAAGTCTTTTCTTCAGCGGGAACAAGTCCATTCAAATTTGAAATCGTCTATGATCCATACGGTAAGTCATGAGTTTAATAACTCCCTTACCGTACTGTCCTCGGGGCTTTTCCTGTTGAGAGAAACCGAACCGGAACCGGGCGACGCTGTGCGGTTAAAGGTTTTGTCCGCTATGGAGGCGACCAGGCTTCAGATGTCGCGTTATATAAAGAATATACTTAACGAGGCCAGGCTGGATGCCGGCAAGTTCAAGCTGGAGAAGACTTCATTTGCTTTAAGGGAGCTTGTTCAGGAATCCGTTGCCCCCATGCAGGTGATACTCAACACAAGGGGGTTAGCGCTGGAGATTAAAATGCCGGAGGTCCCGGTCCTTATCAGTGCGGACCGGGACGCTATGGCGCTTATTGTCAACAACCTCCTGGCAAACGCTATAAAATATACGCCTGCGGCCGGACGGATCATAGTCACCATTTCACCCCGCGGAGAACCTGTCGAAAAGATGGTTTTTTCCGTTGAAGATACCGGGATCGGGATTTCGCTTGCGGATATCGACAAATTAACTGCTGATTTTTATCGGACTGAAGCCGGCAAAGGCGCGGCTGAGGGCTTCGGATTGGGTTTAAAAATAACAAGCGAACTGCTGAATCTGCATGGCAGCCGTCTTGAAATATTCAGCGAAAAAGGGAAAGGTTCACGCTTCTTTTTTGAATTGCCTGCACTGCCGCCGCATTACGGAGAAACAACAGAAAAGCCGGATAACATCGGAGAATAATAAGGAACCAATCCAATGAAAAAGCAACTGATACTATGTTTAACAGCGTGTGCGTTCCTGACTGCCTGCGCCACCACCCGGGCCACAAGGGAAGCTATGGCCCGCGCCCAGCAGGATCTGCAAAGCGCGGAAAGCTCTTTCACTGCCGCAAGATTTGCCGGCGCGGAAACTTATTCAATAACTAATCTGCGCACCTCGCTGGTAAATCTTCAGTCGGCAAGGACCGAGTTCGCTGGCAAAAAGTATACCAAGGCGACTCTTTCCGCCCAGAGTTCCCTGTACTTCTCCAAAAACGCCATAAGCGAAACGGAAGTCGCAAAGCGGCATGAAGCGGAAGCAAAGCGCATACAGGAAGAAGAAGCCCGGCGCGAAGCGGCTATAAAAGAGCAGGAAAAAGCCGATGCCAAAGCGAAGGCGGCTAAAAAGGCCAAACCGGCCGTCAAAGCCAAAGTTACGCAGCCTGCCGCTAAAACAACCGCGGCGCCGCCGGCCCCGGCAGCACAAAAGAAAGAAGAACCCAAAAAGAAATCCTGGTGGTAAGGAGTCAAACAATGAATCGTAAAAATATGCCGGGAATAGTTGTAGCGGCGATTATGCTGTTAGGCACGGTTGCGGCCTACTCTAAATCCGGCAAATCCGCGAAAAATACGCCGAAACCGGAAAAGACCTGCGCACAGAAGTGCAGCGATCGTTATAGCAAAGCTATGGAGGCGTGCAAGCTGAAAAAGGGCAAGCCGGCGGACAAATGCAAAAAGGCCGCGCAGACCAAAAAAGATAAATGCAGCGCCGCCTGTAAAAAGTAACGCCGCCTTATCTCAGCCGCGGGGCGCTCCGGCTATGCGGCAGGGCGTTCTCCTTTGTGATGGATATTATGAAACATCTTTCTCTTCATTTGCTGGGCGGCGTAAGCATGTTTTTGCTGGCGTTGCTTCTCGGACTGGCGGCCATTCACTTCTGCGGCTCTTCTGTTTTGTATCTGTCAAAATCGGTGCTTCCGGGTATCAGCGGGCTGGGTTTGTTTTCTCTTGTGGCTCTGAACGATTTCATGGTTACGCCTGTTTCCCCGGATATATTGATTTTCCTTATTTCCCAGAAATCACCTGGCAGCTATATGCTGATCACCGCCCTGGGCACAGCCTCTGTCTTGGGAGGCGCCTTGGCCTGGTTATGCGGCCGGTCTTTGGAAAATAAGTTTAAAGCCGCCAGGGTGGAGAGGTTTGTTGCGAAAAACCATGCCCTTATCAATAAATACGGCGTCTGGATCGTAGCCCTCGGTGCGTTAACCCCGGTCCCGTATTCCTTAACCTGCTGGGCGGCCGGTGCGCTTAAGATGGATTTCCCGAAACTCTTTCTAATGATCCTGCTGCGGATCCCGCGGTTTATAATTTACTTCCATTTCTTCGCAATATCCGCCGGGATTATACAGGCTAAGATTTAACTTTCGGAGGCCGCTTTTATGTTTCGCATTTTTCTCGCAATAATAATCCTGTGGGCTGGCGCCGCTACCACTTTGTACGCGCAGCCGGAGTCTGAAACGGAGCAGCAGCAGGTTGCCCCGTCCACCTCCGTTGTCCAGGAGCCTGATTATGCCGAGATAATTGATGAATCTGTTCTTGCCTTTGCCCCGCGGCCGGAGGACACGGACCTGGTGGCGCCGGCAGGGATGCCCTTATTCGGGAAATGGATGGTTACCCCGCTTTTTAAGCGTGCCGACTGGCTTGGCGTCCGTTATAAGAATAAAACGCTTTGTGAGCCGGTGAATATAATCATCGCCGACGCTTACGCCAGGTCCCCTGAAGAAGCCCATGCGCGGTTTTGTGAGGCGGCTAAAAAAGCGGGGTTTCCCAGCAGATGGGGACACTCCACCGGGTACCTGGCATTTATTGCCGGCGCGTTCCGGACACGGTTAGAGGGAAAGAAACATCACGCCTTTTCCGATGCCTCCTGGAATAAAGCCAATAACCACGGGCGCATCTTCGGCCCCGTATTCTATAACGGCAAATATTGGTTTGCGGCCGCTTTCAGCCGGCAGAACGTGAATCTTCTGCGCAAAGTCAGGCACCGCTACGTTTCTTTCAACGAAGCGCGCGATAAATTCGCCTGGGCCATGAATGACACAACACCTTACAAAGTTTCCAGCTTTATCCCCATGGAAAACGCGCTAATCGGCTCAGAGAAAGAATCTACCGGCGACCATGACGGACTTGCTGGCAGCGCGCATACTGGAAGAGTCCGGCTACACCGTCCTGCAGGCCGCGCTCCCCGAAAATGCGCTTGATCTGTGCCGGGACGGCGCGGAGATATCGCTTATGCTGACCGACGTGATAATGCCGCAGATGAGTGGATGGGAGCTGGCAGAGAAAGTTCGAGAGCTGCGGCCGGGTCTGCGCATCATCTTCACCTCCGGCTACACCGATGACACACTGGTTGGCCACAAGCCGCCGGCGGAAGGCGCCATACTGCTTGAAAAGCCGGTCACCGCCGAGAACCTGGTAATAGCCGTTCGCGCTGCACTGGACCGGGTCTGAGCGGATGGCAGCGCAGGGCCATTTCGTCAGAAATGGCGGTAAACGCGATTAAAGGGCATTTAAGGGGGGTCGTTTTGGCCGGGAAAGTGCCTCCAGGAGTCACCGGCGGCGATTATGTGGGGGTGTAAACCTGGGGAGCTCAGCGGGCTGGCCGCACTCCGAGGTTGCCGCTGCGGTAGCCCAGGCCGAAGCTGTAGCGATACGCCGCGCGGAAGTACATGGTGTCATCATTGCCCCAGGACCCGCCGCGAAAAACCCGGGCGGCGCCCGTAGGACTTTCCCATGCGCTGCCATCAGTTGGCGCGCTGTTATATGAATTATGATACCAGTCCTGTGTCCACTCCCAGACATTGCCGGCCAGGTCGCAAAGCCCCTGCTCCGTGTTCCCGGCGGTCTTTGAACACACAGGCCAGGCCGTGTTCCTTCCGCAGCCATCCCCGCCCTTATTCATTACGGCATACTCGCATGAAGGTTCCTCGTCGCCCCAGGGGTACTTTCTTTCCTTGCCCGCACTCCGGGCGGCATACTCCCACTCAGCTTCGCTCGGCAGCCTTCCGCCGGCCCACTCGGAAAAGGCCTTTGCCTGGCTCCAGTCCACGTTGACCACGGGCTGGTCCGCATCTCCCACATACGAGCTTGGCGGCGCACAGGCTCCGGCCTCAACGCAGATACGGTACTGTTTGTTGGTCGCTTCGGTTTTGGCCATCTGAAAGGTTTTGACCGTGACGGAATGCCTGGGCTTTGCGTCTGGCCAATCCTCCGCGCCCATCATAAAAGTCCCGCCGGGGATTGTTACCCACTCGATGCCAGCTTTTCGCGGGGAGTCGCACCCGGAAAACAAGCCGCAGAACAATGCAAGCGCGACGCTGACCAGGATAAAAAAACATAAAACCCCAAGCTTCACGCTCTTTCCTGTCTTAAACCTGGGAACCATTGCGTATTTAACGTAAGTCTTCCCTTCCTTCTTCACAAGGCGCACACGCACCTTTTTATACTTAATCTTGTCGAAGAAAGATGAATCCATAAACGAATTTTCTATACCATTGCTCATAGGCCGGCATCACTCGTTCCGGCCAGGCTTTCCATTACTGCCTTGAAATCATCGAAAGAAAAAGGCTTATGCAGCATGGCGTGAACGCCCTTGTCGGAAAGCTGGCGGTTTATCTCTTCCTGATCAACGGCTGTTATAACCACGATCCGCGTCTTCGGGTCCAGGCTCTGGAGGTCCGTCAATACTTCCATGCCGGATTTCCCTGGCAGGATAATATCCAGAAATACCACGGCTGGTTTATGTTTCGTGAAATATTTTATCACCTCGTTGCCGTTCTCTACTTCGGCTATGACTTCATGCCCGAATTTTACCAGCAGGTCTTTTAGCATGCACCTCGTAAGCGCGCTATCTTCGACCAGTAGTATTTTCATTTGCTATTGCAGCATCGCCTGCACCGTGGCAATGATCGGGGCCATACCGGCGCCTTTCTGTATGGCTTCCTGCGCGCCTTGAAGGTGTCCCGCCTTCCTCTCATCATCGATCTGGCGGCCACTGATGATCAATATCTTAGCGAGGGTGGACGTGCGCTTACGCACGTCCATAGCGGGCTTCTTCTCGTCCAGCCCGGGTATCCCCATGTCCAGGATGATCAGGTCCGGGGTTGAGGTTAGAAGTTTTTCTACTAACTCCTCGGTCGAGGTAACAGAATCGATTTGAAAATCAACCGCCTCCAGCGCCGAGGTGAGGAATTCGACCATACTGGGGTCGTCGTCCGCGATCAGGATGGACTTTTCTGGCATTGAGTGCCTCCTATTCCGTTGGGCTGCTTGTGAATATAAAGGTTTTTAAACAACACAATCCTTATTTTACTTTAGGTGTTTTTGCTGGTCTTCCGTTTTTCTCCAATCACCTGGAAATTACGCAGCTCGGAAGTAAACACCTGGCCGTCTTTGGTCCATGCCTTGGCCTCGGCCTGGTAGCGCCCGGCTTTATAGCCTGACCAGTCATACCACCAGTAGCCTACCGCGTGCCGGCAAGATTGTCCGGGTCCCTTATTGATCGAGATTTCCATTCGCTCGATCTCGCCGGACACCCCTGCACGGAACGTGTAGTGCGGCGCGGTAATCTTTTCACCCTGTTGCGGGTGATCGAGCACAACGCTGACCTCGCTGGTCTTTACCTCGTCTACCGTCTTATTTACTGCGGTTTTCTTTTTGGTCATTGACCATACCATCTTAGCTATTCCCATGTTCTTGTGCCCCCTTGATGTCCGATAGTTTTAAACTTCCCTCTCTTTATCATTTTACTTCTAGTCAAATCGACAGACTGTATAATTAAACACTTCGGCCGGACCGGCAAGGTTTTTAAACCGTTCTTCCAGCCAGTCCTGTGTAAGTTCAGATTTAAACTCAAGAATATAAACCCGGTCTTTTTGATCCTGAATACAAAAAGTTCCTAACTTCTTAATGGCATCGAAAACACACAACTGCGTGAGTATATCGGACTTGCCTGTAAATTTGATGGATACTATGTAACGAGTCATATTCTGAATTCCTATACATCCTTCTTAACGGGGGGGCATGTTTTAAGAAGCGTATGCAGGAGTGCGGCAAGAATCTCAGGTCTTACCAGCTTGTCCACAAAATCTTTTACATTCGGTTCCCGTTTCAGCATTTCCGAAGTGGCGTTGTCCAGGCGGCTGTTGCTTACGATCACTATGGGGATATCGGAGGTCTTCTCTTCCTGAAGTGCGCGCAAGACTTCGATGCCGCCGAACTTTGGCAGCATCAGGTCGAGCAGTATCAGCCTGGGGCGCAGGAGCCGGGCTTTGTCGAGGGCCTCTTCCCCATCGGCTGCTTGTGCAATTTTAAAACCCTCCTTGCTCACTATATAATAAAGCCAGTCCAATATCGTTTCGTCATCATCAACGATGAGTATTAGTTTTTCTTCTGGATTCCCGCAATTGGGAAGGTCTTTCTTATTATTTGCCATCGGTGGTGGTCGCCCTGGTGACTTTTATAGCTATCTCTCTGGAATCGGTTTCATCCTTTGAAACAGCTTTGACGGGGAGGTCCATGCCGCCGTCCGGAAAGGCAAAGCGCATAGAGAAAGTCCCGTCGGGGTTAAGGTTTATTTTACGCCCGGCCACGGTTACGAAGGCGTCCGGCTCGGTAGCCCCGTAAAGTATCAGTTCACAATCGGCAACCAGCCAGAACTTCTTTTCGGACGGCTTCTGCTGCAGGGCCTGCGAGGACATGGAGCCCACGCCCCAGGAGGAGGCGCGGGAAAAGACGGCGCGCAGCATTTCCCAGCGCTGCGCCAGGGACTTCGCCACTTCGCCCGAGCCCTTGCCGATATACTCCACGCCGGAGAGCTGCAGCAGCTTATCGAAGTCGGGGGTAACTGATATCCATTCCGCGTCGGTGGAATCGGACACCCGGCCGGCGGGCAGGGTAACCGTGTTGGTGCGCACCAGGGAGATAAAGCCGCCCTCCGGCGTTACCAAGCCCAACTCGCAGCGATAGATCCTGCCGCTTTCGTGAACGTTTATATACCAGCTTTTGGCGTCCACCCGCACCGGGATATCGAAGTACTTCTGGCCGCCCGGGTCTGTTGCGGCGTCGGTGATATCATAAACACGGATAACCTGTTTGGCTCTTTCGAAAATATCCTGGCCGTATTTTTTGCAGACCCCGGCTTTGGCATTATCGGTGATCTCCCAATAGATGAACATCCAATTAGGATCCCTGGGAAGAAGGACCGCTTCGGTAGTGCCATACCCTTCAGGCAAAGCCTTGTGTTCCGGAACCGGGCCGGTGTTCTCTTTGTTTATGTGGCCTGATGAAGTCATTGTTCGCCTTCTCCAGGCGGTTTGGGGCGCCGAGCAGCTGCGGCCGGATGATGCAACCAGGCGCAAAAGAATCTCCCCCGGCTTACTTTGCCGGGGTTAGAACCTGCTGTTGACTAATAATACCCTAAAATGCATCGCCCCTCACTCACCTGCTTCTATTGTAACAAAAGTTACAAAAGACCGCCAGAGGCATACGGCCCACAGCCGCATGGGCCATAAACCCCATAACATATAGCAGCTGTCCCCACGGCACGCCTATTTAACGCGGGGCAGAATGACACGAGCACGTCGGGGAAATGCTGTCCTGGCGCATTCTTGCACGAATTTAAACAGCCATTTTGCCGAAAATGGCGATAATCGCATTTTAGAGGTTTTTATGTGGAGGGTTATTTCAGCCGGGAATGTGGCGGGGCCGCGTATAGCCTTTTGGGGGGTACTGCTTGGGTTTGGGTTAGGGAGGCGTCTACGCGGCCCCGGTGCAATATCTTATAAGACTTGCGCCGTTGGAGGCAATGGCGCGAATTCAGCGTCTCCAGGGTCCGCCGGCGGCGTTGTGTGTGAGTGTAAACCTGTGGAGCCCAGCACTAACTGGCGTCAGGTCAAGCTTGCCATTAGTGTTTTAAAATCCCCGAAGGAAAATGGTTTGCGCAGTATGGTGTGAATACCTTTATTGGAAAGCTGGTGGCCGATTTCTTTCTGGTCAACCGCCGTTATAACAACAATCCGCGCCTTCTGATCCACGCTCCGGAGGTCCTCCAATACTCCCATACCGGATTTCCCCGGCAGGATAAGGTCCAGGAAAACCACATCGGGTTTGAATTTTGTGAAATGTTTTATCGCCTCGCTCCCGTTCTCTGCTTCGGCGATATCTTCATACCCGAGCTTTGCCAGCATCGTCTTTATCATGCCCCGTGTAAGCGCGTTATCTTCAACCAGCAATATTTTCATAATGCCCCCTGTTTTCTCGTGAAGGTTTAAGCAGCCCGCGCCTAAGCCAGAGCCTTGTCCACAGCGGCCATAAAGACTTCCGCTTTAAAAGGCTTTTCGAAATACACGTCCGGGATCTGCTCCGGGGGAAGTATCGCAACTGAGCCTGACACAAGCAGGCTCCGGGCACCGGCCCGTTTTCTCTCGTAGAGCTTTATCAGGTCCGTGCCCAGCCCGTCCCCGAGCATCAGGTCGGTTATCAGCAAGTCGTAATTCTTGGAATTTATAAGCCGCGCAGCATCGGCAAAACAGGAAGTTTTTGTAATTAAATAGCCTGTTCCGATAAACAGGCGCGTATAAACATTAAGCATGGCCTCATCATCGTCGGCCACAAGGATACTTCTAGGCATCTTATTCCCCTTAACCCCGCCAGATGCCCTCACCCGCTGCATAGCCCCCCGGCTACTTTATGAGTGTAACATAAGTTACGCAGCTCCGACAGAGACATGCGGCCTATACGGCTATGGGCCGCAGGACCTAAGATGCATATAAAGTTTCTGATGGGTACTGGAAGGGGACTGTATGGTTCCGAAAGTTCTTTACTTGCGGTCTGTCTTCGGAGACTGCGCGCTGGGATAACAGGTTGAGCAAAGCGCCAGCGTTTTACGGGTCAGCGCATCGAGTGTAAACGGTTTCTGGATATAGTTTTTCTCCGGGTCAAGTACGCCATGCGCAAGGACGGCGTTGCCCGTGTAGCCGGACATGAAAAGCACGTTTATCTCCGGGCGGAGCGATTTCAGCCGCCCGGCCAGTTCGATACCGTTCAATTTAGGCAGCACCATATCCGTTAATAGAAGTTGAATGCGGCCTTTATGCCGCTTACAGACAGCCAGGGCTTCCTCGGCGCTGGAAGCTTCAAGGACGGTGAAACCGGCCAGCACCAGGGAGCGCCGGATGGGGGCCCGGAGCGAACTGTCATCGTCCACCAGCAGAACAGTTCCGGTCCCGGTAAGCGTTTCTTTAACAACCGCCGCGGGTTCGGCGATCGCCGCTTTGCCCGTGGCCAGCGGGAAATAGATTTTAAAAACCGTGCCGCGGCCTTCTTCGCTATACACACCTATAGAACCGTCGCTTTGTTTAACGATCCCATGGACCGTGGAAAGCCCCAGCCCCGTACCTTTGTCCCGCGGTTTTGTTGTGAAGAAAGGCTCGAATAGGTGGGATTGCGTCTCCGTGCTCATCCCGGCGCCTGTGTCGCTGACGGATAACAGTACATAATTGCCAGGCTCGACGGTACCGTGCCGGTGGATATGCGCCTCGTCCATGTGTACGATAGAGGCTTCAAGGGTGATCTTGCCCCCTTTCGGCATGGCGTCGCGGGCGTTGACCGAAAGATTCAGCAGTACCTGCTCTATATAACCGGGGTCGGCTTTTATGAGCGGCGGCACTTTACTTGTAAGCGCCGTTAATTTTATGTTTTCGCCGATGAGGCGGCCGAGCATTGTCTTTACTCCAAGAATGACCTGGTTTAAATCCAGCACTTTCGGCTGCAGCACCTGTTTGCGGCTGAAGATCAGGAGCTGGCGCGTTAAGGCGGCCGCGCGCTCCCCTGCTTTTTTAATTTCTTCCACATCCGCGCGGCCGGAAACATTCAGGCTAGGGTTTTTAAGCAGGAAGTCGCTATAGGACAGAATCGCCGTCAAGATGTTTTTGAAGTCGTGCGCGATGCCGCCGGCCAGGCTGCCGGCCGTCTCCATCTTCTGCGATTGGCGGAATTGTTCCTCAAGTTTTAGTTTTTCCCGTTCGGCTGCCTTGCCGGCGCTTATATCTTCTACCATGCCGAGAAAGCGCGGGTTGGCGTTATCGAAAGCCGGGAGTGGAGCGGCGGTTATACTCACCCAGACGGGAGTGCCGTCGGGTTTCAGGTACCGTTTTTCCATCTGGAATACTTTCGCTTTCCCGGTAGAGAACGCCGTCAGATTAGCTGACTGGGTTTTTATATCTTCGGGATGCGTAACGGACATCCAGTCCGTCCTGGCAAGTTCTTCCATAGGCCTGCCGAGAATCCTTTCAAGCATCGGGTTTACGCTAAGGAAACGCCCCGTTACGGAGTCTACCAGGCAGATGCCCATAGGCGCTTCCGTGAATACGGCTTTAAACAAGACTTCGCTTTCCCTCAATGATTCCAGCGCTTTCTCCCGTGCGGCAAGCTCTTCGGCAAGTTCGCGGGTTCGCCGTGCGACCAGAATTTCCAGTTTATCGTGATCGGCCTGCTGTAACATATTGGCCGCTTTGATTTTTAGCATGGCCCGTACCTGGACGGTCAGCTCCCACAATTCCAGTGGTTTCAAAACAAACGCTTCAGCGCCAGCTTCGAACGCTTTTTCGCATATTTCCTTATCGGGTTTGAGCGCGGTCATGAAGACTACAGGGATGTTCCTGAGGCGCACGTCTTCTTTTAGCCTCTTGCATACCTCGAACCCGTCCATTTCCGGCATGACTATATCTAGCAGGATTATATCCGGGTCTTCGGCCAGCGCCAGGGCTACACCCTTAATGCCGTTCGTAGAGGTGAAAAGGGCGGCGTCCGGAAAAGCGTGCTTCAGGGCGGAGCTTAGGGCGTCAAGACTATCCTGCCCATCATCAATCACCAGTATCTTTAATTTAACAGCGGCCATAGTTGTCCCGGAAAGACCAGTGGGAATAGGAAGGTGGCGTTTATTTTTGCGGAACGACGCCTTTAATTATTAATTATGTATCAGCTTACCTGATACAAATTTGATTTTCAATACCATATTCATGGGATACGGCGCCCGCCTGCAGCCCATCACAATCCCCTGTGTTTGTTTCTAGTTATGATTCTATAACTATATGCATACCTATGACTATAGGTGTAATGCAAGCCTCACATTATTCCTTTAGATTATGGGAAATACGGGGAACATATCATAAAGTTTACGCAGGGTGAGGGAGCATGAACGCCCGGGCGATTTTTACGCCCGCCGTTTTATAACAATACCGTATACGGAAAATGCTGCTCAGATTTAATTGAGCCTGATTTGAACCGCGCATGAGCTTTCCTGTAAGTCCGCCAGTTAAACTATGGGTGAGGGAGATTTTATGGGTATAGATATTTATGCCACGATCGCCAGACAACTGCGCCTTAAACGATTGCAGGCGGGGCTTACGCTGGAGGACCTGGCGGATGCAGCGGGAATAAGCACAAGCTTTCTTGCTTATTTGGAAACAAATAAAAAAAAGCCTAGCTTAAATACCATAGCAAAGCTTGCCGCAGCGCTGGATACACCTGTTTCTGAATTATTTGATGAGTATAGCGTCCACAATATTACGGGTGAAAAACAAAAAGCCCAGGATAAACTTCTGAAACTGCTACAGAACCAAAGCCCGAAAAACACGGAAACGATCCTGGCTATCGTAACGGTTCTTGCCAAAAAGCTTGTCGATAAACAGGCATGATAGCGGCATATGGCAAAAACCAGTATGGACACAAATCCTATGCCGCCGGTCAACTTTACAGACCGGGTGAGGTGGGTGGATGACACAACGCTATCTAAAGCCCGCCCTGGGTTTAATTAACGGTAATTTAAGGATTTCTTAACTACCAAAGACGAGGTCAAGTAAAAAAGCTTTATTTGCCCTGTCTTTTGTTGCGGATAATGAATTTGGCGGTGTGAACTATAAAATTCTGCTCTTCCGGGGAGGCGTTCTTGAAAAGGGACACAATCCGGTCCACAGGGGCGGATTGTGAGGACTTGGGCGTAGTTTTGCCTGAAAACATTCCCGAGACCGGGATTTCCAAGACCTTCGCGATCTTCTCAAGCGTTATTATTGAAAAATTCTTTTTCCCGCGCTCGGCGTCGCCCAAATAGTTGGGGTGAACGCCCGCCAGGTGCGCGGTTTCCTCTATTGTTAAGCCGTTTTCCTTCCTTAACTGCCTTATCCGTGAGCCAATTTCGCCCCTGATGTCGTTCTTCATAGTTGATATAGTTTATGGCAAATAGAATAGTCTTACAATAATCTATAGATGGCATTGACAATGACATTTATAGATGGTATATTTTAATAGGCAGGGGGCGCTTCAAGATTCTTCAAAACTACGTCAGAAACCCGGTGCCAGGTTTGGGGGTGCTATGGCGAAACGAAAAATACTTATTATTGACGATGATCTGTTCTGGCACAGGCTGGTGAAACGGCTTTTCGGCGAAGAAGATTACGACGTACACACCGCCGATAGTTGCAAGACCGGGGTGAGGATGGCGGAACAGCATCGGCCCGATTGCATCCTGT
The DNA here is from genome assembly GCA_001799995.1 of Elusimicrobia bacterium GWF2_62_30. Lineage (GTDB taxonomy): Bacteria > Elusimicrobiota > Elusimicrobia > Elusimicrobiales > UBA9959 > UBA9959. The sequence goes on from MGUK01000084.1 coordinate 38,369, forward strand.
TGGACTTTCATCTGGGCGACGGGGACGCGGTTGACGTATGCACGGCGCTTAAAAGGGGTGAAGCAAAACCGCAATATCCAGTGATAATTGTTAGTTCCGACCCGGGCGCGGAGATTACGGCATATGCGGAGTGCCGTGCTGATTACTTTGTGCTTAAAGGGTCGCACAGTATGATGGAGCTCCCGAGTATAGTGATGAAAGTTCTTGGGAACACGGGGACGGCTGTTTCCTGGGAGCCGGGCCAATAAAATTGCGGCGGACGGCTTTTCCTCCCCAAACCCACCCCTAACCCAGGGAAAGTCGTCCGCCCCTGATTTTGTAGCAAGAGAACAGACGAAAGGTGTTCTGCGGCTTATAACAGAAAGATTGATGGGCGCGGGAAATAATTTTCTGCATTGTACGGACGCCTGCGGCGGACGGGAGCGGCCCGGTAAGGCCCAGTTGGGTACCGGCCGGCCGCGCATAGGAGGTGTTGATAAGATGCAGAACACCTTTGGAGCAGGTGCGACGGCGCATAGTGCCGGAGCCCTGCGAACCGCCTTCTCGCGGCAAGGAGCAGTGCGGGGCCGCGCTTCGTGGCCACGCCTGCGACGACATCTCGCGGATAAGATCCCCATACCGCAGCTTATACGGCTTGCTGGCGGTATTTATTAGATGACCTCAGGATGTTGCGCAAAGTAGGTCTTAATTTCATCCTGATAGGCCCGCCAAATTTTCTTCTCGGAAAATTTGGCACAATTTAAATCCGCTAGTCCGGCTAGCGCCCGCAGTTTCTCCGCCGGAAAATTAAGTTTTAATTTTATTTTCTTCCCGCCAATGATTAAATGCGAACCGAATTATTGTCCTTATGGCCGCCGGTGCGGCCGGCCCAGCGCTGGTGCGCCTGGCCGGCCTTACCCGCGGCGCGGAGTTGAAGAATAGCACTTAAGGCCGGTTCAGCCCTGCTGGGCAAAACCGTCCTTAAGAGCAGGGGAGGCAAGGTATGGAAAAGTCTAATATGCGGTATTTCCTGTATGCGCGCAAGTCCACGGACGAGCCGGACCGGCAGATCCTTTCCATAGAGGCGCAGCTCGCTGAACTCCGCGACTACGCTAAAAAGAATGGTCTCGCCATAGCCCGCGAGTTCATCGAAAGCAAAACCGCCAAGGAGCCGGGCCGCGACATGTTCAACGAGATGGTCGCTGGCCTTGAGCAGGGCGCAGCCCAGGGCATAGTTGCCTGGCACCCTGACCGGCTCGCGAGGAATAGCATTGATGGGGGCCGCTTGGTCTACTTAGTGGACACTGGTAAGCTTTTAGAGCTAAAGTTTCCTACCTTCTGGTTTGACCCCACGCCGCAGGGCAAGTTCATGCTGTCTATCGCTTTCGGCCAGTCCAAGTACTACGTGGACAACCTCTCGGAAAACGTAAAGCGCGGTATTCGCCAAAAGCTGCGCAATGGGATTTGGCCCTCATGGGCGCCGATGGGCTACATAAACGACCTGGCCACCCATACAATATACGTTGATAAGGAGCGCGCTCCAGTTATTAAAAAGGCCTTTGAGCTTTACGCTACCGGGAATTACGCCATCCTTGAAATCCGGGACATGGTAAACAGGTCCGGGCTTCGCGGGCGCAAGCTTCATAAGCCTCTGTCCGTGTCCAACTGCCACTATATGCTACGGAACCCTATCTATTATGGGGTTATGCGCTATTATGGCGAGGTCTATGAGGCCAAGCACAAGCCCATAATCTCCAAGGCGCTCTTTGATAAGTGCCAGGAGATGCTTAAAAACAAAAGCAAGCCCAAGACTAAAACTCTATTGCCTTATGTTTACCGAGGTGCTTTCCGTTGCGCCTCTTGCGGTTGCTACATCACCACCGAGACGCAGAAGGGCCATAAGTACCTGCATTGCACCAAGCGTAAGCAGCCCTGTACGGAGCTGTTTGTCCGTGAAGAGGAGATAGATCGCCAGGTGCGCGAAATCCTAAAAGGAGTTTCCTTACCCCCGGCCCTGGCCGCGGATGCTCTTAATAACATCAATAAGGAGAATTTGAGCGCGGCCCAGGCCGGGGCAAGCACCGCACAAAATCTGCGAGATAAAATAGATATCCTTACGAAGAACATGAACGCTCTTTTGGACATGATCCTTAGCGGGATGCTAACGCAGGATGAATACGCCCAAAAGAAGCGTTCATGTATAGAAGAGAAAAAGGAATGTGAAATGAAACTCGCAGCTTTTGAGCGGGAGGGGAGTAAACGGTTCGAACCGCTGATAGGGTTTTACAAACTAGCAGTTCACGCCGGAGAGTCCGCAGTTTCCGGAAACCCCGAGGAGAACCTGCAAATATTGAAAAATATCGGTTCGAACTTAATTATAGGCGGGAAGAAAATAAAATTAAAACTTAATTTTCCGGCGGAGAAACTGCGGGCGCTAGCCGGACTAGCGGATTTAAATTGTGCCAAATTTTCCGAGAAGAAAATTTGGCGGGGTCGACGGGATTCGAACCCGCGGTCTTCGCCTTGACAGGGCGACGTGTTAAACCAGGCTACACCACGACCCCGCGGTGATTTGTATAGGATATCAAAAAAACAGAACTATTTCTACAGGGTTGTTGTTCCGCCCCGACGCGCACGCCGGGGCGGAGCAGCAGGTTTACAGGCGCCCGGTGGCCGCCAGCAGGGCTATCACTATGCCGATGATGGATTCGCCCGCTATGATGCCGGCGCTCACCGGTATCACGTATTTCTCGGCCAGTTTCTTGTTCTTCTTCTCGAGAATGGTGGCGATAGAGGCGCCGATGAACATGGACAGCGAGTTGTAGAACCCGATTACCATGGACAGCCCGAGCCCCATGGCCGACGGGATATACTTCTTGTGCTTGGGGAACAGCAGCTCGAGCGTGGGGATGATGATGCCGATCATGCCGCCCACCAGCAGGCCCATCTTGGCCGTGGGATGCAGCGAGTGCACGCCGTTGGCCAGCAGGCGCGCTACGGCGGCCCAGACCTGCGCCGACGGCGCGGGCCACTGGTCGGTGCCCAGCGCTGCCGCGTTGGGGACCAGGATATAGAAGGCCGGCACTACCACGAGCGTGCCGGCGAAGATGCCGAAGAACTGCGCCAGGAACTGCTGGCGCGGGTTGGCGCCCAGCAGGTAGCCGCTCTTGAGGTCGGTGAGCAGGTCGGCGGTGGCGCCGGCGGCGCCCGCCGTTACCGAGGCGGTCATCAGGTTGGTGGTCATGTTGGACGGCGCCAGGATGCCGAAGGTGAGCTGGGTTATTTTGCCCATGGCGCCTATGGGGGTGATGTCGGCCTCGCCGGTGGCGCGCGCGGCCACTATGGCCAGCAGGAACGTGAGCGCTACGGCCACCAGGCCCATCCACCAGCTGGTCTGGAAAGCCCAGTGCAGCACGATGATGCAGCCCAGCCCGGAGACGGCCGTGCCGGTCACGAACCAGGAGGTGGGCACTTCGATGTGCGCCAGCGGGTCGGCGGCGGTGTCTTCGCGCTTGTGGAAGATGTTAGTGAGGCCGCCGAAGGCGCGGATAACGGTCTTCCACTGCAGGGCGAACATGAAGATGGCCGAGGTTACCATGATGGCAGCACCCGTCCAGGTGCTCCACTGCACGATGGCGCGGAAGCCGAGCTTCGTCGTGTCTATGGCGCCGACGGAGGCGGCCCAGGGGGCAAGCACGCCGTAATTGATCGCCGCGCCCAGCAGCATGGACCAGGCCATTTTCCAGCCGATGATGGCGCCGGCGGCTATCATCATGGCGCCCACCTCGAAGGAGATGGTCCACTTGGCCAGTTCGAATCCGCCGAGGCTGCCGGGGAAAGAAAGCGAACCGGGGATGGCGAACGGCTTGCCCGCGTCGCGCAGCCAGGCGATGGCGGCGCCGAAAACGCTGGCGAGGCCCAGCGACTTGGCTTTGTCCGCCGCTTCCGAGCCTTTGGCGTGCAGGCTCTTAAGCGTCTCGGCGGCGGCTATGCCGCTGGGGAACTTGAGCTGCTCGATGTTGATCATCTGCCGTTTCATCGGGATGGCTATGAACACGCCGAGCATGGCCAGGAAGATGGTCCACAGCGTGAGCACCGTCCACGGCATATGAGAGCCGGTTATTATCAGGTAGGCGGAGATGGCCGACACCATGGTGCCGCCGGTGGAGTACCCGGCCGAGCTGGCCGTGGACTGCATGCAGTTGTTCTCCAGGATGGTCATTTCCGTCTTGAAGAGGAAAGGCAGGGCCCGCATCAGGGCTTTCCAGATGGCGTAGGAAAGTATGCAGGAGGTGATGGCCACGCCCAGGCCCCAGCCGGTCTTGAGCCCAACGTAGAGGTTGGACAGCGACATGAACCCGCCCAGCAGGCCGCCCATGATAACGGAGCGCAGCGTGAGCTGCTTCATGGTGTCGCCCTGGTAAACTTCTTTGTACCACTTGAGCTCAATCTCTTCGGGGGTGGGGCCGGCCACGTGGGGGTCCTGGTCGGGCTCTTCTATGAGTTCAACCTCCTCCTCGGTCTGCGCGTCTTCGAGCGGGAGGTCGTGGCGTTTTTCGTCTTCCATTTAATTGGTCCTTTTTACGGGGGGGATAAAAAACTGGTGCGCAGTACAGGATTTGAACCTGTGACATCCTCTGTGTAAGAGAGGCGCTCTACCGCTGAGCTAACTGCGCTTCAAACCCAACATATTCTAGCAATAGAGAGGGGGGGGCTCCAAATCAGCGCGGAGCGGGTTTATGAATAGTACGCCAGGGCGGCCAGGATGAAGAACTGGGCGTCGATAAGGGTTTCCGCCGTTATCCTTTCCGGGATGCGGCTGAAATAGAAGAAGAGCAGGAGGCCGAGATAATAGAAAAGCCCGGTCAACAGCAGGGAGGCCAGCTCCGGCTGCCAGCCCATGCCCTTGATGGCCAACAGCACGGCGGACAGGAGCAGGAAGATGAAAAACAGCGTGAGATAGGTGAGGGTGGGCCCGGCGGCCTTGTAGAAGTTCTCTTTGCCGGTTATCATGTCGCTGTGGGCGTGGCTGACGCCGAACAGCACCGAGCGGGTGAACACCAGCAGGAAGGCGAAGAACACCGCCAGCTGCGTGGAATTGCTCAACGCCCCGCCGTGGCCGAGGCCCGGCGCGTAGGCGCACATGAAGGCCCAGCCCAGCGCTATGAGCAGGTCCTTGGAGGCGGGGAAATTGCCGAACTTCTCAAAGCCGATGGGGAGCTTGTAGGGGTAGAGCATGCCTACCAGCCAGAAGAAAGCCGCCGTGAGCAGCACCTGCCAGCCCAGGGCGGCCGAAAGGAAGATGGCCAGCGCCCCGGCCAGCAGCGCGGCGAAGCGCGACTGTACCGCGTACTTTACGAATAACAATTTGCGGGCTTTATCCGGCGCGGCCGCGCCTTTTTCCGCCGCGCGGTTGGCCATGTGCAGGCTGAAGGCGAAGAGGCCGGCCATGAGCAGGAATTTGCCGGAGACCGGCGCGCCTTCCAGCTTCAGGCAGACGTAGGTAAGGGCGGCCGCGGCCAGCGCCGTGTAGAGCGAGCCGGTGATCACCAGCTTCCAGCCCAGGGAGAGCTGCTCCAGCAGGCGGTTCTCGCGGCTGGCGGCCAGCTCATGCGCTTTCTCAAGCACCTTCTCTATCATCCACGTCGGGGTGGAGGCCCCGGCGGTGATGAATACTTTTGCGGCGCCGCGGAACATGCTCTTCTTCAGCTCGTCTTCCTTCTCTATGTGCACGGCTTTTTTAGCCAGGCGTTTACAGATGTGGAAAAGGCGCGCGGTGTTGGCGGAATTGCGGCCGCCCACCACTATCACCAGGTCCGCGTCCCTGGAAAGCTCCACGGTCTCTTTCTGGCGCTGGCGCGTGGGGTTGCAGATGGTGTTTGAGACGGTCAGCTCGCCGGCTATCTTGCGGGCCTCTTCCACGGCGGCCAGGAAGACCTCGTTCTCCTGAGTGGTCTGGGCCACGATGTTGGCTTTTTTCAGATGGCGGAGCTTCTTTATCTCTTCCGGCCCGCTTACCACGTGGCCGTGCCCGCCGGCATAGCCCATAAGCCCGACCACTTCGGCGTGGTCGCGGTCTCCCACTATGATGGTGGCGCAGCCCTCTGCGGCATGGGCGCGGATATTCTCCTGCGCGTGCTTTACCAGCGGGCAGGTGGCGTCCACCACTTCCAGGCCCAGCGAGCGGATCTTCTTCTCTTCTTCGGGGGTGATGCCGTGCGCGCGGATTACGAGGATGGCGCCGCGCTCTTTGATCTCCTCGGCGGAATTAACGGAATGGATGTTCTGCTCTTTGAGGGTTTCGATGACCTGCTTGTTATGGATGAGCGGGCCTAAAGTATAAATTCTCTTTTTGCTATGCTTGGCCAGCTCCAGCACTTTGTCTATGGCCGTCTTCACCCCGGGGCAGAACCCGGCGCTTTCGGCTACTGTTATCTGCACTCGTTCCGGCATGCGGGAATTTTAACATTTATGCGCGATGCGCGGCGCCGGGCGGGGGGAGGCGCGCCGCCTTCCCCCGCGGCCGCGGGCTTATTTCTTTTTCAGTACGTAGTATTCGGGCTTCATGTGCCTTATAGTGTAGTCGCCGCTTTTCCATTCCAGGAAAAGGTAGGTCTGCCCGCCTATCTTCTTTATGAGGTAGGCGCTGGCGGTCCGGTCGCCGCTGTGCATCAGCACGCCCTTGGTCCAGGTCCACCAGGGCTTGGCGGTCTTACCGCCGGGCAGGAAGGTGAGCCCTTTAAGATAAAGGTCGTCCCCGAAGCTCTTCATGCCGGGCGTGAAGTCCGAAGGTTCGGACACGAAGTCCACGCTGACCCAGGCGCCTATCACCGCGGTGTCGTTCACGAAGGGCAGGTCGATCTTGTCCACTATTCTTTCCAGGGCGTATACGCTGCCGCCCAGGGTTAACAGCGCCAGTACCAGTACCGCTAATTTGGTTTTCATAATGCCGCCTCCTGTGCTTTGCTTTTTGCTTACAAGCGTTAATACGCAGGCGGCCCGGAAGTATTACAAAGAAAAAGCCCCCGCTGCCGGGGGCTTTTTAAAGGCTCTTTGCGGGAGCTATTTCTTCTTTAATACATAGTAATGCGGCTTCATGCCGCGGAAGGTATAGTCGCCGCTTTTCCATTCGAAGAACATATACTGAGTGCCGCCGATGTCCTTGATGGTGTAGGCGCTGGCGGTCCTGTCGCCGCTGTGCATTACCACGCCCTTGGTCCAGCTCCACCAGGTATTGCCGCCCTTGCCGCCTTCCTTGAAGGTCATTTCTTTAAGGTAGAGGTCGCCGGCCCAGGCTTTTTCGGCGGGGGTGAACTTCTCCGGGCTTTCCACGAAGTCCACGCTCTCCCAGGTGCCTACCACCTGCGGATCGTCGTTAAAGGGCAGGTCTATCTTGTCGCGCTTTATGCCGCCCTGTTTTTTCAGCACGTAATATTCCGGTTTCTGGTGCCTTATGGTGTAATCCCCGCTCTTCCACTCGAAGAACATATACTCCGCGCCGGCCATTTTCTTGATGAGGTACTTGCTGGCGGTCTTGTCGCCGCGGTGCATCACCACGCCCTTGGTCCAGGTCAGCCAGCCGTTAAGGGTTTTACCGCCCGGCAGGAAGACCAGCTCTTTTAAGTACAGTTCGTCGTCCCAGGAGCGCTTCTTGGGGTCGAACTGACCGGGCTCGGCGACAAAATCCACGGAGCGCCAGGAGCCCTGTACCTCTTTGTCGTCCACGAACGGGAGATTGATATCATCTTCGATGACGTTCCCGGCGGCCTTCCCGGATTTTGTGTCCCCGGCAGCAACCGCGCCGGAGACGAACAACAAAGCGGTCAGCAATATGAGTTTCGTTTTCATATATCCTCCTAAAATCTCGGTGCGGCCTGGTAATCCTTAAGGCCCTGCCTGCCGCAATCGCCATAACTATCGGTGGGGATGTTATAAGAGGCGGAATAAGCCCGGTCGGCATTGTTCTTGTGCGGCAGGCCCACCGCCAATATAAGGGCCGCCATGGCCGCAGCCGCTACAGGGAGCGCCCAGCGCCAGCTGAAGAAAGGTTTTTTCTCCTCGATGTCCCGGTTTAAGAGCCGGGCTTTCAGCGACTCCCTTACCTTGCTTTTGCCGCTCAGGTCCGTGGCCCGCAGCACGGCGGCCAGGTTCTCGAATTCGCCGAAATTGTCTTTTTCCTCGTCGTTTTCGGTCATATAGCTTCCGGCCCCAACAGGCCCTTAAGGTTCTTCATCGCCCGAAATAAAATAACGCCGATATTGCTTTCGCTCAGCCCGGTGCTTTGCGCTATCGCGCGGTTGGTCATTTCCCCGGTGAACTTCAAAGCTATGATGTCGCGCTCTTTCTCTGAAAGCTTCTCCATCGCCTTCAGCACCCTGTCCCCCAGGTCCTTTATCTCCACGGTCTTTTCCACAGAGTCCGGCGACTGCAGCAGGTCTTCCATGCCCGAGGTTGAGAAATTGCCCCGAATCTTCTGCCGGCGGTAATGGTCCATCAGCGTATTGCGCGCAATCGTAAAGAGCCAGATCTGGATATCGGCCTTGGCCGGGTCGAAGTCGTCGTACTTATCCAGTATCTTTTCAAACACCCGCGAAACGATATCATCGGCCATGTCCGGAGAGCTGACCCTGTAGAGGATATAGTTATATATCCTGCTGAAATATTTATCGTACAGTTCTTCAAAACTCATATTTCCTTAACGGTTAATACGCACCAGTTGTTAAAGTATTACAAATATCCCGCCCCTAGGGAAACGAGTACTTGGGCTGGGCGGGGGGAAGGGGTAGCAAAACCGTCCGTAGGCCGAGGCTTGCATAGCGCCGAGGCCGGAGGAAGAGCGAGGCACGGTGTGCCGGATGGAGCGAAGCGACAGGTCCCCGCGCGTTTTGATACCCCTTCCACCCGCCAAGCCCTGGATGGGTGAACACTGCATAACTGAGAATATTGCTAGAATTTACCTTATGGAGAACAGGTTCAGGCTGGTAGCGCCTTTCGGGCCCGCCGGCGGCCAGCCGGCCGCCATAGACGCGCTCTGCGCCGGCGTAAAAGCCGGTAAGGCCAACCAGACCCTGCTCGGCGTCACCGGCTCCGGCAAAACCTTCACCATAGCCGCCATGGTAGAGCGCCTCCAGCGCCCCGCCCTCGTCATCTCGCCCAACAAAGTGCTGGCCGCCCAGCTGTATTCCGAATTCAAGACCTTCTTCCCTGACAATGCCGTGGAATACTTCGTCTCCTATTACGACTATTACCAGCCCGAAGCCTATATCCCCGCCACCGACACCTATATAGAAAAAGATTCCTCCATCAACGACCACATCGACAAACTGCGCCTGAAAGCCACCACCTCCATACTCACCCGCCCCGACACTTTGGTGGTAGCTTCCGTCTCCTGCATTTATAACATAGGCTCGCCCGACAACTTCGGCGAGATGTGCATGAACATAAAGCGCGGCCAGAAGGCCGACCGCAAAGCGCTTACGCGTTCCCTGGTGCACATCAACTACGAGCGCAACGAAGTGGAGTTCTCGCGCGGCACCTTCCGCATGCGCGGCCCCAACCTGGATATCTTCCCGGCCGATTCCGAGAAAGCCTGGCGCGTGGAAATGGACGACACGGTGACCTCGATAAAGGAAATAGACCCGCTTACCGGCGACGCGCTGCGCGACCTGCCCGAGATCTGGGTGTTCCCGGCCACGCATTTCGTGTCCACCTCCGGCGAGGTGGAGAAAGCCACCGCCGCAATAGAGGCCGAGCTGGCCGAACGGCTGGCCGAGCTGAAAGGCGGGGGGAAACTGCTGGAGGCCGAGCGGCTGGGCCAGCGCGTGCGCTATGACCTGGAGATGATACGCCAGACCGGCTACTGCAGCGGCGTGGAGAACTATTCCCGCCACCTGGCCAACCGCCCGCCCGGCAGCCGGCCCGACTGCCTGTTCGACTATTTCAAAAAAGGCTTCCTGCTCTTCGTGGACGAATCGCACGTGACGGTGCCGCAGATCCGCGGCATGTACGCCGGCGACCGCGCGCGCAAACAGACGCTGGTGGATTTCGGCTTCCGCCTGCCGTCGGCGCTGGACAACCGGCCGCTCAAGTTCGACGAGTTCGAAGCCCTGCGGCCTGCCACCGTTTTCGTTTCGGCCACGCCCGGCCCTTATGAGCTGGCGACCTGCTCCAAAGAGGACATCGTTGAACAGATCATCCGCCCCACCGGCCTGGTGGACCCGGAGATAAAGATCCTGCCCGTGACCGGCCAGATAAAGGCTTTGACCGCCGAGATAGAAAAGCGCGCGGCCAAGCACGAGCGCACGCTGGTGCTGACCCTAACCAAGAAGACGGCCGAGGACCTGAGCGCTTTCCTGGGCGAGAAGGGCCTGAAGGCGCGCTACATGCATTCCGACATGGACACGCTGGAGCGGCTGGATATCCTGGGCGCTTTCCGCAAGGGCGAGTTCGACGCGCTGGTGGGCATCAATTTGCTGCGCGAAGGCCTGGACATCCCCGAGGTCACGCTGGTGGCCATTCTCAATGCCGACAACGAGGGCTTCCTGCGCAGCGAGACCACTTTGATACAGATCTCGGGCCGCGCGGCCCGCAACTTGTGCGGCGAAGTCATCCTTTTCGCGGACCGCATTACCGGCAGCATGGAGCGGGCTATGTCCGAGATGACGCGCCGCCGCACCACGCAGCTGGCCTATAATAAGGAACACGGCATCGAGCCGAAGAGTATCATCAAGAAATTCGTGGAATACGAGGAGCTGCGCACGCAGGCCAAGCGCGAGGGCCTGGCGGTGGCCGAGCCCCTGCCGCGCGGCGACATGCCCAAGGCTTCCGTGAAGGCGCTGGCGGCCGAAATAGAAAAGCGCATGAAGGACGCCGCCGACAACCTCAATTTCGAGCTGGCCGCCGAGCTGCGCAACCGCCTCTTCGAACTCCGCGAAATGACCGGCCTCCCCAAACCCTCCCGCAAAAAGAAGTAAAAGATCCCGTTTCTTCCCGACAGGAGGCTGTCGGGTTGGCCTGCTATGCTATTTGGGCATGGAGGGCTTATGCTTTATCTCTACCTGGACGAAAGCGGGGACCTGGGGTTCGATTTTGTAAATAAAAAGCCAAGCGCGTTTTTCACCATCTGCGTGCTGGCAATTAAAGGGCGGGAAAACGACCGGGCTTTGGCAAATGTAGTGCGGGCGGTTATGCGGCGTAAACTTTTTAAAAAATCAGCTACTGATACCCCGGAGCTTAAAGGGGGCAGCACCACGCAGGAGGTGAAAAGATACTTTTACAGAAAAGCCAGCCATATCGAGTTCAAACTGTATTCAGTAACTCTTGATAAAAAAAGGGTCTACACGCAGCTTGCAATGGATAAAGGCCGCATTTATAATTACATAGCAAGGCTGGCGCTGGAGCGTGTGAATTTCACGGATGCGGCGGTGAGGGTAATAATGACCGTGGATAAAAGCAAATCTCGTCGTGGTATCTTCGAGTTCAATGACTATGTGATTACCCAGATCAAAGCATGCCTTGACCCGCTTGTCCCTTTAGATATTTTCCACATGAATTCCCTTGAAAGCCCCAACCTGCAGGCTGTGGATATGTTCGCCTGGGGGATCTTTCGCAAATACGAAAAGGAAGACCTTGAATGGTTTAATGTCTTTAAGGCCCGGGTTTGTTCGGACAGGGTATATTTGTCTTAAAAAAGAAGAAGAGCGCGCCGAGCAGGGACAATATCCAGGCTATATACCCACACTATGGAGGGGAACACCTGGACCACCTGCAACGGGCTTACCGCTCTTCAAAAATAGTATATCACAGGGGCTGAAGACCGTCAATGGGTAGATGAGAATTACCAGGAGATGCGCTGTTCTGCTATCTGGGATGGGCTTGACTGTGGCGGGGTATCTGGTATACTATTATTGTGGCTACAAGTGTGGCTACAAAATGGAGGGGATATGACTATTTCACAGATGATGAAGGCTACGCACATGGGGGTGAGGGAACTTAAGAACACCCTGCCCAGCGTGCTCAAGTCCCATAAGCCTGTGGTGGCTACCGAGCATGGCAAACCCGCCTATTTCCTGCTTCCCTACGAGGATATGGTGGAGATAGTTGAAATGCTTGAAGAGGCGCGGGATTCGCAGCTGGTTTCTCTGGTGGCCGAAGGCCGCAAGGCTTACGGCAAAGGCGGCTGGCGCCCCGCCTCCAAGCTCTGGAAGAAACTGGACCTGTGATATGTCCGGTTTTTTGCTGCCAGCCGCTGTGTAAGCGCTTGGAGGGGACGGACGCGGGGACCGGGTTAGCAAACCCTTCCGTAGGCCGAGGCTTGCATAGCGCCGCGTGGAGCGAAGCGACACTTTCTTGTCCGGAGGATGAGAGAGGCACGGTGTGCCGGATGGAGCGAAGCGACAGGTCTTCGCGCGGTTTGCGTTCCGGTCCCCGCGTCCATCCCCGACTTAACAGCTTGCGGCCCATGTAACTGAAGCCATAAAAGCACCCCGAAAGGGGGCTGGCAAATGGTAAAATTGGGGGGTGAAGGAATTCGATACTGTTATTAAGGCGGCACTGAAGGAAGACATAGGGTCGGGGGACGTTACTACCCGGTTCTTTGTGCCGCTGGGGACGCGCTTCCGGGGGAAGATGCTTGCCAAGGATAACGGCGTGCTCTGCGGCCTGGACGTGGCCAAGCGCGTCTTAGAACTGGCCGCGCCCGGCTCCAAAATAAAGACCCGCTACAAAGACGGCGCCCGCATAAACAAGGGCGATATCGTCATGGAAGTGGAAGGCCCCGCTACCATCCTTACCGCCGAACGCACCGCGCTCAATTTTCTGCAGCATATGAGCGGCGTAGCCACCAGGGCCGCGCTGTTCTCCGCCGTGATAAAAAGCTCCCGCACCAAGATCTACGACACCCGCAAAACCCTGCCCGGCCTGCGCGCCATCGAAAAATACGCCGCCGGCGTGGGCGGCGCGCGCAACCACCGCATGGGCCTCTACGACATGGCCATGATAAAGGACAACCACGTAGCGCTGGCCGGCGGCCGCCCCGAAGTGCTGGCCGAACGCATAAAAGCCATGCGCAAGGCCAAGCCCGGCCTGAAGATAGAAATAGAAGTGCAGAGCCTGGCGCAGCTGAAAGCCTTCCTGCCGCTGGGCGCCGACGTGATCATGCTCGACAATATCGCCTACCGGGACATGATGGACGCCATGGCGATGATCCGCTCCTACAAGGGCAAAAAGCCCGAGGTGGAGATCTCGGGCGGCGTGGACCTGGAGAAAGCCGCCAAGTTCGCCAGCCTGGGCGTAGACCGGATCTCCGTCGGTTCCATTACCAGCGCCGCGCGGCCGCTGGATATCTCTTTTGAAGTGGAGGAAAAATGAAAACCTGCAATTGCGAAGAACTCGACCTCGACACCCTGCCGGGCATAAGCAAGATAGTCTGCCTGGACGTGACCGAATCCACGCAGGCCGTGGCCCGCGAAATGGCCATGGAAGGAACAGCCGAGAAAACGCTGGTGCTGGCCGAAACCCAGACCGGCGGCAGGGGCCGCCAGGGCAGCGAATGGGAATCGGGCCCCGGCGGCCTCTACATGACCCTGCTGCTTAAGCCCGAGACCGGCCTTAAGTTCCTGCCCGACCTGAGCGTGCTCAGCGGCGAGGCCGTGGCCGAGACCCTGACCGGGCTTTACGGCATCAAGACCCGCATAAAGAAACCCAACGACGTTTACGCGTATCACCCGCGCCGCCGCAAATGGCTTAAGATCGCCGGGATACTTACCGAATCCTCCTCCATCAACCGCGAAGCCAGTTGGCTGCTGCTGGGCGTGGGCGTGAACCTTAACAACAAGCTCAAGCTTGCCACCGCCGTGAGCGTGAACGCCATCACCGGCAAGCAGGTTTCCCGCGAAGAGTTCCTGCAGGAATTCTTCCGCGTGTTCTGGCTGCACTACTCCTCCTGGGAATATTCCAGCCTGTCCAAGTCCTGACCCGAAGATGGGGCCCGCGGACCGGATAAAAGAAATAGCCATTTACGGCGGCGCCGCCGCGGCCGGGGTGGTCCGCGCCGGGGATTTGGCTGAATTCGCCAGGTTCTCGGAAGCCGCCGCGCAGGTCCCGGCGGGCCTGGCCTACCTCAACAGGGAACCGCTTAAAAGAAAAAATATTTCCAACTGGTACGACGGCGCGCGCTCCGCGCTGGTCTGCGTCTTCCGCTACTGGACGCCCGGGCAGGACTATGCCGCGGCTTTGGGCGCCGCCGGGGCCCCGGCCGCTTTCCTGGAGCGCGCCGGCCGCAAGCGCCTGAACGCCGAAAGGCTGGGGAAGCCCGGCGCGCGGATAGCGCGCTACGCGCTTTGCCGCGACTACCACGCCGTGATAAAGGAAAAACTCTCCGCGGCGCTGGAGACCATAAAGCTGGAATTTCCCGACGCGGACGGCCGGGTGTTCTGCGATACTTCCCCGGTGCTGGAAAAGGAACTGGCGCGGCTGGCCGGGCTGGCTTTCCGGGGGAAGAATACTTTGGCGGTTTCGCGCGAACTGGGCAGCTACTTTTTTGTGGGGGGGCTGGCGCTTAACCTGGAGCTGGACCCCGACGCGCCCTGCGAAGACGACTGCGGCTCCTGTTCGCGCTGCCAGCGGGCCTGTCCGACGGGAGCGCTGAAGGACGGCGCGCTGGACCCGGCGCTTTGCATCTCGTACTGGACCACGCAGGCGAAGGAACCTATGCCGGAGGAGATCGCCGGGCAGGACCACGGCTTCGCCTACGGCTGCGACCTCTGCCAGGAAGCCTGCCCCCTCAACCTCGCCGGCGGAAAGCTCTCCCCCGGCTTCGAACCGCTCACAAAATAAAAACAGGAAAGCTTTGGGTTTTCCTGTTTCTATTTGCCGGGACCGAATTTACTTTTTCGTCAGGGCGTTCTTGATGGCTTCGGTAAGGTCGTCGGTGTTGAAGGGCTTGGTAAGGAACGTGGCGACCTGGGAGAAGCGCTGGAACATGGTGCGTGACGGCTCAAGGGCAGACAGCACTATGATAGGCATGGTCTTGAGGGTCTCGTCCTCGGCGATCTGCGCGGCGAGGGAGTAGCCGTCTATGCCGGGCAGCATCACGTCGAGCACCAGCAGCTCGGGCTTATAGGAGCGCAGGGTGTCGAGCACCTCGCGGCCGTTATCGCAGACCCTCACCGTGTGACCGAGCGACTCAAGCGTGTACTGCACCAGGCTTGAGATCTCAGGGTCGTCGTCAACTACAAGTATTTTGTTCCCCATATAGTCAATTAAACACAAATCGGCGCTTCCGGTCAAGCGGCTGAGCCTCAGGGGCCGGGTATTCTCCGGCGTGAGACTTAGTCGTAAAGCAGGTATTTCTTCCGGTCGGCCATAAAGGCCGCGGAGCTGGTCTCGAAAGCCGCTATTATCTCCGCGGGGCCGGCTTCCTTCTGCAGCAGGTCGTAGAGGTCGCCGGAGCCGGTCATCTTGCGCATTTCAACGGGCTTTATCACGAACTCCTTGCCGTTGTATTTCCGCAGCAGGTAAGCGGCGTGGGTAAAAAGGTCCAGAGAGCGCACCGCGGCGCGGTCCGTGACCTCTATTTTCACGCCCTCGCAGGGCTTGCCTTCGTATACGTCCTTGGCGGGCGTAAGGCGCAGCGTGGAGAACTTCACCCCGGCAAGTCCCGCCTTGTTGAGCTGCTTCGCTATTTTGCCGGCTTCCAGCCAGGGGGCGCCGAACCAGAGAAAGGGGATGTCCGTGCCGCGGCCCACGGAAACGTTGGTGGCCTCGAAACAGCCCAGCCCGGGATACAGCACTTCCGCGTCCACGTTCCTTATATTAGGGGAAGGGTTGGTCCAGACTATGCCGGTCTGGTCGAAGGTCATGGCGCGCGTCCAGTTCTCCAGCTTAACCACGGCCAGGTCAAGCTTCAGGTCCAGCTTGGCCTTGTGGAACAGCGCCATCTCTCCCGCGGTAAACCCGTGGCGTGCCGGCACCGGGAAATAAGCCGTGAAGGCGCTGATGCCGGGTTCCAGCACCGGCCCCTCCACCAGGCCGCCTATGGGGTTGGGCCTGTCCAGCACCATGAAGGCCACGCCGGCCTTGGCCGCCTCTTCCATGGCGTAGCCCATGGTGGTGAGGTAGGTGTAGAAGCGCGCGCCAATGTCCTGGATGTCGAACACCAGGACGTCCAGGTCTTTGAGCATTTCGGGCGTGGGGCGCTGCTTGTTCTTGCCGTAAAGGCTGTAAACGGTTACGCCGGTTACCGGGTCCGTGGAGGTTTCGATATACACGCCGCCCTCTTCGGTGCCGCGGAAGCCGTGCTCCGGGGAAAAGATGGCCGCCAGCTTGAAGTTACCGGCCTTATAAAAAACGTCCACCGCGTTAAGCCCGTTCAGGTCCACGGAGGAATGGTTGGTGATGAGCCCCACGCGCTTGCCTGCCAGCTGCTTGAAGCCGTCGCGTTCCAGCACGTCCAGGCCGGTAAGGGTCAGGCCGGAGGCGCAGACCGGGACCGCAAGCATCAATAACAAAGCCGGGAGGGTTTTCATGTTCATGGGTTTTTGTCTCCTGCCGCTCAGTTGTTCTTCAGCACCAGCAGGTAGAGCTGGCCGGGGTCCCAGAGTTTGAAGGCGAAGGTGCGGGCCTTTTTGCCGTTGCCGGAGAAGAAGTCCACGCGGCCGGGGCCTTTTATGGCGCCGCCGGTATCCTGGCAGAACACGAAGCGGCTGTCCTGCTTTTTGCCCAGCAGGTTGCCCTCGGCGTCCACGTCCGGCATGGTGGCGCGCATGAAGGCTATGGCGCCCATGGGCACCAGCGCGTTGTCTACCGCTATGGAGCGCCAGCCCGTCAGCGGCAGGCCGTAGGTGCCGTCCGGGCCCTGCTCGGGGTCCGCGGGCTGTTCCAGCTTGAAGAAGGTATAGCGGGCATTGGCGGTCATTACCGCGCGCTCTTTATCCGGGTGCTCTTCCAGGTACTGCTTGCCCTTTTCGTGGGAAATGCCTTCGCGCTGCATCAGCCCCTGCTCGATGAGGGCGCTCATCCAGCCCTTGAACTTCAGGCTGTTGGTGGCGGCGAAGTTGGCTTTAATTTCCCTGCCGTCCGTCAGGGCCAGGCGCCCGGAGCCTTCTATGTGCAGGTCCATGATGTCCGCCCGGTTGGTGAACCAGGCCAGTTCCAGGCCTTTGTTCTCCAGGCCGCCCTGGAAGTCTATCTCGTCGCGGTTCATGTAGGGCACCAGCGCGCCTTTCTTCAGGCGGCCGGTGAGCTTCTCGCCTTTGAACTTCTCGTTGAAGTCTTCCAGGTTCACGGTGATAAGGTCGTCGGGCTTGGCGTAGATAGGGTATTTATACTTATCGGAATAGCTTAGGCTGGCCTCCAGCGTGGGTTCGTAGTATGAGCTGAAGATGACGGTGCCGGTGGAATCCCTGCCGGCCAGCTGGTAGATGTCGAATTTGGCTTTTAACTCCCGCTCCAGCCCGGCCGGGTCGGAGACCGTGCTGACGAGCCGCAGGAATTCGGAGGCGGAGGCGGCCAGGTCTTTGGTGGTTATGGCCCTGGTGCCGAAGGTGTAGGCCGGTACCGTGGCTTTAAGCTGGTCGAAATAGCGCAGGTTCAGCGCGGCGGCCTTAACCAGGGAGGCTTTTTCCTCCTGGTCCGTGAAGACGGGAACTTCCAGGGCCGCCATAACCGGGGGCTGGGCCGCGGCCGGCGCCCCGGTGGAAACGGCGACAGGCGCCGCGGGGCAGGGGGGGCAGACCGCGGTTTTCCTCATCCCGGTGCCGCAGCCGGCCAGGAAAGCCGTTAGTATAACCAAAGTCACTCGTTTCATGTTGCTTCTCCCTGGGCCTTTTTGCCCGGTCCGCCTCGTTTATCCCAATGAGGCCCGGCAAGGGCTTTTATTGGATGTATATGCTCCAGTAACGAAAATCACATGTAACCGGCAGCACATCCGGCCGTTTTTCATAGGGAAAACGGATTTTCCCGCGCAGTTATTATCCCAAAAATATCCGGTTGACACAAGGGCGATTTTCTACTAAACTCCATAGTATGAGGATAAAAATCGTGTCTTTCTTCCTTTTTCTATTGCTGCCGGGGGTAGTGTTGGCCGGAGAGGCCAAGATCCTTACCCTCAGCGGCAACGTGGAAGCCCGCCAGACCCGCGAGGGTCAGTGGGCTCCCGCTTCGGTTAACCTGGAGATCCCCGAGGGTGGGGCCGTCCGCACGGGCGCCGACGGCTCGGCTGTCCTGTACATGCCGAACAAGACCAAGGTCTGGCTTAGGGAAAGCTCCGCCCTGGAAGTAGAGCAGCGCCAGACGCTGTCCTCCAGGCTTGCCCTGATGTTCGGCAAGATGAAGATACGCGTGCCGCACCTCATGCGCAAGGAAAAGTTCGAAGTGCGCACCCCGGCCGCTGTCTGCGCCGTGCGCGGCACTGAATTCACCATGGAAGCCACCGAGGACGGCAAGATGAACCTCCAGGTGCTCTTCGGCGAGGTCAAACTGAAATATACCGTGCCGCCCGAGAAAGGCAAAGCCGAGTTCAATATAGTCCAGGGGCAGGGCCTTAATATAGAGGAAGCGGGCAAGTCCGCCAAGCCGACCCTGCTCACTGCCAAGAACGAAAGGGAAGCCCTTGAGAACTGGAACCCCGGCCTGCAGCCGGAGGAACGCCAGAAGGACATGAAAGAGAAAGAGAACGACAGGGCCCAGATCAAGGATTTCGCCAAGACCACCAACAGCACGGAAAGCTCGGTAAAGGGCTTCCTGAACGTGGTCAAGGAATCCGACCTGGAAGCCGGCCGCACGCTGAACGACGTGCACGGCAACCTGGTGCGCGTGGACCAGCGCATGGTGCGCCCGGACAACAGCACCATCCAGTTCTACAATATAGTGAAGCGCCCGGATTACTCGGCGCCTCAGTATACCAACGCTGTGGCCGCCTCGCATGGTTTCGTCTACAACGGCTATGCCACTAACGTGCCGAACAGGCTGGACCTGCTGCAGATGAACATCGGCTTCAACAAGGACCTGCCCCAGCGCATTGAGGAATGGCCGACCTTCTTCGACGGCAACGATGTGAAAGCCAGCTATATGTCCACCATCATGGCCAACAGGACCGGCAGCGACATCTTCTTCATCGCCACGGGCGCCAAGTACGACGCGGCCACCGATGATATGCTGAACAACCCGCTGAAGCTCCTTGGCTACAACGGCGCCAGCGACAACGGCGAAGGCATAATAATCACCGGCGTCCTCAACGACGAAGCCGGGATGACCGCTGTGCAGGGGCTTACCAAGGTCTCCAGGCTGGAGATCGCCGACAACACCGGCGCTGGAGCCAGCAACGGCGGTATGGTGTACACCGATGGCGGCGTTCCCGGGGTGGTTACCGTAGGCGTAAACGCCGGCGACGTGATCTGGGCCCAGAGGGATAACGTGACTGCCGACAATTCCTACAGCTACAGCTCCGACGACGCCAACAGCGACCAGCTCTGGAACTACTCGGCTATGCTTTACCGGAAGGGCGGCGGCAACAACGCTTCCAGCGTCGCCAATAACCTCTGGTACGCTATGGAAAGCTATGTTATAGGCAACGGCGGGAATATAAAGACCACCGGGGACTTTACCAATTCCAGCTCTGACCCCTTCTCCATCCTTAAGGACAGCGGCGGCGAGATCATTATGTCCGTTAAGAACTGGAGCGCGTCAGGGACGGCGGGTAACTCGTATTCCTATATCGATAATTCCGCCACCGGCGACTACTTCGCGTCCACCAAGAACATCGACATCGTGTTCATCCCGGACCTCTTCGTGGCGGCGGTGCAGCGCATGCTGCCCGCGCTGTCGAAGATAGGCGAATAACGCCATGTCAATACCTATAATGAAAAGAGGATCCAACCCGATGAAAAGGATAATACTTTTACTGACGGCGCTTTTCTGCCTGAACGGCGCCGCGTTTGCCGCTATCGACTGGCAGGCGAAGGGAATGCAGATGGGTGGCGAGATCATCTCCAACCCCGCCGCTTTCTTCTACGACTTCCAGCAGGACTTAGAAGCTACCACTCCCCTGCCTCCGGGCAAGACGTTCGGCCTGCAGACGGGCCTCTGGGGCGGCATCCTGCCTACCATCGGCGCCATGCCCAGCCTCTCCGGCAAGTTCCGCCTGCTCGGCGAGGGCCGCGTAGCCCCCGGCGTGCCGCAGGTGGACCTGATCGGCGGCTACTGGAGTTCGCCGCTGGCCGAGAGCGCCTTCAAGGACTCCGAGTCCATCGAGAACTTCAACTTCAACGGCTACTACATGGGCGCCATAGTCAGCGCCTCCGTAAGCCCCAAGGTCCGCACCTTCTGGGGCTACAAGCACAGCCAGCTGAAGGTGAAGGCCGACTTCCTGCCCGAAACCAACGCCGACGGCACCTATAAAACGGATACCGACGGGAGTTATAAGTACCCGGAATTCATGGGCAGCGAGATCACGGGCTTCGACACCGGCTTCAAGGACAACTTCATCATAGCCGGCATCGAGACCCCCAAGGGCATAGGCAAGCTGTGGAGCATGCAGCTTAACTACGGCCTGAAGACCCAGACCTTTTCCAGCAAGCTGAGCTGGTACGGGAAGTACTTCGAGCTGGGCCTTAATATCTACCCGGAGGGCGTGCTCGTCATCCACCCCGTCTGGAACTTCCATCTTAACTTCTGAGCCTTAAAATATAAAGGGATACTGAATGAAAAAAATATTTTTAAGCGCGGTTCTGACGGCGGGCATGGCCCAGGGGCTGTATGCCGCCGTGGCGGAAGATTCCAAGATCTTCACGCCTTACTTCGATATGTCGCTCAACGAAGCCGCTTACATGCCCTCGAACGGCAATATCTTCAGCGGCGGCAATATCAATACCCAGGTTGGCCTGCTCACGAAGATAACGCAGAAGGACCAGCTCTTCGGCCTGTATAACTTCAATTATTCCGGCCAGGGCTTCACGCCGCAGGATTCCAAGCAGTTCTCGGACCGCAGCATGGGCCACTCCTTCAACTTCGAGTACCGCCGCACTATCCTCAAAAAGTTCAGGGTGCGCCCGGGTGTGGCGTTCTCCAACGACTACTCCAGGACCGGCGCCAACGAGGCCTGGAAGAACGGCCTGTACAATATGAAGTCCAAGGGCCTGCAGCTGGCCGGCGACTATACGTTCGACTTCGAGAAGAACGGCATAGTTTCGCTGACCTACCTGAGCAAGAAGATAGAGTTCCCCAACTATACCGACCTGCTGCGGGAATTCCAGGACCCGGCCAACGTGGCCAGCGCCAACGGCGGCCTGCAGGACCAGACCATCAACCAGGTCAGCCTGCGCCCCGCCTGGGGCAAATGGTTCGGCGGCCTTACTTATACGCTGCAGAACTACAATAACCAGAAAGTGGTGGAAAATACCGGCACCTACGGCGACAGCAATCAGAAGGACAAGACCACCATGCTGGACGCCGGTTTCCACACCAGGCTCTGGATCTTCGAGCTGTATCCCATGGTGTCCTACTCCATGCACACCTCCAACCAGAACTTCATGCGCTACAAGTTCCTGGGCGCCAGCCCCAGCGGGACCGGCCTGCTCGACGGCTCGTCGGACGTGACCTTCGTGGCCAAGAACTACGACTACAATGAACTGGTCCTGAGCGTGCCGCTGGACCTCAACATCACCGGCAAGTGGGCCATAGGCGGCGCTATCAACCTGATAAGCCGCACCTACACGGACCGCCCGCGCCGCGACAGCGACAATAACTACGTGGAGGGCACCCAGCAGAAGAACACCATGTCCACGCTTACCGGCAGCATCCGCAAGCGCATCAACGAGACCGCCTCCTGGCGCCTGTACTACGCCCTTACGGTGGCCTCTTCCAACAACAAGTTCGAGAAGTACATGCCCAGCAGCTACACCGGCAATACTATCGGACTGGCTTACCAGCTGTCGTATTAAGCTGTAAAGTACGGAAGACGGAAGGCCCGGGTAACACCGGGCCTTCCCTTTTTTACCGGCCCGCCCGCTTCGCGGGGAATCCTGCCGGATTCAGGATAAAGACACCCGGGCCTTTTTATTTATATAATTGAAAGAGACCAGCCGCGGCGGCGCTGTTTTCGTCAGCCCCGCTGCCTCCTGTGTTCTATATTCTCTTTTTTCCAGGGATTTCTAATGTACCTCAAAGCTCTTGAAATTTACGGTTTTAAATCTTTCGCCAACAAGGTGAAACTTCCCCTTAAGCCCGGCATTACCTGCATAGTAGGCCCCAACGGCTGCGGCAAATCCAACGTGGTGGACTCCATAAAGTGGTGCATCGGCGAGATGAGCTGGAAATCCCTGCGCATGCCGTCCATGATGGACGTGATCTTCGCCGGTACCACCAAGCGCCAGGCGCAGAACATGGGCGAAGTGGCCATGACCTTCGACAACGAAAGCCGCAAGCTCCCGCTCGATTTCAGCGAAGTCACGGTGACCCGCAAGATCTACCGCTCCGAGGAAAGCGAATATTTCATCAATAAGGTGCAGTGCCGCCTCAAGGACATCCGCGAGATGTTCCTGGACACGGGCATCGGCACCGACGGTTACGCCATCATCGACCAGGGCGAAGTGGAGACGGTGCTCAACTCCTCCGCCGAGCAGCGCCGCGAGCTCTTCGAAGAGGCCGCCGGCGTTTCCAAATACAAATCCAAGCGCGAAGAAGCCATCCGCAAGCTGGAGAAAGTGGACGCCGACCTGGCCCGCCTGGCCGACTCCATGGTGCTCCTCAACGAGCAGATCGTGAAGCTGGACAAGGAAGCCGCCAAGGCCCGCCTGCAGCAGAAATACAAGGAAGAACTTACCGGCGCCGAGATAGCGGTGCTGCTCAAGGACGGGGACGCCTTTACGGCGCATGCGGCGGAAGCCGAAGCCCGCCTGGAGCCCGTGCGCCGGGAGCTCGCCGAAACGACCACCGCTATTACAGCGCTGGAAGGCGAAATAGCCGCTTTGAACCTGACCCTGGCCCAGAAGGGCGAGGAGCAGCGCGTGCTCAAGGAAGTGATGGGGTCGGTGAAGACCGACAAGGTGCAGGCCGAGGGGCGCATAGTGGCCGGCGACAACATGCTGGCCGAGATCGCCAGCCAGCGCGAACAGCTTTCCGTTTCCGAGCGGCGCAATTCCGAGAAGCTGGCCGCCACCGAGCCCCGCATAGCCGAGCTGCGCGGCAAGCTCAGCTCCGACGAGGGCGGGCTGCCGGCCCTGCAGGCCGAGTACGACGCCGCCGCGCTGGCCCTGGCCGGCGTGGAGTCCGAAATGCGCTCCGCCGACACGGCCGCGGACAACATCGCCCGCGAGATGAACGAGGCCTATTCCCGCGAGATGGAGCTCTCCAACAAGATAGCCGTCACCGGCTCCAATATCGGCCATTACAACGAGGCGAAGGCCGGCCTTGAAAAGGACATAAGCGAGATCGTCGCCGCGGCGTCCGCCATAGAGGCCCGCATCGAAGAACTTAAGGCCCGCTCCGCCGCCCTGGGCGGGGAGCTCGCGGCCGAGAAAGAGAAAGCGGCCGCCGCCGCCGCGCAGGAGACCGCCCTTGCCGGCAGGCTCTCCGAGATCGAGGCCCGCCAGAGCAAGATCCGCGAGGACAAGGCCTGGGACGAGAGCCGCCTGGAGGCCATCCTGGCCCAGGGCGAACACGATTCCTACTGGGTGGGCATAAACGGTGTGCTCAATTCCGGCATAGCCGGGGTCAAGGGCACGCTGCGCCACCTGGTCTCGGTAAAGAAAGAGGACCGCGTTGTAGTGGACGACGCGCTGGGCCGCTTCATGGATTCCGTGGTCTGCGAAATGACCGGCTCCGCCGAGGAAGCGGTAAATTACCTCAAGCACATCGGCAAAGGCCGCTGCCGCCTGCTCATCCTCGACCGCGTGCCGCAGGCCGCCTCCCAGGAAGGCTGGCTGCCGCCCGGCGCGCAGCGCGTGCTGGAAAAGATCTCCTGCGAGCCGCAGTACCAGCCGCTCTTGGCCGCGCTGCTTACCGGGGTTTACGCTTCCGGCGGCGCCGTGCACGGCCCTTTCTGGGTCACCGGCGGCGTGGAAGAAGTGGTCTCCAACGAACCCTACTGGGAGGAAGCCGGGGACCTGAAGGACCAGCTCCGGAAATTCGACGAAGAGAACACGGCATTGGAGGCCGAGAAGGCCGGCCTGCAGCCGCAACTGGAGGCCGCCCGGGCGGCCGGGACCGAAGCGCAGGAGCGCTCGCGCTCCCTGGACATAGAATTCCACAAGAACGAGACCGAAGTCTCCGGCGCGGGCGACGACCTGCGCCTGAAGCGGGAGAACCTGGCGCTGTCCCAGTCCGAGAAGGACAAGGCCGAAGCCGGGATGAGGCAGGCCGAGGCCGAGTTCGCCGTGCTTCAGCAGAGCAAGGCCGAGACCGGCGCGGCTACGGAGGCCAAGCGCTCCGAGCAGATGGCGCTGGGCGCGAAGAAAGAATCTCTGCATAACGCTTTCGCGCAGCAGAAGGAAGATCTGGGCGTGCGCAAGGCCAACCTGGATAATTACCGCCAGACCCTGGACGCCCTCAAAGGCGAGCTGTCCCGCGCCGAAGGCGACCTGGCCTCGCTGACCGAGGAGAAATCACATTTCGAAGAGCGCCGCGGCGAGCTGGCCGGGCGCGAGGAACGCTACCAGGGCGAGATAGCCTCCTCCAAGGCCCGCCTGGTAGAGCTGATGCACGACCTGGCGGAGAAGGAGGTCATAGACCGCGCGCTCGAGGACGAGCTTAACGAGATGCGCGGCGGCATGGCCAGGCTTTACGCCAACCTTAAGGACAACCAGGCCCTGTCCCAGGAGAACGACAAGATCCGCCAGCAGATAGAGACCGAGCTGGCCACCATAGCCGCCCGGGCCGACGAGACCGCCAAGCGCATGACCGACGAGTTCGGCGTCACTCCCGCCGAGGCCCGCGAAAGGTACGCCGGCATCCAGTCCGACCATGACCGCGTGCTGTTCCTGCGGCGCCGCATCTCCGAGATGGGCAACGTCAACATGACCGCGCCCGAGGAATACGAGGCCCTGACGCAGCGCTACAACTTCATCAATTCGCAGGTGGAGGACCTCAACCGCGCGAAGGCCGACCTGCGCAGCGCCATCAACAAGATCAACGACACCACCCGCGAGAACTTCAAGATAACGTTCGACAAGGTGCGGATCTATTTCAAGGAGATCTACTCGCTGCTGTTCAACGGCGGCGAGGCGGACCTGATCCTGACCATGCCCGACAACCTGTTGGAGACCGGCGTGGAGATACTGGCGCACCCGCCCGGCAAGAAGCTGGTGAGCATCACGCAGCTTTCCGGCGGCGAGAAGGCGCTTACCGCGCTGGCCCTGCTGTTCAGCTTCTTCCGCGTGAACCCGTCCCCGTTCTGCATCATGGACGAGGCCGACGCCCCGCTGGACGAGGCCAACGTGGAGCGCTTCGTGCGCCTGATCCGCGAATTCTCCTCCATGACTCAGTTCATCGTGATCACGCATAACAAGCGCACGATGGAAGCCGCCG
The DNA here is from genome assembly GCA_001799995.1 of Elusimicrobia bacterium GWF2_62_30. Taxonomy (GTDB): domain Bacteria; phylum Elusimicrobiota; class Elusimicrobia; order Elusimicrobiales; family UBA9959; genus UBA9959. The sequence goes on from MGUK01000084.1 coordinate 63,869, forward strand.
ACACGCTTTACGGCGTGACGATGGAGGAGCTGGGAGTCTCGAAACTGATCTCGGTGGACCTCAAGCGGGCGGAAGACCTGGTGGTAAACCGGGAAGAAGTGGGGGTCTGACAACGATGCGTTACGGCGTATTCTCCGACGTGCACGGCAACTACGAGGCGTTCAGCGCCGTGCTCGAATTCTACCGTAAGAACGGCGTGGAGAATTACGTCTGCTGCGGCGACATCATCGGCTACGGGCCCCAGCCGCTGGAGTGCGTGAAGGCCATCTCCGGCCTTAAGAAGCTCCACATCGTGATGGGCAACCATGACGGCGCGCTGGCCGGGCGCATAGACATCAAGTGGTTCAACCCGAACGCGATGGCCGCCATAGAGTTCGCCCGCTCCAGGCTGGACGGCCAGGCGCTGGATTTCATAGCGCGCCTGCCCGAAAAAGTGGAGACCGCCGATTTCACCCTGGTGCACGGCTCCCCGCGCAAGCCGCTCACGGAGTACATGCTCAGCGAGTCCCAGTTCGCCGACAACGCCTCTTCGTGGAAAGTGTCGCCCTGCTTCATCGGCCACAGCCACATGCCGCTTTACTTCAAGGAAAGAGAAGGCTCCCTGCCGGAGACGGATTTCCTCAAGCCGATGATGAAGGTTTCCGCCGAGAACTGCCGGGTCATGTTCAACCCGGGCTCGGTGGGCCAGCCGCGCGACGGAGACCCCAGGGCCTCCTGCGCCGTTTACGATTCCGATAAAAAAGTGTTCGAGCTTTTCCGGGTTTTCTACAACGTGGAAAACACCCAGAAGCTGATGGGCGAGATGAAGCTGCCGGCCATGCTGGCGGAAAGGCTGAGTTTTGGATTTTAACTATGCCGATGAAAATACTGATAGTGGACGACGATAAGAATTTCATAGATACGCTGGAGGACGGCCTTAAGCTCAAGAACGTGGAGGCCGAAGTGGCGGTGGCCAAGTCCGCCCGGGAGGCGATGGACGCCCTCGGCCGCGACGTGCCGTCGCTGATCATACTCGACATCCAGCTGCCGGACATGCACGGCGTGGAGTTCCTGCGCGTGATCCGCGACTCCGAGAAGCTTAAAAAAGTGCCGGTGGTCTTCATCTCGGCGAAATATACCGAGCCCGCAGACCGCTCCGAGGCCATGCTGGCCGGGGCCGGCGCTTTCTTTTCCAAGCCGATTGATATCGATGAGCTTTGGAAAGAAATAAAATACCTGCTTGGCCGCCCTGACGGCCAGAGGCTTGACAATCAAAAATAAGTCTTATATTCTTGCAGTTGGGGAAGATTTCCGTAATTAAAGCTAAGGAGAGCCATATGTCAAACGAAATACAGCTGACCGATTCCAATTTCGAGCAGGAAGTAGTAAAGAGCGCCCTGCCCGTGCTGGTGGATTTCTGGGCCCCTTGGTGCGGCCCCTGCAAGATGATAGGCCCGCTCATCGAAGAGCTGGCCACGGAATACGCCGGCAAAGTTAAGGTCTGCAAGCTCAACACCGATGAGGCGCAGGACACGGCTTCCAAGTTCAATATTTCCGCCATCCCTACCATCCTGCTCTTCAAGGGCGGCAAGGTAGTGCAGGAAATGGTGGGCCTTCAGAAGAAAGACGAGCTGAAGAAACACCTGGACGCGCTGCTGGCTTAAGCCGCAGAAATTGCGCGGGGGCCCGGCCCCCGCGCGGTCCGTCCGCCGTTCCTCCCGCACAGTTCCCTTTTTAAATGTCAACCAAGCGCGTTTTTATAATAGACGCACACGCTTTCCTGCACAGGAGCTACCACGCCCTGCCCAAGTTCTCCACCTCCAAAGGCGAGGAGGTGGGGGCCCTTTTCGGCTTTCTGCGGCTGCTGCTCAAGATCCTGCGCGAGCGTAAGCCCGAGTATGTGGCGGTCTGCTTCGACTCCAAGGGCGGCAGTTTCCGCGACGAACTGTACGGGGACTACAAGGCCAACCGCTCCGAGACAGAGCCGGGCCTGGTCGGGCAGCTCAATACCGCGCGCGACCTGGTTAAAGCGATAGGCCTCAAAGGCGTGTACCTGAAAGGTTACGAAGCTGACGACCTGATAGCCACGCTGGCGCGCCGCGCCGGGCAAGCCGGCCTGGAAGCCGTGATAGTTTCCGGCGACAAGGACGCGGCGCAGCTGGTGGGGGAGCGCGTAAAGATGTGGGACGGCTCCTCCCCCGATTTCACCGGGCCGGAGGCCGTGGAGAAGAAATACGGCCTGCCCCCGGGCCTGCTGCCGGATTATTTCGCGCTTACCGGGGATTCCTCCGACAACGTGCCCGGCGTAGCCGGCGTGGGCCCGAAAAGCGCCGCCAAGCTGGTGCAGACCTACGGCCCGCTGGAAAAGATCCTGGCGGCCGCCCTGGACCCCGCGCTGGTGGCCGCCGACAAGGCGCTGGCCAAGGTGGCCAAGGATATGGAGAACGCCCGGCTTTCGCGCCGGCTGGTCTCGCTGGAGGCCGACGCGCCGGTGGAAGAGGGCCTGGAGCTATTCAGGCCCGCCGCCCCCGGAGGGGCGGAGCTGGAAGAGATGGCCCGCCGCCTTGAATTCAAGGACCTGGCGGCGCTGTCCGCCGCGGGCCCCGCGCCGGTGCGCGACGCGGCGCCTCTCCCGCCGGTGAGAACCCCGGAGGAAATATTGCCCGCCCTGGCCGGCTCCGCGTCCTTCGCGGCTTTCGAGGACGCGCTGGCCATAGGCTCCGGTAAAGGAGTCTGCTTCCTGCGGCCCGGCGCTTTCTCCGCCGAAGTTTCTCAGGCGGCCGCGCGCCTCCTGGCCGACAAAAATATCCATAAAGCCGTGTACGGCCTCAAGTCCGTGATGCGGGCACTCGACCTGCCGCCCGGCTATACGCCGGAGAATTTCATGGACGCCGAAGCCGCCGCCGCGCTGCTCTCCGCCGGTGCCCGCGGCAGTACCCTGCCGCAGCTGGCGTTCGAAAGGCTGGGCCTGCCCCTGCAGCTGCCCGGCTCCGAAGAGGAGAAGGCCCAGGCCTGCGGCGCGCTGGAAGAACTTTCCCGGAAACTCCGTGAGGAACTGGAGAAAAGCGGGATGTGGAACGTTTATTCGGAACTGGAGCTGCCGCTGCTGCCCGTGGTCTTCGCCATGGAGCGCGCCGGCACCGCCGCGGATTCGGCCCTGCTGGGCGAACTCTCCTCCCGCTTCGAAAAGAAACTGGCCGAACTCCAGGCGCAGGCCGAACAGCTGACCGGCGCGGAGATCAACCTCAATTCCCCGAAGCAGGTGGGCTTCCTGCTGTATGAAAAGCTCAACCTGGGCCTGGGCGAGGCGCAGAAAAAACAGTTCAAGAACAAGGACGGCGGCTATTCCACCGGGGAAGAAGCCCTGCAGTACCTGAAGGCCGCCCACCCGGTGGTGCCGCTGCTGCTGGAGTTCAGGGAGATCTCCAAGCTCAAGTCCTCGTTCGTGGACAACCTGCTGGCCGCTACCGGGCCCGACGGGCGCCTACATACCACTTTCGACCAGCTGGGCACCGCCACCGGGCGCTTCTCCAGCTCCAAGCCCAACCTGCAGAACATCCCGGTGCGCTCCGAGGCCGGCCTGCTGGTGCGCAAATGCTTTACCGCGGCGGAGGGCTTCACCCTGCTCAGCGCCGACTATTCTCAGATAGACCTGCGGGTGCTGGCGCACCTTTCCCTGGACGCCAACCTGGTCTCGGCTTTCAGGCACGGCGAAGATATCCACGCGCGCACGGCGTCCGAAGTGTTCAATTGCGCCCCTGAATTCGTAACCCCCGAGATGCGCCGCGCCGCCAAGGCCATAAATTTCGGCATCGTCTACGGCCAGACGGCGCAGGGGCTTTCCCGCGAGCTGGGCATAAGCCGCACCGAAGCTGCTGACTATATAAAGCACTATTTCGAAGCCTGTCCCGGGGTGAAGGCCTGGAGCGAAAAGACCGTGGAGGAGGCCAAGAAGAACGGCTTCGTGACCACGTTCACCGGCCGCCGGCGCCCGCTGCCCGAGCTGGCCGCCTCCAACCCGCACCTGCGCGGCTTCGCCGAAAGGGCGGCCGTGAACACCCCGGTACAGGGCGGTTCGGCGGAGATCATAAAAAAGGCCATGCTGCGCATTGCCCCGCTCATAAAAGGCTCGCGCGACATAATAATGCTGCTGCAGGTGCACGACGAACTGGTTTTTGAGGTGCGCGGCGCCCGCCTGGCAGAGGCCGCTCTCCTTATTAAGAGGGAAATGGAAAGCGCCTATGAACTGGCCGTGCCGCTGAAAGCGGACCTGAAGACCGGCCCCAACTGGCGGGATATGAAGAAGTACGCCGGGGGCGGGAACTGATGCGCGGGCTGGCCAGGCTGGGGCTCACTCCGTTCGGCGAACTGCCGCCCGTCACGCGCTGGCTGGCGGCTTCCTTCCTGGCCGGCTGGCTCTGTTACCTGGTCTTCGGCTTCAGGCTTACCTTTTACTTCGGCCTGGTCCCGTTCAACGTCACCGGGCAGTACTGGCTCTGGCAGACCGTCACGTATCTCTTCATCCACGGCGGCTTCTGGCATTTCCTTTTCAACGCGCTGATGCTCTGGATGCTGGGCGGCATGCTGGAAGCGGAGATGGGGTCCAGGAAATTCCTGCTCTATTTCCTGGTCTGCGGCGCGGCCGCCGCGCTGGTGACGGTGGCCTTTGCTCCCGCCTCTGACGCTTTGAGGCCCGTGGTAGGCGCCTCGGGGGCGATATTCGCGCTGCTGGCGGCTTTCGCCTTCCTGCATCCGGACATGACGGTCTATGTCTATTTCCTTTTCCCGATGCGCGCCAGGACCATGGCCCTGCTGCTGGGGCTGCTGGAATTCGCCCTGAGCTTTTCCCGGCAGGGGTCCATGGTCTCCAATATCACGCACCTGGGCGGGCTGGTGGCCGGTTTTGCCTGGCTGTGGACCGAACGCCGCCTGGCAGCCGCCGCGCGGGAGCGGGTGGTGCCTGACCCCGCGGCCGTTGAGCAGGCCGAGATAGACCGCCTGCTGGAGAAGATCTCGAAGCACGGCCAGGCCTCCCTGAGCGCCGCGGAGCTGGCGCGCCTCGACGACTACGCAAAAAAAGGCGGGCACGCGTGAATAAGGAGCTGGAAAAGTGGAAAAAGAGGCTGGCCGCCGTCAGGGGGAAGACCCTTATAGGGCTTACCGGCCCTATCGCCTCGGGGAAAAGCCTGGCGCTGGACTGCTTCAGGAAGGAAGGCGCGCTGTGCATTTCGGCCGACGCCGTTGCCGCGGAGGTGTTGACATCTCCCGCCTGTTATAATAGAATTCTACTGAAGTTCGGTACTAGAACAATCCTGACAAACGGTTTCCTGGACAAAGAACGGCTTGCCGCTGAGATCTTTAGCGCTCCGGCAAAACGCAAGTGGCTTGAGAGTCTGCTCCACCCAGAGATTTTAAAGAGAATTCATTCTTTAACGACAAAATCCCGGAAAAAAGTTGTGGTAGTGGAAGCGCCCCTGCTTTTTGAAGCCGGGCTTGCGGGTTGTTTTACTATTACCATTTGTCTGTCCGCCCCTGAAAAAGAACTGCGCAGGCGCGCAATGGGGCGGGGCTGGACCAGGGCGCAGTACCTGGCCAGGGCGAAGGCCCAGCTGGGCGCGCCGGAAAAATACGCGCTGGCCGACCTAACGCTGGATAACGGCGGGAAGCCCGGAGACCTGCGCAAGAGAGTAAGAGCTTTATACCGCTTTATCAATAACGCGGCTGGAGAAAACTAACATGATGGATCAACAGGAACGGGGCGACAGATATTCAAGACCGGCCGGCGGCGGCAGGGGCGGCGGCAGGCCGAGACGCTTTCATGGCAGGCCGGACGGCGGACATTCCGGCAACGGGAACGGCAACGGGAACGTTAACGGCAATGTCGGCAGGCCCCAGGGCGACCCCCAGATGCAGGCGGGGGGACAGAACATGCCGGGAACGCAGGACGAGACAGCAAGGAGAAACGAACAAATGGAAAACAACAGGACGCCCGGCCAGGCGCAGACGCCGCCCCAGCCCCAGAACAGCAATTTGCCTAAAGTAGATATGACGGCCATGACGAAGATGACCGTGGCCGAGCTGGTGAAGATAGCCGAGCAGTTCAACCTGGAAGGCGTGGCCAGCCTGCGCAAGCAGGAACTGATCGGCAAGATCATGGAAGCCCAGGCCAAGCAGAACGGCATCGTCCAGGGCGTGGGCGTGCTGGAAATACTTCCCGACGGCTTCGGCTTTCTCCGGTCCCAGGAATACAATTACCTTTCCAGCCATGAAGACATCTATGTCTCCCCTTCGCAGATAAAGAAGCTGGGCCTGCGCAAAGGCGACTACGTCAACGGCCTGATCCGGCCCCCCAAGGACGGCGAGCGCTTTTTCGCGCTGCTGCAGGTGAAGACCGTCAACGGCATAGAGATAGAGAAGATAGGCCACAGGCCGCTCTTCGACAACCTTACCCCGCTGCACCCCAACAAGCGCTTTACGCTTGAGACCGCGAAAACCGAAATGACCGGCCGCGTGATCGACCTGATCGTGCCCGTGGGCAAAGGCCAGCGCCAGCTCATCGTGGCCGCGCCCAAGACCGGCAAGACCATGATCCTGCAGCGCATCGCCAATTCCCTGGCCACCAACCATCCCGAGATCGAGCTGATAGTGCTCCTGATCGACGAGCGCCCCGAGGAAGTCACCGACATGAAGCGCTCCGTCAGGGGCGAAGTGCTGGCTTCCACCTTCGACGAGCCGGCCGACCGCCACGTGCAGGTGGCCGAGATCGTGCTTGAAAAGGCCAAGCGCCTTACCGAGCACGGCAAGGACGTGGTGGTGCTGCTGGACTCGATCACGCGCCTTGCCCGCGCCTACAATACCGTGGCGCCGTCCTCCGGCCGCGTGCTTTCCGGCGGTCTTGAATCCACCTCCCTCCAGCGGCCCAAGCGCTTCTTCGGCGCGGCCCGCAATATTGAGGAAGGCGGCTCCCTGACCATCATCGCCACCGCCCTCGTCGAGACCGGCAGCCGCATGGACGACGTTATCTTCGAGGAATTCAAAGGTACCGGCAACTCGGAAATTTACCTGGAGCGCAAGCTGGCCGACCGCCGCGTGTTCCCGGCCATCGACATCAACCGCACCTCTACCCGCAAGGAAGAGCTGCTGATGAGCGAGGACGAGCTCAACAAGGTCTGGATCCTGCGCAAGGTGCTGGCTCCGCTGTCGCCTATCGATTCGCTGGAGCTGCTGATCTCGAAGCTCTCCGCCACCAAATCCAACAAGGACTTCCTGCGCTCCATGGAGATGGGGTCCGACAGGTAAGGGAAGCGATGCCGGAAGAACAGCAAGCCGCAGGGCGAGCCGGGCCGCGGGTCCGTGGCGGGCGCTGGAAGCTCGCCGCGGGGCTGGGCGTGCTCCTGGGCATGTCCGCCCTTTCTTCCGCGGTGGCCCCGGGCATCTCGCCCTTCTACTACGCCAGGTTCTCAGTCCTTACGCCTCCCGGGCCGGAAGTCCCGCCGCCGGCGGCCTTCCGCCTGATACCGCGCCTTATCCATACCCGGCACAAAGTGGCCAAAGGCGAGGATATCCGTTCCATAGCCTCGGCCTACGGCACGGACGTGCGTTCGCTGCAGAGCACCAACGGCAACGAGTTCATCTTCCTGTCGCGCGGCGGCTACATCCGCGTGCACAACGGCCGCGGCCTGCTTTACGAGGTCACCGGCAACAAGGAGACCTTGAACGGCCTGGCCTCGCGCTACGCGGCCAAGGGCAGGGACCTTAAGGCTTTCAAGGCGGAGGTAGTAGCAGAGAACGGCCTGCCGCCTTCGGCGCTGCTGGTCCCCTACACTTTTAAAAAGGGCGACAGGATCTACCTGCCCGGGGTCTACCTGGACCTGGACACCTACCGCTTGCCGCTGCGCAGCTTTTCGCGCGTTAGCTCCCGCTTCGGGGTGCGCTACCACCCGGTGCTGAAGCGCCGCATCATGCACAAGGGCACGGATATCCCCATGCCCTACGGCACCCCCGTCTACCCGTCCCGCTCCGGCACCGTGACCTTCGCGGGGCAGAAGGGCGGCTACGGCAACCTGGTGGAGGTTATCCACAAGGACGGCTCCCGCTGCCGCTACGGGCATTTGCAGCAGATAAGCGTGAAGGAAGGCGAGACGGTGCAGAAGTCAAAGACCCTGCTGGGCAAGGTCGGCTCTTCAGGCATGTCCACCGGGCCCCACCTGCACTTCGAGATCATCACGCCTTCCGGCAAGTCCATCAACCCGATGGCGAAGATAGGGAAGAAGTAGCCGGGCCGGTTTTATGCTATAATTTATATTCGCACGCTGATTTTAGAGGAATAATTATGAAAAACGACCTGCATCCCAAATACGATATTTGCGAAGTTACCTGCGCCTGCGGCAACAGCTTCAAGACCCGGTCCATCCGGCCGGTCATTAAAGTCGAGATCTGCGCGGCCTGCCATCCGTTCTTCACCGGAAAGCAGCGCTTCACGGACACCGCCGGCCGCGTGGAGAAATTCCAGAAGAAATTCGCCGCCACCGAAGGCAAGATGGTGGAGCGCAAGGTGAAGGCAACGGCCGTGAAGTCCGTGACCCCGCGCCATACCGCCAAGCGCAAGGTGCTGTCTTCCGCCCCTCTCAAGAAGGACGACAAGGCCGCCAAGCCCGCGCCGAAAGTTGTAAAAGCCCCTGAAGCGAAGTAGCTTCGCGGCCCAGGCAGGCGTTCCCTTTCACGGGAGCGCCTGCTTTTTTTTGATATCCAGGGTGACGCGGGGACAGGGTTAGTAAAACCTTCCGGAGGCCGAGGCTTGCATCGCGCCGAGGCCGGAGGATGAGCGAGGCACGGTGTTGCCGAGCGCGTTTTACGAACCCTGTCCCCGCGGCACCAGACCAGTCCCAGGTGCAATGCTGAAAGAAGAACTTGAAGCTATCAAAAGGGAGTTCGCCGAAACCGAGGCCCGGCTGGCCTCGGGGGGGCTGCAGCCTTCGGAAATAGAGCACCTGTCCCGCCGTCACTCCGCCTGCCGCCAGATCCTGGAAACCCTGGCCGCCTTTGAGAAAGCCGCGAAAGAAGCCGAAGATACGCGGCAGATGCTTTCCAATACGGATCCCGAGATGGCCGCGCTGGCCGCGGCCGAGCTGCCGGCGCTGGAAGCCGCCGCCGCCGAGCTTGAAAAGAAATTAAGCCTGCTGCTGATCCCGCCGGACCCGGCGGATTCCAAGAACATCTTCCTCGAAATACGCGCCGGCGTGGGCGGCGACGAGTCCGCGCTGTTCGCCGGCGACCTGCTGCGCGTCTACACGCGCTTCGCGCAGCGAATGGGCTGGAACGCCGAACTGCGCGACCTTACCGCCACCGGGCTTAAGGGCATAAAGTACGCCGTTCTTTATATTTCCGGAACGGACGTCTTCGCCTGGATGAAGTACGAGGGCGGCGTGCACCGCGTGCAGCGCGTGCCGCAGACCGAGGCGTCCGGCCGCGTGCACACCTCCACCGTCACCGTGGCGGTCATGCACGAAGTCGACGAGGTGGAGATCAAGATAGAGGCCAAGGACCTGAAGATGGACACCTACCGCTCCAGCGGGGCCGGCGGCCAGAACGTCAACAAGGTGGAGACCGCCGTGCGCATCACGCATCTCCCCACCGGCATCATCACGGCCTGTCAGGAAGAGCGCTCGCAGGGCAAGAACCGCGCCAAGGCCATGGCCATGCTGGCGGCCAAACTGGCGCAGATCAGCGAGGAGAACCAGGCCAGGGAGAACGCCGGGGCGCGCAAGAGCCAGGTGGGCACCGGCGACCGCTCCGAGAAGATCCGCACCTATAATTTTCCGCAGAACAGGGTGACCGACCACCGCATCCAGGAGTCCTGGCATAACATGCCGGAGATCATGGACGGCAACATAAAGGCGATATTGGAAGAAGTGAAGCTTAACATCGATAAAAAAGGCACAAATGACAGCGGCAGCGATACTGACTAAAGCCTGCGCCCGGCTGACCGCCAACGGCGTGGAGGAACCGGACCTCAACGCTCAGTGGCTGCTGGCCGACGCTTTGGGCCTCGAGCGCCTGAACCTGCTGGCGGACAGGTCCATCCCCGTGCCGCCCGCCGCCGCGAAACGTTTTGAAAAAACCCTGAAGCTCAAGGAAAGCGGGCTGCCGCTGGCCTATATCCTGGGCTGGCAGAATTTCCGCGGGCTCAGGATCGGCGTGGACGAGCGCGTGCTGGTGCCCCGCCCCGAAACCGAGGAACTTGCGGCCCTGGCGGCGGACCACCTGCGCCCGCTCTCCGGCCGGGCCGCGGCGCTGGATTACGGCGCGGGCAGCGGCGCCATCGGGCTCTGGCTGGCCCACACCTTCCCGGCGCTGACGGTCACGGCGGCCGAGATCTCGGCCAAGGCCCTGGCCTGCGCCCGAGGGAACGCGCGCGCGCTGGGCCTTTCCGGCAGGATGAATTTTATAAAGACCGCCTCGCTCACCGGAGTGAAAGGGCCGTTCGACGTGATAGTTTCCAACCCGCCTTATATCCCGAGCGCCGTGATCCCGGGCCTTTCCCCCGAAGTGCAGAGCGAGCCGCTGGTGGCGCTGGACGGCGGGGGGGACGGGCTGGACGTGGCGCGCATGCTGGTGAAGCTGGCGCCCGGGCGGCTTAAAAAAGGCGGCGCGCTGATCCTGGAGCTGGGCGCCGACCAGGCCAAAGAACTGCTGGCCGGGCTGGACGCCGCCGTCTGGACGGACAAGAAGATCTTCAAGGACCTCAACGGGCTGGAACGGTTCTTTCACGCGGTGAAACGTTAGCGTATCCGGTAAGGAGCTATCGACAATGGATAATTTTATAATACGCGGCGGCCGCCCGCTCTCCGGGCAGACGGCGATCAGCGGTTCGAAGAACGCCGCGCTGCCCATCCTGGCGGCCACGCTGCTGACCCGGGAGAAGTGCGAGATAAAGAACGTGCCGGAGCTGATGGACATACGGTCCACCTTCGAACTCCTGAACTACCTGGGCAAGAACTGCTTTTACGGCTACGGCAACTTCGTGGCCGAGGAGCACGGCGCGCTGAAGCTGCACGCCCCGTACGACCTGGTGCGCAAGATGCGCGCCTCCATGCTGGTGTCGGGCCCGCTGCTGGCCCGCTTTAAAAAAGTGCGGTTCTCGCTGCCGGGCGGCTGCTCCATCGGCATGCGCCCTATCGACATCCACCTCGAGGCTTTCAAGAAGCTGGGCGCGCAGGTCTCCTACGAGAAAGGCGACGTGATCCTCACGGCCAAAAAACTTAAGCCCGCGAAGATAAAGTTCCGCTTCCCCAGCGTCGGGGCCACCGAGAACCTGATGATGTGCGCCGCGCTGATCGAGGGCGTGACCACGCTGGAAAACTGCGCCAGGGAGCCGGAAATAGAAGACCTGGCCGCGGCCCTGACCAAGATGGGAGCGCCCGTGGAGGGCGCCGGCACCCCGACGATAAAGATCCGCGGGGCGGCTTCCCTTAAAGGCCTTAAATACACCGTGATGCCCGACCGTATCGAGGCCGGGACCTTCATGCTGCTAGCCGCCGCCGCCGGGGGGAAGATAAAGCTCCTCAACGCCGCCCCGAAGAACCTGGACGCGCTGATACGCTGCATGAAGAAGGCCGGCATCAAAATTACGGCCTATAAAGATTCCCTGGAAGTTTTCGCGCCGCGCAGCCGCCCCAGGCCCGTGAACGTTTCAACCAAGCCGCACCCCGGTTTCCCCACCGACCTGCAGGCGCCCTGGATGGCTTTCATGGCGCGCGCCAACGGCGTCAGCGAAGTGCATGAACATATTTTCGAGAACCGCTTCATGCACGCGCCCGAGCTGGTCCGCATGGGCGCGGATATCACGGTGATGGACAAGAAGGCCGTAATGCGCGGCGTGCCGGAACTCCTGGGCGCGCCGGTGATGGCCTCCGACCTCAGGGCCGGGGCGGCCCTGGTGGTGGCGGCCGCGGCCGCCAAAGGCAGGACCACGATCCGCCGCATCTACCATATCGACCGCGGTTACGAGAAGCTGGAGCACAAACTTAAGGACCTGGGCGTGGACGTGTCGCGCGTCAAGGCCTGAAGCCGGCGCGGAAGTTTTTAGCGAACTGAAAATGACTGGTTTCGAAGAAGCGAAAAAAGAGCTGATCTCGCGGCAGGACTTCGTTAAGAAGGAAGGCCTGGCGCGCGTCTATGCCTGCCTGGGGCGGCTGGGAAACCCGCACCTGCGCCTTAAAACGGTGCATGTCACCGGCACCAACGGCAAAGGCTCTGTCTGCGCTCTTTTCGAGGCGTCGGCCAGGGCCGCCGGCCTTAAGACCGGCCTTTTTATCTCGCCGCACCTGGTGAACATCACGGAACGTATACAACTGAACGGCAAGCCCATAAGCGAGGACGCCTTCACCGCGCTTTTCGCGGAGGTCCTGGCCGCCGGGCCCGACCTGAGTTTCTTCGAGCTGCTGACGTGCATGGCCTTCCTCTGTTTCGCGCGGGAGAAGACGGAACTGGCCGTTTTCGAGGTGGGCATAGGCGGCCGCCTGGATACCACCAACGTGCTGCCCAGGCCGGAGCTCAGCATTATAACCTCCGTGGATTATGACCATAAAAAATATCTGGGCAATACGCTCGGCGAGATAGCCTCCCAGAAGGCGGGCATCATAAAGCCCGGCGGCATCTGCCTGGCGCCGCTGCTGCCCCCCGAGGCCAGGGTGGAGGTTTCCAGGGAGGCCGCGGAGAAGAACGCGCAGTGCCATTTCTTCGCGCCGGTCTTCGACATCGTCTCGAAGGACTGGGAAAAGAACAGCATGACGCTGCGCCATAAAAAAACCGGCGAGGAATTGCAATTCGGCATACTGGGCGCCCCGCAGGCGTCGAACGCCACGCTTGTCTGGGAGGGCTTCGAGCTGCTGCGGGGCCTGGGCTGGCCGGTGAACACCGCCCACGCCGCGGCCGGCTTCGCGTCGGTGCGCTGGCCGGCCAGGTTCCAGGCGCTGCGCGGCGGGGCTGATTTTTCGGGAGCGCTCTTTATAGTGGACGGGGCCCACAACGAGGAGGCCGCGCGCGCTTTTTCCCAGAACTGGCGAGCCTCGCCTTTCGCCGCCCAAAAGGCCGCTTTCGTGGTAGGCATGCTGCAGGACAAGGAGCGCGGCGGCATCCTGCGGCTGCTGGCGCCGCTGGCCGGGAAATTCATCTTTACGCGTCCGGAATCGCCGCGCGCGGCGGACCCGTGCGCGCTTGCCGACGAGCTTTCGGCTATAAGGCCGGACGCCGAAGTGGAAGTGCAGGAGGATATCAGGGCGGCGCTGGTCTCGGCGTCCGCCTCCGGCGCCGCCGCGGTACTTGGGTCGTTCTACCTGGCCGGGTCGGCGCTGGAAATACTGCAGGCTCAGGCGGCCGCGGATAAAGGGGTTAAATTATGATCGGAATAGGCATAGATATAGGCGGTACCAATACTAAACTCGTGGCCGTGACCAGCGAGGGGAAACTGCTGGGGCAGGACCGGTTCCGCACCGAGCCGGAGAAGGGCGCCGCCGACTTCGTCCGCCGCCTGTCAAAAATGGTGCTGGCTTTCAAGAAGGACTACGGCCGCCGGGTGGTGTCCATCGGCATAGGCGCCGCCGGCGACGTGGACCCGGAGCGCGGGCTGATACGGTTTTCACCCAACCTCGCCTGGAGGAACGTGAAGCTCGCTGCGCCGCTGGAAAAGCTGACCGGCCTGCCCTGTTTCATGGAGAACGACGCCAACATGGCCGCCTGGGGCGCTTTCGAACTGGAGTTGGGGCGGAAAACGGGCAACGTCATAGCCCTGACGCTGGGCACCGGCATCGGCTCCGGCCTTATCTTCGACGGCAAGCTCTATCACGGCGCCAACGGCTCGGCCGGAGAGTCCGGCCACCTCAAAGTCCAGCGCGACGGGCGCCCCTGCCACTGCGGCGGCAAAGGCTGCTTCGAGGCGTACTGCGGCAGCTACGCCATCATGGCCCGCGCCAGGGAGCTCATCAAGGATGAAAAAGCTTTCGTCCGCAAATACTCGGCCCCGGACAGGGAAAAATTCAACACCATCTGCCTGACCAACGGCGCGGCGGCCGGCAACAAGGCGGCGCGCAGGGTCTGGGCCGAGACCGGGGACTGGCTGGGCCGCGGCCTCGCCGGGCTGATACTGGTGCTGAATCCGGACTGCATAGTCCTTACGGGCGGGGTTTCAAAGGCCAAGAAATGGTTCCTGCCCGCCATGAACAAGGTGCTGGGCGACCAGCAGATCTGCACCCCGTTCTCCCGGGTAAAGATAAAAGTTTCTGATAACGCGGACCTGGGGTCGCACGGCGCGGCCCTGTTCGGGCTGGAGAAGGCGCTGAAATAAGGATAACACGGGCCAGGGATAAACTTCACGGATGAAGAGGACGATACTCCTGCTGTTCTTAGCGGCCTGCGCGGCCGACGCCGCGGCCTACGACCTGCCGTCCTCCACCGGCGCGCACCGCGTGCGCTTCGAGGCCGACGAGGCGAAGTTCAACGAGGATACGCGCGTCATAAACCTCAAGGGCAACGTCAAGCTCGAGGAGGTTTCCCCGGAAGACAAGGTAGTCAAGATAATACGCGCCATGGACCTCTCGGTGAGCATGGCCAGCCGCACCGTGGTGTCCCCGTCCGATTTCGTGATCGACGACGATACCGGCAGCGTCTACGGCAAGAGCGGCAGCATGGACTACGGCGGGCAGACGGGGCGCATAAACAACGGGCGCTTCACGCACAGCAATTTCATCTTCCGCGGCCGCACGGTGACCTTCGACCACGCGGATTACACCTATAAAAAAGCCAGCATCACCAGCTGCGAAGAGGAGCCGGCGCATTACCAGCTCAGGGCTTCCCGCATCTTCCTGGCCCCGGGCCGCTATTTCCTGGCGTACAATACCGTGTTCTTCGTCGGCAAGGTGCCCGTGTTCTATTTTCCGGTGGTTTACAAGCCGCTGTCGGGCGGAACGCCGTTCGTCAGCATCTTCCGGCCGGGCTACGACCAGCGCAACGGGTTCTTCATCAAGTCCACCTATGTCTACCGGGTCAACCGCGAGACCAGGGCGAAGGTCTTCCTGGACTATTTCGACAGGCGCGGCATAGGCATGGGCGGCGAAGTGGATTTCCAGCGCGTGGAAAAGAACATCACCAACCTTTCTTTCTACCGCATCCGCGAATACGGCTCGGATTCGGCCAGGTGGGGCGCCAACGGCGGCTACTGGCACAGGCTCAACAGGTTCAACGAATCGGACCCGTCGCAGTATTACAGCCAGGGCTATTTCCGCCTGCTCTCCGACCCCAGGGTAAACAACGATTTTTTCAGGAGCAACCCTTTCGCGGTCAGCCCCGACGAGCAGGCCAGCCTGGCCCTGACCAGGCAGACCAGCTACACGCTGACGCGCGTGAGCGCCTACGGCCGCGAGACGCGGTCGTCGGACATGACGAAGTTCCAGAAAGCCAACAGCTCCATCCCCAGGCTGGATTTCAACACGGTCCCTTTCAGGGTGCTGCGCCTGCCGGTCCTGAATTCGTTCGGCGGGTATTTCGAGAACGCCCGCGACGAGGGGCAGCCCTTTATCCAGCAGCGGGGGAAGGGCACCTGGACGGTCTCGAAATCGCTGCCGATGTCGCGCAGCGTCATCCTTTCACCGTCGGTCTTTTACGACCAGTCGCTCTTCATTTCCACCGTGCCGCGCAAGACGGATACCTGGACGGGCCGCTACGGCGGCGGAGCCACGCTGCGCTATGACCGCTCCTGGGGCTCCCTGGACCTGGGGTATTCCTATACGCAGCGCCTCAAGAACAACAAGTTCGCGAGCGCGGCCGGCGCCCCGGATAAGGGGCAGGAAACCCATTCGCTCAGCTCCCAGCTGTTCGTCATGCCGCGGTTCAATACTTATTACAAACTGTCCACCTCCTACGACCTGCGCGACTATTTCACGGATTCCTTTTCACGCCGCCTCGCCCCCATAACGGGGGAGATCTATTACGGGCCGAAGCCGAACATGGAGTTCTTCGTGTCCGAGACGTACAGCCTGCACAGCGGAACGCGCAGTTTCGTGACGCACGGCAGTATCGGCGACAGCATCAACTATATCGGCGGGGGAATAGCCAATTACAGCAACGCTCCGCATGACTGGATCGTGAGCAATACGCTGGGGTTCCGCCCGTGGAAGGGGTCGCAGTGGCGCGCGGAGACCGTGGTGCGCAGCCGCCTGGTCTCGCAGGGCGGGTTCAAGTTCAGCGACGTAAAACTGTTCGAGAAAGGGATAACCCTTTACCGCGATTTCCACGACTTCCACACCCGCTGGAACTTCCGGGAAAGGTCCGGCGGCGTGCGCGAGTTCTTCTTCTACATAACGCTGAAGCTCAACGAGCCCAAGCGCGTCGACGACCTGGATCAGAAATCCAGGGAGTTCTGGCACCCCTGGCGGCAGGAGGGCGAGGTCAGGGACTGATTTGAAGCTGAAATTAAAAATGATAGACTTTATTTCACAGGGATAAAAACATGAAAAAACCGCTATGGCTGGTAACCGGCGGGGCCGGGTTCATAGGCTCCAATATAGTCGAGGAACTGCTGCGCCGCGGCCTGCGCGTACGCGTGTTCGATAATTTTTCAACCGGCAAAAAAGAGAACCTCGCCCCGTTCGCCGGCAAGTTCGAGCTGGTGACCGGCGACCTGCGCGAGCCCAAGGACGTGGCCAGGGCCATGCGGGGTGTCACCTATGTGCTGCACCAGGCGGCTTTCCGTTCCGTGCCCAAATCGGTGGACAATCCGCGCGCCGCCAACGACAACAACGCCACCGGCACGCTCAACGCGCTGATGGCGGCCAAAGAGGCCGGCGTGAAGCGCTTCGTCTACGCGGCCACGAGCTCCGCCTACGGCGAATGCCGCGTTTTCCCGCAGAAAGAATCGCTGCCGACGATGCCGGTCTCGCCTTACGCGGTCAGCAAACTGGCCGGCGAGCATTACTGCCATGTTTTCGCCAAGACGTACGGCCTCGAGACCGTGGCGCTGCGCTACTTCAACGTGTTCGGGCCGCGGCAGAACCCGGAATCGGTCTATTCCGCCGTGATCCCGCGCTTCATGGAACTGGTAGTGCAGGGCAAGCCCCTGGAGATCCACTGGGACGGCAAGCAGTCGCGCGATTTCACTTACGTCAGCAACGTCGTGGACGGCAATATCCGCGCGGCGCTGGCCCCGGCCTCGGTTTCCGGCCTGACGATAAACGTGGCCACCGGCACCAATATCTCGCTGCTCGACATAGCCCGGCAGCTGGAGAAGATAACCGGGAAAAAGATAGAGAAGACGTTCTCCCCGAAGCGCAAGGGCGACATCCGCAAGACCTATTCGGACATCTCCCGCGCGCGCAAGCTGCTCAAGTACAAGCCGCTGGTCACATTCCCCGACGGGCTTAAGCTCACCTGGGATTATTTCTCCAAGAAATTCACGGGGGCGAAATGATCTTCAACGTCTCATCTTCTTCCGGCTGGATCGAGGTCGTCTGCGGCAGCATGTTCTCGGGCAAGACGCAGGAGCTGATCCGCCGGCTTAAGCTGGCCAATATCGCCCGGCAGAAAGTGCAGGTCTTCAACTCCCACCTGGACACGCGCTACTCTAAAGAACATCTCGTGTCGCACGATAAGTCCACGCTGGCCGCCCGCCCGGTGAAGGGAGCCAAAGAGATACTCAAGGACGTGCTGCCCGATACCCAGGTGGTGGGCATAGACGAAGCGCACTTTTTCGGCGCCGAGATAGTGGAGGTGGCGCAGAAGCTGGCCGATTCCGGGCGCCGCGTGATAGTGGCGGGCCTGGACCAGGATTACCGCGGCGAGGCTTTCGACAACATGGCCAAGCTGATGGCGGTGGCCGAGTTCGTGACCAAGAACCTGGCTATCTGCATGGTGTGCGGCAACCCCGCCCATTTCAGCCAGCGCCTGACCGATTCCGGCCGCAGGATAGAGGTGGGGGCCGGCGACAAGTACGAGGCCCGCTGCCGCAAATGTTTTAAACCCGAGAAATAACACGGCCGGCCGCCGGCAGTCTTCTAACTATGTACCGCTCTGAAAAATTCAACCCTTCGCTGTTCGGAAAATTATTCCATCTTGGCGGCAAACTGGCCGAGTCCAACCGCTGGCTTAAGCTGGCGGAGGCGCTGCCCTGGGAAAAGCTGGATGAGGCCTACGGCCGCTTTTTCTCGGCCGGCTACGGCCGCCCGGCGAAGGATTCGCGCCTGGTCTGCGGGCTCCTTGCCGTTAAGCAGCTGAAGGGGCTTTCCGACGAGGATACGGTGGCGGAATTCATGGAGAGCCCTTACCTGCAGGCTTTCTGCGGGCAGGAATACTTCGCTCTCGAGGACGTCATTAATCCCGGCATCCTTTCCGAGCGGCGCAAGCGCCTGGGCGCGGAGTTCCTGGCGCTGCTGGACGCCGAGCTCTTGGCCGCCATCAAGGCCAACAAGGACCTGAAGTTCCACGTCGCCCGGCCCGCGGCGGAAGAGGCCTGCTTCCTCTGCTCCCTCGCCGGCAAGATCAAAGCCGCCTTCTCCAACTAACCTTCCAAGGCTTGCTTCAGTGCTCGGGCCTGTCATGGGGACCGGAACGCAAACCGCGCTCGGCACACCGTGCCTCGCTCATCCTCCGGCCTCGGCGCTATGCAAGCCTCGGCCTCCGGAAGGGTTTGCTAACCCGGTCCTCATGACAGGCCCGACGCCATGCACAAGTTAATGCTTTTATCCGAAGATACGCAAATAAAAAAGCGGGACGCTGGTCCCGCTTTTGGCGCTTTGCCTGGGGGGATTTTTACGGGCTCCAGTTGGGGGTGAAGGTGCTGCCCTTGAGGTCCGTGAGGGGGTGGGGGGCGCTGCCGTCGGCGTCCATTACGAACAGCTCCTTGCGGCCCCGGCGCGTCGACGTGAAGGCTATGAACCTGCCGTCGGGCGACCAGGAGGGGTCTTCGTTGTCGCCGGCCTTAACGGTAAGGCGGCGTATCTGGCTGCCGGTCAGGTCCGTTACGAAAATATTGAACTTTTCCTTCGAGGTTTCCCGCCCGGAAAAAATAAGCCATTGGCCCGACGGGGACCAGGCGGGTGAGTCGCACCAGTTCATGCGGGGGGTCAGGCGGCGCGTCTTGCCCGAGGCCAGGTTGAGGACGTAGATCTGCGGGTTGCCCGCCCTGTCCGAGACGAAGGCGACTTCCTTGCCGTCGGGGGACCAGGTGGGCGAGGAGCTCACCCCGAAACCTTTCATGAGGGCCTTGAGGCCCTTCGTGACTATATCCAGCGCGTAAATGCCGGGGTCGTCCCCGCGGGACAGGGTCATCACCATCGTCATCCCGTCGGGCGAGAACCCGCCGGGGATGTTCAGCCCCTGGAAAGTGGTGAAGGGGCGGATCTTGCCGGCTTTCAGGTCTATCTCGAACATGTCCGGGTTGCCCCAGCGGTAGGTGGTGTAATAGATGCGCATGCCGTCCAGCGACCAGCGCGGCAGCAGGTTAATGCTGTTGTCCGAGGTGAGCTTGGTGAGGTTATCCCCGTCGTAGTCCACCATGTAGATCTCTTTGCGGCCGGTGGCGTTGTTGGAGAAGACCAGCTTGGAATGGGCTATGCCCGGCTTGCCCGCCAGGCGCCGGGTCACGTCGTCGGCGAACATGTGCGCCGCGCGGCGCATCGCGCGCTTCTCGCCCTGGTAGAACTTCTCCATGACCGGCCGCCCGGAGGCGAGGTCGTACAGGCGCGGGTTGAAGGTCCAGACCCTGCCGGCGTCCCTGGCCTTGCCCGTGATAAGGCTGGGGGCCAGCGCCTTCCAGAACGCCAACGACTGCGTGCTGACGTCGAGGTTGGCCGCCGTGAGCGCGTCTTCCTGTATGTCGAAATACCTGGAGTAAAGCAGGTCGGCGCGGACTATGTCCCGGAAATTCTCGGCTATGTCCAGGTCCGCCTGGCTGGTGGTGTGCTCGGGCAGGAACTGCGACAGGGCGAGCCGCGTCTGCTTCGCCTCGACGGCGGAATCTACGCCGATATAGACGTTGGTGGCCGCGCAAAGCGGCGAGGCGCCCAGGAGCAGGAATAGTGCCGCGAGCGCTTTCATGTGGAGGTCAGACCTTTTTCTTCAGCGGCTTTGCCGGCTTCGGCGCCGGTTCCTGCTTCGCGGGGGGGGACAGCCTGGTTATGTGGTCTTTGGCCGTCGCGGCTTCCTGGGAGTTGGGGAATTCGCGCACCACGGATTTGAGGTACGTCAGCGCTTCGCCTTTCTTGTCCTCCGGCAGCTTAAGCAGCGTCAGGGCGTATTTCAGCCTGGCGGCGGGAACGCGGGAGGATCTGGGGAATTTCTCGAACACGTTGGCGTACGCCACGGCCGCTTCCTGCCAGCGCTCCTTCAGGTAGAGCGCTTCGCCCAGGTAGAAGTAGGCGCCCTCCGCGAGTTCGCCGTTGGGGAACTTCGCCAGGTAGTTCTTGAACCCGGTCGAGGCGCTGTCGAAGTTGTTGTTGAGGTAAGCGTTGTACGCGTCGTTATAGAGCTTGGCGGGCAGCAGGGCGGTCTGGACCTCTTCCTGCTGTTTCTTTATAGTCTGGCCGATGGCGTTGACGCGCTTGTTCATCGTCGAGTCCATCTCTTCCAGGCGCGTGGACAGGCGGCCCATCTGCGTGGAAATGTCCTTCATGTTCTCGGAGGAGACGTTGAGGTTCTTGGAAAGATCCTCCATCTTCACGGCCAGCTCGGCCTGGTTCTTCTGCATCGTGGAAAGATTGTTGTTCAGGTCGTCCATCTGGCTCTGCATCTGCAGCATGTCCTGCTGCGTGGCGACGCAGCCGGAGGCCAGGAGGAACAACGGGACCAGGAGAAGGTGCCCGGCGCGCATTTATTTCACCCTTATCTTGGTCTCTGCGCGGCGGTTGGCCAGCCAGCAGGATTCCATTTCTTCCTGGCAGAGAGGCATTTCTTCGCCGTACGAAATGGTCCCTACCGAGTCTTCCGATACGCCCAGGCGCACGTAATAGTCCCGCACCGACTTGGCGCGCTTCTGGCCGAGGGCCAGGTTGTATTCCGTCGTGCCGCGCCCGTCGCAGTGGCCCTCCACCAGGACCACCCACTCCTTGCGCACCTTGAGAAGTTCGGCGTTGGCCTGCAGCGTCCTGCGGGCGTTGTCGGAGAGTTCGTAGCGGTCGTAATCGTAGTTGATGGTCTTAAGGCTTTCCTGGGCCTGGAATTCCGGCCCGCGGATGTCCCCTTCCAGTTTCATCGTGTCGCTGCTGTCGGTCACTTCCAGGGCGGCAAGGGAACTGGTATCGCCGGTCATGCTGGTATTGCCGGCGCCGTCTTTTTTAGCGTTCTTGCCGGCGCAGGAAGAAAGGGCGAACGCGGCTATGAGGGGCAGGGCGAGCGCCATCAGGAATTTGTAATTTCTCATCTTGTTTGGAACCTCCGTGAAAATCAGCCCCTATAATTTATAAAAAAATAGAGAACATTACAATGGGTCACGGCGGCGGGGTCAGTGCGCCAGGTGCAGCCCGGCCGAAAGCAACAGGCCGTATACCGCCACCAGGCGCCCCGTTTCCGGCACCAGCGGGGTGAATTCGCCGCGCGCCGCGCGGGCCTTAAGTTTCAGCGCCAGCGGAAGCGAAAGCGCGCAGAGCACCGGAGGCCAGAAGCTGCCGAAGGAAAGGCAGAAGAGATACGGGGTAAAGATAAGCGCGCAGTAGAACGCCCGGGAATGCGCCGGGCCAAGCAGCCCGGCAAGCGTCCTGAAGCGGGCCTCCGAGTCGGAGGCCATGTCGCGCATGTTGTTTGCGTGGACTATGGCGACGATGAGCAGTCCTACGGGAATGGAAGCCCAGAGCGCTTCCGGTACGAAGCCGCCCGTCTGTATAAGGGCGGTGCCAGTCACGATGGCCGGGCCGAAAGCCAGGAAGATCCCCGCGTCGCCCAGGGCCCTGTACTTGTAGCCGGGGCCGCCGGTGTAGAACCAGGCCAGCGCGAGGCCGGCCGCGCCGAGCCAGAGCAGTTCCGGCACGTGGTTCTTGAAGGCCAGGAAGAAGCCGATGAGCGCGCCGGCCGCCGTCAGCGCGAGGGCCAGGGCCAGCGCCAGCCGGGGGGAGATCATGTTGTCGACCAGGGACCTGTCGTCGGAGGAGGCAGGAGTGTCCACACCCTTCTTGAAGTCGAAATAGCTGTTGGCGAGGTTGGCCGCGCACTGCACCATCAGCGCCGCGGGCAGAGTCAGGAAAAGATCAAGCCAGGAGAACCGCCCGGTGCCAGAGGCGGCGACCGAGCCTACTACTACGGGCACCAGCGAGGCGGGCCAGGAGTAGGCGCGCATTACGATGAACCACTTTTTCACGCGGTGCGCTCTCCGAGCGTGAGCAGGAAAGTCTTCAGCGCCGCCGCGCCTTCGGTGCCGGGCAGGCGGTCTATGAGGGGGAAAAGTTCCTTTATTTTTTCGGAGGCTTTGCGCCTCGCCTGCGCGGAGAAGCCGCCGCTACTGACGAGGCCGGCGAGTTCCACCGCGGCCGAAAGGTCCGCTTCCGGCCCGGTCTTCATCCGCGAAAGGAGTTTTTCGGCTTTCGGCCCGGCGGCGGCATCGTTCAGGGCGAGTATCAGCGGCAGCGTGAATTTCCCTTCTTTGATGTCCTTAAGGGTTTCCTTGCCGCAGGCCCCGGCGTCGCCTTCGAAGTCGAGCACGTCGTCTATCATCTGGAACGCCGTGCCGGCGTCCTTGCCGATGCGCCCGCAGGTTTCCAGGAGTTCGGGCCTGCCGGCCAGGCGGCAGGCGGCCAGCGCGCACCAGCGGAAGAGCGCCCCGGTCTTAAGCTCCACTATGCGGTCGGCTTCCGCGGCGGAGATCTTGCGGCCCTTGGCGTTCTCTTCGAGCAGGGCGCCTTCGGTCATGTGCCTTATCGCGAGCACCAGCTCCTGGACCAGGTCCTGGGAGGCGCTGGCGGCGAAATCCAAAGCCAGCGACACGATAAGGTCGCCCACCAGTATGGCCGTATTGACCCCGAGCTTTTCGTTGAGCGTGGGCAGCCCGCGCCGGTAAAGGGCGCGGTCTATGCAGTCGTCGTGCAGGAGGGAGGCGGTGTGGGTCAGTTCCGCCGCGGAGGCGAGGCGGGCGGACCGGTCGCGGCCGAGCAGCAGCGCGTCCCCGGCCAGTATGGTAAAGCGCGCCCTGGCCGCTTTCCCCATGAAACTGAACGGGAAGCGCCTGAAATCGAATACCGCCGGGTCTATCCTTCCCAGGGCCGCGTTCAGGTCGTCCCTGACGGAGCGTAAAGTGTCTTCTATATTCTGGGCCGTTCCGGGCATAATGTCGGAATAATTCTAGCATTTTAGGCGGACCGCGCCTTCCGGTCCGGAAAGTAATATAATGTGGGCATGTCACACGACCACCACCATGAGCACGCGGGCGAATGCGGGCACGGCCATCATGGCCATGGTGAAAAGCATTCCAGCCGTTCGCAGCTGAAAGCGGTCCGGACGGCTTTCTTCATTACGGCCGCTTTCATGCTGGTGGAGGCCGCCGGCGGGCTGCTTACGGGCAGCATGGCGCTTCTGAGCGATTCCATGCACATGCTCACCGACGCCGCGGCGCTGGGCATGAGCTTCTTCGCGTCGCGCCTCGCCGGGCTCAGGCCGGATTCTTCAAGGACTTTCGGTTACCGCAGGGCCGAAGTGGTGGCCGCGCTGGCCAACGCCATGCTGCTCTGGATCCTGTCCGGGTACATGCTGCGCGAGGTCTACGGGCGGTTCCACGAGCCGGTGGCGATACTGCCGGTGCCGATGCTGGCGGTGGCTTTCGTCGGGCTCCTGGCCAACCTGGTCTGCGCCAGGGTCCTGCACTCCCACAGCGCGGGGAACATAAATATACGCGGGGCCTTCCTGCACGTGCTCAGCGACCTGGCCGGCTCCGCCGCGGCTATCGTGGCCGGCGTCGTGGTCTATTTCACCGGCTGGTATATGGCCGATACGCTAGTTTCCCTGCTCATCATCGCGCTGATCCTGTTCGGCTCCACGCGCCTGCTGCTGGAGGCTTTCCACATCCTGATGGAGGGGGCGCCGAAGCACATCTCCCTCAAGGAACTTGACCGGGCGCTGCGGGGTATCGACGGGGTTTCGGAGGTGCACGAGCTTCATGCCTGGAGCCTCTCGTCCGGTTTCAACGCGCTGAGCGCGCACCTGGTGGTGAAGGACAAGGCCAAGCATGAAGCCGCGCTGAAGGCGGCTGCCTGCTCCGTTTCGGCCGGGTTCGGGATACGCCATTCCGTGTTTCAGATAGAGAGCGAACCGGTGGAAAATTCCTCCTGCGACGCCTGCGGCGCCCCCGAACCGGAAGAGTGAGGGCGCTTGTGCCAAATGTTACATTGTTTTTGATTGACATCGGTTAGGCGCCTTGCATATAATTTAAAAACTGCCCGGCAAGTCAAAACAGCGGCCGGCCGCATGGATTTCAGGGGTTTGGATACCGTGTTTTACAGGAGCGTTCCATGAAACATTTTCTGGTTTCTGTCCTTATGCTTTGCCTTTGCGGCATTTCCGACGCCGCCTACGTGGATCAATGGCGCGGGGAGGTCAGCATAAAAAAGAACGGGGACACGGAATGGGCCGCGCTCAAGGGAAGCGGCAAGGTTAAACTGGTTTCCGGCGACGAACTGCGCACCTCCAGGGCCTCCACCGCCGAGATCTTCATGGACGACGGCACCAGGGTGAAGCTGGCCCCCGTTTCCGCTTTTAAAGTGGCGTCGGAGACCGGGGACGAAGTGTCGCTGGGGCTTTACTTCGGGCGCGTGCGCTCCTGGGTCAAGAAGTTCTCCAAAAAATTCGAAGTGCGCACCCCCTCGGCCGTCTGCGCCGTGCGCGGCACGGATTTCATGGTGCAGGCCGACGCCGACGGCGGCACGCGCGTGGAGGTTTACGAAGGCAGCGTGCTGACCGGGGACGCCAAGGGCAATACCGGCCTGCTGCGCCAGGGCCAGTTCGTGGAAATACCGCGGGGAGGCACGTTCAAAGAGCCCTCTGAGAACCCCAACGACCCCAGCAACATGGATTCCACGCTGGGCAACGCCCGGCTGGAGGCGCGCAGGGAGATCTACAACGAGATCTCCAAGGCCGACGTGCTGGCGCGCGCGCAGGAGGAGATCCAGTCCGCGGAGTTCCAGAACCGTAAGGTGGCCATCGACGCCTTCGGCTACCGGGTGCGCATGGAGGAATACACCATACGGCCCGCCGCCAACCAGTTCAAATACGTGGTGCTCAATACCCGCGATGACAGCTTCAACTTCGGCAAGATCCTCTTCACTTTCAACAACACCCTGCCTTCCGACCTGTCCCTGGCCACCAGGAACATGCTGTCCGCCACCGGCGCCGCCAGGCCCGCCTGGGAACTGACGGAGATAAACAGCATCATGTCCAACACCCTGGACAAGGTGACCGAAGACTCCTACGGCGGGAAGATGATAGCCGACAATCCGTCCGCCCCCACCCTCTGGACCCATTTCTTCGCTAACAGGGATTTTTACGTGCAGGGCGGGGACCAGGCGGTGGAGAACGGGGGCATGGGCAAGATGTTGTGGTCCTATAGCGATGCCAATTCCGATAATGTGGAGCAGGCCGGGGAATACGCTTATCTGGGCGGTTCCTTTACCGTGATAGACTCACAGCCCGACGGAACGGACGTTTTTCACAGCGTGAAACGCAACACTTTTGCGGACGGTACCTGGATACAGGCCGAGGACTTCGTCTTGTTCGACGACGGGAAGATACTGGCCGCCGGGGATTTCGCCGGCAGCCTTACCTCCGACATGGATACGGTCACGGACAAGCTGAATTTTCAGCGCGTTTATACCAGTTCCCTTTTCAGCGGAAGAAAGATAGACCTGGAATATTCGGCCAAGCTGCTTAAAGACGCCGGCCTGCTGCGGTTCTGAGGTTTTTAAAAATATTAATTAAACTATGCATAAAAACAAACTCCTGATAAAGCCGGTACTTTCAGTATTCTCTTTCCTTTGCCTGCTCTCGCCGCTCAGCGCCGAGATAAAAATGACCCCGGTAGCTAACGCCTCGCTCCTGGGCGGAAAATACTACCTCGATTCCGAAGCCGCTTCCTTCAACGGGCGCCTGGACCTTTTCCTCTCCCCGGTGCTCAAGCTGGGCGAGAACAATACCCTTATCCCGATCTATTCCTGGAACTATTCCGGCACGCAGGACATACAGGAGCTGGCCGGCGGCGGCGTGCTCACCCGCCAGCGCCAGGCGCATACCCTTTCCCTGAAACACGTCTATACGCGCGAGTTCAACAAATACAAGCCGCGGTTCTCCTACTCCAAGGCGCTGGTGCAGGAGACCAAGGACGAGGACTGGGGGGACGGGCTTTTCGACTATACCACGATGTCTTTCGGCGTGGAGGCGGAGCAGGAAAAGCCGCACGGCACTTTTACCGAGTCCTACGACTATTCCCTGGTGTCCTACCCGAATTACAGCACGCTGCTTTCGCAGTCGCAAACCGTCATAGACACGGCCACTTTTAACGAGCTTGCCGCCAATGCCGGCAAGGATACCATGGACAATGCCGGCCACCGGCTGGCGCTGGGCTATACCTGGTTCCCCGAGCCGCTGACGATGCAGGCCGGTTACGACCTGACCTACCGCACGTACGGCGACCAGCCTGTTATTAACGAGCCGGCCACCGGCCAGCCTTCTTTCAGCTCGGACAAGCGCACGGACCTGGTGCAGAACCTTAGCCTGACCGCCACCAGGGCGCTGAAGCCGCTGGTGCTCAACGCGGTGCTGCGCGGGGCCTGGCTCAGCTCCAACCAGAATTCCTACGATTCCTCCCGCACCAAGTACATCGAAGATTATTACAGCTACACCGAGGTGGGCTTCGCCCCGTCGATGAGCCTGGCCCTGAAGAACGGCACGCAGTTCGGCCTGGCGCTGGACTGGCGCCGCCTGGCCTATACCGGCCGCCTGCGGCAGGATGAGTCCGGCAATTACAGCAGGTCCAAAATAAACCAGACCGTCTGGCTGAGCTCCCTTTCCGCCAGGTACCCGGTCTATAAGAAACTTTTCGCCAGGGCGGTCTACAACTACCAGGTCTCGTCGTCAAACATGCGCTACGAGGCCAGCTACCGGTACAACTACAGGGCCAGCACCTACCTGGTGGGCGTGGAGTGGGAGTTTTAAGCGCTAATCCGGTTTCAGCGGGGGAAGGTTTTTCAGGTCGCGCAGTATAGATTTTCGTCTGCCGGTATTTCGGTTGGAGAACACTATGAGCAAGATAAAAAACAGCCTCATCAAAATTTTCGTCGCGGGGGTACTGGCCGCCGGCCTTTCAGTCGCGGCCTACGCCCAGACTTATACCGGCAACTTCACGCTGCCGGAAGGCTCTAATTTTGACGGCGGCGACAGGGACGCCGGCTGGGCAACAACCTACTACAACGGCAGCACTTACGTGGTCGGCTCCTCCTCTTCCGCCATCGGCCTCAGCGGCCTCCTGGTCAAGTATGACGGCAGCGGCGTCTGGGTTTCCTCTGCGGTACTGCCCGGCGTGGACTTCAAAGGCGTGGCGGTCAACGCCAACGGCATTTACGTGGTGGGCACGAGCGACACCGATATGGTGACCGCGAAATACGACCAGGCCCTTGTGCTGGTCTCTTCAAGAGTGGTGGGATTCCAGATTACCGTCGGGGCCGACATAGCCCTGTCGGCGGCCGGCAATGTCTTTGTGGTGGGTTCCGACCTGACCCAGCTGGATTCCAAGATAGTGATGTACGACGCCAACCTTGCTCTTCAATCCGAGAACGGCATAGACAGCGCCGGCGGCGTGGACACCGGTGTGGGCGTGGCCGTGGACGGCACCAATGTATACATGGGCGGGTACAGCCTTAAATCGGGCGCCACTTATTTCGTGCTGGCAAAATTCGATGAGAGCAGTTATTTGAGTTCCTATTCCTCCACCTCCCTTTCCGGGGTTTACCTCGATGCCACGATCCGGGCGGGCGGGAAGCTGGCCGTGAACCCGGTTACGCACGAAGTTTACGCGGCGCTCAACCTTGCCGACGCCATGATGGTGGTGAAGTACGACCAGTACCTGGTCAAACAGGGCACGCAGACCTTTTACAGCCCTTTCTATGCCCAGGCTTCCGACGTGGTACTGGACAGTACCGGCAACGTCTACCTGGCCGGCGCCTTTAATTCCGGCGCCGACGATTATGCTGTAATGCTGAAATATAACCCCAACTTGTTATTCCTCTCCAGCGCGGCAAGCGTGCAGACCTACGGCTACGAGGCCACCTCCGTGGCGCTCGATACCGCGACCGGCTACGGCTATGTGACCGGCGTGTATTTTTCCGACGGCAGCGGCAACGAGCCGGGCTGGGATATGAGAACCGTTCGCCTCGGCCCGCTGGGAGATGGCGGCGGGGCGCAGCAGCCCGAGGCCACTTTCTCGGGCAACTTCGGCGACACCGAACTGGGCGCTGTTTTCGGCCTGACTTCGGGCCTTGAGGCGGACAACCTGGCGGTGGACAATTATACCGCCGGCGGGCCGTTCGTCTACATCGTCGGCTACGCCTCCAACCTGGTCAGCGGCAAGAAAGACGGCTATATAATAAAATACAGCAGCGACGGCGTTAAGCTGTCCTCGGCCGCTATTACGCAGCCCGGCTACGACTTTACCGCGGAGGCCGTTAAGGTTTCCTCAGAAGGCTTCGTCTACGTCGCCGGCGGCGCGGCGGCTGCCGATTCCGTCTATTCCCTTGTGGTGAAATACACGCCCTCGCTGGTGGTGGTCACTTCCGTTACCCATGGCGGGTATGACCTTACCATGGCGCTCGGTCCTACCGGAGAAGTGGTGGTGGGCGGCTTTAAATACATCTCCTTTTACGGCCACGATGCCTGGTATATCACTAAATACGACAGCGCCTTGAATTACGTTACCAACAGCAATGCGCTCTCGTTCGCTTCCTTCGATTCCACGGAAACCGTGCAGGGTCTGGCCCTGGACAGCGCGGGCAATATCTACGCCGTCGGCAATAAGTACGACAATTCTTTCGGTAATTATGGTATCCAGGTCATCAAGGCCAACCCCGGCATGACCACCTATTCAACTATCATGCCCGGCGATGGCCTGGGCATAGGCGTTGACATACTCGGGAACAAGAACCTGGGGCACGCTTCCGTGCTTGTGGACGCCGCCGATAATCTCTATGTCATCCATCCCTCCACCAACGCGGCCACGGGGCTGGCCACGGCGATCAGGAAATACGACACGGTCCCGGACCTCATCGGGTACCAGACTTTCGACTCCGCTTATCACGACGAGCCGCTTACCTCCGGTTTCGACCGCTACGGCAACCTGCTGGTGAGCGGCTGGAGCTTCAACGACCAGCGCGTTTACCAGGGCGGGTTCCTGCTGCTGTACAACCCGGAACTGGTCCTTATCACTTCCGGCCCCATGATGGCGGCGGGCCTGGACGCGGACATGAACCGCGATTACGTATACACTCTCGCAGGCGGCGGCCCCGAGGTCCACACTTTCCGGTTCAACCTGCCGTCTGCCGGCAACATCTTCAGCGGCGGCGTTTACGAGGCGGGCGGCGCGCTGGTTTCCAACCTTTTCGCTACCGGCGTCGCCTACTATGGGTCCGAGGTTTATTCCGTAGGCGTGAACGGAACCGACAGCCTGCTGGTGCGCTATAACATGGTCGGAAACCTGGTCTCTTCCGCCGTTTTCACCGGCGCCGAATTCCGCGCGGTGAAAGCCAATGCCAACGGCGTTTACCTCGCCGGCGGCGGCATGGTGGCCAAGTACGACCACAGCTCCGGCCTGGTGCTCAGCTCCGCCGCGGTGCTGCCCGGCGACCCGACCGCGAACGACCTGGTGCTGGACGAGGCCGGGAACGTTTACGTAGCGGCTTCCGAGACCGGCGCCGGCGGTTCCGACTTTAAGCTCGTTAAATTCGACAGCGACCTGACCTATCTCACTTCCGTGACCCAGGATTTCGGCGGCTTCGAACGCGGCTTTGGAGTGGACGTGGATACGGTCGCCGGCCGCGTGTATATCGCCGGCACCAGCCTTCAGGGCCCGTCTACCTTCTATATGTCGGGCGGCTATAACACCGGCGACCTGGGCTCGCCTGTCTTCTCGGCGCCGTATGGCGGCGTTTATTCTGATCCCGAAATGAATCTCGGCGCCAAGCTGGCGGTCAACCCGGTCACGCACGACGTGTTCCTGGTGGGTTCGCTCGGCACGGAAAATGACAGGAAGATCCTGACCCTGAAGTATAACCAGAACCTTACCTTGTCCTCTGCCGCGGCGTTCCCGGGAGGCATGTACCAGCTCGGGATGGACGTGAAGGTCAGCAGCGAAGGCTACGTTTACGTGCTGGGTAAGGACGATACCGGCGGGTATGACTCGACCGCGCTCCTCAAGTACGATGAGAACCTGGTCTTCCTTTCCAGTTCTGCCCAATACGTGCCCGGCGTGAAATTCGTCGGTCTTTCCCTGGCCCTGCATCCCGATCTCGGCGACGCTTACGCCGCGGGCGTCCTCGATGCGGGTTCCGGCACGAACATGTTCACGGCCCGCTTTGAGGCTTTGCCCGGAGTAAAATACGTGCCCCCGCTGGCCTTTACCGGGCTTTTTGCCGAAGCTACCGGCGTCACCGTCAACGGCGGCGGCATGGATATGGGCACGGGCGCCGCGGTTTACGGGTCTTACGTCTACGCCGTCGGCCATTCCGCCCCGGCGGGCAGCGTTATAGTCAAGTACGACCAGACCGGCAATGTGGCTTCTTCTGCCACTTACAGCGGCGCCGGGTTCATGAACGTAGTGGCCAACGGCGACGGTGTGTATGTCGCCGCCCAGGGCGATGGCACCGGCTTTGTTACCTTGAAATATACCCATAGCCTTGTCCTAAGTTCGGCCGCCGTGCTGCCCGGAGATTCCAGCGCCAGGGATATCGCCCTGGACGCCTCGGGCAACGTTTACGTGATAGGTTCCAACATGGGCGAGGGCGGGAACGACGACTACAAGATAGTCAAGTACGACCAGTACCTGGCGCAGCAGGGCGCCCCCGGGCTCTTCGACGCGGGCGGCTACGACGAAGGCCGCGGCATAGCCGTGGATAACGGCTTCATCTATGTGACGGGCGACAGCCTCATGGCCGGCGCCACTTATTTTGTGACGGCAAAGCTTAACTCTTCGTACGCGGTGGTCGCTTCCACGGTCTACGCCGGGGCTTATGTGTCCGCCGAGTTCCCGATGGGCGAGAAACTGGCGATAAACCCGGTCACTCACAACGTGTACCTGGCCGCGAACGCCTCCCCGGCCACGATGCTGATCCTGAAATACGACCAGGACCTCGTGCCCCAGGCGGAAGAAACGGTCTTCAGCACCTCCTCCTATGCGCATGCCGCGGGGATAAAACTGGACGCCAGCGGGGACATCCACGTCGCAGGCTCCTATAGCAACAGTCTCCGGGACATCCCGCTGCTGCTTAAGTACGACCCGCAGCTCGTGCTCCTTTCCAGCGCTGCCAAGGCGCAGCCCTATAATTTTGAGGTCGTCGGGCTGGCGCTCGACACGACCACCGGCAGCGGCTATCTGCCCGGCGTTTACTTCTCCGACGGGAACGGCGGCAACCAGTCCATGTGGGACATGCGCACCGTCAAGATGGACCCGCTGCCCGGCACCGGCGTGTACGGCGTGATCACCGGCACGGTATCTTACGACGGAATGCAGACCGGCGAATCCCTTGTCGCTATCTTCACCAGTACCGACATAATCAATTCTAACCCGTATACTTTCGCCACCATCAATACCGCGGCTAACCCCTGGGACTATACCACTCCCAACCTGCCCGCCGGCACCTATTACCTGCTCGGCATAATCCTTACCCAGGGCATGGAGGCGGGACCGCAGAAATACGACCCCTGGGACGTCCTTGGCTCCACCGATAATATGACCGCGGTGGTCATCAGCGAGGCCGGCGTCCAGCCCGGCATTAACTTAGCGCTTGTCGACGGTACCGACGAGAATCCCAATCCCGTCTTTACCGGCGGCTACATAAAAGGGGCCGTCTCCTATTCCGGCGCCGTCCAGGGCGTCGCCCGCGTGGCGCTTTCCTCCGCTCCGCTGGCCCTTGGTTCGAGCGAGAACATCATTACGAATATGCTCGTGGGAGCGAACAGTTATGAGTTCGGCGGCCTTACCATGCCCGGTACATACTACATCACGGCCTGGCTGGACGAGAACGAGAACTCCCAGCTGGACTGCGGCGAGTCCAACGGCGCTTACAGGCCCACCCGCGGCGTGGACTGCGCGTTCGAGTCCCGGCCCATCTTCCTGGCCGAGAATACCGCGCTTGCCGGGGCGGACATTACCGTCACGGATTTCGTTTCGGTGACCGGTTCCATCTTCAAGGACATGACGATGCCCGACGGCAACGGCGTGTTCATGGCCACCCAGTCCGCCGCCGGTTATGTGCCTTTCTATATGGGCGCGTACATAGCGGGAACTTCAGATATCCCTTACGAATTCCGGCTCTCCACCAGCGCCGCGCCGTACGATATTACGCTTTACATAGACGAGAACGAAGATCTGAACCGCGGTTTCTTCGAGGCCTATGGCTCGACAGCCGGCGTTCTGGTCGCCTACGGCAGCCCGGTGACGGGCGCGGACATAATCCTGTCTACGCCGATCATCCCCGTCCCATCCCTCGACTGGGCGGGCGGCATGAGCTACAACGAGACCGGCGTTCCCGACGGGTATTCCGGCCTGTTCGTGTACAGGGTGAAATACACCAGCCCCAACAACCTGGCCCCTGCGAACGGCTATCCCAAGGTGAACATCGCCTATGATGGCGTTCCCCTGAGCAGTTCGCCGTTCACGATGACGGCGCTCGCCCCTGAGGATACGGACTACTCCGACGGCAAGATGTTCACCTATACCTGGGCGCTCTCCGCGGGCTCCGGGAGCGCCGGGTATTCCTACCAGTTCGCGGCGTACGACTCCGACAACATCCCCGCCGTGGGTCCCGCCGCCGAGGCGACGGACGGACCGCTGGTTTCTGAACCACCGGCGATAACCTACGCCACGACAACGCATGTGCTGTCTGGCATCACGGCGCAGGTGATCACCAACGGCATGTCCGGCGCCCAGCGCCTGGCCAGGGACACGGCCGGCAACATCTATTCGGCGCAGGAAGATTCCGGGATCCTGGTGCTCACCAGGCGCACAGGCTCCGGAGTTACGCAGACCACGTTCGTGGAATTCGGCGGCGCCACGCTTAAGGATCTGGCGGTGGACCCGTTCGGCAACAGCTATATCCTGGCCGGGACGGGAGAATCGCCGCTTGTGGCAAAATTTGGGACTTCCGGTGAGGAGTTATGGATAAGCACCTTTGGTTACGGTGCGGACCCGGTTTCACTGGGCGTTTCCACCTCCGGCGTGGTTTACGCCGCGGCCAATGATACTACGGACAGGAGCATACTGCTCTACAAACTGAAGCCCGACGGCTCCGAGGTGTGGGAAACCCCCGTGCGCTACCAGTACGCGCAAGGCGCCTCCACCGATACCGTGGCCCATATCTCGGTGGTGCCCCAGTCCAATGTGGTCGCCATTTACGTGGCCGGCGCCGTGAGTACGGGGCCTATGGTCACCAGCGGCCTGCTGGCTAAGTTCATAGATAACGGCGGCGCCGTTACCTTGCCGGCGTGGGTTAAACTTTATTCCAGCGCCAGCCGGGACGAGTACAGCGAATACAGATATGCCGTGGCTAAAGCCGTAGCGGCCGATAAGAACGGCAACGTTTACGTGGCCGGGACCGATAACCGGTACGACGCCGGCCAGGGCACCGACGTCTGGCTGCTGAAATATAATTCCGGCGGGTTCCAGCAATGGGCTTCGGCCAAGACTTTCAATTCCGACGCCTACGCCGACGACGACGTCGCGGCCCTGGCGCTGGACTCCATCGGCGACCTGTATGTTTCCGGCGGCGTTGTCGCCTGGAGCAGCGGCGGGTTTAACCTCTGGGTCGCTAAATACAGCTCCGGCGGCGTCAGGCTGCTCAGCCGGACGTACGACTATAACGGCAACTCTGATTACGGTTACGATGTTATCGCCGGTTCGGCCGCGGTTTACACTGCCGCTGAGTTCGACGGTGCTTCCGGCCTTTACGAACTGCCGCTTTCCATAGGCGCGCAGTCGGAGTATTTCACGGCGGCGGAGGGCCCCAATACGGGCTCCGTCTCGCTTGCGTGGAATTACCCCGTTCCCCTGCCGGAGGGCTCAACGTTCTACGTGCAGTACAGCTCGGCCGCGGTGCCGAACTGGGCGACCGTGCCGCTGGTTACGGTAAGCACCGGCGTCGCGCAGTGGGAAAGCCAGGAGTACCTGGTCGGCGGCCTCATGACCGGCCGCGACGCCAGCCAGAACATCTTCCCGCAGTACAAGTTCCGGGTAAGCCTGCGGTCCTCCGCCGGCATTTACACCGTGCTGGTCTCTACCCCCTCGAGCTACGCCAGGACTCCGTTCGCGTACGACAGCACCCTGCCGTACGGTACGGCTAAGTTCTCGTATATGCACGGGACCACGGCCGGCGAGAATACCGGCAACGCCATAGCCGTTAGCGGCAGCTATGTCTACCAGGCTTTCGGCAACGATTCCGGGGATTCCGTCGGACTGGGCTTCCGGAAACATAACACCAACACCTCCGCCGTAGAGTGGACCAAGTTCTTCAATACGGCTGCCGGGGCCTACTTCAGCGTGAACGCGCTCCTGCGCGACAGCGCGGGCAGTTTCTACGCCGTGGGCAGCCGCGCGTCCATAGAGGACCCGGCCAATACGGACTTCTGGATAGGCAAATTCAACGCTGACGGCGACCTGATAGGGAGCTATTCCCAGGACGTGGACGGCGGCAGCGACGAGCTGTTCGGCGCGGTGCTGGACGGCGCCGGCGGCCTCTACACCGCGGGCAAGTTCACCGATGTGACAGGAGAGAACGGGGGGGAGATCTCCGTGCGCAAGTATAATGTGGCAGCCTCGTCTCCCTACCTTCTCTGGGCTTCTACCCAGTCTGGTTCCGGCGCGGGGCAATTTGTAAGTATGCCCGCCAGGACGGGCAAGTCTCCCGCCAAGTTCGGCCAATCCGGGTCGGGCGATGACGCGGCCTACGGTATAGCGCTCGACGTCAACAACTCGCGCCTCTACGTGACCGGCGCCATAACGGTGGAAGCCGGGAACACCGACCTCTGGGCGGCCAGGTACACGCTGGACAACCACATGGTCTCCTCTTTCACTTATAATACCGGTTCCGGCAATGCCGCGGGCTACGGCGTGGCCGTGGCTCCCTCCGGTGTGTTCGTTGCCGGTTCCAGGTCCAATGGCTCCGGCACCCCCGTGATGTACGTCGCGCAGTATTCGCTCGATTTCTCCACCACGGTGTGGGACATGGCCGAGGGCCCTGACTCCGAGTCCGCGCTGCATAGCGTGGTGGTGGACGCGAACGGCTACGGCTACGGGGCCGGGTTCGAGTCCTCCTGGGAACAGGAAGGGCTGAACGCCATCTTCGGCAAGCTGGCCCCTAACGGCAATATTGTCTGGAACCGCTACTTCAACGACGATGCCCGCAACGTGGACGAGGCCGCCTACAGCATTGTGCTGGATACGGCCAACAGGGTTTTCTCTTCCATCCGCACGGGCTCGTACGGTTCCTTCAGCCCCGGTTTCTACATGTTCCCGCAGCCTTCGTTCAATATGACCGCCGCGGAATATCACGTTCCGGGAGCGGTGAGCCTTACCTGGCTGTCCCAGGCTACCCTGCCTGCCGGCACCACCTTCTACGTGCAGTACGCTACCAACAACGTCACCGTAGTCTGGTCGGCCGCGGCTGCCCAGGAGAGTTTCATAACGGACAAACCCTTGTGGGAAAGCGGACAGATGGAGTACAAGGTTTACGGGCTGGATAACGGCAAGAACGCGCTGGGCGCGGCCATCGGCCCGGACTATTACTTCAGGGTCTGGTATTCCACCGGCGCGGGTTCTTACACCGCCGTGCCCGGGATCCCGGCCGCCAAGGCGGCCAACGCCTATATGCCGGAAAGCACCCTGGTTTATTCCGGCGACAACAGGTTATATACCGCCGGAGTGCGGTATATGATGGACAACGGGTTGACGCTGAACGGCGCGGTGCGCGGGCCTTTGGGCAATATCTATTCCGTGGTCAACGCCATGCAGGGCGAGTCAAGCCTGTTCGCGCTGCGCAAGCTGAGCCCGGGCGGCCTTCCGCTCTGGACGAAGTATTTCACCACTTCGGAATATGACCGCATAAAAGCCAACAGGATGGCGGTGGACGCCGCCGGGAACCTTTATGTTACCGGCAGGCGGGCCCGCTGGGACGAGACGACGCAGACGGACGAAAGCCGCATGTTCCTGATCCGCTATAACGCCGACGGCGTTATGGCCTGGAAATACTCCGGGCCGCTTTATACCGAAGGCTACAGCGTGGCCGCGGACGCCTCTGGCCATGTTTACGTGGCCGGCAGCTCCGGCACGTACATGACGGGGGGCAATGACGCCTGGATGGCGAAGTTCAGCGTGACGAGTTCCAGCGCGACCCTGTTGTGGGAAAACCTGAATGACGGCGCCGCGAACGAGTACGACAGCGCTTATGGCGTGGCCGTGGCAGGCAGTATGGCGTATTTCGCGGGTTATTCTACCGAGCAGACCGGCGATGGCGGCGTCTGGCTCGGCAAGTACGACGGCTCGGGAGTTCTGGTTTCCAGCCGCAGCATTAGCAACGCGCCCGGCGAAGAGGCCGCTTACGGCGTTGCCGTATCCCCTGTTACCGGCAGTATTTATGTGGCAGGCCAGGCGATAAATAACGACTACGGCACGTACGACGGCGTGGTCTACATCTCCAGCGCGGACCTGAGCGACTTCGGCGTGACGGTTTCCACCTATCACAGCGCCAGCACCCAGTGGGGCAGAGCGGCGGCCTACGGCCTTACGCTTGACGCCGCCGGCGCCGTTTACGTGACCGGCACGGATGACCGCAGCGACATCGGCTGGGGCAGGGACCTGTGGCTGCGCAAGTATACCTCGCAGCTCGGGGCGGACTCCGAACTCTGGACGCAGACGTTCAATTCCAACGGGCAGGACGACGCGGGCTACAGCGTGGCGCTGGACAGCTCAGGCTACGTCTACGCCGCGGGCGCGTTCGGCATGGGCGACGGTGTGTACCGCTACAAGCAGGCCAGCAACCTGGCGTACAATCCTACCCTTACGGCCAGGATAATGCGCGGGGCCCCGGGCACTACGGACACCACGCCCTTCGCCGGCGTTAGCGTGGCCTTCATCCCGTATTCGCAGACCGGCGGTATAGACGCCTACGGCGTCAGGATGGGTTCTACGAACGCTTCCGGCTATTTCACCCGGGAAATGGCTCCCGGCCGGCAGTACTTCATCGCCGTTGCCACGCAGGGTTATACCCCGACGGTCAAGGACCAGCAGATCGACCCGAACGGGACGTACTTCGTCCAGTTCGCGGGAGACTACGAAAAAACCTTCACGCTGTACCCTGCCGCCGATCCCGGCAACGCCCTCAGCGTAACGGTGACCTCGGCCACGGCCGGGGACCTTGTGACCGCCGAAGTGTTCTTCACCGAGACCGGCGAAAAGATGGCCTATGCCATGGCGCAGGTGCCGGCTTCGACTACTACCGTCACGTTCACCGTGCCGAGCGTAGCCACGGCCGCGGCCAACGTGTACACGCTGGGCGTCACTATCCCCTCCAGGAGCGTGCAGCGCAGCAGGAAGCTGGATTCGGCCTTCCCTTCTTCGAGGAACGCTTACGATGTGTGTATGTCCACCACGGACGGGGCCATCATCTCCTCGGCCGGCTTCGATGTGACGGCTTCGACCGTCCCGGCTTCTTTCAGCGGCGTGGTGCGCAACAGCGCCACCAATGCCCCCGTGGAGAACGTCAGGGTCTCGCTCTACCACCAGGACTGCGTGCCCGAAGTAAAGAACAACGCCTACGACGAATACCAGATGCTGACAGACGTGAACGGCAAGTTCTCGTTCTACGGCGTGACGCCCAGCACCGTCCCCTACCTGGCTACCCTCAGGAAGGCGGGCTATGGGGCCACCGGCATGGGCTGGTGCCAGTATTTCGTCTCTTCCTCCGTAGTGAACGGAGGCGTGACGGTCTCGCAGGGCGGGGGGTTCAATTACCAGGACTTCTCCCTTGCCGAAGCCACGTTCACGTTCAAAGGTATAGTCACGTATGACAACGTGCCGATACCCAACGCCAACGTAATGGTGCATGGCGACTATACCTGGTACACCGGCGGTTCCGACTCCTACCGCCAAGGCCAGGGCATGGGCACCGACGCCAAGATCCGCACCGGCGCCGACGGTTCCTTCACGTTCAGCTCCGCCACGGCCAACGGCCTGCTGGAAGGCGGCTTGCGGCTGAATGTGGATTTCCTCGGCAGCTGGAGGCAGTTCAACGAGGGGCGGACCAACTCGAACACGGTCGACTCCGACGATATCCGGATAGTGATCTCCGGCCAGCGTTCTACCACCACCGTCAGCGGCTGCGCCAACGGCAAGGTGTGGATGCTGAGCGCCACGGACGGCTCCTGCCGCGCCGCGGTGTATCCCGGCACGCCGCTCGTCCTCAATATAGAGCCGCCCGCCGGGGAAAGCCGGATCGGCCGCATCTACGGCGACCTGGTCTTCGTGACCACTTACACGGTGACCGAGCAGTCGCCGCTGTTGATCTCTACCGCCGCGCCGGTTACCGTAATGGCCATGGCAAACTGCGAGGGCAGCTGTTCCAATACCCAGATGGGCTTTGTGACCCTGTCCGGAGCTTATACCGTCAATACGGCCACTTACAGCATCTCGCTGGCTACCGGCACGAACTACGACGTCAAGCTGGTTTCCACGGAATGGGGCCTGACCAGTTCCTTCGATATGGACGTGGACCTGCAGTCCACCGACACGGCGAGGGTCAACTTCACGGTAGGCCGGGCGGGCAAGCTGACGGGCAACATCCTGCTGCCCAGCGGCGCCAGCTACAGGCCGAACCTGGTATCGGAAGACGATCCTGCGTTCCATTCGATGTATATCACCATCAAGGGCCAGCAGATGGACGTCTTCGAAAAGACCATGCCCGACGAGAACGGCGAGTTCGAGTTCCCTAATATCGCCCCCGGCTCCTACGACCTGGCCCTGGTCCCGCGCGGCGACGGCTTCTCCTGGCCGCCGCTGACCATGGAAGGGATAACCGTGGCCTCCGGCCGGACCACGCAGGTAAAGCCGCAGTTGGGCGAAGGCCTGGTGGTGCAGCCGCAGATAGTGGGCCTGCCCGAGCAGTCCACCCCGACCTGGCGCTACCTGATGATCCCGGTGGAATCCGGGACGGAGATGAACCAGAAGAAGGTGAGCGAACTGTTCTTCGCCGAGGACAGTTTCGCGTTCGGGTATGCTACGGCCACCGCTACCTGGGATAAAAAATACATGCAGCCCGGCCA
Organism: Elusimicrobia bacterium GWF2_62_30; assembly: GCA_001799995.1. GTDB lineage: Bacteria > Elusimicrobiota > Elusimicrobia > Elusimicrobiales > UBA9959 > UBA9959. The sequence continues at coordinate 103,379 of MGUK01000084.1, forward strand.
GTATGACTTCTACCTGGTGCTCCGGGCGCAGTACAACCCGGGGAGCGAGGGGTCCTTCTCCCAGTTCGGCAACTTTATAGGCAAGATAAAGGGCGTTACCATACAGCGGTCCGAGGCCAACCCCGGTCTGGGCTCCTACGCCCAGCCGATAAGCGTCAGCATCCTGGGCGCCATCGGCCAGGGCGTGTTCAACGGCACGCTTACCGGCGCCAAGGTGTTCACCGAAAACGACTGCCAGCGCTTCTTCGGCAACTTCAACGAGATGTTCTCGGTGATCCCGGCGGTGATGGTGTACGACGGGGCCGGCGACCTGAAAGGGTATACGGCCGCCATGCCCACGGAAGCGGACCTGCCCGGGTTCCTGTCGGTCATGCAGGCCCAGGACCTGGAAGGCTGCAAGAACTACTTCGTCGCGCATCCCGCCGCGTTCGTCATGCCCGGGCTGCCGCCCGGCAACTACACGGCGGTGTTCAACAACCCGAACTACCCGCCCGTGGCGAAAGAGCTGTCCCTGCCGTACGAGAACTACGCGTTCGACTTTGACGCGCAGAACCTCCTGTCGGGGTCCATCTCCGGCACGATAAAGAGCTCCTCCACGCTGGAGGCGGTGGCGAACGCCACCGTGTTCCTGAAGCACCGTACGGTGGAGAAGTACGTCAACAGCGCCTCGGACGGCAGCTTCCGGTTCGAGAACCTGCCCGCCGGCATCTACCGGCTGGAAGTGCTGCACAGCGGCTTCGTGAAGGCGGGCGCGAAAACCTCGCTTTCCGCCTCCGATGCCGCCAGCCTCAGCTTCTACCTGATCCCGTCGGAAGCCATCATGAGCGGTAAGGTTTACATGAGCAAGTTCCCGTCCCCGGTCACCAAGGCGGGCGTGAAGATAGTGGCTTACGACGAGACCCTGAACGTGGAGGCCCCTTCGGCGTACCTGCCCAAGATAGAAGCCAACACCAACTCGAGCGGCGAGTACGAACTGCCCGGCATAATTCCCGGCCACCTCTACAAGGTGTCCGCGTTCTATCCCGGCAAGCTCACCACCACGCTGGACGTTACGGCCGTGGACGGCTACACGTATATCGACGACATCGTGCTCTCCGATATAAGACCGCAGATAACCGTCAAGGCGAAGAAGTCGCCCGACTCGGCGAGCAAGGTGGACGTGACCATCAAGTCGCCCAAGAAGCTGGTAACGGCCCCGGTGTGCAAGTTCAACCCGTCGGGAGCCGCGGCGGAATACCTGCCCGCCACGGCGGTGACCCTGGCGCTGGTGCCCGGCCCGAACAACACGTATAACGGCCAGTTCACCGTCTCGCGCAGCCAGCGGTATTATACCGTCTACGTGCTGGCCGGCGACACGGACAAGACCGAGAAAACCGTGCTGTACGACCAGAACAACGAGGCCAGGACCGACCAGTACATCCAGGACGAGTCCATAAGGGGCGGCGAAGTGCAGATGGACGTGGAGAGCGAGGAGTATTCCGGCATAGAGCTGGATCCCGGCTCCATCTCCTACTCCACCAACCCGGCGGGGACTTCGGCGTACTCCGTCTCGGCGGCCGGGGGAGACCTCGTTGGAGGCTTCTTCAGCTCGCTGCCCAGCGTGCGCACCGTGAAGACGGCGAAGGGTAATCTGACCATCGAGGCCGCGGTACAGGACCTCATGGCGTCGGAGGTCTATGACATGGACCTCGACAACGCCAGCGTCAACAAGCCCATCACCCTCACGCTGAAGTACGACAAGGAGAAGGGCGCCGGGGCCAACCTGAAGATCTACAGGAGGAACCCCGAGACCGGCGAGTGGGAGGAAGTCCCCGGCAACTATACCGTGGACCCCATGCTCGGCGTGGTGTCCGTGGACGTGGAGTGTCTGGACCACGCCCAGGACTGTCAGGGGGCTTCGAATACGCCGCTGGGGCGCAAACGCTACGGCATGAGCGCCGTGGTCAACGGCCGGTATGTCATGCCGGCTTCCGGGACCGGCACCCAGAGCGGCCAGTTCGCCGTGTTCACCGCCAAGCCCGCCACCGGGATAGCCTACACCGGAGGGTTCGATGTCTATAATCTGCCGAACCCGTTCAGCCTGAAGAACAAGACCGTTACCAACATACAGGGTACCGGGGCCTTTACGGGGCTGAGCGGTTATAACTCCGGCGCGCAGTCCTATACCGTGAAAGGAACGCTGCTGAAGTACCACCTGCCCCCGGGCAAGTCGGGCAACCTCAAGTTCGTCATCTATAACCTGGCGGGCGAGAAGGTGCGGACCATCGACGACAGCCACAGGGACGGCGGCTGGATCTACTACTCCGAGTGGGACGGCAAGAACGACAACGGCGCGGACTGCGCGTCGGGCGTCTACTTCATGCTGACCTACCTCGACGGCAAGCAGCTCGGCACCAAGGCGCACAAGATGGCGCTGATAAAATAAAGCGGCGATACGGCGGCCGGGAGTTCCGGCCGCCGCGGATTTGTTCTCCGGTTCTTGATCAGGGCGTGATAGAGGTAACTTATGAAAAAGCTATTCATCCTTTGCGTTGGTCTGCTCCTGCCGTCCGGTGCGTACGCCTCCGGCGCGGGCACTACGGCCGCTAACTTCCTGAAGGTGGCCATGAGCCCCCGCGCCATGAGCATGGGGGGGGCATACAGCGCCATCTCCGACGATTCCGGCGCGGTGTTCGTCAACCCGGCCGGGCTCGCCCAAAGCGAAACGAAAGAGGTGGCCCTGGACTTCTCTACCTACCTGCAGGACGCCAAAATGGGGAATCTTTCCTATTCCGGCGTGACCGGCGGGAACCGCTTCGGCCTGGGCGCCACGTTCCTGACGGTGGGCGGGATAGAAAGGCGGGGCAACAGCGATGCGGTGGGCGTAGTGCCAGAGCTCGGCACCTTCGACGCCAACGACCTGGCCGTCACGTTCTCCTACGCGAAAAAGAATTTTACGCCGGAGCTGATGCCGCGTCTCGACGCGGGGATTTCCGTGAAGTTCATCCATTCCACCCTGTACAGCAAGTCCGCTTTCGCGGCGGCGGTAGACGCCGGAGCGCTGTACCGCGCCACGGATAAGATCAGCCTGGCGCTGGTGCTGCAGAACCTCGGCACGGAGATGAAATTCGACGAGGAATCCGATCCGCTCCCGCTCTGCCTCCGCACCGGCATGCTTTACAAGGCTTCGGACGATCTCAATATCTCCGCTGAAGTGAGCGAATACCTGCAGGACGAAAAATTCTATCCCGCCGTCGGCGCGGAATACTGGTTCCGCAGGTCTTTCGCGCTGCGCGCCGGGTACAAGTACGGTTATGACACCGAAAACCTCGGGTCGGTGGTGGGGTTGAGCGTCGGGTTCGGCCTGAAAGCTTCCGGGATGGGCGTGGATTACGCCTTCCTGCCTTTCGGCGACCTGGGCAGCATACACCGCTTCGGCCTGTGGATGGGCTTTTAACACACAACTTAGCGGACCGCAATAAATAAGGCCCCGGGGATCCGGGGCCTTATTTATTTCAGGGACCGTTCCCGCGGTTACTTCATGAAATCCTGCTCCTGCCAGTCGCCGGGCGCGCCGTCTATAGAGGCCAGGCGCTGGTCCGAACCCGAACCGCCCGCGCTGTTCTTGAAGGAATCTTTCAGCTCGGACAGCGAGACGTCGGCCCGCTTGATGCGCATGAGCAGGTAATAGGTCACGGCGCCCATCACGGCGGAAACCGGCAGGGCGTAAAGGCCCGACGCGGACTTCAGGGTGAAGAGCAGGATGGCGCAGAGGAAGATCCAGAAAGAAAGCACGAGGCTGATCCCCGAGACGAAGTAGGAGATTATAAGGCTGTATTCGTCGTTCTTCGGGAGCGAGGCGAGGATGGCGGCTATCGCGATATTGAGAAGCGTGATGTACAGGGTGCGCTCCAGCCAGCTCTTCCACCGGTTCTTCGAAGTTATTACCACGCCTTCCCTGGGGTCGTTGCGCACCACCACCTCTTCGTCCATCACGGTTTCCACGGTGGGCTTCAGGGGCTGCAGCCTGGTCTCCTCGCCGTTGGCGGGCGTATAATCGAAAGCGCGCTCCTGTTCCGGCGTCTGCGCGCGCAGGGTCGCGCTGCAGGCCAATACGGCCAGCGGCGCCAGCAGGAGGAAAAGCGCGGTCCTTGCGCGCCGCCCGGTCGGTGATATGGTCCGCATGCGTCAGTTCCCCTCGTTCTCGTCGAGACCGGGGACAGCGGGGCCGTCCTCGTTGTCGATCTTGTAATACTGCCTGCTTCCGGACTTCATCTTGGTGGGCATGAACTGCACTTCCTTAAGCGCGTTCTGCTGTACTTCCTGGGGCTTCCTGGCGTTGATCTTCATCTTCTTGCGGATAGCCACCCGGTCCTGGAAGTGCCAGTAGGTCGACACCTGGCCGGCTATCATGGCCGTCAGGGTAAGGCCGCCGAGCAGGAAAGCTTCCCGGTCTTTGCGTATCCAGTACTTGCGCAGTTTCGTTATCGCTGCAGGTATTTTCATTTTAGTTCTTCCAGTATGGCCGTCAGCCTCTCCATCTTCCCCTGCGTGTCGGAGGCCCGGGCCTTTATCTTTTCGACTTCCGCCGCCGGGGCATGCCCCATGAACGACGGGTCGCGCAGGCGCTCAAGGCACTGCGCGCTGTCCCTCTGGACGCGCTCCAGCTCTTTCGCCAGCCTCGCTTTTTCCTTTTCCAGGTCCACGGCCCCGTCCATGGGGACGTAAATATTGAACTGCCCCGAGATCGCGCTTACGGAGCGGGGGGGCTTCTGTATGTCCGCGCCGAGGGCGAGGTCTTCCACTTTAGCCAGCAGCTTCACATAGCCGGCGCCCGTCCTGAGGCGCTCCAGCGCGGCGGGGTCGCTTGAAGCGGCCAGCACCTTTATCTGTTTGCCGGGCGGGATCTCGAACTGCGCCCTGGCGGCGCGTATCTGGGTGATCACGGCCATGAGCTCCTCCATCTGCGCGGAGGCCCCGGTCCCGGCGGCGCCGGGTTCGGGCCAGGCCGCTTTGAGCAGGAACGCTTCCCCGGTTTTTAGGTAAGGTTTCAGGGTGGAATAAAGTTCTTCCGTGATATACGGGATGAACGGGTGCAGCGCTTTCAGCGCGCCGGTGAAAAGGTCCAGCATCAGGCCGAGCACCTTCTCTTTGTCCGGGCCCGCCAGGCGCGGCTTCGCCAGCTCCAGGTACCAGTCGCACAGCTCGTCCCAGACGAACGCGTAAAGCGCGTCCTGCGCTTTCGGCAGGTCGTATTCGGCCATGGCCGCCTTGGAGCGCGCGAGCGCCCCGGCGAAGCGTTCCGTTATCCAGCGGTCGGCGAGCTCGCCGGGCCGCTCCGCCGTGAGCGGGGCGGGCGTCTCCGGCAGGTACATCTGCAGGAACCGGGCCACGTTGTAGAGCTTGTTCACGAAGTTGCGGCCGCCTATGATGGCGTCGTCGGAGAAGGGGATGTCCTTGCCGCCCAGGGTCTGCGCCATCAGCGAGAAGCGCATGGCGTCGGTGCCGTACTTCTCTATCATGGTAAGCGGGTCTATCACGTTGCCCAGCGACTTGGACATCTTCTTACCGTGCTTGTCCCGCACGATGCCGTGCAGGTACACCTGGGAGAACGGGGGCTTGCCCATGTGCTCTATGCCGCTCATCACCATGCGGGCTACCCACAGGTAAAGTATCTCGTAGCCGGTGACCAGCACGGAGGTGGGGTAATAGTAAGCCAGCTCTTTGGTCTTTTCGGGCCAGCCGAAAACCGAGAAAGGCCACAGCGCCGAAGAGAACCAGGTGTCCAGCACGTCGGGGTCCTGCAGCAGGTCCGTGCCGCCGCAGTCCGGGCAGGCGGCGGGTTTGGCGAAGGAGATCACCGGCTTGGCGCCCTGCGCGAAAGAAACGCGGGAGAGCTCCCCTTTGTCGGAGAACTTAAGCCCGGCGCCGGAACAGCTGCGGCAGTACCAGGCCGGGATGCGGTGGCCCCACCAGATCTGGCGGGAAATGCACCAGTCCTGGATGTTGCCCAGCCACTCCGTGAAGGGCTTCTTCCACGACGGAGGATAGAATTTCACGTCGCCGTTCTCGGCGGCGGCGGCGGCCGGCGCGGCCAGGCCTTTCATCTTCACGAACCACTGCTCCGACACCAGCGGCTCGATATGCTGGTTGCAGCGGGAGCATTTGCTCACCGAGTGTTTGTAATGTTCCTCTTTCTCCAGCAGGCCCGCGGCGTTGAGGTCTTCCACTATCAGCTTGCGCGCGGCCTGCACGTTCAGCCCGGCGTACTTCTCCGGGCAGTTGGTCATTTTCCCTTCGTAGGAAATTATGCGTATGTTCTCCAGGCCATGGCGCTGGCCTATCTCGAAGTCGAGCGGGTCGTGCGCCGGGGTTACCTTTACGGCGCCGGTCCCGAAGCCTTTTTCCACGCCCTCGTCGGCCAGCAGCGGTATCAGGCGGTCGGTCAGCGGCAGCTTGAGCTTCTTGCCGGTCTTGCCTTTGTACCTTTCGTCTTCCGGGTGCACGGCCACGGCCGTGTCGCCCAGCATGGTTTCGGGGCGCGTCGTGGCCACGGTGACCGAGCCGGAGCCGTCTTCGAAAGCGTAGCGGATGTGCCAGAGCTTGGATTTCTCGTCCTCGTGCTCCACCTCTATGTCGGAAAGGGCGGTGCCGCAGCGCGTGCACCAGTTGATCATGCGCTCGCCGCGGTAGATCAGCTTTTTATCCCAGAGCGAACGGAACTCCTCGAAGACCGAGGCCGCGCGCTTGTCGTCCATCGTGAACCGCACGTTGTCGGCGTTGAGGTCCAGCGAACAGCCGAGCTTGCGCAGCTGGCCGAGTATGGTGTTGCCGCATTCCGCGTACCAGGCCCAGGTGCGCTTTAAAAATTCTTCGCGCCCCAGGTCATGGCGGGTCTTGCCCTCGGCCTTGAGCATCTTCTCCATCACGTTCTGGGTGGCGATGCCGCCGTGGTCGGTGCCCGGCACCCAGTAGGCCTCGCGGCCCAGCATGCGCTGGTAGCGCACCAACACGTCCTGCAGGGTGTTGTTCAGGGCGTGGCCCATGTGCAGCGCGCCGGTGATATTGGGCGGGGGGATGACCACCACGAAAGGTTTGCGGTCCGGGTTCGGAGCGGAGATGAAAAGCCTTTCAGCCTGCCAGGCTTCGGCCCACTTGGCCTCCACCGGCTTGGGATCGTATACCTTGCTGAGCATGATTACCTCGATGTGGTCTTAAACGAATTCTCGGAAAACGGCGTTGGAAACGTAGAGGCGGTCCTCTTTGATCCTGAGCGTCCGGCCGTTCATTTCCACCAGGCCGGCGGCCAGCAGGCGCCGCGTCTCTTCCTTGAATTCTATAATTATATCGTCCTGCAGTTCAATTCCGGCGGTCTTGCGCAGGCCTAGCATCAGCTTTTCCGCCCTTATCGCGCGCCCGGACAGCGTTTCCCTGTACTGCAGGGGTATCTCGGCTCCGGAGATGGCGGCGCGCGCGTAAGCGGCCGTATCCGCGGTGTTGGCGCGGCGCTCGCCTCCCAGGTAGGAAGCCGCCGCGGCGCCGAGCCCGAGGTATTCTCCCTGGTCCCAGTAATTAAGGTTATGCGCCGACGCGCGCCCCGGCCGCGCGAAATTGGAGATCTCGTAGCGGGGCAGGCCGGCGCGCTTCAGCAGGCCCGCCGCCGCCTCGTACATGGCCGCGGCCTCTTCCGGTGCCTCTTTCACCCCGGCCGCGCCGAACGGGGTGTTCTCATGCACTTCCAGCGCGTAAAGCGATACATGCTCCGGCTTCAAATCCAGCAGCCGCTCGAGGGACAGCGTAAAGTCGGCCAGGCTCTGGCCCGGCAGCCCGCACATCAGGTCCGCGCTGATATTGGCGAAGCCGGCAGCGCGCAGGGCGCGGTAGGCTTTAAGAAAATCCGAGTTCATCGCTATCCGGCCAAGTTTTTTCAGCAGGGCGTCCTGCCACGCCTGCAGGCCCAGGCTTATCCTGTTCAGCCCGGCGCTTTTGAGCAGCGCGGCCTTGTGCGCGTCCAGGCTTTCCGGGTTGGCCTCGAACGTGCTTTCGGCCAGGCCCGCCACTGGGCCTGTCAGGGGGGCCAGCGCCGCAAAAAGCTTTTCAAGCTGCGCCGCGGAGAGGAGGCTGGGGGTGCCGCCGCCGATATAAAGTGTGCCGAAACTCCCGGCCAGCCCGGAGTAGGCCGAGGCCTCGCGGGCCAGCGCGGCCAGGTAATCGTCTATGCGGTCCTCCTGCCCCGCGGCGGAGGCAAAGTCGCAGTAGCCGCATTTTGACCGGCAGAAGGGGATATGTACGTAGAGGCCGCGCATGTAGAGATTATAGCGGATTCGGCGGAGAGGGGTGGAATGGCGAAAAAAAGACGGCCCGGTTTTATGCCGGGCCGTCTCGTTCTCAGGCGGGACTGATCACGCCTGGGGCTTGGGCTTATCGAAGAACATCTTTACCAGGTCCATGGGGACGGGGAAGATTATCGTAGAGCTCTTTTCCGCGGAGATCTCGGTCAGGGTCTGCAGGTACCTGAGCTGGATGGCGGCGGGGTTGACGGCCATGATAGCGGCGGCGTCGGAGAGCTTCTGTGAGGCCTGGAATTCGCCTTCGGCATGGATGACCTTGGCGCGGCGTTCGCGTTCCGCCTCCGCCTGCTTGGCGATGGCGCGCTGCATCTCCTGCGGCAGGTCCACGTTCTTCACTTCCACGCTGGACACCTTTATGCCCCAGGGCTCGGTATGCTGGTCCAGGATCTCCTGCAGGTTCTTGTTGATCTTGTCGCGGTTGGAGAGCAGGTCGTCCAGTTCCTGCTGGCCGAGCACGCTGCGCAGGGTGGTCTGCGCCAGCTGGCTGGTGGCGTACATGAAGTTCTCCACGTTAAGGATGGCGGACTGCGGGTTGACCACGCGGAAGTAGACCACGGCGTTGACCTTCACGGAGATGTTGTCGCGGGTGATGATGTCCTGCGGGGGCACGTCCATGACCACCACGCGGGTGCTGACGCGGAACAGCTGCTGGACGCCGGGGATGAGGATGATGAGGCCCGGGCCTTTCACGCCGGTGAAGCGGCCGAGGGTCAGCGTAACGCCCCGCTCGTATTCGTTCAGCACTTTTATGCTGGAAAACAGTATGATGACGCCTAGGATTATTAATGGTGCGTATGCCATGGAAACCTCCTGAACCCGTGCGGTTTTTCGAATCTAAAGTGTACCAAAGATGCCGGCTGAAAGCAAACCTCCGCCGTGGCCCCGCGGAACTCCGGCATAAGTCTTTTTAAATTTAGTATTATATGGAGAGCGGTCTTTGAACACAGTCAATATTATGAGCAAAAGAAGGCTTGCGCGGGAAAACTGTCTGCAGTCCCTTTACGCTTCCGACATAGCGCATCTCGAGCCGTCCTCCGTGCTCGCCACTTTCCAGATGATGGATTTCGCGCTGGAAACCAAGAATTTCGAATTTTACCGCGCCCTGTATTCCTCCACGGTCGACAACCTCAAGAAAATAGACGGCATCATCAGCGGCATAAGCCTCAACTGGGAAATAGAGCGGATGCCCGCCGTGGACCGCGCGATACTGCGCATGGCCGTCTGTGAAATGATGGTGCTGGCCGACGCGCCGGTGCCCGTGATAATAGACGAAGCTATCGAACTGGCTAAGAAATACTCCACCGATAAGTCCGGCAAGTTCATAAACGGCGTGCTGGACAATATAGCCAGGCACAATAATCTGGTGAAATGACTTCCGGGAGCGACGCCCGCAAAGAGATAGAGGCGCTCAGGGCCGAGATAACCCGGCACGAGCGCCTTTATTACGTTTCCGATTCCCCCGAGATCTCCGACGGCGAATTCGACGCCCTGATGGGGCGCCTGAAGGCCCTCGAGGCGGCGCACCCGGAGCTGGCTTCGGACGATTCCCCGACGCGGCGCGTCGGGGGGGAACGCTCCAACACCTTTGCCCCGGTCCCCCACCGCATCCCCATGCTTTCCCTCGACAACTGCTACTCCGAGAGCGAGTTCCTGGAGTGGTACGAAAGGGTCAAGAAAGGCCTGAACGGCGAGCCTTTCGAGATGGTGGTAGAGACCAAGATCGACGGGCTTTCCTGTTCCATAGAGTACGAGAAGGGCCGCCTGGCGCGGGCGTCCACGCGCGGCGACGGCGAGACCGGCGAGGACGTCACCCTGAACGTGCGCACCATCAAGTCGGTCCCGCTCAGGCTCGACCTGAGCCGCCCGCCCGCGGCCTTCGAGGCCCGCGGTGAAGTTTACATGGACAAGGCCGATTTCGAGGCGCTGCGCGCACAGGCGCTCGCCGCCGGGGAGGAGCCTTTCGTGAACCCGCGCAACGCCGCCGCCGGCTCGCTGCGCCAGAAGGACCCCGCGGTCACGAAAGGCCGCCGCCTGAAGTTCATCGCGCATTCCTACGGCTATCTCGACGGTATCGTCGAGGCGGATTCCCACTGGGAATACCTCAACATCTGCCGCGTGCTCGGTTTCCATATTTCCACCGTGGGCAACCGCCCGTGCCGCGGCGCCGGCGAGGTCCTGGCCTATTACCGCGAGTATTCCCAGAAGCGTTTTAACCTGCCCTTCGAGATAGACGGGCTGGTGATAAAGGTGGATTCCCTCAGGCAGCGCCGGCTGCTCGGCTTCACTTCGAAGAGCCCGCGCTGGGCCATCGCTTTCAAATACCCGGCCCAGCAGGCCACGACCACCGTAAAGAACGTCGCTTTTTCCGTCGGCCGCACCGGGGCTATAACCCCGGTGGCGGAGCTGGAGCCGGTGAAATGCGCGGGCGTCACCATTTCCAGCGCGACACTGCACAATTTCGACGAGGTGGAGCGGCTGGGCCTGAAGATCGGCGACAGGGTGGTCATAGAGCGCGCCGGCGAGGTCATCCCCAAGGTGGTGAAAGTGGTGACCGAGGTGCGCACCGGGGCGGAAACGCCGGTCAAGGCCCCGGAGAAGTGCCCGTCGTGCGGAGCGGAGGTGTTCCGCGACGAAGAAGAGGTGGCCCTCCGCTGCGTGAACCCCTCCTGCCCTGTGCAGTTCAAGCGCTCGCTGCTGCATTTCGCCTCCCGCGACGCGATGAACATCGACGGCTTCGGCGAAGCGTCCGTGGAACAGCTGGTGGAAAAAGGCCTGGTCCGGAGCTTCCCCGGCATTTACAGGCTCAAAAAAGAGGATCTGCTCGCCCTGGAACTATTTAAGGACAAGAAGTCCGACAACCTGCTGGCGGAGATCGCCAAAAGCAAAGGGCAGCCCCTGTCCCGCCTTATTTACGCCCTGGGCATAAGGCATGTGGGGGAAAAGAACGCCAGGGTCATGGCCGCCCATTTCAGGACCATGGGCGCGCTCATGGGCGCAGGGCTCGCCGAGCTGGCCCGCGTCAAGGATGTCGGCCCGGTCATCGCCGCGGCGGTCGCCGAATTTTTCAGGCCGGAAGCCACGCGCGCGATGCTGCGCGAGCTGGAAGCGGCCGGGCTGCGCCAAGACGAGCCGCAGCGCGACGTCACCGGCGGCGCGCTGGAGGGAAAGACCTTCGTTTTCACCGGCGAGCTGGCCAGCCTGACCCGCGCCGACGCCCAGGCCAGGGTGCGCGAGCTGGGCGGCAGGGAAACCTCCTCCGTCTCCGCCAAGACTTCCTACGTGGTGGCCGGCTCCGACCCCGGTTCCAAATACGACAAGGCGCAGAAGCTCGGGGTCCCGGTCCTGACGGAGGCGGAGTTCCTTAAGCTCGTTTCCGGCAAGTGAGCCGGCGGCTGCACAATGGATAAAACAGCCTACCTGAGCGTGTACGACAAGACCGGGGTGGAGGATTTCGCCCGCGGCCTGTACGAACTCGGCTTCGGGATCTACGCTTCCGGCTCCACATATGAACTGCTTAAAGAGGCCGGGATCGAGGCCGAAGAGGTGCGCTATTCCCCGCCCGTGCCTTACGCCGTGCTCAAGGCGCTGTCGGGCCGCTTCCCGGCCGTTTCGGAGAACGGGGTGGAGCTGCCCCGGTTCTACGTCGTGGCGGCCAACCTTTTCCCCATAGCCAGCATCGTCGGGCAGGAAGAATTCGCCATAGAAGAGCTTTCCAGCTACCTCGATCAGTCAAATTCTTCGGTGCTCAGGGCTGCCGCCAGGGATTTTACCGGGGTCATTACCATCTCCAGCCAGGCGGACTATGGCCCCGTGCTAGGCGCGCTGAAGGAAGCCGGCGGGCTGGAGCCCGACGTAAAAAAACAGCTGGCCGCCAAGGCCTGGCAGCACCTGGCCGCTTACGACGCCACCGTGGCGCAGTACCTTTCCGAAACGGGGAACCTGCTGGGCGACGAAGTGGTGATGAGCCTGAAGAAAGTGTCCGACCTGGATTACGGCGAGAACCGCCACCAGAAGGCGGCCTTTTACGCCCTGAGCGGGGCCCGCCCCCGCGGCCTTAACGCGGCCAGGCTGCTCTCCGGCGGGGCGCTCAACCTTAACCATTACCTTGACCTGGATACGGCGTTCGAGCTGGCGATGGAGTTCGAGGAGCAGGTCTGTGTTATTTCGAAACACGCCCGCCCGGCGGCGGTGTGCGCCGTTCCCCAGCAGGGCGAATGCCTCCGCGGCGCCCTGCGCTGCGACCCTGTGGGAGCGGTAGGCGGCACGGCGGCGTTCAACCGCCAGGTAGAGGCGGCCACGGCTGATATGCTTAGGGGTACGTTCATCGAGAGCGTGGTGGCGCCCGGCTACGCCCCGGAGGCGCTCAGGCTGCTGCGTTCGCGCGAAGGCCTGCGGGTGCTGGAACTGCCCGCCCCGGTCCTTTCGCCGCACGAAGTGGAACTCCATTCCGTCTCGGGCGGCCTGCTTATAGAGACCAAGGACAACCAGCTTTTTTCCCGGGAGACGCCGTGCGTGACGCGCCGCAAGCCTTCCGAAGAAGAGCTGCGGGCCCTCAAGCTGGCCTGGAAAACGGTAAAATACGCCAAGACCTATTCCATCGTGCTCGCCGACGCGTGCGGCACCCTCGCGGTCAGCGCCGCCGAAAGCTCCACGTACGACGCCGTGCGCGGGGCGCTGTGGAAGATGCACGACAAGCGCGCCCTGCTCCCGTCCCCGGGCCCGCTGGCGATGGCGGCCGACGCCGCGCTGCCGCTCAAGACGCTCCAGACGGCGCTGGCCGGCGGGGTCCGGGCCGTCATCCAGCCCGGCGGCTGGCAGGACGACCGCGACTGCGCCGAACTTTGCGATTCGAAGAACGCCGCCATGCTTTTTTCCGGCATACGCCATTTCAGGCACTGAACGAAGGAAGGGAACAATTATGGGAAACATCATCTTTGGCGCGCTGCGGGCCGTACTCCCGGCGCTGATCCTCCTGGCCGCCTGCCGCGCGGAGGGCGTCTGCGCCCCGGTCTTTACCGAAGTCCAGGGCAAGGTCCTGTACCGCGCCTCGGCGGACCAGGAATGGGCGCAGGCAAGCCCGGGCCTGCGGGTGGCCGCGGGCGGCAGGGTAAAGACGGGCTGGTTCTCCTGGGCGGAGATCCGTTACGACGAGCGGACCATGATCGGGCTGGGGTTCGACACCGATCTCACCATCTATACCGCCAAGGCCGACGAATATTTTTCCAAACTGGCCGCCGGGACCGTGCGCGCGGTGGTCAAGACCGCCATCAAGTTCACCATAAAGACGCCCGTTTCCGTGGTGGCGGTGAAGACCAAGGGCACGCGTTTCGTGACCGTGGCTACGGCTTTGGGCCAGACCAAGGTAAAGGTCTTCTCCGGGATAGTGACGGTCAGCGACGCCAAGACCCGCGACAAGGCCGTGAAGCCGGAAGAGACCCTCTCCATCGACGAGGAAGGCTCCGGGCCCCCGGAGCGGGCGGCGTCCGTTTCCCTGGGCGGGGGCTGGGCCATCGACCCGCCGTACGGGTTCCGGGCCCGCGGCAAGACCGGCTGGGAGATGAAGACCTTCTCGCCTACCAGCGTAAGTTTCAAAGGCATCGAAGTGTCCATGGAGCGGACCGAAACCCTTTCGCTGGAGAAGCGGCAGGTCAGGTGGGAAAAGGGACAGGATTGGCCGATGCAGTGCCCCGCGGGGCTTTCGGCCCGCGAAGTAAGGATAGGCTCCCTCGAAGGCAAGCCTTTTGTTTCCTACGCCTGCCCGTCGCAGGACCTGGGCCGGGCCGAGTGGCAGAACCGCTATTATGAGATGCCGATAGAGGACAGCGCCGGAGCGGTTTCCTCCGCGCTGCGTATGCGCTATAAGCATTCCGTCCAGGCCAAGCTGCCCTCCGCCGCCGAGCTGGGCAAACTGTACGGCAGGCAGCCCGCCGGCGGCTACGCCGGCAGGTTCCAGGCCGACGTGATGCCCCTGATAGCCGCCGCCGCTAATAAAACGAAGCTGGACGGCCCGGGGATAAAAGCGGCCACCGAGTCCGTCCTGACCCTGTACCGCGAAATATGGGCCGGCAGCAATACCGACGAGTACAGCGGCAAAGTGGTGCCGATGATACAGTAGGAACATAAACTGCGGGGAAATACCGCAGCTGGACGTGTCTGAACGATGAAAAATATATATTCAGGGATACTGGTCCCGGTTCTGGCCACGGCGCTGTTCGCGCACGCCGCAGGCGCAGCGAACGTAAAGGCGGAACTGGCTCCGCTTAACCCGGAGTTCGTCCAGTATTTACAGGTCGTGAACTCGACCGCTGTCTTGTCCGCGCTTCCTGCCCCGAACGCGGTACTGGGGAGCGCCGGGCGCGGGTTCGGCCGGATCCCTTCCCCGCTTCTCCCGGTCAGGGGCCGCGCTTTAACCGCGGAGGAGAACGACTCCGGGCTCACTTACGCTCCCGCCTACGACTTGCGCGACCATGGCAAGGTCACCGCGGTGAAAGATCAGGGCGCCTGCGGCGACTGCTGGGCTTTCTCGGCGATGGGTTCAATGGAATCCTACTTCATGCCCAATATTCTGGACCTGTCGGAGGCGGACCTGAACGCCAACAGCGGGTTCGACAATGGCTCCTGCAATGGCGGCAATGACTACATGTCCGCCGCGTACCTGACGCGCTGGAGCGGGCCGCTCCCGGAGTCCAGCTCCGGGGTGATAAAGCACGCGCAGGATATTATCTTCCTGACTCCGCGCTCCGGTCCAGCGGATAACGACCGCATTAAAAGCGCCCTGCTGGCCTATGGGGGCGTTACGGCCGCGTTCTATTACAGCGACGCCAATTACAACGCCGCTACCCACGCCTACTATGCTTCAGTTTCCGCCGCCGGCAACCATGAGGTCGTCATAGTAGGCTGGGACGATAATTACGATAAGGCCAATTTTAACACGGTTCCCGCCGGCAACGGCGCCTTCCTCTGCAAAAATTCCTGGGGCGCCTCCTGGGGCGACAATGGCTATTTCCATGTTTCCTATTACGATGCCGTGTTTTCCCGCTCGGATTATTCCTCGGCCTTTACCGGGGAACCGGTCGGGAATTATTCCCGGGTGTACAGCTATGACAAACTGGGCTGGGTACAAAATTACGGGTACAGCGCCGTTACCGCCTGGTATTCCAATATTTTCACCGCTGTCGCCGAAGAGGGGTTAAAGGCGGTCGGGTTTTATACCAACGATTCGGCTACCGCCTACACGGTCTATGTTTATCGCGGGGTGAACGCCGGCCAGCCGGTCAGCGGGTCACTCGCCTATTCGGCGAGCGGGTCTTTCACCTCCCCCGGCTATCATACGGTTTCCGTGGGCTACCTTCCCCTCAGCGCGGGCCAGCGCTTCTCCGTGGTCGTAAAGGCGGTTAATGCGAGTTATACCTTCCCGGTCCCCGTAGAGGTGAAATTGACCGGCTATTCCGGACAGGCTTCCGCTTCGGGCAACAGCTATATGAGCGGCGATGGCGCTTCCTGGAGCGCTTTGCCGGCGCTGGCCGCAACGCTCACCAACGTCCCGCTGAAAGCTTACACTTCCTCGCAGCCCCCGGAAGGCGTGGTCGCGCTGACGGACAACCTGCTAAGGCCGCTGAAGAACCCCGCCGTGAAATGCAAAATAGCCCTGTCCATCTTCTCTCCCGGCAATGTGAGCGTAAAGATCTATACACAGAACGGGGGACTGGTAAGGACGCTGTATCACGGGCCGCAGGCCATCGGATCAGCCAATTACTTATGGGACGGCAGGAACGATGGCGGCGGGCTGGTGGCCAGCGGGGTCTACCTGGTCCATATCAAGGGACCGGGCACCGCTAAGACCGAGAAAGTGGTGGTGATAAAATGAAACTATTACCCGCCGCCGCCTGTTTCTCTCTCGCCGCGTTCCTGTTCTCCTGCGGGCGCGCAGGAGCCGACACCGGGCTTACCGGGGCGTCGATACTTACCCGCCCTGTCGGCGCGAGGTCCTCCGGGATGGGACGCGCGTTCACGGCTGTGCCGGGGGACGCGGAGAGCTTGCTATATAACCCGGCCGGCCCGGGCCTTGCCGCGCGGAGCTCCGTGTATCTCGCGTACATGAACGGCTTCGCTGACGGCCGGTACGGGCTGGCCGCCCTCCCGCTCAGGCTCGGACCTCTTACGCTGACCCCGGCTTATCTCTACTATGATTCCGGCAAGATAACCCTGAACCTTTCGGACGGCACGCAGGAAACGGTGACCGCCGAGTTGGACAAGGTGGCCATGATCTCCGGCGCATACTCCCCGGCGGCCGGACTGGCGGTGGGGGGCACTTTGAAATTCACTACGATAGCCCTGGCCGAGACCGCGTCCGCCTCGGCCAGCCATTATGACCTGGGCATCCTGTACCGGATGGCTTCCGGGCTCAGCTTCGGCGCGGCTTCGCTTAATCACGGGGACTACATTAAATTCGAGGAAGAAGGGGATCCCGCGCCTGTGACAACGCGCGCCGGAGTTTCCTACAAAACAGAATTCCGCCCGGAGCTGATAGGCAGCCCGGATGACATTTCTTACAGCGATATCGTGCTTTCCGCCGACTGGAGCAGGACCGCGAAAGAAAGCTCCTGTTACCAGGCCGGCGCGGAGGTGAACATGGAGATGAGCGTGGGGGTAATGCTCAGCCTGCGGGGGGGCTACCTGTTCGACAGGGACGACGAAGGGATGACCCTCGGTGTAGGGGTCAGGAAGAACGAGTGGAACTTCGGCGTCGGCTACGAAACTTCGAAAAACCTGTCCCCCAGGTTCCCGGTCTCGCTTTCCCTGGAATTCTGACGCCCGTCAGATAATATTCAGTTCCTTGCCGACCTTCACGAACTTCTCCACCGCGAATTCCAGGTCCTTTATCGTGTGGCCCGCCGTGACTATCGTGCGCAGGCGCTCCTTGCCTTTCGGTACCGTCGGGAACCCCAGCGGCAGCGCGAAGACGCCCTCGTCGAACAGCCTCCTGGAAAGCGCCACGGCCTTGGTCATGTCGCCCACCATCACGGGGGTTATCGGCGTTACCGATTGCCCGGTATTGAAGCCGGCCTTTTTCATCTCTTCCTTGAAGAACGCGGTGTTGTCCCAGAGCTTCTTGAGGTACTTGGGCTCTTTGAGGAGGATATCGAGCACCGCCAGGCAGGTGGCGGCTACGGACGGCGGCTGGGAGCTGGAGAAAAGGAAGGGCCTGGCCACCGAGCCCATGTAATCCCGCAGGCTCTGGGTGGTGGCCGCGTAGCCGCCTACCGCGGCGAAAGCCTTGGAGAGGGTGCCTATCTGTATCTCCACCTGGCCGTCCAGCCCGTAGTGGCTGACGGTGCCGCGCCCTTCTTTGCCTATCACGCCGCTGGCGTGCGCGTCGTCCACCATGACGAAGGCGCCGTATTTATGGGCCACGGCCGTAACCTCGTCGAGGTTGGCGATGTCCCCGTCCATGGAGAAGACACCGTCCGTCACTACCATCTTGCGCCTGGCCTGCCTCGCCTCCGGCGACTCCAGGATCTCGGTCAGATGCTTGATGTCCTTGTGACGGTAGATCTTGCGCGGCGCCTTGGCCAGGCGCGCGCCGTCTATGATCGAGGCGTGGTTGAGCTCGTCGGAGATCAGCAGGTCCTGCTCTGAGGACATCAGCGACTGGCAGACCGCGACGTTGGACGTGAAGCCGGACTGGAAAAGGATAGAGGCTTCCGAGTGCTTGAATTCGGCGAATCTCCGCTCCAGCTCGGTGTGGATCGACATCGTGCCGATTATCGTGCGCACCGCGGCCGAGCCGACGCCGTATTTCTTCACGGCGTCGATGGCGGCTTTCTTCACCTTGGGATTGTCGGCCAGGGCCAGGTAGTTGTTGGAGGTCAGGTTGACCACTTTCTTGCCGTCTATGACCGAAACCGGGGCCTGCGCGCTTTCCAGCACCCGGGGCTGGATAAAGCGGTTCTCTTTCTTCAGCGCCGCCACTTCCTCGTCGGCGAATTTAAGCGTGTCGAATGTCATGATGGTTCTCCTTGGACCCGCCGTTAAGGCGTCAGAATAACTTTGCCGCATTTCTTCTCCCTGGAATTTATCAGGTCGAAGGCCTTCCTGAAATCCTTGAAACGGTAGGTGTGCGTGACGGCGGGCCTGGGGTCGACGGCGCCGGATTTAAGCAGGCTTTCCATCTTGTACCAGCTGCGGAAGATCTCCCGCCCGGAAATGCCTTCCAGCCGTATGCCGCGGCGCACGATGTCGCCGGCGTAGTCTATGCTGAGGTTCGTGACCGGGAGGCCGAAAGCGACGAAGCGCCCGCCGGGCCGGAGGGCTTTCAGGCACAGTTCCACGGAGTCCGCCGCGCCGCTCATTTCCACTACCGCGTCCGCGCCTTCCGCCCCGCAGACCTTGGCGATCTTCTGCAGGCAGTCCTTTGCCGTTGGATCTATCGCCGTGGCCGCGCCCATTTTAAGGGCGAGGCGCCGGCGGTAAAGCGAGGCGTCCAGCGCTATCACTTTGCGCGCGCCGCCGGCTTTGGCGATGCCCGCCGCGAAAAGCCCCTGAGGCGCGCAGCCGGAAATGACCACCGTTTTGCCGACGATGTCTTCGGCCAGAATGGCGTGGACGGAACTGCCGAACGGGCCCATCACGGCGCCGACGTCCTTAAGGGTGTCGTCGGTGTGCTTCCAGGAGCAGCGGGCGGGCACGGCGGCGTATTCGGCGAGCCCGCCGGGGATGTCGCGGCCGATAACGCGCAGGTCCTGGCAGATATGGCGCTGGTCGTTGCGGCATTGCCCGCAGGTGCCGCAGAAGATATGGGATTCGACGGAAACGAAATCCCCTTTTTCGAAGCCTTTCGCCAGGGAGCCGGTTTCCACCACTTCGCCGCAGAAGTCCTGGCCGAAGATAAAGGGGAGAGAGGGAGGGGTGAAAGCGGGGTCGGTCCAGTTGTAGAGCGCAAGGTCGCCGGAACTTATGGAGGCGGCGGTTACCCGGATCAGGAGCTCGTCCTTGTTGATTACGGGAACTTCCATGTCGCGGTAATCCGCGCCGCGCGCCCGCGAAGTCTTTACTATGGCTTTCATCTGGTTCTCCTTAAGGCCGAAGAAAATCGGGACTGACCGGCACCGCAGTATTTATGATATAAAAAAAAGGGCGGAGAAAAAAATATGTTTAATTCCCGGGAAATTTAGTAAATTGTATATGGACCTTTATGCCGGAACTTTCATGTGTGCTGCCTCCCGAAGACCGCCTGGTGCTTCTGCCGAAGAACCCCGGAGTCCTTTTTCTTTTCTGGCAATTCTCCGCCAGCCGTGCGGAGGCTTTCCGCGCCTCGGCGCTGGGCGCTGAAGTGGAGCTGCGCCTTTTCTATTCCGAAGACAAGGCGCAGGCCTCCTCCCGCAGGGCCGCGTGGGATTCCTTCAAGGGCTACCTGGAAGTTCCGGCGCAGGGCAGGACCTATACCGCGGCGCTCTACGCTCTGCGCAACGGCGAGTGGGAAAAGTTCCTGGAGTCCAACCCCGCCGCCTCCCCGGCTTCCGCCGGAGCGGCCGAAGAGCGCGCCTACGCCAGCCTGGAATTCCACAAGAGGGCCCAGGTATGAGCTCGCGCGGTTCCCTGATGTTCGTGCTGCACGCGCACCTTCCGTACGTGAACCATCCCGCCGATTCCAGCTTCCTCGAGGAGAACTGGTTCTTCGAAGCCGTAGCCGAGACCTATGTCCCGATAATTTCCTCGCTGGAGCGGCTCGCCTCCGAAGGCATCAGGCCGGGGATCGCCCTTTCGATCTCCCCGACGCTCGGCGCCATGCTCGAGAACGAGGAGCTGGAAGAAAAGATGGCCCTTTACCTCGGCTCGCGCCTGGAGCTGATCGAGAAGGAGCTTGAGCGCGCCCAGGACGACCCGGCCCTGCTCAAGACGGTGAAGCTGTACCAGAAACTTTACGAGGACGCCGCGGCGCTGATGCATAAATACAGCGGCGACCTCATCACCCCGCTGAAGGCTTTGCAGCACGCGGGGCAGATAGAGATTATCACCACGGCGGCTACCCACGCGGTGCTGCCGCTGCTGACCAGGCCGGAAGCCGTCCGGGCGCAGCTGGCGGTGGCCGCCGAGGATTATTTCGACCGCTTCAACAGGAAGCCTTCGGGGTTCTGGCTCCCGGAATGCGGCTACGAGCCGCGGCTCAATTCCTATCTCAAGCTTTCGGGCTTCGGCTATACCTTCGCCGAATCGCACGCCGTGGAGTTCTCCGGCGACAGCGCGCCCGGCGGCGTGTATGCCCCCTACCGCACCTCCAACGGGGTAGGGATGTTCGTCAGGGATTCCGCCAGCTCCCGCGAGGTGTGGAGCGCCCAGTTCGGCTACCCGGGCGACCCGGCCTACCGCGAGTTCTACAGGGATTTCGGCTACGACGGCGAATATGAATACGTGCGGCCTTATTTCGGCGCCGACGGCGTGCGCCGCCCGCTGGGCCTGAAGTACCACCGCATAACCGGCGCGGGCTCCGACCTGGCCGCCAAGCAGTATTACGACCCCGACGCGGCCCTGGCGCGGGTGGAAGCCCATGCCTCCGATTTCCTGGCGCGCCGCATGAAGCAGGTGGACGATTTCTACGCGGAGCGCGGGGCCAGGCCGCTGATAGTGAGCTGCTACGACGCCGAGCTCTTCGGCCACTGGTGGTTCGAGGGCCCGGCTTTCCTGGAGACGGTGATAAGGAAGATACGCAGCGAGCGCCTGCCGCTGCAGTTCGTGACCCCGTCGGAATACCTTAATTCCTGCCAGGAGCCCCGGGAGATAACCCCGGGCGTCTCCTCTTGGGGTGAGAACGGGTACTTCGACCCGTGGGTGAACGAGACCAACGATTTCATCTACCACGCCGTGTACGCCGCTACGGACAAGATGATAGAAACGGCCAACCGCTTCCGCAACCAGGACCTGTCCAGCCTGAGCCTGAGGGCACTGAACCAGGCCGCGCGCGAAACGCTGCTGGCGCAGTCGTCGGACTGGGCTTTCCTGCTTTATATCGGTTCCCACGCGCAGTACGCCAAGAGCCGCCTTGAGGACCACGCGGCAAACGCCATCAGGCTGCTGGGCGAAGTGATAGAGAAAAAAGTGGATGAAACCGCGCTCAACGAGCTGGAGGAGCGCAATAACCTCTTCCCGCGCCTCGACTTCCGCGTCTTCGCCTCAGTTTCAAAGTTCTAAATAGTTATAAAAAAAGCGGGCGCTGACCGAGGTCCGCGCCCGCTGTTATTTTTCGCCCTGGTTTACTTCTTTTTCTTGAATTCCTTCCAGACCGTCTTGAAATCCTCCGGCATCGGGGATTCCAGCGTTATTTTCTTAGCCGTCAGCGGGTGTTTGAAGCTGAGCCTTGTGGAATGGAGCAGCATGCGCGCGGCGGGGCGGCCGTTGTAGAGGCTGTCGCCGATGATGGAGTTGCCCATGTATTCCATGTGGATGCGGATCTGGTTGGTGCGGCCGGTATGCGGGTAGATCTCGAGCAGCGCGCAGTCGGCGCCGCGCTCCTTGATCTTGTATTCGGTGACGGCGTCACGGCCGAACTCCCAGACCTTTATCTTCTTGAAACCCGTAGCGCGGCCTATCGGGGCGTCTATAGTCCCCGTCCGCTGCGCCGGGATGCCGCCCACCGCGCCGAGGTAGGTCTTTTCCATCAGCCGGTCCCTGAACCCGCGGGTCAGCACGGCCTGCGCCTCCGGGGTTTTGGCCAGGATCATCAGGCCGCTCGTGTCGCGGTCCAGGCGGTGCACCAGGCCCAGCCGGTCCACGCCGCTCTTCGCGACCGCGGGCCGCGCGGTGAAAAGCAGGGAGATCAGGGTCGGTTCGCCCATCAGCGAAGACTGCGGGTTTACCTGCCAGTTGGCGGAGTTCGGGTGCACGGCCATCCCGGCCGGCTTTTCAATGGCTATCAGGGATTTGTCCTCGAAGAGGACCAGGCCTTCGAAGCCGGCCTGGCGCTTCCCGGCCTGCGGCACGCTTATTTCCAGGAGGTCGCCCTCGTGCAGCATGTAGGAGGGCTTGCGGATATCCCCGTTCACCGTGGCGAGCCCGCCTTCGATAAGGGACCGGGAGTAGGCCCTGGAAAAATTCTCGCCGTTCTCCGTAAGGAAAACGTCCAGCCTCAGCGGTGCCCCGTCATAAACGATCTTGTTTTTTTTCATAATTTCTTTTTAGTATACCAATATAAACGGCAGCGGCGCAGAATATAGCGCAGGAAAACAGCTGGGCGGGCGAAAGCCCCAGCAGGAAAGCCCCGCGGTCGTCGCCGCGCAGGAATTCCAGGCCGAAGCGCTGCGCGCTGTAAAGGAGCGCGTAAAGGCCCGGCACGGTACCGGCGGGGAGCCTGCCTTTCAGGGCGCGGCCCAGCGCGGCGTTGAGGAAGGCGAAGATGACCAGGTTCCCGGCGGCCTCGTAAAGCTGCGTGGGGTGCAGGGGAACGCCGAGATAGGCCGGGGCCACTTCCGAGGCCGGGTCGGTGAAGGTCACGCCCAGCGCGCAGGACGTGGGGCTGCCGTGGCAGCAGCCGGCCAGGAAACAGCCTATGCGCCCGAAGGCGTGGCCAAGCGCTACCGCGGGCGCGAAGACGTCGGCGGCGCGGCGCCAGTCTTTCAGCTTTTTCCTGGCTGACAGGAAAAAGCCGGCCAGGCCGCCCAGCAGCCCGCCGTAGAACACGAAGCCGTAGCGGAAGTTGGTCAGCAGGTACGCCAGCCTTTCGGCCAGGCCCGCGCCGAATTCCCTCCAGTATGTGACGGCGTAGAACAGCTTCGCGCCGGCCATCCCGCTCAGGACCGAATAAAATACTACGTCGGAAACGTCGTCTTTTTTCAGCCCCGCGGCCGCGGCTTTGCGGAAGATATAGAAGATCGCCGCCAGGTAGCCGGCCGCCACCAGCAGGCCGTAGGCCGGGAAGCTGAAGGAGCCGAGCTGAAAAATTACCGGGTGCATAGGGAGCTGTGATTCGCCTTGAGGAATTCTATTGCCAGGCTGAAGTCGGTCAGCCGGGAGGCCTTTATGCCGCGCTCCCTGCAGAGGCGGTACAGCCTCCCTGAGGCGTAGACCTTGTCGGCCAGGGCGGCCGCCTTCAGGTCGTTAGGCCCGTCCCCGAAGAAGACCACCTTGCGCCCGGCGCGCTTGAGCCGGCTTACCCTGGAGGCCTTGAACGAGCTCAGGTCCGTGCGCTTGAGGAAAGGGTAGGTTATCTTGATCCCGCCTTCCGCCACGCGAGCCCGGCCGAAGAAGGATTTCACGCTCACCCCGTGCTTTTTAAAGAAAGGCCCGGCGTAGAGGTCTATGCCGCCGCTGGCGACCTCGAAAGGTATCTTGTGCCTGCCGCAGAAGCGCGCAAAGGCCCTGAACCCCGGCCGCGACTTTACGCGCGTCCGGACGAAAGCCGCTATGGCGCGCTCGGTCAGCCTGGCCCCGGAGAAAGCCCGCTTCATGAAATCTTCCACGCGCACTTTCAGGGAATAAGACGCTTCGATGGTCTCTTTGTCGGAGAAACCGTAATGCAGCAGCAGGTGGTCGCCCACATCGCGCATGGTTATCGTGCCGTCAAAATCGGAGACGGCCGCCCAGTTCGCGGCCCGCTTCACACTACCGCCTTTAAAAACTCTTCGCGCCGTCCTGCCCGCGCGTACTTCAGGTAAAGATTGTATTCCTTCTGCACCCCGAAGGTGGATTTATCCCCGTTGTAGGAGTGGCCGGGGTAGACGGAGCTGCCGTCGGGCAGGGCGGAAAGCTTCACGAAGCTGTCATAGAGCGCCTCGGGGCTGGAGCCGGGCAGGTCCACCCTGCCGCACTCGCCTACGAAAAGCGTATCGCCGGTATAAACGCCGCCGCCGGCCTGGAAACAGACGGAGCCGGGGGTGTGGCCCGGGGTGTGGAGCACGGTTATCTTCAGGGCCCCGGCCTCCAGGACCTCTCCGTCGGCCAGCGGTTTCAGCACCGGCGGGCGGTACTCCAGCATGAACCTGTCCGCCTCGTGGAGGTAGACCGGCAGTTCCTTGTCTTTCTCCGTAAAATAAGCGACGCCGTTGACGTGGTCGGGATGGGCGTGCGTGAGCAGGACGCACTTCAGCAGCAGGTTCTCCGCTTTGATGAATTCCTCCAGCTTCGCCGGCTGCCAGGCGGGGTCGATCACGGCCGCGTCGCGGGTCTTCTCGTCCCAGAGCAGGTAGGAAAAATTGTCCATCGGGCCCAGCTTGAACTGTCTGCTCTTCATTTGTCGGACTCCTTCGGCGGGGGGAAGCGGTATACGGTCTCGCCCGGCTTGATCAGGCCCAGCTCGCTGCGCGCGGCCTGTTCCACGGCCGGCTGGGCGTTGGTTTCCTTCAGCCGTTTCGCCAGGTCCGACCGCTGCGTTTCCAGCTCCGCTTTCCTGCTCATGAGGGTGCGGTATTCGCGGTAATTGTTCAAAAGGTTCCTGAAGCCGCGGTTGCCCAGCAGTATGAGCGCGGCGACCAGGATCAGGACGTACTTCAGCTTTATTTTTGCGCGGATCGATGCCATTTTAAAGGTGCAAAAAAACCCCGCCGGGACGCGGCGGGGTTTTTTGCCGGGGCCCTGTTACTTGAACTTGAAGACGGAGTCTTTCGCGTAGCGGGCCTTCTTGCCGAGTTCTTCTTCTATGCGGATAAGCTGGTTGTACTTGCACAGGCGCTCCGAGCGGCAGGGGGCGCCGGTCTTTATCGCGCCGGCGTTCGTGGCCACGGCCAGGTCCGCAATAAAGGCGTCCTCGGTCTCGCCGGAGCGGTGGCTGATCACGGTGGCGTAATTCGCCCTGTGGGCCTGCTCGATGACGCGCACGGTCTCGGTCAGGGAGCCGATCTGGTTAAGCTTGATGAGGATGGCGTTGCCCACTTCTTCCTCGATGCCCCGCTTGAGGCGCTCGGGGTTGGTGACAAAAATGTCGTCGCCGACCACCCGGGCCTTCTTGCACAGGTTCTTCGACAGGTGGTCCCAGCCTTCCCAATCGTCCTCGGCGAGCGGGTCCTCGTAGGAGATGATCGGGAAATGCTTGCGCCACTCGGCGTACTTGGACGTCATTTCCTGGGCGGTCAGGTTCGACCCTTCGAACACGTAGCGGTCGTTCTGGAAGAATTCGCTGGCGGCGGAATCCAGCGCTATCTGCACTTCCTTGAAGGTGTAGCCCGCTTCTTTTATAGCGTTGCAGATGGTCTCCAGCACGGACTCGTGCGTGAAGATCTTGGGGGCGAAGCCGCCCTCGTCGCCTACGGCCGTGGTGTAGCCGGCCTTGGCCAGTATTTTCTTAAGCGTGTGATAGATCTCGCAGCCCATGCGCACGGCGTCCGTGAACCTGGCCGCGCCCGTGGGGACTATCATGAACTCCTGGATGTTGATGCCGGAATCGGCGTGCTTGCCGCCGTTGATGATGTTCATCATCGGGGCGGGGATAATGAAATCCTTGTGCTTGAGGCCGTAGGCCTTGCGGATGTAGGCGTAGAGCGGGAGTTTTGCCGAGACCGCGCCGGCGCGGGCCAGCGCCATGGAGACGGAGAGAATGGAATTGGCGCCCAGCTTGGTCTTCATCTGGGTGCCGTCCAGCTCTATCATCATCTCGTCGATCTTTATCTGGTCGGCCTTGAGGCCGGTTATCTCGTCGGCGATGGGCTTGTTCACGTTCTCCACGGCCTTGGTGACGCCTTTGCCGAGGTAGCGCTTGCCGCCGTCGCGCATTTCAAGGGCCTCATGGGAGCCGGTGGAAGCTCCGCTCGGCACCGCCGCCCGCCCGAAGGAACCGTCGGTAAGGAGCACGTCGGTCTCCACGGTGGGGAAACCGCGCGAGTCGAGGATCTCCCTGGCTGTGATCTTCTTTATTTTAGCGTCCATTGTGTTTTTTTCTCCTAAGCAGGTCCGCCGCCTTAACCGGCGCCGGCCTTCTAAAATTTACCGCCGACTATCTTCTTGCCGGCTTCGTTGAGCGCGGCCGAGGTCTTGGGCGAGAAGGTTTCCGTATAGACACGCACCACGGGCTCCGTGCCGGAGGGCCGCAGGCCGAGCCAGCTCCCGTCCTTCATGATGAACTTGAACCCGTCCGTGTGGTCTATGCGCCAGACGGAGGCCCCCGCCAGGTTGAGCGGCGGATTCAATTTGAGGCGCTCTACGAGGGATTCCATGTTCATGTTCCCGTCCAGGCGCAGGTTCGTCCGTGAAGTGATGAAGCTGCCGTGGCGCTTGTTCATGTCAGCGATGATCTTCTTGATAGGTTTGCGCTCGTAGGCCACCATTTCCGCCATCAGCAGGCAGGCGAGGATGCCGTCCTTCTCCGGCACGTGGTTCATTATCGAGAGCCCGGCCGATTCTTCGCCGCCTATGATGTACTGGCCGGTGCGCAGGAGGTTGCCGATGTGCTTGAAGCCTACGGCGGTCTCGCGCACTTCCAGGCCGTGGTGCTTGGCCACCGCGTCCACGAAGTGGGAGGTCATCACCGAGCGGGCGACCTTGCCTTTCAGCCCGCGGTTCTTGACCAGGTGCTCCAGCACGAGGCCCAGCACCAGGTTCGGGGAGATCCAGGTCCCGTCGGAATCTATGACGCCGTAGCGGTCCGCGTCGCCGTCGCACGCGAGGCCCAGGTGGAGCTTGTTCTTGAGCACGGCGGCCTTCAGCCCGCCCAGGTTCTCTTCGTCGGTGTCCGGGGAGTGCCCGCCGAACAGCACGTCGCGCTCTTCCCGCAGGCCTATGACCTTGGCCCCCGCCTCTTCCAGGATAGGGCGCAGGTAGGTGCGCGCCGCCCCGTGGACGGAGTCGGCCGCGATCTTCAGCCCGGCTTTCTTTATGGCGGAAAGATCCAGCAGCGAAGCGATCTGCTTCTTATAGTTCGCGTGGAAATCCTCCACGCGGATGATCCCTGCGGAAACGCCGTGCTCGAAAGGTATATGCTTTTCCACTTCGGCGTTGGTGAGCGCCTGCACCCTGGCCTCGAGGTCGTTGGTGATCTCGCTTATGGCCGGGCCGCCCCAGTAGGGCGTCCACTTGAACCCGTTGTACTGCGGGGGGTTGTGGCTGGCGGTCAGCATCACGCCGCCGGCGGAGTTGGTCCGCATCACTTCCCACGCCACCACGGGGGTGGGGGTCTCGGTGTTGGAGATGGCGGCCGTTATGCTTTCGGCCGCGATGGCTTCAGCCACGGTCTTGGCGAAATCTTCGGAGAGATAGCGGGTATCGTAGCCTACTATGATCTTGGCCGTCTTGGGCGGCTGCTTGTCCAGTTTCTTCAGGTTGAGGAGGTATTCCTCGCCCTTGAAACCGTATTCCTTGTGCTCGTTCACGTGTTCCGCCACGGCGTGGCTGACGCGGCGCAGGTTGTTTATATTGAATTCTTCGGCTATTATTGCCCTCCAGCCAGAGGTGCCGAATTTGATATTTGAGGTCGCCATAGCTTCTGAATATAGCAAAAAAGACTTTATAAAGCAAAGAATGGCCTACATTACGCCCGGGGCCGGCCGCCCGGCCCGTATTTTTTGTAGAATATACCGTATCCTGATGAAGAAATCACTTGTCATGGCCGGCCTGCTGGCGGCGGGCCCTTTATACGGGGCCGCGCCGGAGCCGGCGATGGAGCTCAAAGGCTATCTCTCCTCCTGGACGCAGAGCTGCCCCGGCGGCGCCTGCTCGCTGCCCAAACCGGGAGAGCGCAACCGGCCCGTCACGCTGCGGCTCGGGCTGCCGTCTTCCCCGGGGGAAGCTTCCGCCGTTAAGACTTTCCAGGAGCTTGCCCTGCCCGGGGGCGGCGTCCTGTCCGCGGGACTGGATTTTTTCGCCATCTGCCCGTACGCGGGCAGGGGCAACTGCGCCGGGCGCTATTTCCAGGCGCAGGTCTCCCTTTCCGGGCCCGCCGGCGCCTTCTGCGCCGCGGCCCTGAACCCCGGTGACTTCGATCCTTTCCCCGTGCTGATGTGCGCGGGCCTGGCCCCCGACGGTACCCGCTTCGGCGTCACGCTGCACCGGCTCCCGCTATAAATTATGACGACGACAAAACCCGATGTGTTCTCCCGCAGCTGGCCGGTAGCCGAAACGGCGGCGTACTTCGCCGCGCTTACCGCGGCGGACGACGGGTTCGCGCCCGAAGCGGCGGCGGCGATGGAGCGCGGGGGCGTGCGCGACCGGGCCGTGACGTCGCTGGAAGGCAGGCTGCTGGAAGCGCTGGCAAGGATCTCAGGCGCGAGGAAGGCCGTGGAGATCGGGACGCTTTACGGCTACTCGGCGCACTGGATCGCCAGGGGCATGCCGGAGTCCGGCAGGCTTTATTCGCTTGAAAAGGACCCGGCCTGCGTGAACGCGGCCAAGGACGCGGTAGCGGCTTCGATGCTGTCGCGCAAGGTCACCGTCATGGAAGGCCCGGCGGCCGAAAGCCTGAAAACCCTTTCCAAGCTGGCGCCGTTCGATCTCTGCTTTATCGACGCCGACGCCGGGGAGTACCCGGATCACCTGCGCTGGGCCGCGGCCAACCTGCGCCCCGGCGGCCTGGTGCTGGCGAACAACGTCTTCATAGAAGGCAGGATCCCCGCGGCGGATTGCAGCGCGGCGGACAATACCCGCGCCCGCGCGATGCGGGAATTCTTCCACATCCTCTTCGATTCCGACCGCTTCGTGTCCGCCTCCGTTATCCCTACCCGGGAAGGAATGGCGCTCGGGGTAAAGACGCAGGCAAAGTGAATATCCGCACCCTGTCGCTGCTAACGCTGCTGCTGGCCTTCTCCGCCTGTACGGAGGAGGACGCGGCCAGGCCGCGCTTCGCGGCCAGGAACCAGCCGGCGCCGGAGCTGCGCCTGCCCAAACTGCTGAACGCCCCCGCGGCGGAAATACGCGGCTGGGACGCTCTCCGGGACAAGGCCGTGGTGCTGGAATTCTGGGCCACCTGGTGCGAGGAATGCGTGGACTCCATCCCGCACCTCAACGACCTGGCGGCGGCTGCCGGCGACGCCCCCGTGGTCTTCATCTCGGTCACCGACGAGTCCGAAGCGGACGTGAAGGAATTCCTCAAGTCCCATCCCATGAAGGGCTGGATAGCTCCGGAGGCCGGGGCGGACATTTTCAGGGCCTTCCGGGTTTACGGGCGGCCGCACACGGTACTTATCTCCAGGGACGGCAGGGTGGCCGATATCACCGTCCCCGGCGCGGTTACGGAGGAGGCGGTGAAAAGGCTCCTCAGCGGCGCTCCGGCGGCCCAGGCGGGGCGCTCCGCCCCGGCGGCCGCGGACGTGCTGGCCGAATTCTATCTGGCGGAGGCCGCCGTTTCCGTCTCCAGCGCCAGCTACGGCCCCGACCGCATGAGCGGCGCGGGCATACCGCTTAAGCACGCTTTTGATTTCGTCTTCGGCCAGGCCGACAAGCTGGAGGTCAAGCCGGAGGCCGCGCGGGCGATGAACGGTTTTTACGATATACGCTTCCGCTTCCCGAAGGGCCGCGGTGAAAAGTACCGCAGGGAGTTCTTCCTGAAAGGGCTGGAAACAGCGCTGGGGCTGAAGGTGAAAGACCTTTCAAAGGAATCCGAAGTGTACCTGCTTAAAAGGGCGCCCGGCGGGCCGCTCAACGTCAGGAAGAAGGAGACCCCCGGCGCGGCCGGCTCCGACGGGGGGAAATGCGCGGTGGATGGCGGGTCGTTCGGCGTGCTCGGCGCCGCGCTGGCCGAGAGGCTGGGCGAACCGGTGCTCGACGAGACCGGGCTTAAAGGTTATTACGCCTATGCCTTCGATTTTAAAAGCGGCGATAAAAAAACTTTCAACGCCGAATTGAATTCCCAGCTGGGGCTGCGGCTCGAGCGGCGCCTGCGCAAGATCCGCGTGCTCGAGATCAGCCGGCCGGAACCATGAAAAGATTGTCCTCCAAACCCACCGTCTATCTGATCGACGGCTCCAATTTCTCCATGCGCTTCTGGGAGAAGGCCGGCGGCGTCTCGGCGGAACAGCTCGAAAAGGAATTCGTGAACTGGCTCGCGGAAGTAGCGCGCGCGGAGCTGCTGCGGGCTTCGTGCTTCCGGGTGGTGTTCGACGGCCCCTGCCGCCGGAGCGGGCCGGCCGGCCCTTCGATAACCATTTATTACAGCGATTCGGAGCCGGCCGACGAGATGCTGGTGGAGCGCGGCTACTTCATGCAGAACGAGGGGATCCGCGCCATCATCGTCACTTCTGACAACGGCCTGCGCGACCGCGCCGCCGCCGAGGGCGTAAAGACCATGAACTGCGAGACTTTCCTTAAGCTCGCCGGGGACGAGCTCCGCCGGGAGAGCCGCTGACCCGCCCGCGGGCATTTTTGCGGATATTCTGCCGCCGTAAATTTGTAGAATATTGTGCTGACGCGGGCCGGATGCCGCGGGCGTGTTTTCAGGGCTTGTGGCGGAACTGGTAGACGCGACGGACTTAAAATTCGTTGGCCGCAAGGCCGTGTGGGTTCGAGTCCCACCATGCCCACACACTGAACGGTTTTGAACGATCATGGAGGCTTCTATGGGATTTGCACCTGCGGGGATAAAACTGATAATCGGCGGCATAATCGCGGCCGCTGGCGGCGGCGCTTTAATGGGCTGCTGCCGCTGGGCGGGCATCCCGCTGCTCTTTCTCGGCGTATTCTTCGCCGGCTTCTCGGCCTATTTCTTCCGCGACCCTGAGCGGCCCAAAACTTTCGCGCCCGGCGAGATAGCCTGTCCCGCGGACGGCACCGTGCTGACCATCAAGAACGAGGGCACCCCGGGCATTACCGTCATCCGCATTTTCCTTTCCGTCCTGAACGTGCACGTGCAGCGCTCGCCGCTGGAAGGCAAGGTGGAGAAGGTGAAGTTCACGCAGGGGAAGTTCGCCATCGCCTACAAGCCGGAGGCCGCCGATAACCAGCGCAACCTCATCCGGATAACCGGCGCCGGCGGTCGCGCCGTCGAGATAGAGCAGATAACCGGCTCCATCGCCCGCCGCATCGCCTGCTATGTGAAAGAGGGCCAGGAAGTGAAGGCCGGCGAGCGGGTAGGCATGATCTATTTCGGTTCGCAGGTAGCCGTCTACCTGCCCGAGTCGGCGAAGATAAGCGTGAAGCCCGGCGACAAAGTGGCCGGCGCCGAAACCGTGCTGGGCCAGTGGTGAGGTGAAACTAACATGGAAAACATTGAAATAATCCCCGAAAAAAGGCGGATCGATATTGCGAAGCTTAAAAAGACCGGGGCGGTGGTCCTGCCCTCCATCTTTACCATCGCCAATATGGCCTTCGGTTTCTTCTCCATCCTCTCCGCCTCGGAGGGGGAATATGTGCGGGCCTCGTGGTTCCTGATCGTTTCCTACGTGATGGACATGCTCGACGGACGCGTGGCGCGCCTGGTGCACGGCGAGAGCTCCTTCGGCGTGGAGATCGACTCCCTTTCCGACTGGATCTCTTTCGGCATAGCGCCCGCCTACCTGATCTACAAGTTCGTGCTCAAGGATTACGGCTTCTGGGGCTACCCCGTGGCGTTCCTTTACGTCCTGTGCGGGGCTTTGCGCCTTGCCCGCTACAACGTGAAATCACACTTCGGCGGCAGCGACAAGGATTATTTCCAGGGGCTGCCCATCCCGGCGGCGGCCGGCATCCTGGTCTCCTTTGTGCTCGCCTACAGCATGATAGAGGGCGAAAGCGGCAGCCGCGGCATCCAGATAGTGATGGACAGGATGCCGTTCGTGTACGGCGTGGTGCCCTTCATCATGATCGCGCTCGCCCTGCTTATGGTGTCTTCCGCGCCCTACGCGGCTTTCAAGGGCGACATGCTCAAGCCCAACTCCATAAAGGGCATCGTGCTGATAACGGCGGTGCTCTCGATGATAGTGGCGTACCCGCAGGACGCGCTGTTCGTCTTCTTCTCGGTTTACGCGCT
Organism: Elusimicrobia bacterium GWF2_62_30; assembly: GCA_001799995.1. Taxonomy (GTDB): domain Bacteria; phylum Elusimicrobiota; class Elusimicrobia; order Elusimicrobiales; family UBA9959; genus UBA9959. The sequence continues at coordinate 135,563 of MGUK01000084.1, forward strand.
TTCCGGAGTGCTCGCCGGGTTCTACGGGGCTTTCAAGAAGCTCTTCAGGGGCAAGGAAGCCGGCTGCTAGCGCTCCCGTACTCCAGGAAAAAGCCCGGGTTCGCCCGGGCTTTTTTATTTGCGGGGAAAAAGAGGGGGGACTTCCCGGGGCTCCGCCCCGTCGGTACGGGTTTTGCCGATGCCGAGCTGCAGTTGCATCCGGCTGGCCGTGTCGGGCATGAAAGGGTCGAGCCAGCCGGCGATGAGGCGCAGGCCCCAGATCATCTCCCGGAGGAAAGCCTTCAGCGCTTCCGGATCTTTTTTCGCCAGCTCCAGCGGTTTCCTGGCGTCCAGCAGGCCGTTCAGCCTCCCCAGCCCCAGCCAGATCTTTTCGAGGGCGGCTCCGAACCGCAGGCTCTCCATGTTCCTGTGCAGCTCCGGCGTCCACGAAGCTAATTCCCTGAAGACCGCGGAGTCCTCCGGCCTTTTCGGCAGGCGGTGGTCCAGGTACTGCGCCGCCATGCTCGTTACGCGCGAAAAAAGATCGCCCAGGTCGTTGGCCAGGTCGAAATTATAGCGGCGGTGAAAAGCCGTCATGGAGAACTCCCCGTCGGACCCGAAGGCCACCTCCCTGAAAAGGAAATAGCGCAGCGCGTCCACGCCGTAGTCCCTGACCACGTCCTCGGCTTTGATGTAGTTGCCCCGCGTCCTGGAAATCTTGCGGCCGTTCATGGTCAGCCAGCCGTGGGCGTATACCCTGCGCGGCAGCTCCAGGCCCAGCGCCAGGAGCAGGGCCGGCCAGAGAACGCCCTGCGAACGGTGCGACTCCTTTCCCGCCAGGTGCACGTCGGCGGGCCAGATGGAATTGAAATCCGGCCCCGCCCCTTCCGGGGTGAAGCCCGGGCCGGTGGCGTAGCCGAGCAGCTCTTCGAACCGGGAGTGGACGGCGTGGTCCGGGTCTGACTTTACCGGCACGCCCCACGGCGCTTTCGTGCGCGAAACGGGGACGTCCCTGAGCCCCGCCCTGGCGAGATAGTCCAGTTCGCTCGCGCCGGGCCGGGGGGAAAGGAAGTCAGGGTGCTGCGCGTAATGCTCCTGCAGCGCCGGCCCATATTTGGAGAGCCTGAAAAAATAGGCGGCCTCCCTGGCCCGCTCCAGGGGCTTGCCGTGGACGGGGCACTTCCCGTCCTTCAGCCCGTCCTCGTCGTGAAAATCGCCGCAGGCGGTACAATAGGGGCCGTCCTGGACGCCGCGGTAGATGTCCCCCGCCGCCAGGAGCTTTTCAAACACCGCCTGTACCGCCGCCTGGTGAGCCGCGTCGGTGGTGCGTAAAAAATTATCGTACCTGACGTTCAGGGTTTTCCAGAGGGCGCGGAAATCGGCGGCTGCCGCGTCGCACCAGGCCTTGGGCTGCATGCCGCGTTCCCGGGCGGTCCTTTCGATGCCGGCGCCGTGCTCGCCCGTTCCAGTCTGCAGGAAGACCGTGATATCTCGGGAGCGCAGGTGGCGGGCCAGCACGTCGGCCGCGAGCGTAGTATAGGCGTGCCCCATGTGGGGCTTGTCTTCGACGGAATAAAGAGGTGTGGTGATGTAAAACTTCTTCGTGTGCATTGGGCGAAGGCTCAGCGCGCGCCGGCGTCCACCAGGCTTTCCAGCCGGAGGCCGGCCCTTTCGCTTTCCAGCAGGGCCGTCTGCAGGATCTGCATATAGGAAACGTTGCGGTCCGCCATGCGGCGCAGGTCGAGGGTGCGCCGCAGCACCGCGCCCAGCCTGTCCTTGGCCGGGGGGGCGGAGGCGCGCCAGGCGGCGCGCAGGCGCCCTAGGATAAGGTCCAGCAGGGTCTTTACCTCTTCGCGGGCCGCGTGGCTGTCCCTGGGCAGCCCCGCCGTGAACTTGAAGACCTTCGCCGGGTCGGCAGGGTTCAGCTTCGCCAGCCGCGCCAGGAAGCCGCGGGCCTCCGCGGCCTTTTCAAAGGACCCCCTGGACAGGGCGGCCAGTCGCGCGGCTTCGGAGGGTTCCGCGCCCTGCGCGATCATCAGCTCTGTTATCACCGGGGCCGGCAGCGGGGAGAATTCTACCGAGCAGCAGCGGGAAAGTATCGTGGGTAAAAGCGAGTTTTTGCGGGAAACGGTGAGGATGACCACGGTGTTCTTAGGCGGGTCTTCAAGGGTCTTGAGCAGCGCGTTCTGGGCCTGCGGCACCAGCGCTTCCGCGTCCCGGACGATGAAGATCTTCCACGGGGACATCATCGGTTTCTGCTGCGCCCAGCGCGTCAGTTCCCGGATCGTGTCTATCTTTAAATTGGCGCTTTCGTTCTCGTCGAGCAGCGCGGCCTGGAAAACGGTGTCGACCACGCGGATATCCGGGTGCGCGCCGCTCAGGGCCTGGCGGCAGGAAAGGCACACGCCGCAGGAATCCCCGGGTGCCGCCGCGGCGGCGACGGCCTGGTCGGCGGGAGAGGGCGCGGGCGCGGCTTCCGGGGCCGGCCCCTCCGGCGCCATGGAGAAAAGCCCGCCGTCATCTTCGGGCTGGGGCGCTAAAGAACGCGGTTTCTCTTCGACGAAAGGCACGCGGGAGCAATTGAGCGCCGAGGCGAACTCCGCCGCGGCCGGGAATTTGCCTATGCCGGGGACGCCGTGGAAGAGCATGGCCGGCGGCACGCGCCCGGTCTCGACGAGGGAGCGCAGCCGCTCTATCGTCTTGTCCTGGCCTTTGATGGTGGAAAAAGACATGTTATTTCTTAGCCCCGCGCCCGAGAACCGGCTGAACGCGCGCGCGGATCTCGGCCTGGATGGCCTCTATCGGGCGGCCGGCGTCCACGCGCGTCATGCCGGGCTTGCGCGCCAGCAGCTTGTAGGCGCGGTTGACCCGGCGGCGGAAAGCGTCCGGCGCGCGCTCAATGCGGTCCCGGCCGTTCCGGAGATGTTCGCGCTGGGCGAAGATCCTGTCGGGGATGTCGAAGACTATGGTCAGGTCCGGCTTCAGGTTCATGGTCGCTATCTTGTTGAGAGTTTCAACGGTCTTAAGGTCCAGCCCCCGGCCGTAGCCCTGGTAGGCCGTGGTGGAAAGGGTGTAGCGGTCCGAGATTATGACTTTGCCGGCCTTCAGGGCGGGGATTATCTTTTCAAGGGTGTGCTTTATCCTCGAGGTCTCGTAGAGGAAAAGTTCGGTCATGGGCTCTATGACGCTTTTGGGGTCCAGCAGGATCTTCCGGATCTGTTCGGACAGGCGCGTGCCGCCCGGCTCGCGGGTGACTACGACTTCGCGGCCCCGCTCTTCGAGCCAGGTTTTGAGCAGCGCGGCCTGCGTGGATTTGCCGGAGCGATCCGGCCCTTCCAATACTATAAAAAGCCCTTTTTTCATGAAGTTAGCCTATATGATAGCAAAGCCCGGGCCCTCTGGCAAAAAAGGTTCTCCGTAAAGTTAAACCTGTGGAGTCGTGCGGGCTGACGCGGGGAGCGGAATGCAACCGGTGGTCGGGGCCTGTCCCGGGGACCGGAACGCAAAACGCGCTAGGGCACACCGTGCCCGTCGCTCATCCTCCTCCTTCGCCGCTTACGCAAGGCTCAGTCGTCGGAAGGTTTTGCTAACCCGGTCCCCGGGGCAGGCCCCGGGCTTCTAAGTTATCGTGTTTACGAGCACTCGGAATAGCCGCAGTCGTGGCAGGCCGGGCCGGAGCAGCCCGACTCGTAGCTGACGTTGGAGGAATAGCACTTCGGACAGTACTGCGTCCGGGACACTTCCCACAGCTCCAGCTTTTCCTGCCCGTTCAGCTCCTGGTCGCTGGCTATCATCCCGCTGCGCTTGAGGTGGCTGCGCAGCGCCACCGCTATGCCGTGGGCCACGGAATTTATGCGGTTCTCGCCGAGGCCGACGGGCCTGTCGCCCTTCACGGAGTTCAGGTGCTTGATCACCTTTATGGGGTCGCCGCCCTCCTCGAGGTACTTCGACAGCAGGATGCCGATCAGCGACGTCAGGCCGCTTATCTCGGTGCCGAGCGGCGGCATATTGGTGAACACCTGGTAGGGGCCGTGCTCGTTGTAGTTGATGTGCACGTGCAGCGGGCCGTAGCCGGTCTTCAGCTGGAAATATTCCGACGACACGCCGAAGGACTGGTAGGCGGTCTTTTTCTTCTTGACCTTGGCCTGCGCCCCGGAGCCGATGTTGAGCACCTGCTGCGCTTTGCAGCCGTCGCGGTAGACGGTGAGCCCTTTGCAGCCCAGCTTGTGCGCGATCACGTAGGCGTTCTTCACGTCCTCCGCGCTGGCCGAGGAGGACATATTGATGGTCTTGGAGACGGCGTTGTCGATGTGCTTCTGGAAGGCCGCCTGGATCTTGATGTGGTTCTCTATCGACACGTCGTGCGCCGTGGGGAAAAGGTCCTGGACCTCTTTGGGGATCTCGTGGACGCCGCGCACCGATTTGTGGTTGGCCTCCACTTTCTTCCAGAGCGCCTTCTCGTCCATGCCGAAGAACTCGTGCTTCTGGGCCAGCCGCTTGAAGAGCGTGTTGACCTCGAAGAACGTGTCTTTCGCTTCCGGCTCTTTGTTGTTCTTCACGGCGTCGAGGGCCTTCGCGTTGTAGCGCGTGTAAGCTATCGCGAAGAACGGCTCTATCCCGGAGCCCTGCAGGCCGGCCGCTATCGCTATGGTCCCGGTGGGGGCGATGGTGGTGCGGGAGGCGTTGCGCGGCCTGGCGGCGACGCCGCGGAAATATTTGCTCTCCGCGTCGTAGATCGAGCCCTTCCAGTTGGGGAAGACGCCGCGCTCTTTCGCGAGTTCCTCGGAGGCTTCCAGCGACTTGTCGTTGATGAACTTCATCACTTCTTCCGCTTTTTTCAGGCCTTCAGGGCTGTCGTAGGCGACGCCCAGTTTGACGGCCGCTTCGGCCCAGCCCATTATGCCCAGGCCGATCTTGCGGTTGCCCTTGGCGATCTTTTCGATCTCGGGCAGGGGATAGTTGTTTATCTCTATGACGTTGTCGAGGAACCTTATCGCCTTGGCGACGGTCCCGGCCAGGCGGTCCCATTCCATCTCGCCCCTGGTCAGTTCCCCTGTGACGTAGTTCGCCAGGTTGATCGAGCCCAGGTTGCAGGATTCCCACGGCAGCAGCGGCTGCTCCCCGCACGGGTTGGTGGCCTCCACCTGGCCCAGCGCCGGGGTGGGGTTGGAATTGGTCTCGTTGATGCGGTCCATGAAGACGATGCCGGGGTCGCCGGTGGCCCAGGCGGAATCCACCATGGAGTTGAAGATCTCGCGGGCCTTTACCGTGCCGGCGGCGTCGCCGGTGCGGGGGTTCTTCAGGTCGTAGGAAGAATTGGTTTCCACGGCCTGCATGAATTTGTCGTCTAGGGCGATGGAAATATTGAAGTTCTCCAGCACGCCCTGCTGGCCTTTGATGGCGATGAAGTCCTTGATCTCCGGGTGCCAGTAGGGCAGGATCCCCATGTTCGCGCCGCGCCGGGTGCCGCCCTGCTTCACCACGTCGGTAAGCTTGTCGAAAAGCTTCATGAAGGAGATGGCGCCGCTCGCCACGCCGTTGGTCTTCTTGACCACGTCGCCCTTGGGGCGCACGCGGCAGAAGGAGAACCCGGTCCCGCCGCCGGATTTCTGTATCAGGCTCTGCGCCGTCAGCGCCTTGGCGATGCCCTCCATGGAATCCGGCACCGGCAGCACGTAGCAGGCCGAAAGCTGCTGCAGCTCGCGCCCGGCGTTCATGAGAGTGGGGGAGTTGGGGAGGAAGTCGAAATCCGCCATGAGATTGTAGAATTCGGCCGCGCGGCGGTCCACAGTTTCCCGGGCGGCGTCCACGCCCCGGTAGGTGCGCTCCAGGTTCTCCACGAACTTCAGGAAATTGGCCTCGCGCTCGGATGATTCCGCCAGCCCGTCATGGAACAGCATGGCGCGCGTGCGTTCCGCTCCGGCGCCGGTCTCCAGGGCGCGCGTGCGCACGCCGTCGAAGATGCCCCAGTCGCCCGCCTTGGGATGGAAGACCAGCTCCGACAGCGCTATGTTGTGGGAGACCCGCTCGAAGAGCTCCTCCACGGAGCGGTCGTCGCGCAGGTACTTGTCCTTTATCACTTTGGACTGGTTCTCGCTGAGGGTTATCTTCTTTCTTTCGGCAGAAATGGTTTTCATGTAAAAGCTCGCTCCGCGTCGGTACGTTCCCCCGGGCTTTTCTAGGTAAAAACTTGGCGGTTCTTTCGCTAAAAAGTCTGGATTTACTGTAATCTATCAATCCTAGTTCGGGTATGTCAACTCATCCGACGAAAGCCCCGGGAAAACAATTATTTAACGGAAATGTAACCTTTCCTTGACCGCCCCTCCTATATAATTAAAGAGCCTGGAAAAGACGCCGGGCGCCCGGGGCGGTTGTAAGGCAGGGGCCTCAAATTGCACAATGTCTTAACGGAGCTGAACTATGAACGAGAAATTTGACGAGTCTTCTCTTAACGAGGCGGCCATAACGGACGTGGAGACCGCGCGCCTGGCGCTGCGCTGGGCGCTGGACAAGATCCGCGGGCTCTCCGAACAGGACATGAAGTCCCGGCAGAACCTGCAGGAGAAGACCAGCCAGGTGGCCTTCCTGGAGAACCAGCTCAAGTCCCGCAGCACCGAGCTCGACCGGGCAATGCGCTCCCACGAAGAAGAAATGAAGTCCCGCCAGGATTCCCTGGAGAACCAGTTCCGCGGGCGCCTCGAGCGCATCAGCGAACGGGAAAAAGAGCTGGAAGACAAGGTGTCCAAGCACGAAGAGCAGATGAAGCAGAAAGAGATTCACCTGCACGACGATTACCAGAAGAAATCCGAGGAGCTGCGCGCGCGCTGGGCGCAGGTGGAGGGGGAGCTCTGGCAGCTGCGCCAGGAGCACCTGGCCAAGCAGCAGGAGTTCGAGCGCGTCTACGGCGCCAGGCTCGACGATGAGAAGAAGAAACTGCTTGAGGAAGCCGCCATGCAGAAGGGCGCGCTGGAGCAGGCCTACCGCACCAGGACGGAGGAGCTGGAAAAGAGGGAGCACTCCTCGTCCGAAGAACTGAAAAAACAGGAAGCCCTGCTTAAATGGGCCAAGGACAGCTGGCAGAAGGACGCCGAAGACCGCGAACGCGGCCTGAAACAGAAAGATCTCGCTATAGACAAGAAGATACTGGAGAAGAACCAGGAGATAGAGGATTTAAAGGTGCGGATATCGCTCCTTGATAAGCAGCTTAAGGAGCTGCCCGAGGCCGTGAAGCGCCGCGACGAGGACCTGTCCCGCTACAAGGACGCGCTCAAGAGCCTGGAGGGCGTGATCTCCACGCTCGAGACGGAAAAGAAAGCCCAGCAGTCCGATTACGATGCGCGCCTTTCAAAGATGGAGTCAGCCGTGGAACTGGAGCGGGCCCGCTACCGCGATATGGAGACGGAGATCCCCCGCCGCCTCAAGATAGCCGTGGAGCACGAACGCAACCGCCTGGCGGAGAAGCTGCAGGAGATAGAGCGCGATTATAAGGAAGACCTCGGCAAGCGGCAGGAGGAGATAGATTACCTGCAGCGCAACCTCAGGACTTTCGAGGAAACGATCAAGACGATGCAGGGCGAGCGCGAGAGCTTCTCGCAGAAACTGGAACAGTCTCAGCTGCAGTACAACTCCAAGCTGGAGGAGTTCGCCTTCAGGGAGCGCCAGCTGCAGTCCGAATACGATGTGCGCGTCAAGGTAGAGATGGAGAAGCATACCCGCGACCTGCGCGCCGAGATGGAGTCCGCCAACCGCCTTTACGAGGACAGCCTGCGCCTCAAGCTGGAGGAGATCTCCCACCTGCGCAAGGACCTCGACGAGGTTTCCAAGGACCGCGCCGCCGGCCGGGAAATGGTCGCCGCGCTGCGCAAGGATCTGGAGACCATGTCCGAGCGGTACGTTTCGGAGACGGGCTCCCTGCGCCTTAAGCTGAAGACCGACTACGAACAGCGGGCCGCCGCGGAAGCCGCGGAGGCCGCGAAGACCCAGGCCGCGGAAAAGCAGAAATTCACCGAGATGCTGGAAGAGAAGACCTTCAGCGCCTCCGCCGCGCTGGCGCGCAAGGAAGAGGCCATCAATCAGCTCCGCATGGCGCTGCAGAAATCCGGCGAGGAGCTGAAACTGGCCCTCGCGGAAGAAAAAGCCCGGAGCGCCGCGGTGATCGAGGAGAACGCCGCGCGCAGCGCCGGCACGCTCAGGCTGCGCGAGGACAAGATCTCGGAACTCTCCCGCGCGCTGGAATCCACGAGGATAGAGAAAGAAGAACTGCTGCTGCTGGAGCGCCAGCGCCTTGAACGGCTTTACGCCGAGAAAGAGAAGGCCATGGACGCCGAAGCCGCCGCGAAGGACGCGGAACTGCTGCGGGCCCGCGAAGCGCTGGCTAAAGCGGCCGCCGAAAAAGACTCGTTCGCGTCGGCATTCGCTGCCGACAAGCGGCTCCTCGACGAGAAGATCGCCGGGCTTTCCCGGCGCCTCGCGGAAGAGGAGTCCTCCTCCTCCATCAAAGCCGACGCCGCCGCCCGCCGGGAGGTGGAGCGTTATTCCGAGATCATCGACCGCAAGAACGGAGAACTGGACGCGGCCGCGAAGATCCGCCAGGCCCAGGAGGACGCTTACCGCAAAACCCTCGAGGACTTCCGGGAAAAGCTCGCTGACGCGCTCGGCCGGTTCGAGGCGCTGAAAAAGAGCGCGGACGACCGCCAGCTGCAGGTTTCCGCCCTGCAGATGGACCTTGCCCGCGAAAAGAAGACCGCCGAGGATTCCATAGCCCACCTCGCGGCGAGGCTGTCGGCCAGGGAATCAGATTACAAAGCCCTGCGCGCGGAATACGACGACTTCAAGGGCGCGTTCGAGGACGACGTGAAAGCCGAAGAAAAGAAATACGACGAGGCCATGCAGAGGCTGCGCGCCGCGGAGGAGCAGAAGGCCGCGCGCGAGAAGCAGATGGATATGCTGAGGCGCGACGTGGAGCTGCTGCGCTCCGAACTCGCGCACCGCGACCACGATAGCGCGGAGCAGAAGGCCGCGGCCGCCAAGGCGCTGGAAGCGGAGCGGCGCGAACTGCGGGCGGCCAACGAGCGCCTGACGCAGGACTTCTCGCAGAAGGAAAAGGCGCTGCTGGCCGAGGTGTCCGTGTTCAGGGACGAAGCCGGGGCCAACGAGATCGCGGCGGAAAAATACAAGGTCCAGGCCGAGGAAGCGGCCAGGAACCTGGAACGCATAAAGTCGGTGCTCGATGAGGAGCGCGCCCGCCGGACCGAAAGCGGGGCCGCGGAGCAGTCCCTGCGCGAAGAATCCGGCCGCCGTATTAAGGAGCTCGCCTCCAGGGAAAAGGCGCTGGGAGCCGAACTGTCGGAGCTAAAGAACGCGCTGGCCTCCAAGGCCGGGAAATGCGTGGAGCAGGAAGCGGAAATGGAAGCGCTGCGCGGCGCGGTGGACAGGCTTAAAGCGGCCTTCGAAGAGGAGCGTAAAAAGAAGGGCTGAGCCTGGCCGTGCGGCCGCAGTGAAGTCCGGAGCCGCACATAAAAAAACCCGCCGAAGCGGGTTTTTTTATGTCAGGCCGTCCCGATCAAGGCTGCAGGGAAACGCAGGAGTCGGGGGTGCCGGTGCAGACTATCCTCTTGGTTGCCAGCGTGAAGACGAGCGTGTAGCAGCCGTAGGCGGTGGGGCAGGCGGCGTTGCCGGCTTTGCGGGTGGCGGTGACGGCCGTGGCGTTGCCGGTGATATTGAAGAATTTCAGCCCGGTGGCGGAAACGTCAAGGGTGCTTATGTCGGAGGTGTAGGCGCCGGTCCGCAGCATCTCTCTGTCCTGGGCGCCGCCCATGGCGGAAAGGGCGCTGATGCCTTCTGCGGCGCGGCCTTTTTCCACGATCTTGAAGTACTGGGGGATGGCGACGGAAGCCAGAATACCGATGATGAGCACGACCACCAGCAGTTCGATAAGTGTAAAGCCCTGTTTAACGTTTTTCATATAACCCTCCTGAAATGTGTTCCTGAATAAGAGTATAGCATAATAAACAAAAAATCGTATGTGGGGGATGTGTGTTTTTTGTGAGTTTTTCCGGGCCGCACTCACGGTTCTTCCCATTTATAGCCAAGCCCTTCGATGGTCGCCAGGCAGCCGTGTATTTTGCCCAGGCTTTTCCGGAGGTTCTTAATGTGCGTGTCTATTACCCTGCTGGTGTTGAAGTAAGGCCTGCCCCAGACCCTTTCCATAAGGAACTGCCTGGTCATGACCCTGCCGCTCTTTTTCACCAGCAGGTAAAGTATCTCGAACTCCTTAGGCGAAAGGTCCAGTATTTTGCCGGCAAGCTTGGCCTCGTGGCGCGGGTAGTTTATGGAAAGCTCGCCGGAAACCAGGGTTTCCTCCGCCTCTTCCCGGTATTCCGGGGAAAGGCTTCTGCGGATGAGCGCCTTTACCCTGGCGAGGAATTCGGCGGGGCTGAAGGGCTTTGTCATGTAATCGTCGCCGCCCAGTTCCAGGCCCAGCACCTTGCTGACCTCGGTCCTGTCCGTGGTCAGGAAGATTATCGGCACCAGGCGCGAAGCGCTATCCGAGGAGCGGACCTGGCGGCAGAAGTCCAGCCCGCTCATGCCGGGCAGCCGCAGGTCCACCACCATCAGGTCGGGGGTGAACTTGACCAGGGTCTCAAGGGCCTGTTCGGCGGAGGTGCAGGTGAGCACGTTGAAATTTTCCAGCTCCAGGCGCTCTTTCACCGATTTGAGCAGCGTCAGTTCGTCGTCCACTACCAGGATGGTGTGAGGGGCTTTCATAGGGCGGGCAGGAAGATAGTGAACGTGCTGCCTTTTCCCTGGACGCTATCCACTTCGATGCGCCCGCCGTGCTGCTCGACGATGAATTTCGCGATGTAAAGCCCCAGGCCGGTGCCCTGGCGCGCGGCGGGATGCCCGTGCCTGCCCGAGTTTATCCTGTAGAATTTGCTGAAGAGGTTCTTGATCTCGTGCTGCGGTATGCCCACGCCGGTGTCGAGGACGCGCACCTTCTGCCAGCCGGGGGCCGTTTCCAGGAACACGCAGACGGAACCGGAATTGGTGAACTTCACGGCGTTGCCGATGATGTTGGACAGGACCTGGTAGAGCCGGTCCGGGTCGCCGCGGGTTTCCGGGATCTCCTCCCCGACTATCAGTTCTACTTTCAGGTTCTTCTGCTCGGCGTAAGGCCTGAGGGAGCGGACCGCCCTGTCCGAGAGCTCCTCGAGGTTGACCGGCTTTATGTCCAGCTCCAGCTTGCCGGATTCTATTTTAGACACCTCGAGCAGCGAGTCGATGAAGCGGTTGAGGCGCTGCGAATGTTCGTTGATGGAGAAAAGCTGTTCGGGGATCCTTCCATGTTCGTGCTTCTGCAGGAGCTCCTTTATTATGTCCGAGCAGAGCTCTATGCCCGTGACCGGGGAGCGCAGGTCGTGCGTTATGCTCGAGATGAAATCCCGCTTCATGTCGTCGAATTCCTTGAGCTTGTCGGCCATCTCGTTGAACTCGGCCGCGAGCATGCCCATCTCGTCGCGGCTGGTCACGGGGATCCTGTGGTCCAGGCGGCCCGAGCCTATCATGCGGGCGCCCTCGGCCATCGTCTGCATGGGACCGGCGATCACGCGGGTTATTATCAGGGTGCCGATGCAGCCTATCGCGAAGGCCAGGGAAAGTATTATGAAAAAGCCGGCGGACGACTGGTGCAGCGAGGAATCCATCTCCTGGTACATCAGCTGCATCGAGAAATCCACGTGCGCGGTGACCTGGCGGCCCTTGTTGCTGACGACGCTCAGCGTGGCCTTCAGTATTTTCGCTCCGGTGTCCTGCTGTACCTGCCAGACGCCCGTTATCGGGGGGGAGAAGGCCTTCAGGAAGACCGGCAGCTGGAAGAGGGATGGGGAAGGTTTGGCGTACCTGTCGCTCATGAACACCCGGCCCGCCGAATCCGTGCAGGAGACGCTGAGTATCTCCGGCGTCTTAAGGAAGGTCTTGAAATATTTATACGCCGGAGAATTCTTGGAGGAACCGTGCGTTTCCTTGCAGACTTCCGTCATCGCCAGCAGGATCTGCAGGTTTTTTCTCTGGCTGTTGGACGAGATGGAGGCCCATTCGCTATGGAGGAAAAGGAGGCCGGTTACCGCGGAGATGGCCGTCAGGAGCGCAAGGATAAGGATTATCAGCTTATTGCGTATGCTCATGGATGGACTGCGGGCGTCCGTCGGAAAGGGGCCCCCTGCTGAACCCGCAAAGTGATGCGCCCGGCGCGATTCGAACGCGCGGCCACCCGCTTAAAAGGCGGATGCTCTACCCCTGAGCTACGGGCGCTTATACTGCAGATACCGTCAACTGCGCATTAATTATACGAAATATTCCGCATAATACAAAACGCGCGCTGCCGGAAGTTGTCGGCACCGCGCTATTGTGCTATACTCAAAAAACGTTCCGGGCCGGGCGGCGCGCCCTGCGCCCGGGGCACGGTTCCCCGATGACAGCCCTCCTTGAAAAAATAAAGAATTTCGAATCCCCGGTAGTCCCCGTACTGGTGGTCGTGTTCGCCGTTTTCATGCTTATCTGGCTGCCGTACCGGGTGATAGGTTACGGGTACCTGCCGCAGGACGACGTCACCAGGCATTCCGCAAAAGTGATTTCGGGCAAGGACTGGAAAGATATCCTCGTCCTCCGTGATGATATAAGGATGGACAGCCACCCCGGCTGGCATTCCATCCTGGGCGCCGTGCACAAGGCGACCAGGTGGCCCCCGTACGACCTGGCGGTGTTCTCCGTAGCTTCCTTGTTCATCCTCGCCGCGCTGCTCCCCGTCTTCCTCACAAAAAGGCCGGAGGCGTGGATCCTCGCCCTGCTGATCATCGCCGTGGTCAGTTTCGGCGTCTATTACCGCCTGCTCATGGGAAGGCCGTTCCTGGTAACGACGGCGTACATGCTGGCGTTCGGGTTCACCTGGCAGAAGCTCAGGGGGCCGCGGCCCTACGCGGCCTTCGCGGCGATGACGCTGTTCGGCGCCCTTTCGACCTGGATCCATTGCGGCTGGTACCTGCTCGCCCTGCCCTGCGCCGCGCTCTTCCTCGCCCGCGAATGGCGCGCCTGCGCCCTGCTTTCCCTCAGCGTCCTCGCCGGGGTGCTGGCGGGCGCCGCGCTCACCGGGCAGCCCGTCATGTTCCTGGTGCAGACCACCAGGCACTTTTTCCTTTCCCTGGGGGACACCCCGCAGCACCTGCTCGCGGCGGAATTCCAGCCCGCGGGCGGCGATTACGGTGTGCTGCTGGTCTTCCTCCTTTTTATAATGTGGCGCTTCATCAGGAATAAATGGGACGTTAAAGCCGTCGACAACCCGGTCTTCCTCCTGCTCTGCGCCTGCTGGGTCCTGGGTTTTCTCGTCGGCAGGGTCTGGGACGATATCGGTCTTGCGGCGGGCCTGGTCTGGATAACCCTGGAACTGGAGCAGCTTCTGGAGAGCTCCGCGGGTTTCAATTCGCCCAGGCGCCTGCTTATTTCCGCCGCGGCCGTCTGCCTCCTCTTCCTGGCCGTCACTAACGACGCCGCCGGGCGCTGGTCCTTATCCCGGCCGGGCATGTACATCACCCCGGAAAAAGTGCAGGACGTCTCCTGGCTTCCCGGCGACGGGGGGATAGTTTACAGCGACAATATGAACGTGTTCTACAACATGTTCTTCCGCAATCCCCTGGCGAACTGGCGGTATATGGTCGGGTTCGAGCCGGCCCTGATGCCCAAAGAGGACCTGGCCGTTTTCAGGGACATACAGCTGAAGAGGGGGGCGAAAGAAGCCTATGCCCCGTGGGTCGCGAAAATGAGGCCCGAAGACAGGCTTATCCGGACGGGGTCTTCATTGGCCAGGCCCGCGATAGAAGGCCTGGAATGGAATTTCATAGCGGACGCCGTCTGGTGCGGCCGTCTCCCGGCTAAAAAAGCCGGCCGGTAGGCGCCGTTCCCGCCGGCTTGGCTCTTCTTCCTGTAACTTCACACGCCCGTTTGTAATATAATATAGCCCAGATGGCCGGAAGAAAAAAATTTAAAGTTAAAGTGCGCGTGAAGGTGCGCAACAACCTGCTCCGCCGCGGCGGGGCCGCCGCGGGCATCGTGCTGGGGCTCGGTTTCGTCGTCTGGATCTCCGGCTATGCGCTGCGGTCTTCACGCGACCTTATCAGCGGCCGGTTCTTTTCCTTCAAGCCCGTTTCCATCGAGGTGAACTGCCCGGCGCCCGAAGCCGCCGCGTCGGCGCGCGAACTCTTTTCCGGCACGCTGAACTCGCCGCTTACAGCCGGGCGCTGCCGCGAACTTGCCGCGGAGCTCAAGCGCCGCCATCCCGCCCTCTCTTCCGCCAAAGTGTTCCGCAATTTTTTCACGGGCAAGACCGAGATCTCCGCCGCGGTGGAGCCGGTGGTGGCGCCCGTGCTGCTTAACGGCGCCACGGTCTACCTCGGCGAGACCGGGCGGCTTATGCGCGAGAACCTCTCCGGGCCGCAGACCGCGCCGTTCCTCACGGAGCTGCGCGGCGCCGCGCGGGTAGCGGGGCTGGTAACTTTCCTCAAGGATATCAAAGCCCAGTACGCGCTTTTTTCCTCCAAGCCGGTAAAGCTCGAATGCGGCCCGGAGCCGGAGTGCTCCCTGCTGCTGGAAGACCGCACCCGGGTCCTCTGGGGCGGATTTGAATTCACCGGACTAAAAGTATTAAGATTGAACGAGGTCCTTAAAGACGCCGCGGCTAAGCGCGGCGGCCCCCTGCGGATCGACTTGAGATGCTTCAGGGAAGGCAAGATATTCGTTTCCGAGGCCAGTCAGCGTTCCTAACCGCCGGTTCCGGTACGCGCGGCCTGCTATCCGTAGTTCTGCCTGGAGTTCTATACATATGGGAAAATCTGAAATTATCGCCGGGCTCGACATGGGGTCCTCCCGGGTCACCTGCGTCATCGCCGAGCACGACGAAGAGCACAATAAAGTCCGCATCCTGGCCGGCGCCTCCGCCCCCTGCAAGGGGCTCAAGGGCGGCGTGGTCGTAAATATAGAGGAGACAGCCCGGGCCATAGAGAACGCGATGGACGCGGCGGAAACCAAGGCCAACGAGGTCGTGGGCGAGGTCTACCTCGGCGTGCGCGGCTCGCATATCCAGGCTTTCGACAACAAGGGCGGCTACAATATAGCGCGCACCGACAAGGAAATAACGGCGGAGGACGTGGCCAACGTCATCGAAAGCGCCAAGACCGTCCCGCTTTCCTCCGACCGCGAGATCCTGCACGTGAT
Organism: Elusimicrobia bacterium GWF2_62_30; assembly: GCA_001799995.1. GTDB lineage: Bacteria > Elusimicrobiota > Elusimicrobia > Elusimicrobiales > UBA9959 > UBA9959. The sequence goes on from MGUK01000084.1 coordinate 150,803, forward strand.
CCCGCAGGGCTTCTCGCTCGACCGGCAGCGCGGCGTCCCGAACCCTATCGGGATGGAAGGGGCGCTGCTCGAAGTCGGCGTCCACATCGTTACGGCGTCCACCCCGGTCATAAACAACCTGGTGAAATCCGTCTTCAAGGGCGGCTTCCGCGTGGCCGATACTATTTATACCCTGCTGGCGGTGGGCGAACTGGTGGTCTCCGAGGAAGAAAAGGACCTCGGCTGCCTGCTCGTCGACACCGGCGGCCAGACCACCTCGCTGGCGGTCTATTCCGAGGGGAGCATCCATTTCTCGAAGGAGATCCCGCTCGGAGGCGACCACGTCACGCGCGACATCGCCTACGGCCTGGGCACCACCATGTCGGCCGCGCAGGAGATCAAGGAGAAGTACGGCGCGGTGTTCTCCAACATGCTCGACGAGGAAAAAACTATCAGCGTCACCAGGCTGGACGCGCGCACGAAGAAAGAGGTGAAGCCGCGCGAGCTGCTGGACTTCATCCAGCCCCGCGCCGAGGAAATTTTCGAGAAGATCAACCAGGCCGTGCAGAGCTCCAACTACGCGGAGCTGCCCGGCGGCGCGATACTTACCGGCGGCGGCGCGCTGCTCAAAGGCATGCCCGAGGCGGCGGAGCAGCTGCTGGACCTCAGTCAGGCGCGCCTGGGAGTAGCCGCGCAGGAGATCCTGCAGTGCCCCGAGGAATACCTTACGCAGCCCTACCTGGGCGCCGTGGCGCTGGTCTGCTACCCGCACCTCAAGAGCTGGAACACCGACGTGCCCGGCCCGTCCAGGGCCGGTTCCGTCGAGAAGAAAGTCTGGCGCTGGTTCAAGGACCTTTTCTGATGTCTGAAACACGTATCCGCTATAACAAGGATTTCCGCGGCCGCGAGGCCGTGATCAAGGTGCTGGGCGTGGGCGGCGGCGGCGGCAACGCCGTCAACCGCATGGTGGAAGCCGACGTGCGCATGGTGGAGTTCGTCGCCATAAACACCGACGCGCAGGACCTGCGCCGCAGCAAGGCCCCCAACCGCATACAGATAGGCGAGTCCCTGACCAAGGGGCTCGGCGTGGGCGGCGACCCCGAAAGGGGCCGGCAGGCCGCCATGGAGTCCGTCGACGTGATCAAGGAATCCGTCGCCGACGCCGACCTGCTGTTCATCACGGCCGGCATGGGCGGCGGCACCGGCACCGGCGGGGCTCCCGTAGTGGCGCAGGTGGCGCGCGAGGCCAACCCGGACGCGCTCCTGATAGGCGTGGTCACCAGGCCCTTCAGCTTTGAAGGCAAGCAGCGGACCGACCAGGCGCAGGCCGGCATCCACGAGCTGCGCAAGCATCTCGATTCCCTGCTCGTCATCCCCAACGACCGCATCCGCTCCGAGGTGGACCGCGAGGCCAGCAGCCAGGAGTCCTACAGGCTGGCCGACGACGTGCTCCGCCAGGCCATCCAGGGCATCTCCGACGTGATAACCAGCGCGGGCGAGCTCAACGTGGATTTCGCGGACGTCAAGAAGATCATGATCAAATCCGGCGAGGCCCTGATAGGCATAGGCGCCGCTTCAGGCCCGGAACGGCACCTGGAGGCGGCGCAACGCGCCATCCATTCCCCGATGCTGGAGAACGCCGTGATCAACGGCGCCAAAGGCCTGCTGGTTAATTTCACGAGCAACAGGGATATCAAGCTGGTGGAGATAAGCGAGGCGATGGAGTATATCACCAAGACCGCCAACCCCGAGGCCGCGATAAAGCACGGGCAGGTCTTCGACGAGAACATGGGCGACGAGCTGAAGATCACCGTGATCGCCACCGGCTTTCCCGCCAAGCGCAGCGAGCTCGCCGGCGACCTGGCGCGCCTGCGCAACCGCGGCAAGCGGCCGCGCATCGACGACGATTTTCCGCAGGCGGAGGAGACGCAGCGGGCCTCCGCTTACGGCGACAATTTCGACAAGCCGGCCTACCTGCGCAGGCAGCCTGGGGCCAGGAGACTGAAGTAGGGGGCCGGGGGAACGCACATGGCTATAAATCTCAATCTTTTGCTGAAGGTGATGGTCCAGAACAAGGCTTCGGACATCCATATCCGCGGCGATTCCCAGGTCTACCTGCGCATCCACGGCAAGGTAACCCCTGTCAACGCCTCCAACATGACGGAGAAAGAGGTGCAGGACCTGGTGGCCCCGCTGATGAGCGCGCGGCACAAGGCCATCTTCGCCGAAAAGCACGAGGCGGATTTTTCTTTCGAGAACCCCGAGCTGGGCCGTTTCCGCTTCAACGTCTTCCTGCATAAGGGGAAGACCGGCGTGGCCGTGCGCCACATCCCGCTGGTCATCCCCACTTTCGAGGAACTGCGCCTGCCGATAGATTCCATAAAAAAGCTGCTGACCAACGAGCGCGGGCTCATCCTCGTCACCGGCATCACCGGCTCGGGCAAGACCTCGACGCTGGCGGCGATGGTGGAGTACCTCAACCAGAACTGGGATTCGCACATCATCACCATCGAAGACCCCGTGGAATTCGCCTACACGGAGAAGCGCTGCATCATCAGCCAGCGCGAGATCGGCAACGACACCACCTCTTTCGTGGAGGCCCTGCGCGCGGCCATGCGGCAGGACCCCGACATCATCCTGGTCGGCGAAATGCGCGATCTGGAGACGACGCAGGCCGCCATCACGGCCGCGGAGACCGGCCACCTGGTGTTCGGCACGCTGCACACCATGAACGCCGTGCAGACCATCTCCAGGATCATCGACCTGTTCCCGCCGCACCAGCAGGTGCAGGTCCGGATGCAGCTTTCCGAAACCCTTAAGGGCATCATTTCCCAGCGGCTGCTGCCGTGCACCCGCGGCGGCCGCCTGCCGGCCGTAGAGATAATGAACACCACGCCGCATATCAAGAAGATGATAGCGGAGAACCAGATCGACTCCGTGAGCCAGGCCATCTCCAAGGGCGCTTTCTACGGGATGCAGAGCTTCAACCAGTCGCTGGTCCGCATGCACAAGGACGGCATGGCCAAGCTGGACGACATTATCCAGGCCGCCTCCAATCCCGACGACGTGCTGCTGGCGATCAAAGGCATCGAGCAGGAAATAGATTCCGGCCGCGGCAAATAGCCGGGTCAAGTTTTATCTTTCGCCGTACAAGGAGCAACTATGTTCGCTGAAGGCTACATCGGCATAGCGGGTATCATCGGGGTGGGGAAGTCCACGCTGACCATGGAACTGGCCAAGGCGCTCAACTTCGAGCCCGTGCTCGAAGAGGTCGGCGGCAACCCCTACCTGGAAAGTTTTTACGGCGACATGAAGCAGTTCGGCACCATCATGCAGATCTGGCTCTTGAACCACCGCTTCCGCCAGCACCGCGAATTCGTCTCCCGCATCAGCCTCGGCAAGATCCGCGGCGTGGTGCAGGACCGCACCATCTGGGAAGACACCATCTTCGCGCGCATGCTCAACCGGCACCCGGACAAGATCATCTCGGACATGGACTACAACACCTACCTGGACCTGTTCGACAACATGGTCCTGCGCGAGATGGTCTACCCGCAGCTGATGATCTTCCTGGACTGCCGCGTGGAAACTTCCATCGCCCGCATAAAATCCCGCGGCCGCAATATGGAAAAGAGCATCGACCCCTACTACCTCAGGAGCCTGCAGGAGAACTATTACGAGTTCATCGAGGAGATGGAGGACGCCGGCGTGCGCATCCTGCGCCTGAACTGGGAAAGCTACCAGCCGATCAGCGAAGTGGCGCGCCTGGTGCACGAGTATTCGCTCAAGCCCTCCAACTTCACCAAGTGGGTGCGCCCGCTGCGCAAGCTCGGCGTCGATAACGAAGCCAACCTGCCCAAGAAAGTGGCGGTGGCCGGTTGATGCGTCCCAACGGGATCATAATCGCCATCGACGGGCCGGCGGGCGTCGGCAAGTCCACCGTCGGCAAGATGGTGGCCGACCGCGTCGGCTACAGCTTTATCAGCACGGGCAAAATGTACCGGGCGCTCGCCTGGAAGGCCCTGGAGCTCGGGCTCGACCTGGAAGACGACGGCGCGCTGGTAAAGCTGGCCGGGTCGCTCAAGTGGGGCTTCCCTAAAGGAAAGGGCCCCGAGGCCGGCGTCTCCCTCGACGGGCGCGCGCTCGACCTGGAGATCACCGACGAACGCGCGGGCAAGGCCAGCTCCGGCATAGCGCGGCTGGCCGGCGTGCGGCTGTTCATGCGCGACATGCAGCGCCAGGCCGGCGTTCCCGGCGGCGTGGTCATGGAAGGCCGCGACATCGGCACCAATGTTTTTCCCGACGCGGAACTCAAAGTCTATCTTGACGCTTCGCCGGAGGCCAGGGCGGAGCGCCGCGTCGGCCAGCTGCGCGGGCAGGGCCTGGAAGCCGATTACGCCCAGATCCTGGATTTCATAATCAAGCGCGACGCGCAGGATTCCGGCCGGAAGAACAACCCGCTCCGGAAAGCGGAGGACGCGCATTACCTCGATTCCACCGCCATGCCCAGGGAGAACGTCGTGGCCGCGATAGAGCGCCTTTTCCGGGAGGCCGTTAAGCCGTGATAAAGCTGTCCCTGGACCTGGTTTTCCTTTTCTTCAGGACCTGGTTCCGCATCTTCAACCGCATCGAAGTGATAGGGCTGGAGAAAGTTCCGAAGGAAGGCCCGCTGATAATCGCCTGCAACCACCTTTCCATAGCAGATCCGCCGGCGCTGCTGGCGTTCACGGCCCTGGCCCGCAGGGTCAACGTGATGGCGAAAAAAGAGCTGTTCTCCATCCCCGTGCTCGGCTGGTTCATACTGCGCTGGGGGGCCATCCCGGTGGACCGCAAAAAGGAAGGGGGGGACCTGGGCGCGCTGCGCGGTTCCCTCAACGTGCTCAAGAAAAACGGGCTCCTGACCATCTTCCCGGAAGGCACCCGCGCCCAGGGCCGGAAACTCCAGGCCAAGTCGGGAGTGGCCTTCCTAGCGCATAAATCCGGGGCCCCGGTGCTTACCGCCCGGATATTTAACAGCGACAACTTCGCAAAATTAGGTAAAATAACTATTAAGTACGGTAATATAACGCACTTTGAGCCCCAGGAAGACATTAAAGCCGCCTACGCCCAATTTTCTGAATCGCTGCTGTCGGACATTTTTTCAATAACGAAGGAGTAGTAGCCCCATGGAAATCAACGAAACCCAGCCCATCGAAGACCAGGATAACGAGAACAAGCCGGCCCCGCGCCCCGAGGATGAGATGTCCATGGCGGACCTCCTGAAAGCGGAGACCGAGGTCTCGGAAAAGATCTATTCGCGCGACATGGTCACGGTGAAAGTGATCCAGGTGAACCAGGAATTCGTCTTCGTCGACATCGGCGAAAAGAAAGAGGCCGTCATCCCCCTGGCCGAATTCCAGGACGAGAAGACCCCGGAGCCCGGCGACGAAGTGATGGCCGTGCTCGAGAAAAAAGGCGGCGAAGGGCGCAACACCATCATGTCGCACCGCCGCGCCAGGGAGCGCGCCGCGCTCGATATGGTCCGCAAGATGTACGAGGCCAAGGAGCGCGTGAAGGGCAAGGTTACGGAGATCGTGAAGGGCGGGTATATCGTGGATATTTCCGGGATGAGGGCTTTCATGCCGCTGTCCCTTTCCGAGCTCGGCGGCGCCCACAAGCATTATCTCCCGCCCAGCGCCAAGGTCAAGTTCTACATAACCGACTTTAACGAGAAGGACCGCAAGGTAGTGGTCTCCCGCCGCCAGGTGCTGGAGGAGGACGAGAAAGAAAGGCGCGGGCAGGTGCTCGCCGAGATCGTCCCCGGCAACGTCGTGCGCGGAGTGGTTTCCAAGGTCACCGAGGAAGGCATCTCCGTGCGCTTCCAGGGCATCGAGGGCTTCGTGCGCCTCTCCGACGTTACGTGGCGCGCCCCCGAGGCCGCCCTCAAGTCCTACAAGCGCGGCCAGCGCGTGAAGTGCAAAGTGCTTGCCGTGGACAAGGAAGGCGAGAAGCTCGCTTTCGGCTTCAAACAGCTTACCCCCAATCCCGTGGACATGCTCAAGAGGAAGTTCGCCTACCGGGGACACCTCAAAGTGAAGATCGCCTCCGTTTCCCCGGAAGGAGCCCTGGCGAAGATAAGCGAGCAGGTGGAAGCTCTCGTCATCCCCGAAGAATACGGCGCTGAGGGCGCGCCCAAGGAAGGCCAGGAGCTCAACACGATCATCATCGGCATCAACTCCACCACCTTCCGCCTTACCCTTTCCGTCAAGCGCTGCGAAGAAGTGGAAGACCGCAAGCGCATGGCGCAGTACCTCAAGGGTTCTCCGTCTCTGACGCTGGGTCAGATCCTCCTGGAGAATTCGGAGGACGAAGGTGAGTTATGAGGCCCGCCTCCAGACTTTAAGGGCGGCGGCGGTAAAGCTGGTCCATTCGTACGGTGTGCCGCTGGGCCTTTTTTTACTCTCGGGCCTGGCGGCACTTTACATTTTCACCGGGCAGTCCTCCGTTTCCTCCTCCGATTTCCCGCGGTCGGCTTCGGATTTCATGCAGGCGGCCAAGGCCGAACGCAGGCTGGCGGACCTGACCGCGCGCCTGGCGGCTTCCCCCGACGATATGCAGGCGCTGGCCGAAGCGGGCCGGCTTAAATACCAGCTGGGACCCGCGCGCTACCTGGAGGCCATAGCCGACCTCGAGCGAGCGCGCGCGCTGGGCCTCGCCGATTACCGCTCCTTCTTTTACCTCGGCGTGATGTACCAGGCGGAAGGGTTGTACGGCTTTGCCTCCCAGGAATACCGCAGGTTCCTCAACAACAAGCCGGACGACCAGGAGGCCCGCATGCTGCTGGCCAAGCTGTGCTATTCTTCCGGGGATTTCCCCTGCGCCGTCCGGGAATACGAGATCCTGCTGAAGGTGCGCGCGGGCGACGCGGTCCTCCTGGAGAACTACGCGCTCGCCCGCTGGAAGAACAAAGAGGACTACGCCGCCGCCCTGGCCGGGCTGCGCGCCGCCGGCGCGGAAGGGGCTTTCCTGGCCGATTACGCGGAAGGCAGGATCGGCTACGAACTTAAAGATTACGCCAAGGCCTCCGCCTTCCTGGGAAAGGCCGCCGCGGCCGCCGCTTCCGTCGGAGGCTTTACCGACCATGCCGGGCTGCTGTGGCTGGCGGCGGACGCCGCGCAGAAGAATAAAGAGACGGACCCGGCCTGCGCGTATCTGCAGGAACTGCTTAAGCTGGACCCTGCGCACGAAGAAGGCAAACGGCTTCTTGCGAAGCTCGAGAAGGCCCGCAAAGCGGTAAAGAAGAAAAAATAAAGTGGCAAAGCCAGTTCTCCTCCGGGCGGTTATCATCCTGCAGGCCCTGCTGCTGGCGGCCGTCTGCGCCGGCGCGCAGGAACAGAACAAGGTCATAGTTAAAGATTTCAAGTGGGCCGTCTATTCCACCCCGCATTTCGACGTCCATTACTATCCCGATTCCGAACCCTGGCTGGCCTACGCCGGGAAAGTCCTTGAGGACGCCTACAGCCGCCAAAGCGCGGAGCTGAACCCGGCGCTTACGAAGCGCATCCCGTTCTTTCTTTACGCTTCCCAGAACGACATGCAGCAGAACAACGTCGCGGACGTTTCCGACGGCGTGGGCGGCCTGACCGAGGCGTTCAAGGACCGCTTCATGGTCTGGTCGGACGGGTCCAGGGGCTGGCTTAAGAACGTTATCGAGCACGAATTCGCGCACGAGGTGCAGTTCAGCCTGCTGGTGGACGGCTTCTGGAAGTCGGCCCGCATCCTTAAGACCTACATCTACCCGTCGTGGATGATGGAAGGCATAGCCGAGTACGAGACCGGCGGGGAAGACTACGCGGTGGAAAAAATGTACGCGCGCGACGCCGTCCTGGGCGGGGGGCTGCCGCGCCTCAGCCGGCTGACGCAGTTCGGGCACCTCAAGCCGCACCAGGTCACCCTGGCGTACAAGACCGGCGGGCAGGTCATCCGCTTCCTGGCGCAGCAGTACGGCTCCGACAAGCCGCGCAAACTGCTGGAGATCTTCCGCAATAAATACGAGTCTACGTCGGTGCTCCTGCCGCTCATCGGGACGGACCTGGAGGAGTTCGACAGGAAGTTCCGCGAGTATTCCAGCCTGAAGTACGGGGCCGAAGCTGCCTCGGAGCGCCTGCAGGAGCCGGGCGTTTACGGCGTGCAAATAACTTCCGGCGCCTCCGGGATCCCGGAGTTCAACATGAGCCCGGCCGTTTCGCCGGACGGCAAAAGTCTCGCGTACCTTTCCACCAGGGCAGGCCATCCGTCGGAAGTCCGTATCCGGGACCTGGCGACCGGCGCTGAGAAAAAACTGGAGGCTTTCTCCGCCGGCGCGGAGAATATCCCGTACGGGCGCTTTACCAAGCCCCTGCGCTCCCTTTCCTGGTCGCCCGACGGCGCCAGCCTGGTGTTCGCCGGGCAGAAGAACCACCGCGAATACCTCTTCCTGTATTCCGTGCCCTCCGGCCGCGTGACGCGCGCCGGCATGGAAGGCCTGGCCGAAGTCCGCCAGCCGGTCTTCTCCCCGGACGGGAAAAAAGTCGCCTTTATCGGCATGGGCGGCTCCTTCAACGATATCTACGAAGTCGCGGCGGAGCGCCTGGCGCACGGCGGGGCCGTCGGCAGAGACGAACTGGCGCGGCTCACGGATTCCCGGCAGGACGAAGCGTCCCCGGCCTACGCGCCGGACGGCTCCGGCCTGGCTTATTCCTGCGAAACGGAGCGCGGCGGCGCGCTTACCCGGGAGCTTTGCTTCCTGCCGGCCGGCGGCACGCCGCGCAGCCTCCTGCGCCTGGACGGCGCCGTCTATGACCCGGTCTTTTCTCCCGACGGAAAAACGCTGTATTTTATTTCGGATTCCGGCGATAATTTCGAGCTCTATTCCTTCGACAGGGTTTCGGGGAACGTTTCCAGGCTTACCCGCAGCCTGGGCGGCATGTTCACCCCGCTGGCCGCCGGGGACCGGCTTTATTTTTCCGCTTTCCGCCGCGGCGAGATGCACCTCTACGCGGCCCCGGCCGCGCTGCCGGCCGCCGGAACCGTTGCCGCGCGCGGCACCGGCGAGGAGGGCGGGGCGCCCGCCGCGGAAGTTTCCTCCGGTACTTTCCGGCCGTACCGTTTCAAGGCCTCGACGGACCTGTTCTATCCAGCTTTCATGTTCTCCTCGCCGGGCGGGCTCCTGTGGACCAATTACTGGCAGGCCTCGGACATGCTCGGCAACCACAACCTGGCGCTGTACCTGTATTACAATTCCGGCTACGGCTACATGAATTACCAGGTCAACTATTCTTATGCCCGCTGGCGCATGCCGCTGCTGCTGCAGACCGCCGGCCTGTTCGGCAGGGAATTTATTTCCTCCTCCGGCTACGATTACAACAAGCGCTACGCCCGGCATGCCGTCGGGACCGCCTGGCCATTCGATCGCTACAACCGCGTGGAGGCCTACGCCGTGGTAAAGGACGAGAGTAACGACTACCGCGAGATCTCCTACCGGGAGCGGTACGACACCAGGGCTTTGCAGACAAAGTACGTGCGCGACACGGTCAACGGGCTTTACCTTATCGCCAACCGGGGCTCCAGGACCGAACTCTCGTGGCTGACGGCCATTGATACCGCGGGCGGGAACATGAAGTACGACGTTTTCTATTTAAATTACATGAAATACCTCCCGCTTTCCAAGCGTTCCACCGTCGTGGACCGCTTTACCGCGGGCCGCAGCGTCGGCCGCGACCGGCGCATCTTCGGCTTCGGCGGGCTGGGCGGCGTGCGCGGCCTGCAGTCCTATGCCGACGAATTCGAAAAGCCCGGCGTCTTCATGAATAACGTCGAGCTGCGGGTGCCGCTGGCCAGCATGGATTATTACTTCGGCTATATTTTCCCGGATCTCTACTTCAAGGCCCTTTACGGGCGGCTCTTCCTCGATTCCGGCTACGGCTGGGACGGGGCGGCGGAGCTGCGCGGCTTCCGCGCCGCCGACGTCAGCAATACGGCCGGCGTCGGGATAGACCTGCATACTTTCGTGCTGCAGACTTTCCAGCTGGTGATCAGTTTCGATTACGCCGTGCGCGCCTCCGACGGCGGGAAGATCTTCTATTTCTATCTCGGCCCGATGTTCTGAGCCCGGCAGGCGCGGCACAGGCATAGCCTTGTTCGGCAATAGATAAAATACTAGAATTCAGGGTATGAAGAAGACAAAAATTATCTCCGTTTTTATCCTTATGGCTATGCTTCCGGCCGCCGCTTTCTGCGCGCAGCCCGCGCCTAAAAAGACCGCGGCCGCCGCTAAAAAGCCCGCCGCAGCTTCCCCGAAGACGGCCCCCGAGGTAAAGGCCTCCCCCGCGGCCGACGCCACGCCCGCCAAGGAACAGCCTGCCGTCGGGCCCGCCGCGGCCAAGCCGCAGGCGGACCCTTTTGCCGCGGCGCTGGAAAAGGCCGGCTCCGCGGAGCCGGTTGTCCGCCGGCAAGGCGTAAGCTACCTGGCCCAAAGCCGGGACGCTAAAGCTATCCCCGATCTTTTCAAGGCCCTTTCCGACGAGGTCGCCGGCGTGCGGCGCGCGGCGGTAGAGGGGCTGGGCCTGTTCGTCTGGCGCGAAGCGGCGCCCAAGCTCGCCCAGCTCCTTGCCGAAGATAAGGACGCCAGCGTCCGCCAGCAGGCGGCGATCTCGCTTTCCTACCTGTCCGACCCCGCCAGCGGGCCCGCGCTCATAAAAGCGCTGAAGGACCAGTCCCCGTCCGTGCGCTCCGCGGCGCTGCACACCCTCGGGGCTATAAAGTACGTTCCGGCGGAGGACAGCGTTATCGCGCTGCTCGATTCCAAAGATCCCAACACCTGCCGCGCCGCGATCTCGGCCGCCGGCATGCTGCAGTCGGCCAAAGCCGTGCCGGCCGTAACCGCCCTGCTGGGCAGCACCGACCAGTATATCCGCATGGAAGCCGCGCGCGCGCTTGGCGATATGGGCGCCGTATCCGCGGCGCCCGAGCTGAAGAAGCTTCTTGCGCCTGAGCTGGTCCCCGGTATAAAAGTGGAAGCGGCGCTTTCCCTGGCAAAAATGGGCTTTAAAGACGGCCTTCCGGCGGCTACCGAGCTGGTAAATTCGCCGGACCTGAGCGTTAAGGGCCAGGCGCTCAACGTTATCGCGCTGGTAGGGAACGCCGACAGCCTTGTGCTGCTCGAGACGCTGAGCGCCTCCGAGCAGGACCCGGGAGCAAAAGCCACGCTCGAATTCGCGCGCCAGCGCCTTGTGGATGTGCTCACCTCCGCCAAAAAATAGGCCCGACAATGTCTAAAAAGCGCCGTCAGCGCGTCCCGCAGGCGGGAGCAGCCGGGTCTAAAGAGGGCCGGGAGCCCTCTTTGCCGGGCGCTGGCGCGGCTAAGGCCGAAACGGCGGGGGGGAAGGCTCCCGGGGCCGGTATTTTCTGGGTTTCAGCTCTTCTCCTTATCGTTATCGGTTACCTTTCCCTTGTTAAAGCGGATGCGGGGGGGAAGAATGCCTGGGCTATACTTTCCCCCGCCTGCCTTTTGACCGGCTACCTCCTCATCATCCCCGCCATTTCCCGTTCATTCCGGAAATAACGCGGCCGTGCCCTCGTGCCGGCTTTTAAATTGACCGTTCAAGGGCTGTTTTTTGCCTTTATCCGCAGCTGCCCGCCTTCCGGCATACCTTCATGCGGAAAGTCCTGAGCCCGATGCCGGTTCTTCGCTGTTTTTTGTCCCCTCCTGTTTTGCCGTGTTCCCTTTCGCGGGTTTTCGCGGCTCCAAAATCAGCTGTTTTTCCCGCCCGATGGTATTCCTGCTCCTGCCTGAAAGCCGGGGTTCCCCGGCATGTTCCTGTTCTTATGTCTTTGCTGGTATTTTTGCTGCAGGGCAAATTCAGGCCGATCTTTGGGCTGCCGCCCTTTCCGGCTCTTCATGGTATTTTATAAATTGGCTATTTTCGGAGCTTTTTGGGGTATAGTGGTATACCCTTGAAGCGGGGGGAGAGATCGTGTTTTGCCCCGGACCAGGTCTGGAGGGGGGCGATAGCGGCCTGGCGGCCTTGGCCCTGTGCTGCTTTTAATGGTATCTGTAACTCCCTCCTAAGTTGCCAACTTTTGCGTTTCCAGGAAACTGCGTTTCCCAGGCTCTTCATGGTATTCTAAAACAGCCTGTTTTCTGGCTGATTTTTAAACTTGCCGGTTTTTGATTTCCCCAAACTTTGCCAAAATTCTCAAGTTCTGTTCTTGGAGAAACTGAGATGTGCCTGTCCGGAGAGAGAAATAGTTTGCTATTTATAAAATATTATAAATGGTGTTAGATTATTTAAAATAGTGCTTACATAATAAGCACTATTTGTAAAACATTAATACGGTGTGTTGATTGGGCTGGTGTATACGGCAATATGATTAAGTTAACATAATATATGTTATCGTAAGTTGTATTCCAGGGGCGAAGCCGGCCTGGCTTCTTTGTGC
>MGUK01000085.1 GCA_001799995.1 Elusimicrobia bacterium GWF2_62_30
CAATATCCAGACCGGCGGCGTCACGCGCATAACTTCCGGCGGCGACTGGAACGGCAATACGGTAGGCGTGGGTTACGGCGGCACGGGCATGACCTCCGGTACGCAGTGGGGCATGCCATATTTCTCCGCCGCCGCTGCGATGGGCTCCATAAGCGCAGGCACCGCTGGCCAAGCGCTGTTGGCCGGCGGGACCAGTGCCCCTTCATGGGGCACGCTAAGCGCTTCTTACGGCGGCACCGGGCAGACTGGCGGCTACGCGGTGGGTGATATCCTCTACGCGTCCGGCGCCGGCACCCTTTCCAAGCTAAGCGATGTTATCACCGGGAACGTCCTCCTTTCAGGCGGCGTTACTACGGCCCCCTTCTACGGCAAGGTGGGGCTGACCTCGCACGTCAGCGGCGTGCTCGCAATAATTAACGGCGGCACTAATTCCAGCACCGCGCTCACCGCTAGCGCCGTCATGGTCTCCAACGGCTCGGCGATAATCCAGGGCCCGCAGGGCACCACGGCCACTGTACTCCACGGCAACGCGGGGGGGCAGCCCAGTTACGGACAGGTGCAACTGGCCGCCGCTTCCGCCGAGGTCAGCGGCATCCTGCCCATGGCCAACGGCGGGACAGGCCTCTCGGGCGTGACCGGCATCCTTTATGGAACCGGCAGCAACCCGCTTTCCCAGGCTGTCGGGACCGCGAACACTATAGCCAAATGGACCACGGCTAATTACGTTGGGAACAGCAACCTGACCGATAACGGCACACAGGTGGTCTCAGCCGTCGGCTTTACCTCCCTGTCCAGCGGCACGTTCCGAGCCAGCGGCGCGGCGCAGTACAGCCTGGAAACTGCTTCCGGTATTTATATAACGGCCGGGACCTTCAGAATGCCTAACGGCGCTGTGGATGGTTATGTACTGGGCACCGACGCCACCGGGAAGGCCACCTGGAAATCCGTGGGCGCCGGCGGCGTGGGCGACGACTGGGGCGACCAGGTCGTGATACTTAATGCCAACGGCACTCTTTCCGGCAGCGGTATCAACAGCGATAAACTCGGCATAAACCTTGGCAACACAAATACCTGGACCGGTGTGCAGACTTTCAGCAACGGCCTCAGCGGCGCGCTTAACGGCAACGCTACCACAGCCACCACGGCCACGAACCTCGATGGCGGCGGCAGCTATTCCTTCCCGTACCAAAGCGCCGCCGACACCACGGCGATGCTTGCCGCCGGCACCGCCGGCTACCTGCTGCAGACCAACAACACCGGCTCGGCGCCCACCTGGGTGCAGGCAACCGACACGAGCGTGATCAATACCATAGTTAAGCGCAACGGCTCCGGTAACTTCACCGCCGCTACCATCACCGCAACAAGCTTTGCCGGCGCGCTCAACGGCAACGCCAATACGGCCACGACAGCGACTACGGCGACCAATATCGCAGGCGGCGGAAACTACTCCTTCCCATACCAGAGCGCGGCCGGTACAACGGCAATGCTGGCCGCGGGTACTGCCGGGTACCTGCTGCAGACGAATAACACAGGTTCGCTGCCGACCTGGGTGCAGGCAACCGACACGAGCGTAATCAATACCATTGTTAAACGTAACGGCTCCGGTAACTTCACCGCCGCTACCATTACCGCGACCAGCTTTGCCGGCGCGCTCAACGGCAACGCCAATACGGCTACTACGGCCACCACTGCGACCAATATTGCCGGCGGAGCCGCGTATTCTGTCCCGTACCAAACAAGCGGCGGCGCGACGGCGATGCTTGCCGCCGGCACTGACGGCTACGTTTTGACGACACATGGCGCGGGTACCATTCTCAGCTGGGCGGCAATAAATGTTGACCTGACAAGCGAAGTGTCAGGACAGTTACCGGTCGGCTCCGGCGGAACGGGGGTGGGCGGTTTTAATCCTGACGCGGTCTTGGTCGCGGATGCTACCGGCAACGGCATGACCGTTGGAGTAACCGGATTGTCGCCGGCTTCGCCGGTTACGTTTCAGGTCGTGGGGTCCACGATCACATCGACGTGTTACAACCTGACTTTCGATCACGGTATACTTACGACAAAAACTACGGTGGCCTGTCAGTGACCTGTGATTATCCCCAGGGTCTTTGCGGTGAGGCAGGAGCGGGCTTTGGCGGAACCGGCGGCGGCCAGTTGAAGGGTAGCGTTAAGTAGTTCTGAAAGTTTCAGCGCCATCAAAAGGGCGGTTTCCCTAAGGAAGCCGCCCTTTTTTTACTACTGTGCTAGATAGAAGGGCGAGAGGGCGCCGGTTTCGTCGAGGGTGTGGGGGGTGGCGGAGTAGCCGCCTTCCAGGGCGGGGTCCATTTCAAAAATATAAAAGGCCGAGCTGAGCTTCTGCAGGCGATCGGCCGGGTTGGCGGAGAAGCGCCGGCCGGTGGCCGGCATTACGCATTGGCCGTCGGCGGCGCGGCAATGGGCGGCGTAAAGCTCTTTGCGGATGGCGTAGCTGTAGGGCCGGTTCATGGCGGTGCCGGAGATGATCTGCCGCACCGGCAGGCCGTCGCTCTGGTCCCACACTAAATGTTCGTGGCCGCATACGTAGGCGGCGGCGTTCCCGTCGGCCAGCGCGGAGCCCAGTTCCTTCCTGAACGATGCGTTGGGCCTGGCCATGGCCGAGGCCAGCGGCACGTGGCCGAAAACGAAACGCAGGCCAGAAGCCCCGGCCAGGTCCTTCTTCAGCCAGGCGAGCTGCTCGGCGGAGATGTCCTGGTCGGTTATCGACAGCAGCGTGAAATGCGCGCCGCCGTGGTCGAAAGAATAATAATGCGGCGGCTTGCCCTTCAGGTCCAGGCCGGCCAGCCCCGGGCTGAAATCCGCCCAGGCCGCTTTGTAGGCCTGGCGGTGGGCGCTGGTATAGGAATCATGGTTGCCGGGGATGGGCGCCACGGGTATGCCGGCCTCGCGCAGCGGCTCCAGGGCCTTCTTTACGCTGCCCCACCATTTGCCGGCCGCCTCCGCGGAAAACCCGTCGTCGGGGTTGCCGCGGGTAAGGTCGCCGGTGAGGATGACCAGGTCCGGCTTCTCGGCCGCCAGGCGGGCTATGGCGTTCTTAAGGAAAGGGCCCACGCTCTGGGCCGGGTCAGCCTGCTTGCCTACGTGTATATCCGAGAGCACGGCAAACTTCCAGCCGGCCTCGGCTTGCCCGGCGGCGAGGTAAGATAGCAACATTATGGCGGCTAAAAAGTATTTCATATCTTTACCGGGAAAGCGCCGCCAGGGTCCTGGCGGTGGCGCCTTTGAGGGAGGAGAGGGCTTTGGCGGAGTTGGCGCAGGCGGCCTGCAGTTGAGCGGGAGCGTTGAGCAGTTCTGAAAGTTTCAGCGCCATGGCAGGGGCGGTTCCCGTGAGGAAGCCGCCCTTTTCCTTCAGCAGGGATTCCCCGGCCTGCCGGGCGTTGCGGTAGTTGGGGCCGAAGAGTACTGGTTTGGAATAGAGCGCCGGTTCCAGCAGGTTATGCCCGCCGGT
Source organism: Elusimicrobia bacterium GWF2_62_30 (assembly GCA_001799995.1). GTDB lineage: Bacteria > Elusimicrobiota > Elusimicrobia > Elusimicrobiales > UBA9959 > UBA9959. The sequence continues at coordinate 3,485 of MGUK01000085.1, forward strand.
GTCGTCGAGGGTACCGCCTACGAAGCAGACGGCGGAGACGGCGTAGAAGGCCTGCAGCAGGCCCATCGCGTCCACTATGACGCAGTCGCGCCCGGTTTCCCGGGTGCTCCACTTGGTGTACTCCACGCAGCGCTCCCGCAGGGCAGCTTCGGTCTCCGCCAGGCGTTCAGGGTGGCGGGGGACAAGCGCCAGCTTAAGACCGGGCACGGTCTTTTTAGCCTCAAGAAAAGCGTCGGCCAGCAGCGGCTCTTCCGCGGGGTGGGTGCTGCCGGCGGTGAACAGCGGGCAGCCTTCCCAGCCCGCGGCTTTCAAAAATTCCTTTACTTTGTCGGCGCCGGCGCCGGAAGCCCCGAGCTGGTCGTGTTTGAGGTTGCCGGTGACCGTTACCTTGTCCGCCAGGCCGGGGAGGCTGCGGAAGCGCAGCGCGTCGGCCTCGCTCTGCGCCAGCACTTGTTTTACGCCGGAGAACATAAGCCGGGAAAGCGGCCCCAGCGCGCGGTAAAGCGCCAGCGTGCCGGGGGAGATGCGGGCGTTGGCGAGATAGACCGGCACCCCCGCCCTGGCCGCCGCTATGAACATGGCCGGCCAGATCTCGGTCTCTATCACCACCAGCATGCGCGGCCGGTGGCGTGTTATAAAGCGTTTGACCAGCGGGTAGAAATCGAGCGGCGCAAAACGCGCGCCGGGGGTAAGCCGGGAGGCTTCGGCCCTGCCCGAAGAGGTGGACGCGGTTATCAAGAGCGGCGCTTTCTCCGCGGCTGCCAGCTCCGGGGCCAGCTTCGAGATGGCCTTCACCTCGCCCATGGAGGCGGTGTGCAGCCAGACCGGGGCGCCTGCCACCGGCAGAACCGCCAGGGCCAGGCGTTCGCCCAGCTCGCCGCCCAGGCTTTTCATCAGGGAGCGGCGGGGGGAAAGCAGGAAATACAGGGCGTAAAGCGCCGCTATGACGGGCGCGAGCAGGCTGTAGAGGAGCAGGAGCAGGTATCCCATTGTGGGGGGCGCGCCGGGCTATTTCTTGGAGGCCGACGCGCTTTTCTTCTTTTTGCGGGAAAGCCAGGGCAGGGCGAACACCGCCGAATACTTGGGCGAGAAGGCGCCGGTGTCGAAAGAGACGCCTATCTTGTCCGCCTCGAGCCTGGCGCAGAGGGCTTTTATCAGTTCGTTCTCGTAAAGGGGCACGGAGGTGGCTTCCTGCGGCTGGGATTCCTGCTCCGGGCAGGAGGAGATGTAGATGGCGGGGGACAGTTCGAACCCTTCGGGCTCAGCTTCGCGCAGCGCCAGCCCCGTGGTTACGCCCACCGCGGTATTCAGGAAGATCTGCGCCGCTATCCGGTTAAGGCGCTTGTGGGTGTCGTCCGCCGCGGCGTCCACCTTCGCTTCGAAGGGGGCGCCCAGCGTAAGGATACCCGCCGTCAGCGGGGAGGGGGTATCGCCGTTGATGCGCATGGCCAGGGCGTCTTCCGGCGCCAGGTATTCAAAGACCAGGGCCGGCTCCAGCGCCGTGGCCAGGCCCGACGCGTATTCGCGCATGGCGGCTTCGTCGTCGAGCCCTATGCCGGCCAGGTCCAGCTTGTGCTTGCGCGCGCGGCGCAGCACCTCGTAGGAGTAGACCTGGATCTTGAAGTTCTTTATCTTGCGCACATCGGCTCCAGAACTGATAACGGCTTTCTTCCCGGCTTATTTCCTGTGGCCTTTGCCCTCCCACTGGTAAACCAGCGGGGTGGCAATGGCGATGGTGGAGTAGGTGCCGCAGATGCTGCCGACGAGCATGGCGAAGGCGAAGTTGTTGATGACCTCGCCGCCGAACACGAAGAGTATCAGCACGACGCCCAGCACGGTGAGGTTGGTGATCAGCGTGCGCGACAGCGTCTCGTTCACGCTGGTGTTGGCCAGCTGCCCCAGCGGCATCTTGGGGAAGATCCTCATATTCTCGCGCATGCGGTCGAAGATGACGATGGTGTCGTTGATGGAGTAACCGGCTATGGTCAAGAGGGCCGCCACTATGACCAGGTCTATCTCCCGGTTGGTGATGGACATGGCGCCCATGACCACCGCCACGTCGTGGAAGATGGCCAGCACGCCCGCCGCGCCCCAGGTGGGGTTGGAGAAGCGGAAGGCCACGTAAACGATGATGCCGAAGAAGGACAGGATGATGGCGAACAGGGCCTTCTTAGCCAGGTCGCGGCCCACCACGGGCCCGACGTAGTCCTGCTTCTCCTCGTTGAACTTGTTCCCGGGCAGGTTGGCCGTGAGGCTGGAGATTATCTTGTCGGCTGTCTCCCTGGCGTTCTCCTGGGAACCCTTTACCTTGATCTGGTAGGAGTTCCGGTCGGAGAGGCTCTGGATGACCGCATCGAGGCCGCCTTTGCTCATGGCCCCGCGGATCTCGGCCGTGGTAACGGGCTGCTCGAAGCGCAGCTGCAGCAGCGTGCCGCCGGTGAAGTCCAGCCCCAGGTTCAGGCCTTTGATGGACATGGAGAGCAGGCCCGCGCCTATCACCACCGCCGAAATGGCGAAGAAGATATGGCGCTTGGCCATAAAGTTAATGTTCGTTTTCTTAATGAGTATCATCATATGCTGAGCTCCTTGGGATTGGAGGTGAGCCAGAATTCATAAATGACCCTGGTCACGAAAACAGAGGTGAACATACCGAGCAGCAGGCCGATGGTGAGCGTGACGGCGAAGCCCTTCACCGGGCCGGAGCCGAACTGGAAGAGGAAGATTGCCGCTATCCAGGTGGTCACGTTGGAGTCCAGGATGGCGCTCCAGGCCTTGTCGTAGGCGGTGGGGATGATCATCGCCACCGGCTTGGACAGGGCCATTTCTTCGCGCATGCGCTCGAGGATAAGCACGTTGGCGTCGATGGCCATTGCCAGCGACAGGATCATGCCGGCGATGCCCGGCAGGGTCAGCGTGGCGCCGAAGTAGCTCATCGCGGCCAAGAGCAGCACAAAGTTCAGGGCCAGGGCGATGTCGGCTACCAGGCCGCCCGCCTTGTAATAGACCACCATGAAGATGACGACCAGGATGAAGCCGATGCCGGCCGCGGAGACGCCTTTCTTGATGGAGTCTTCGCCCAGCTCCGGTCCCACCACACGCTTCTCGATGATGTTGACCGGCGCCGGCAGGGCGCCGGCGCGCAGGATGATGGCCAGGTTGCGGGCCTCTTCCATGGTAAAGGAGCCTTCGATCACGCCGGAGCCGCCGCCGATGCGGGTCTTGATGACGGGCGCGGAGTGGACCACGCCGTCAAGCACGATGGCCAGGTATTTGCCGACGTTGGCGCCGGTGAAGTTCTCGAAGATCTTGCCGCCTTCCTTGTTGAAGGTGAAGTCGATGTTGGGCGTGCCGAACTGCTGGTCGGTGGCCACGCGGGCGTTCTCGAGGAAGGCGCCGGTGACGGGGACGCTGTCGAACAGCACGTAGTAGCGGGTCCGCTCGCCTTCCGGGCCGGGAGCGGCCTTGAACAGGCCCGAGCCCTTGGGCAGCAGCTTGGCTATTTCGGGCGTAGGCGTGCCGTCCTTGTTCAGCGGGGGGGCGTCCATGTTTTCGGCCTTGGTCATCACGGCCTGCGCGTCGCTGGAATCGTTCACCAGGCGGAACTCGAGCAGGGCGGTCTTGCCGATGAGGTTCTCGGCTTCTTCGGTATTGGAGATGCCGGGCAGGTCCACCGAGATCCAGTGGTCGCCCTGGCGGGCTATGGGGGTTTCACCCACGCCGTACTGGTCCACGCGGTTGCGGATGATCTCTATGGCGCGGGCCATGGCGTCGTTGAGCTGTTCTTTCTTATCGAGCTTGTTCACGTCCAGCTCCAGCAGCAGGTGGGTGCCGCCGCGCAGGTCCAGGCCCAGGTTGAGGATGCGCGTGGGGCGCATGCGCATGGCCTCGGTCTTGGCCCTCTCGTCGTTGGTCTTGGTGTACCACTCTATGCCGGGGTACAGCAGCCAGAATGAAAGGATGAGGAGGCCCAGGACGGTGCCTATCTTCCAGTGTAATTTAGTCATTGCCGATGCTCCTTGTTCGTGTCCGTTTTGCCTGCGGCGGCGCGGCTAACCCGCGCGGGCCGCGCCGAAAAACCTGTTTTACTTGGCCGGGGGCAGGATGGCGCCGATGGCGCTGCGGGTGAATAGGGCTTTTACGCCCTTGGCGATCTCCACTTCCACTTCGTCGCCTTTTATCCCGGCTATCTGCCCGATCATGCCGCCGCGGGTGACCACTTTGTCGCCGGCTTTGAGGGCGTCGAGCATGGCTTTGGTTTCTTTGAGCTGCTTCTGCTGGGGTCTGATGAGCAGGAAATAGAAGATAGCCGCTACGGCTATGAAAGGTACCAGCTGCATTATGGCCGCGTTCTGGTTCATGTGTCCTCCGTCGTCAAATGTTGCAGTGATTATTCTAACAAATTTTTAAATATATATCATTGAGTTTCCACAGTTCCAGCGCTGTCGCGTCATGGCGACGCGTGGACCGGGTTAGCAAAACCTTCCGACGACTGAGCCTTGCGTAAGCGGCGAAGGAGGAGGATGAGCGACGGCCACGGTGCTGGCCGAGCGCGTTTTGCGTTCCGGTCCACACGGCACCATGACGCAGGGGATCTAGGGGGCTTTTAACGATTAGGGGCGGGGGCGAGGCGGGGGTTGAGGCGGATGGCGAGGGCGTAATGGGCGGCGGCGCCGGCTTTGTCGCCGGAGGCGGCCAGGAGCTGGGCCAGGTTGAAGTGGGCCTCGGCGAACTGCGGGTTCAGCTCCAGCGCGGCCAGGTAATGCCGCGCCGCCTCGTCCCTGTTGCCGCCGCTGGCCAGCGCCAGCGCCATGTTGTAGTGGGCTTTAGTGTTGCGCGGGTCCAGCTTCAGCGCTATTGAACAGTGGGCTATCCCATCCTCAAGCCGGCCCTGCGCCGCCAGCATGGCGCAAAGGTTGGTGTGGGCGTCGGCGTATTGCGGGTCTATGCGGACGGCCTCCGTGAAGTGGCCCGCGGCCCTGGCAAGCTCGCCCAGCGCGGCCAGCAGGGTGCCGGCGTTGTAATGCGCGCCCGCGAACCCGGGATCGCCCTTGATAGCCTGCTCGTAGTAGAACAGGGCCGGGCCGGTCTTGCCCTGCTTTTCAAACAGCAGCCCCAGATTGTAACCGGCCCGCGCGAACCGCGGGTCCAGGCGGAGGGCCTCGGCGTAATGCTCCGCGGCCTCGGGATTGAGCCCTTTTTCCTCGTAGTATTTGCCCAGGTTGTAATGCGCGCCCGGGTAAGCGGGATTCAGGCGCAGCGCTTCCTCGAAGTGGCCGAAGGCTTCCTGCGCGCGGCCCAGGGCCAGCAATTCCGTCCCGAGATTATTGTGGGCCAGGTCTATCCCCGGGTCCAGCGCCAGGACGCGGTTCCAGAGCGTTTCCGAATCGCGCCAGACCTTTATCTGCGCGTTCGTGCTCCAGGCCAGCGCCAGCAGCACCGCGCAGGCGGCTGCGGAGCTTAGCCCGCGGTATTTCCCTTCAGCGGCCCGCCAGGCCGCCAGGAACCCCGCCCCGGCAAGCAGCGCGAAGGACAGGCAGGAAAGATAAGTGTAGCGGTCGGCCGCCGCCTGCGCGCCGAACTTTACTATACCCATGACCGGCGCCAGCGTGACCAGGTAGAAGGCCCACGCCGCGGCCCCGGCGGGCCAGCGCCCGCGCAGGAAGAACAGCGCCGCGGTCACGATTATGAAGGAAAGGCCGCCGAAAAGATAGACCGGCAGGGCGCCCCCTGAAAGTTGGTAGAGCGGGGACAGGTTCAGCGGCAGCGCCGTTTTAGCGGCGTAGAGCATGGTGGAGTACAGCGAATGCAACGCCCGGTCGCCCAGGCCGAACTCGCCGAACGAGCGCAGCGCCGAGCCCTGCGCGGCGTAGCCCGCCGCGGCGAAAAGCGCGCCCAGGACCAGGTAGGGCAACTTCTCGCGCCAGACCGGCCTTGCCTGGGGTGAGAACCAAAGCTTCGGCTGCGGCGGGAGCCTGCGCAGCGGGTACAGGTCCAGCAGCAGCAGCGCGGCCGGGAGCGTTACCGTAATGCCCTTGGAGAGCAGCGCCAGGACAAAAGCCGCCAGCGACAGGCCCAGGCTTGCGGGCCGGGTCTGCCCCGCGGCGGCAGCGCGGGCGCGGACGTACCAATATATGGAAAGGAGATAGAAAAGTCCCGAGAGCACATCGCGTCTTTCCGTAACCCAGGCCACGGATTCCACGCGCAGCGGGTGGAGGGAGAAGAAGAGCGCGGCGAAAGCGGCAGAGAACAGCAGCCCGCGGCCGGCCTCTTTTTCCGGCCGCGCCGCCCGCAGGAGCTCCGCGCAGAGCAGGAAAAAAACGGAGGCGCCGGCGGCGTGCAGCAGGATATTGGTCAGGTGGTAGCCGTGCGGGTTCATCCCCCACAGGGCATGGTCCAGCGCGTAGGTGAGCCAGCTCAGCGGCTGGTACAGCCCCATGTGGAAAGTGGTGAACATCCACTTCAGGTTCTGCCAGCCGAAGCCGCGGTAATGCCTGTTGTCGAGCAGGGCGCCGAGGTCGTCCCAGTTGACGAAGCCGTTCTTGATGGCCGGGGCGAAAACGACGAACGTGGCGGCGGCCACGCCCAGGGCCAGGGCCGCGCGCAGGTTTTTTTTATCCGCGAACATTTCCTTCATAGCTCTCCGCCGCTTTACTCCTTGGGCAGGTAGGCCTCCCTGAACGCCTTTTTCGCCTGGCGAACGGTGCCGGAGGCGACGGCCTGCCTGATGGCCTTGGTCTGGTTTATAAGGAAGCGGATATTGTGGATGGAAATAAGCTGGCTTACCAGCAGCTCTTTGGCCTTGTAGAGATGCGAGAGGTAGCCGCGCGAGTAGTTGCGGCAGCAGATGCAGTCGCAGAGCGGGTCGAGGGGGGAGTCGTCGTTCTTGAACGGCGCGTTCTTGATGTAGAGCTTGCCGCCTGAGGTCAGGGCCTGGCCGTTGCGCGCGTTGCGCGTGGGCAGCACGCAGTCGAACATGTCCACGCCCAGCTCGGCGGCGTCCCAGATATCCTCGGGCGAGCCCAGGCCCATGAAATACCTCGGCTTGTCCTTGGGCAGGTGTTCCACGGCCGCGGCCAGCGCCTCTATCATCTGCGCCTTGCTCTCGCCCACGGAAAGGCCGCCTATGGCGAAGCCGTCGGGGTTCAGGTCGGTCATGTGCTTGGCCGCCTCGGCGCGGAGGTCGTTGTAGATGGAGCCCTGGACTATGCCGAACAGCTGGGGCCGCTTGGCGGGGTCCATGTGGCGGGTCTTCTCGGTGAAATGAGTTTTCGCCCGCCGCGCCCAGTTCATGGTTTTCTTAAGGGCGTCCTCGGCGTCGCGCCGGGGGGCGGGGTTCTTTACGCAGACGTCGAGGCAGGTCCAGATGGACGAGCCGATGGCGGCCTGGTAATCTATTACTTTTTCCGGCGTGAAGAAATGCGGGCTGCCGTCGATATGCGAGGCGAAATGCACGCCCGTGTCGGTGATCTTGCGCAGGCGGCTCAGGCTGTAGACCTGGAAGCCGCCGGAATCGGTCAGGATAGGGCCGGGGTGGTTCATGAAACCGTTAAGCCCGCCGAAGCGCTCGAGCGTGTCGAGGCCTGGGCGCAGGTAGAGGTGGTAGGTGTTGGACAGCATGCATTCCACGCCCAGCTCGGACAGGTCCCGCTGCGACACCGCCTTCACGGTGCCCTGGGTGGCCACCGGCATGAAGACGGGGGTGTGCACCAGCCCGCGCGGGGTTTTAACGACCGCCGCCCGCGCCGCGGTCTCGGTGTCGGCTTTCAGTATCTCAAAATGATCCATAGTGTTTCCTCATATTATAAGCATCGAATCGCCGTACGAGTAGAACCTGTAGCGTTCGCTCACGGCGCGCTGGTAGGCCTTGAAAAGGAGTTCGCGCCCGGCGAAGGCGGCCGTCATATAGAGCGGCGCCGAATCGGGCACGTGCAGGTTGGTGATAAAGGCGCCGGCGGCGCGGAACTTGTAGCCGGGGCGGATGAACAGGCCGGCCCGGCCGCGCCCGGGGCGCAGGGTCCCGTCTTCGCCGGAGAAAGTCTCCAGCGTGCGCATGGAAGAGGTGCCGACCGCTATTACCCTCCCGCCGGCGGCGCGGTGGGCGTTTATGGCTTCGGCGGCCGCGGCGGTCACTTCGCATTCCTCTTCCATCATGACGTGGGCGGCGGGGTCCTGCGCGCGGACCATGCGGAAGGTGCCCCACCCGATGTGCAGCGTGACGAAGGCCGTCTTAACTCCCGCCGCCTTCAGGCCGGAAAAAAGCTCCGGCGTAAAATGGAAGCCGGCCGTGGGGGCGGCGATGGAGCCGGGCTCCTCGGCGTAAACCGTCTGGTATTTATCTTCGTCCGGCGGCGCGCCGGCATTGCGGCGCTGCCTGGCTTTCAGGATGTACTGCGGCAGCGGCACCGCCCCGTGGGCCGCCAGGTAAGCCTCGTCGAGGGGCGCGGAAAAACTGAAGTTGTAGCTGCCGTCCGGGTTGAGCCCGAGGCAGCGGGCCTGCACCCCGCCGGGGCAGTTCAGCGCCTGGTCCGGGCGCACCTTGCGGCAGAGGGCCGTCCAGGAGGTCCGGTCGGGGCCGAGCGGGGCCATCAGGAGTATTTCGCAGCGGCCGCCGGTGAGCTTGGCGGCTTCAAGGCGCGCCTTCCACACCCGGCTGCGGTTGAGGACCAGCAGATCGCGGGAAGTAAGCAGGGCGGCGAGGTCCGAGAACCTGCGGCTGGCCAGGGCGCCGTCCGCGCGGTTGACCACCAGCAGGCGCGAAGAATCCCTGGGCTCGGCCGGCCTGTCCGCTATGAGCGGCTCTATTTCCAGCGCGGAAAATTCGCTTAAGGCTTCTTCGTTCATTAAAGGTCCTCTATGGAGGCGCCGGGGTAATAGTAGCGGAGTATCTTGCGGTAGCCCCTGCCTTTGTTCGCCATGGTCTTGGCGCCTTCCTGGCACATGCCCACGCCGTGGCCCCAGCCGCGGCCGCGGAACTCGTAGCCGCCGTTCACCGGGGTAACGCGGGTTATAAAAGTGCTCCTGAATTCGTAGGAGCCGAAATGGGCCCTCATTTCCTTGGTCAAAGCGGTTTCGCTGCCCCTGTCGGTGGAGATCTTGTAGGAAAGGGTCCGGCCGGAACGGTCCTTTTTTAGCGGCTTGAGCCCGGTGACCTTCAGCGCCATCGAGCCCCGCTTCTGTATGAACGCAAGCAGGTCTTTGGCGGGAACGAAATAGTCCCACTTGGAATGGCGCGAGGCGGAACAGAAGGGGTCGGCGACGCCGTAAAGCGGCTTGATCACCTCTTCGCCCCAGGCCGAGTTCACGCTGGCCGTGTGGCCCCCGCAGCAGGAATGGAAGAAGGCGGTTACCAGCTTGCGTTTGTACCTGAGGACTTCGCCGCGGGTGGAGTCGACCGCCTCTTTAATGCGCGAATTTATGCCGGAGTAGCCCTTGTACACCTGCATCTCCACGCCGTCGGTGATATCGTAATCGGCGGAGGGTTTGAGCTGCTTCAGCGCGTAAGTGCGCGAAGCCACCGCCTGCGCCTTCAGCGCTTCCAGCGGCCAGTCCGGGCTCATCTCGGCGGGGAGGACGCCGCAGAGGTAATCCTCGATCGAAAGGGCCTCTATAATGTCTATGCGGTCGTCGCCGGAGGCCCTGATGATTATGTCGCCTTTATAAAGCCGTCCGCCAAGACGGATGCGCTCTCCGCCGTCGGCGGCGAGCAGCTTTACCGGGGAGGACAGCTGCTGTCCCGCTACCATGATAGAGTTGCCGGACGAGCGCACCTCGTAGTCGGAGTCGCCGAGGAGCTGGTACTTGTCGCCCGTCTTGACCTCCAGGATATACAGCTTGGCCGAGGTCCTGATCTTGAGCGAGGCGGAGCCCCGGGTTATAGCCACCCTGATGCGCTGCTGCTCCGCCGCCAGCGCCTGAGCCGGGAAAAGCGGCGACGCCGGGACGCGAAGAAGAAGCAGCGGCAGCAGTAGTCGTATCATCAATGAAAACTATCCTAAACTGCAGGATTCAGGTTAAAAAAGTTCCTGCGGGGGCGGTATCTTCAGGCCGAGGTGCTGGGCCGCCTTGGGGGTAAGCATGCGGCCGCGCGGGGTGCGTTTGAGGAACCCGCTCTGGATCAGGAACGGTTCTATCACGTCGGTGAGCGTATCCTGTTCCTCGGACACGGCCACCGCGATGGTCTCTATCCCGACCGGTCCGCCGTTGAACTTCTCCGCTATGGCCAGCAGGATGCGGCGGTCCAGGTTGTCCAGGCCTTCGGGGTCTATCTCCAGCGCGGTCATGGCCGCCTGGGTGACGGCGGCGGTTATGACGCCGTCCGCCCTGACGTCGGCGAAGTCGCGTACGCGCCTGAGCAGGCGGTTGGCGATGCGCGGCGTGCCGCGCGAGCGCCTGGCGATCAGCTCCAGCGCCGCCTTCTCCGCTCTGCTGCCCAGGATCCGGGCCGAGCGTTCCAGGATCTGCGAGATCTCCGCTTCGCCGTAGAAGCCCAGGTTGAAAACTATGCCGAAGCGGTCCCGGAGCGGGCCGGTGAGCAGGCCGCTGCGCGTGGTGGCGCCCACCAGCGTGAAGCGCGGGACGGCCAGCTTCAGCGTGGTGGAGCCGGGGCCCTGGCCTGTATTTATAAAGAACAGGAAGTCCTCCATAACAGGATACAGGGCTTCCTCCACGGAGGCGTTCAGCCGGTGGATCTCGTCGATGAAAAGGATGTCGCCTTCGGCCAGCTCCGTGGTGAGCATGGCGGCGAGGTCGCCGGGCTTGGAAAGCACCGGGCCGGAAGTGACCTTTATGTTCACGCCCATTTCGCGGGCCAGGATGTGGGAAAGGGTGGTCTTGCCCAGGCCCGGGGGGGAATAGAAAAGGCAGTGGTCCAGCGGCTCTTTGCGCGTCCGGGCGGCCTGGATGAAGACCTTCAGGTTCTCTTTGAGCCTGGGCTGGCCGATGAATTCGTCGAGGGAGGAAGGGCGCAGCGCCGTTTCCATGCCCGTGTTCTCGTCTTTGGCCGGGCGCGCGGAGAGGATGTCGTCGTTCTTAGGCATGTCTTTATTTGGAGGAAAGGCGGCGCAGCGCCAGCCTGATTATCACTTCGGCGCCGGCCAGCGGACCGGCTTGCGCGGAGGCTTCCTCGAGGGCGGTCCGGGCTTCCGCCGCGCGGAAGCCCAGCGCGGTCAGCGCGCTCATGGCCTGCGTGTAAGCGGCCGTCGAAGTCCCGGCGGCCGCCGCGGGCCCGTACTGCCCGGCGGGGAGCTTGTCCTTCAGCGCGGAGATGAGCTTGTCGGCCGTTTTGGCCGTGAAACCGAAAATGGCGGTGAGCTTTTTCGGGTCCCTGTCGGCCACGGCCTGCGCGAAGTCCGCCATGGAGCGGACCGCTTTGCCGAGGTAGTCCAGGGCTTTCTTGGCGCCGGTGTTGGGCACGGCGTCGCGCAGCAGGTCGAAGAGCTTTTTCTCGTCGGGAGAGCGGAAGCCGTACAGCGCGGTGCCGCCGTACATGCTTATGGATTCGGCCAGAAATACTTCCACGATGGCGCCCTCCGGGCCGAGCGCCTCCAGCGAAGGCGCGCAGAAAAAAACTTCGTAGCCAAGGCCGCCGGTCTCGATAATGGCGCTCTCTTCGCCCTTGGAGACTATGCTGCCGCGCAGGTAGGCTAGCATGCGGCCCTCTGCCTGGCTTTGGCGATGGCTTTGGCCACCGGGGCCAGGCGCAGGTGGCAGAGCGCGGCGGCCATGGCGTCGGCCACGTCGTCCGGCTCCGGGACGGAGGCCAGTTTAAGGGTAAGCTGGACCATGCGCTGCATCTGTTTCTTCTCGGCGCTGCCGCTGCCGGAAATGGTCTTCTTTATGGTGCGGGGATTATAGGGATAGATGGGCAGCCCGGCTTTTTCGCAGGCCAGCAGGATAACGCCGCGCGCGTGTGTGGTGTTAGCCTGCGTATCCGCTCTTTTGGAAAAGAAAACCTCTTCGATGGCGGCTTCGTCGGGGGCGTGGCGGGCTATGTGCCCGGCCAGCTCGTCGAAGATGGCGGCGAGACGTTTCTCGAGCGCCAGCTTCGAGGACGTGTGGATAAGGCCGGAAGCGGCAAGGACCGGGGCGGCGGCGCCGTTCTTTTCGAGGACGGCCCAGCCGGTCCTGTCCAGTCCGGGGTCGATGCCGAGTATCCTCATCAATAATTACTTTTCCAGTTTCATCAGCACCGCGTCGGGGATGTTGAAGTTGGAGTAGACCTTCTGCACGTCGTCGTGGTCTTCCAGGGCGTCCACCAGCCTCAGCACCTGCTCGGCCTTGTCTTCGCCGATATTAACTTCGTTCTTCGGAAGCATGGTGACTTCCGCGGAAACAAGGGGGACCTTCTTTTCCTCGAGCTTGGCCTTCACGGAGTCGAATTCCTGCGGGGAGGTGATGATCTCGTACTCGTCGAAATCGGCGGGGGAGCGGAAATCGTCCGCGCCTATCTCCAGCGCCAGGTTCATCAGCTCTTCTTCCTTGGCGTCGGCCTTCTTCACGGCGATATAGCCCTTCTGCTCGAACATCCAGCCGACGCAGCCGGTGGAACCCATGTTGCCGCCGTGGGTGTCGAGGATCTTGCGGATCTCGCTGGCGGCGCGGTTCTTGCTGTCGGTGGTGATATTGATGATGATGGCGATGCCGCCGGGGCCGTAGCCTTCGTACACGATCTCTTCGTAGACCACGCCGGGTTCCTGGCCCGTGCCGCGCCTTACGGCGCGCTTCACGTTCTCAAGGGGCATGTTGCTGGCTTTCGCGTCCTCTATTACTTTACGCAGGCGGGGGTTCTCTTCGGGCTTGCCGCCGCCCATCTTCGCGGCGATGGTTATTTCCTTGATGATCTTGGTCCAGACCTTGCCTTTCTTCGCGTCGGTCAACGCTTTTTTGTGTTTAATTCCGGCCCAGTGTGAATGTCCACCCATGATCAGACTCCTTGAAAATCGCCTTCAATCTTTTTAAAAAATCCGCCGGCAGTATTTGCCCGACGAAATAAATTCTATAATAATATAGGCGGTTTAACAACCGTAAGCCCGCGCGATGCGGGCGCGCAGCCGGCCCCCTTAGCTCAACTGGATAGAGCGTCCGCCTTCGAAGCGGCAGGTTGGTGGTTCGAGTCCGCCAGGGGGCACTCAATTCGGGGCGGTCCAAAATATTGGACCGCAGACTATGGATGGACAGTGCTTCCCGTCTCGCGTGCCGCATAGCGGCACCCCGCCAGGGGGCACTCAATTCGGGGCGGTCCAAAATATTGGACCGCAGACTATGGATGGACAACGCCTCTCGTCTCGCGTGCCGCATAGCGGCACCCCGCCAGGGGGCACGAGTTTTTTGGCGGTCGTTTCCGTAATCTTTTTGTAACTTAATCGCAATCATGCCGCAAAGGATATTATCTAAACTATGTCGATGAAGCGCGCCGCATTGTCTTTGCTTTTCCTGTTCGCCTCAGCGGCGTACGGCGCGCCGGCGGAGGCGCAGCCCGCCGAGAGGCAGTCGCTGCGGGAGGTGGGGAAAAAGGCGCTGGAGACCGTAGCCCTGCACGTAAAGGACAGGGATTCGGAAGTGCGCGCGAAGGCCGCCGAAGTGCTGGGGCAGGCCGGCAACAAAGCGGCGGCCGGGATCCTGGAGGCTATGCTGCAGGACAGGGATAAATATGTCCGGATAGCGGCGGCCCGCGCGCTCTGGGAACTTGGGATCTCTACCGGGCTTAAGACGGTTTACGCTATAATCAACGATGTCCCGGCGCGGGGGACCGTAGTCAACTCTCCGCTGGTGGAGCTTAAGATGATCTCGCAGAACAAGATAAGGGAGAACGCCCTGGAGGCCCTGGTCTATATGCGCAGGGAAAAGGCGACGGACGTCCTGTACAAGCTCAAGAACGACGACTACGGCGCGATACGCGACGCCGCGGCCAGGGAGCTGGCGGGGCTGGGCGGCAGCGAGGAGCTGGAGCAGTTCACCGGCGCTCTTTCTTCGGAAGACGAAGCCGTGCGCTACCAGAGCGCCACCGCGCTCGCCAAGATCTGCGCGGCCGGCGCGGTGCGCAGCCTGACGGAACTGCTCGGCGCCGAGAAAGCGGTCAGGGTGCGCGTAGCCGCCCTGGAGGCGATAGGCTGCAGCGCGGAAAAAAAGAACTCTTTGGCGGAACTGATGAAACTTTCGGAGGACGCCAATCCCACGATAAAATTTAAGGCGGTTGCGGCGCTGGGCGGCATAAAGGATGAAAAGGTCAAGGCCAGGTTCGAGGCGATCTCCGCGGAGACCACCGACATCCGCCTGAAGCTGGCGGCCCAGAAGGGGCTGATCCTGTCCGGCGGCAAGGGGGACGTCCGCGCGGCCCAGAGCGGGCTCGACGCCATAAGCCCGGAGGTGCGCCTCGAGGCCCTGGACCTGCTCGCGCATTTTTCTCTCGAGGAGTCACGGGGCCCGCTGGCGAAAGCGCTCGAGGACGAGAATCCCAAGGTTAAATTGACCGCAGCATTGCAGATCATCAAAAGGTTTTCGCTAAAATGAAACGCATAACCCCCACAACTCTTTTCCTGGCTGCCGCTTTTTTCACGGCGGGCGCGGCTCCCCTGTGCGCCGCCGGCCCCCGGCAGAAATCCATGCAGCCGGCGGATTCCATGCGCACCGTGCGCAAAGAGCCTTCCGCCGCGGACCGTTCGGCTTTCCATAAGTTCGCGCTCAAGCACGGCAAGACCTGGAAGGTCCGGTATAACCCGCGCACGGCGCTCCCGGAAGCCCTCACCGGCGGCCGTACCCCGCGCTATCCCGGGTCCCCGGAGCAGGCCGCTTCGGCCTTCATGAACGAGAACAAGGACCTGCTCAAGATAGAGCCCTCCGCCCTGCGCCTGGCGAACAGCAAGAAATTCCTGGGGATGACCCATATCCAGTACCAGCAGTATTACAACGGTATTCCCGTGGAATTCTCCTACGCCCGCGCGCATATTTCGGCGGCGGGGGAGATCTCCGGCTACCAGGCCCGGTTCGAGCCCGGTATCGATATCAATATTATTCCTTCTATAACGGCCGAGCAGGCGCGGCAGGCCGCCGCCGTCGATATCGGGCGGCCGTTCAGGGTCACAGGCACGGAACTGGTCATCTTCCCGGACGAAGCGGCCGGCGCTCCGAAGCTGGCCTGGAAGGTGCGCGGCACCTCCGGGGGCTACTGGATCTATTACGTCGACGCCGCGAACGGCGCCCTGCTGCTGAAATACGACGATACGCGCCGCGTAGCGGTGTGCAACGGCACGGCCTACAACGTTATGGGGCGGTCTTCCGCCACCGTGTACGCCATTTCTCCTTTATCCACCGGCGACGCGAGCCCCGGCGTGCTGCAGACCACCTGGGAGCTGCCCATAAGCACGGTGATCGCCAACCAGTATTTCTGGGTGGGCGGCCCTTCCACCTACACGGCGACCAACGCCGACGGGGACTACTGCATCAACGGGGTTAACGGGAAAGTGTACTCCGCTTTCAAGGGGCCGTATTTCTCGGTCACCAACGCCAGGGGGCTCAGCGCGCATTTCGACAACGGCGGCGGCAAGTGGCGGGTTTACAACCACAACCCGTGGGTAGGCAGCGGGGCGTATGTGAACGGGCAGGACACGGTGTATACCGCGGTCGTTCCCTCCAGCGATTACGTTTCCCTGGGCGTATTCATGAAGGCGGTCCCGTATTTCGACTCTTTCTCCGTGGGCGCGATGGACGAATACGGCACGGTCAATAACGATGACGTGGTCCAGGTCAGGAACGACCTGCTGGGCGGCAATAATACCGTCGCCAGCTATATCGCCCATCACACGCAGCCTTTTCACGGCGCTTCGGTGGAAAGTTCCACCTACAGCCTGCGGCTGCTGGCCGACGGCGCCGACACGGCCGGCGGGTTCATGATAAAGCAGTCCAGCTACATGTACCTCCCGTCCGCCAACAACCCCTGGGAGACCAGCAATATTACGGGTTCCGTGGTCTGGTCCACCAGCAGCGCCAATGTTTATCTCGACGCCCGGCCCAACCATACCGACGGCCTGGCCGAGGTCAACGCCTTTTACCACCTGGACAGGGCGCGCAATTTCTTCGAGACGATGAACAAGAACCCCTATGACGGCACGCCCAAGCCGGTGAACCTGGACAAGCGGGTGCCGGTGATGGTGCACGCCAGCGGCAGCCCCGATAATATTCCTTATGCCGGGATGTTGAACGCCTATTACGACCTGGTGAACGATAATATCGTGATCGGCGACGGTCCCACGGACCTGAACCTGAACTACAGGTCGTTCGCCCTGGACGGGACGGTGGTGCGCCATGAGTACGTCCACCTGGCCATAAACCGCATCTACCCGATCATCAACTACGGGGAATTCGGCGCCCTGAGCGAGGCCCTGGCCGACTATTTTTCCCTGGCCTCGTTCTGGAGGGAAGGCCGGCCGCTCTCCATACTGGGCAATTTCCTGGGTTCCGGTTCGCGCGATATCGACGCGCCCCTCACCTCCTCGCCGAATTTCAAGAAGATCCCCGACCATTGGAACGGCGAGGTCCATGACGACGCCATGATTATTTCCGAGGCCATGTACACACTGCGCAACGGCGGCGCCAATTCCCTGGGCACCATCCCTTCCGGGACCTTCTCCGGCCTGCCGGTGGCCGACGTGATCTTCTGGTCGGCGCTCTTCTATTTCCCCGACAACTTCACCAACTTTTACGACGCGGCCGTCGACGCCTGCAAACAGCTGGAGACGCTGGCGGCCGGCAGCTGCGGCGGCGCCGGGTCTCCGAACGTCTCGCTGATCACCACCGCGTTCGGCGCCCACGGCATTCCGGTGCCCGGCACGGCGGGCGACGCGTACGAAACGGCCTCGAACGACGGGCTTTGCGAGAATAACAACGGACCGGAGTGCGCGGCGGAACTGTCCGGGCTTACCTCCATTTCGGCTACGATCTATCCGGCCGTGGACGTGGACTACTATTCGCTGCCGATAGCCGCTGGCAACGTTTACGCCACGCTGACCCTGCCGCCCGCCGCGAACGACGGGGAATACAAGGCCTACGGCATGTACCTCTTCGATTCCAAGCGCGACATAGTCTATGACGCAGAAGGCAACGAGGTTTCCGCCGTGCCGGTCATAAACGATTACGGCGGCTATTGCCCCGCCTCCGGGGACTGCATTACTCTTTCCCCGTCCGTCAGCTTCTATTATCCTTCCGCGTCCGCCGGCAGGTATTACCTGGTCGTTTCGGGCGGTCCCACGGAGAATTACAGTAATTCCGTGGTCAAATCCACCATGCCGTATACCCTGAGCCTGTCCTACGGGCAGAAGGGCGCGGTGGAAGCGTACCTGGACGCCGGTTCCACCGTGGACAACGACAGGATCTCGTTCATGGCGCCGCACGAGAAATTCTCGATGAGCATGGCCCCGTCCTCTCATACACTGCAGACGGCCGAGGTGCTCTTCAACTACGCGCAGCTGCGCGACCACAACGGCACGGCGCTGGCGCTGGCCAGGACCGATATCGCCAACGGCCTGCTCCGGGTAGTGGGCAGCACCATCGATAACGACTACACCGACAGCCTGGGCCGTACCATGATCACCGGCACGCTGGGCGTCCAGCCGGGTTTCGCCCTGCGTTATCCCGGCGTGGGGACCGTCACCGTCGAGGTCTTTGGCTCCAACCATATGGGGAAGATAGTTTCGCTCGGCCAGTCCGGCCTTATCAATCTGTCGACCAACAGGACGACAATGACCACCTACAACAACCTCATGGGCGACCCGGCGAAGGTCCCGCATGCGTCCGCCAACGCTATAATCAAATATGAACTGCAGGCCGCGGGTTCCCTGACGATAAAGATCTACACCCAGGCGGGCTCCCTGGTCAAGACCGTTTACGACGGGCCGGCCCCGGCGGGCAAGGGGACTTTGAACTGGGACGGGACTAATTCCAACGGGAAAAAAGCCGCCAGCGGGATCTATTTCGTGAAGGCCAAGGGCGCGGGGCTGGACAAGACGGATAAGATAGCCATCGTGAGATGAAGAATAAATTTATGAAAGCAGGGACCATGAACGGAGGTCGTCTTAAAATGGCGCGGGGCGCGGCGGCGCTGTGCTGCCTTGCCGCGCTCCTTCTCTGCGCGCCGCCGGCCTTTGCGGGCGGGGGGGGCGCCGCCGGCCTCCAGATACTCAAGTCGGATATCAGCCCGCGCGCCATGGGTATGGCCGGGGCCTTTACCGCGGTCTCCGACGACATTTATTCCATGACTTACAATCCCGCCGGGCTGGGGCAGCTCCACTTCCCGGAGGCTTCGGCCATGTACCTGTCCGGGTTCGAGGATTCGACCCTTAATTTCCTGGCGGTAGGCGTGCCCCTGCCCATAAAAGGCCTGGGCGGGCTCGCAAAGCCGGTAGCCGGCATTTCCCTGCTCACCTCCGACGCCGGCTCTTTCACCCAGCGCACGATAAACGGCGACGGGACCGTCACCTCGGGGTCCTACGACGCGCAGAAAGACCTGGCGCTTACGTTCAGCTACGGCGAAAAAGTGTTTTCCGGCGAAGTGAACCTAGAGGCCTATAAGCCCAAGCTCGACACTTACGTGGGCATGAGCGCCAAATACCTCCGGTCCACCATACTGGAGGAGTATACCGCCAGCGGCTTTGCGGCCGATTTCGGCTGCCTGGTGCTGGACGCAGAGCACGGGCTGTCGATGGGCGTTTCCCTGTCCAATATGGGCAGCGGCCTCAAATACGTCTCGGCGAACACCAAGCTGCCCACGATACTGCGCCTTGGCCTGTCCTACCAGCACGCCACCATAATGGACCAGGCCATCATCCTGGCCGCCGACGGGGATTTCTACACGACCGAAGGCCAGCAAAGCTACCGCGTCGGCCTGGAATACCACTTCGAGAAGATCTTCAACCTGCGCCTCGGCTACAGGGCGGAGAACGACAATCCCGGGATGACCGTCGGCATGGGCCTGCGCTATGACGACATGTCCCTGGACCTGGGCATGGCCGCCGCCAGCGAGGTCTATAACGCCTCTCAGCTCTCGTTCACCTATAAATTCTCGGGCATAAAAGTGAAACAGTACGAACGCAAACTGAAATATAAGGACGTGGAACCCTCGAAGGCCGGCAAGCCCGCCAAGGAAGCGCCGCAAAAGGCCGCGCCCAGGAAAACCGCCCCCAAACAGGATTACCCGCAGGAAAAGAAAAAAGACTCCGACCTTTTCATGATCTTCTGACCGCAACCCCGGTAAACCGCGCGGTTTCCGGCGGCCTCCGGGCTACCCGTCGTCATTGACACCCGGTACCTTTGTTTATACAATTTAAAGCGAAGTTCCAGAGGGTTCCAGGAGGTTTTTATTATGAAAAAAATATGGCTTGCGGTATTAGCCGCTTTTGTGGTCGCGGGCTGCTCTTCGGCCCCGGATAAAGGCACCGTTTCCGGCTCCGGAGAGGTCGAGCGGGAATGGGTGGAAGAGGGCATAACCAAGAATTTCGTTTTCGCGCGCGGCATGGGCGCGGCGGACCAGACGCTGGATAACAAAACCCAGCGCATGGCTACCTCCCGCAACGCGTCCATCGTGAACGCCCAATACAACATGCTGTCCTTCCTCAAAGGCGTGAACCTCGAGGGCGGCGTCACCGTCGAAAAGGCGATAGAGACCGACTCCGTGCTGGCCACCAAGATAAATTCCGTCATCAAGGGCGCCCAGGTAGTGCGCACCGAGTGGACCAACGACGACGGCTGCATAGTCATCCTGCGCCTGCCGAAGAAGGCCCTTAAGGAAGCCGGCGTTAAACTGGCCGAGTAAGCCTTAACTCGATGCAACGTCTTTCCCGCATACTGATGGCGGCGGCTTTTATTGCCGCCGCGGGCTGCGCCGGCGGCCAGAAGAGCCGGCTGAACCCCGCCTACGACACGGAAGTGGTCGAGGCGGAGGGGATGTCCCCTATAGTGGACGGCGACAAAGAAGGCGCCAAGAAGACCGCCCTGCAGGAAGCGATGAAAAGCGCTTTAGGCCTGGTGGTCGGCGTGTACGTGTCGCAGGACGCCATGGTCTCGAAGTCCATCCTTATAGACGAGAACATCACCTCGCAGACCGAAGGGTATATCGAAAAGTACGAAGTGCTCAAGGAGCGCGTGGACGGGGAGTTCTACAAGACCCGCATCCGCGCGCATGTGCGCAAAGAGGACCTGGCCGCCAAGCTGCGCACGCTGGAAAGCGAGCCGCAGAAGCTGGGCAACCCGGTCATAGGGTTCGATATTGCCGAGGCCGCGGACTCGAAGCCGCAGCAGACCAATTACGCCGAGCTGGAGCTGAAGAACCGCTTCACCGAGGCCGGCTTCATAACGGGCGAGAAGGACAAGGCCGATATCGTGGTCAAGGGAGAGGCGCAGACCTCTTTCAATACCAGGGAAGGCCTTGGGGGCTTCGTTTCCTACCGCGCGGGCGTTTCGCTGGCGGCGGTTAAGACCGGCTCCAGGGAGACCCTCGCTTCCGCGCAGGAATCCGCGGGCGGGATGGACCTTAACGACCCGGCGGCGGCCAGGACCTCCATCATCAACGCGGCCAAGAAGGCCGCTGACACGCTGAAGGACCGCATCCTGAAATCCCTCAGGGAGAAATCCATAGTCAGGCTGAACCTGGCCAACGTCGCGACCATGAACGACCTGAGCGATTTCACCAAGATACTGCGCAACATCCCCGCTGTGCGCGCCTCCTGGGTGCGCGGCTACAGCGGCGGGACCGCCGTGCTGGACGTGGCGATGCATAAAGGCTCCGCTTCGGACCTTTCCCAGCTCCTGATGAAGAACACAAAGCGGCCGGTGAAGATAAACCGGACTTCTTCGTACGACCTGGACGCTGAGCTTCAGTAACCCTCACCCTGGTAAAGAAGAGAGGCTGCGAATATTTCGCAGCCTCTTTTCTTTTTTGCCCGGAGCCGCTCCGGAGCTAGCGCTTGTCGAGCTTTTCCTGCCTGCGCTTTTCCAGGGCGTCCAGTTTCGTCTGCTGGCGGTTTATATAATCGTCCACGAAGCCGTCCCGCTCGTCCATGCGCTTGCGCAGCGCTTCCACCCGGCCCCTAAGCTTCTCATATCGCCGTTTCTCTACCTGCATGAGCCTGGAGAGCCGGTTCTGGACGGCCACTTCGCCGCCGGCGGCGGCAGAGGCCTCGCTGCCGGCCAGCAGTTCCTTTTCCTGCCCGTCGGGGCCCGACACGGCCATAACTCCCTCGAACAGCCCCACGTTGGTCTCGCCGGTGGAGGACACCATCACCGCGAAATCCGTGCCGCGCACGGCGCAGACGGAGACCGGAGTGTGCACGGAGAATTTAGATTTGAACTTCTTTAACTTGGCCGCGAGCCACAGGGCCTTGCCGCGCAGCAGCTTGAATATGTAGGTCCGGCCCTCTGGCGTTATCTTGAGCTCGTCGAAGGAGGTTTCCGTGCCGGGATCGACCTTCAGGAAGGTGCCGTCCTTGAAGATCAGCTCGCAGCTGGCCTTGTCGCCGGTCTTCAGCCTGTACCCTTCGGCCACCGGCATCCCCTTGGCGGCCGGGAGCCAGGCGGTTTCGCCGGTCTTCATCAGCTGGACGTCTCCTGATAGGGCATAAACGCAGGCCGTCGCGCCCGCGGAGGCGGAAAGCGGGAAGGCGATAAAGCTTAGTGTCAGCAGCAGTTTGAACATGGCGCACCCCTTGAACTCGTCTTGTACTTATAAATATACAATATACGGCAAATATTATAAAATCGAGTTATGTATTTCTTCCGCCTGCGCGTCATAAACACTATCCTCTTCCTGGTCGTAGGCGTCTTTATAGGTTTCATCCTTAAGGGACGGGTGAACCCGCCCCCCGTCGCCTCCGCCGCGCCGCGCTACCAGCCGGCTTACGAAGCGGTCCCGGTCAAGCCGGAGGCGGAGGCCGTAGAGGCGGAGGAGGAAGAACTGCCGCCCGAGCCGGAAAAAGCCGCCGGTCCGCGCCGCGCGGCGGCGCCCGCTCCCGCCCGGGAAGAAGAGGACGCGGAGCTTTCCATTGAAGCGGATACCCCCGCGCCGCCCGGCGCCCGGCGCCAGCCGGTTTTTTTAAGCGTGGAGCCGGCCGCCTTCTTCAAGGGGGCCGCCGGCTACGCCGGCCGCGACCTGGAGATGACGCTGCAGCTGATAACGGTGAAAAAGGCCGCGGGCGGCTGGCGCCTTAACTTCGTCTATACCTTCCCGGACAAGACCATCGATTATCTCTACCTCGACGATACGTCGACGCTGGGGACCAGCCCCGACCTGCGCATAGGTTATGTTTATAACGTCAGGTTCCGCTGCGAGCGCGGCGATCTGTCCGACGGGAACACCCTTTCCTTCATAGAGCCCACCGGGGATAAAGCCAACTGGGCTACCGGCCTGAGCGCCATAGAGTGATCCGCCGGCACCATGTCATATTTCTTCATAATCAACCCTAATGCCGGCAAAAGGCATTCCGGAATAAAGGACCGCCTGGAGAAGTATTTTTCCGGCCGCAAGCTGCGCTTCGAGGCCGAGTTCACGCGCGCTCGCGGGCACGCCAGCGAGCTGGCCGCCAGGGCCGTGATCGCCGGGTTTACCAGGGTGGTAGCGGTAGGCGGGGACGGCACCATCCGGGAGACCGCTTCGGCGCTTATCGGCAAAGACGCGGCGCTCGGCATCCTTCCCTGCGGTTCCGGCAACGGCCTGGCGCGCAATCTCTACATGCCTCTTTCCTTCGACGCGGCGCTCAAGGGCCTCCTGGAGTGGCCCGTGCGGGCCATAGACGCGGGGCTGGCCAACGGGCACCCGTTCTTCTGCGCCGCCGGGGTGGGGCTGGACGCCGAAGTCGCCCACGACTTCAATTCCCGCAGCCACAGCCGCGGGATCTTCCCTTATGTCTGGCATGCCGCTAAGCGCATCTTCTTTTACCGGCCGCAGCCGCTTACCGCGCGCCTGGACGGCAAGCGCCTGGAGCTTGAGTCCCTGCTGCTCGCCGCCGCCCTCAACGGCATGCAGTACGGCGGCGGGGCCCGGATGGCCCCCGGCGCCTATCTCGACGACGGGCAGCTGGATTTCTGTACGGTCAAAAAGGCCTCCCTCCTCAAGCTCCTGGCCGTCCTGCCGGCCCTTTTCAACGGCAAGCTCCCGCGGCATCCCCGGATCTATTCCGCCACCAGGGCCAGGCTGATAGAGCTCGACTGCGGCCGGGGGACCTGGTACCACCTCGACGGCGAAGACCTCTTTTCCGAAGACGGCATAATAAAGATCAGCATCCTGCCGTCGGCGCTTAAAGTCGTAGCCCCGAAGCCCTGCAATGTCTGAAACCCGCCGGCCCGCGTTACTTAAAACCCTCTGTCGTGAGGCCGTTCTTTATGAAAAAGCCCCTGGCGGCAAGGTCCGCTGCCTTGCCTGCGCGCACCGCTGCCTGGTGGCGCCCGGGGGCAGCGGGCGCTGCGCCGTACGCTTTAACGACGGGGGAAGCCTTAAAGCACCTTGGGGCTATGTTTCAGGGGCCGCGCCCGATCCTATAGAGAAGAAACCTTTCTTCCACGTGCTGCCGGGCGCCCGCACCCTTTCTTTCGGGATGTTCGGGTGCAATTTCACCTGCGATTTCTGCCAGAACAGCGCTATCTCCGGCTTCCGGGGGCAGGCGCTCTCGCCCATCGCGGCGGAGCCGGAGGCCCTGGCGGCAGAAGCCGCGGCCCTCGGGGCGAAAGTCGTGGTTTCCACGTATAACGAGCCGCTGATAACCGCCGAATGGGCGGCCGCCGTCTTTGCCGCCGCAAAGGGCCGCGGCCTGCGCACCGCTTTCGTTTCTAACGGCTACGCGACGCCGGAAGCGGCCGCTTTCCTGCGCCCGGCGCTGGACCTCTGGAAGGTCGACCTCAAAACTTTCTCGCCGGAGAACTACAGGAAGGCCTGCGGAGCGGAGCTGGCGGCCGTCAGGACGGGGTTGGAACTGATCGCCGCCGCCGGTTTCTGGCTTGAGGTCGTGACGCTGCTCATCCCGGGCTTCAACGATTCCGGCGAAGAGATCGGCGAGATGGCCGGCTACCTGGCCGGGCTGTCCCGCGATATCCCCTGGCATCTTACCGCTTTCCACCCAGACTACCTGCGGACCGCGGCACCGCCTACGCCGGCGGCGACGCTGCTGCGCGCGAGGGAGATAGCCCTGAAGAAGGGCCTCCGGTATGTCTATTGCGGCAATAGCCCCGGCACCGGCTGCGAAAACACGGTCTGCCCGGCCTGTTCCCGGACGCTGGTGGAAAGGCGGGGCTTTTCGGTGAAGGCCTCTGTTATAGGAGCCGGGGGGAAATGTCCCTGCGGCGAAAAAATACCGGGGATCTGGAACTGATCAGAGGAAAAAGCGGGAGACCGAAGGCGGCCACGGGTTCTCGCCGGGGTGCCCGGAGAGCGCGGCCGCACCGCCCAGGATACAGGCCAGCATTACCGGCAGCCCGGAGAGGGCGTAGAGCCCCAGGCCCGAAGAAGCGGCGAAGCGCCAGAAGAACAAGCCGCAGAACAGCGCCGTGTACAGCAGCGCCCCGCCGAGCCAGCGCCGCCCCATCCCCGAGAAGGACATTAAGCTGACAAGCAGGTACTGCGCCGCCGCGGAAAGGGCCGACGCCAGCGCGAAAGCGCCGGAATCCCGGAGCGCGGGGGGCAGCCGGTAAAGATTCTCGGCGCCGAGGGCGAGGGCGGCCAGGAAGAACAGGGCTTTGACGGCGGCAAGCGAGACCAGCAGGATCAGCGTCGTGAACAACATGGACAGGGTGAAGTACCCCGAGAAGGCCAGCACCAGGATCGACTCCTTATTTCTTGTCATAAAAACCGATCTCGCGCAGGAACTGCATATTATCCTGCCAGCCGGGCGTGACCTTTACCCGGAGGTGCAGCTCCACGGGCCTGCCGAGAAAAGCGACTATCGCCTTCTGTGATCTCTCACGGAGCTCCTTTATCGAACGGCCGGCCTTGCCGATGATTATCGGCTTCTGCCCCTCGCGGGAAACATGCACCACCGCGTGCACTTCGTCGGAGCGGCCTTTGGTCTCGGAGAAGTATTCGATCTCCACCGCCGAGGAATAAGGCACCTCCTGCGAATAGATCTTGAAGATCTGCTCGCGTATTATTTCCGCGGCGTAGAACCGCTCCCAGCGGTCGGTCAGCTGGTCCTGCGGATAGTAAGCGGGATGCTCCGGCAGCGCTTCCTTTATCGCCAGGCGCAGTTCTTTAACCCCTGTACCGGAAAGCGCCGAAATATTGAAAACTTTGCTAACCGGGAGCATGGCCGAGTAGAAGTCCGTCGCCTCCTTGACGCGCTCCGGGGACTTTTCCTTGTCCAGCTTGTTCACGACCAGGTAAAGCGGGCAGCGGATATTCTTCAGCGGCTGGAAAAGCGGTATTTTGCTCTCGGGGGGGAGGCCGGGCTCGACGATAAGGATGCAGACGTCTCCCTCTTCGCCGGCGGCCCGCCTTATGGCGTTCTCCATGCTTTTTTCGAACAGGTTGCGGCTGTGCAGGAAACCGGGCGTGTCGACGAAGACCGCCTGGAAATCGGCGGCGTTGAGGATGCCCAGGATGTTGTTGCGGGTGGTCTGCGGCTTGTCCGAGATTATGGAAAGGCGCGTGCCGCAGAAGGCGTTCATCAGCGTGGACTTGCCGGCGTTCGGCAGGCCGGTGATGGGCACGAACCCGGCCCGGAATCCTTTAGGTGTTGTATCTGTCACGTTATACCTTCGGCCCGGGGAACGACCGCGAAGCCGTTCCCCTGCCGCCGCGGTTACTTCAGGCAGATGGGGTTCGCCCAGATCGGAAGCTGGGTGACTTTGTCCTGCTTGCGCACTTTGATGTCCCCGGTGAGTTCCTGCATGAAGACCTCGCAGCTGAACACCCGCGTGCCGGCCATAAGGTGGCCGCCCAGCGCTTTGCCTTCGCTGTCGGAGAGGAGCACGTGCGCGTGCACCATGGGCTTGTCATCGAAAAGGCTGATGTTGCCGCAGAGGGAAAGTATCTCCATCTCTTTTTCTACGTTGTGTTTGATGTACTTCTTGGCTTTCTGGTCGTAGATGCCGAACGTCGCCCGCTCCACCGCGCCGATGGCGTTGATAAGGCCGCAGCGCACCTGGTGATGGTGACTGAACTGCTGTATGGCCTGCAGCAGATCTTCCCCCTTGAAGATGCTGAATAAAAAGGTCCTTCCCGTAAGATAAGGCTTTTCCTGAACTTGCATATCGTCCCTCCGTTGCTATGCTATTGCGCGGTTACCGCCGCTTCCGCGTATTCACTGACGGCTCTCCACTGCGCGGCGCCGTCCAACCCCGCTTCTTTAAGTACGTCGTCCGCCCGGCCCGAGCACAGGTAGCGCCCGTTCCTGAACGGGTGCAGCGTGCGCGCGCGCCCCTCGTCGGAGCGCACCCAGTATTCCATCGTGGCCGGGGTAAAATCGGTTATGCCCATGGCTTTCATCGCCAGGCTCTCGGGGTAGATCCTGCGCCGTTCCTCGTCGTCTAGCAGCTCGAACAATTCCCTGCTGGCCACATAGAACACGTTGAGGTTCAGGCCGGCTTCCTTTATGCGGGGAAGCACTTCCCTCATGAATTCGCCGGCAACCCCGCTGCCCTGCAGCACAATGGTGCCGTGGGACATGCCGCGTTTAGCTTTGATCAGCGGGTACAGCCCTTTTACGGCTTTAGAGGCCGGCGCCAGCCCGAGCGCGGCGCGGTCCGGAGCCTTTTCAGCGGGCCTGGGCACGAACGGGGCGATCACGGCGGGACGCTTCGCCAGCGCCGCGGCCAGGAGCGGCCAGATCTCTCCGGGTTCCCAGGGCGTAAGCGTTATCATGGCGCCCTTCGGGAAATTGCCTTCCAGGAGCTGCAGGGCCTGAGGGTCCGCGTGGGTCGGACCGTCCTCGCCGGTCTTTATGCCCGCGTGCGCGTTGATCATTATGAACGGGTCGAAAGGCTTGCCGTCGAGCGCCCGGCGCGCCTGCTGGCCGATGGCGTGCAGGCGGGCGGGGAGATGCTCCAGGGGGGCGAGGAAAGCCGCGTAAGAACAGGAGATACCGATATGGGAGCCGAAAGCGGACAGGCCGGACATGATAGCGCCCATGGCGTCCTCGCAGATCCCGCCGGCCGCGTAAAGGCGGGAACGGGGATTGGAGACCGAATTGTAAAAGGAATCCCCGAAACCTTTTCCCACGGCGGCCACGCCGGTGGAGGAGCAAAGGTCCGCGGAGGAGGTCATTATGGCTCCGCCGGTCAGGCGGTTTATGTGGCCCAAGGCGCCGGCCAGCGTCTCGCGCATGAAAACGTCGCCGGCGGGCACGGGCTCAATAGCGGCCGGGGGGGAGGCCGGGTCGAGCGAGTACGCTTTTTGCGGGTCCGGCGCGCCTTCCCGGCTTTTCCTGCCGGCCGAGGCCAGGCGCGCCCAGGCCTCGTCGGTCTTCTTCAGGGCGAAAGCGGCGACCGCCGGGGAATTCTCCACGGCTTTGCGCACGGCCATGAGGGTTTCAAGGAAACATTCTTCGCTCTCGGAGGCGGAAGCCCTGGCCGGACAGCGCGGAACCTTGACGGCGAACTTCGCCTCTAATTCGGCCAGGGAAGCGTGGTAGCCTTCGGAGCCGAAGGCGTGTCCGGCGCCATGGGAGACCCGGCCTTCGATCCCGTATTTCCAGCCTTTCGTCGTCCGGTAGATTATCGCCGAGGGCTGGCGGTTGTCCGTAGAGCTGCGTATAAAACTTTGGGCGGCCAGTATCTGGAAGAAGTCGTGGCCGTTCGGCACGTAGACTACGTTCCAGTCATGCAGATAGGCGAGTTCGGCGGGGGTCCACTGCACGTACTCCCCCGGCTTGAGGTTCTCGGGGCAGACATTATCGGAATCTATAGAGGACTGGTTCCAGTCCAGGTGCATTACCAGGTTGGAAAGCTGGGCCGTGGCGGCCGAGGCCAGCACTTCTGACACGCGCCCGGCGGTGAGCCCGCCTTCGCCTTCCAGGAAATTCACGCGCGGGGCTTCGGGGGCGTACAGGTCCAGCGCCGCCAGCGCCAGCCCGGCCGCGGAGCCCGCCCCTACGCCCGAAGCTCCCGTGGCTACGGGGACAAAAGGGATAAGGGGGGTCGGGTGGCCGTCGAGGTTCTTTGCGTTGAGCCGGGTGAACGTTTCCGAAGCGGCAGCGGGGCTGCGGCGGAAACCGAGCAGGTCCTCCAGGCGCAGCCTGTATTTCTCCTGCGGCATATTAGCCGAACCAGCGGCGCGCAGGAGCTCGTCGCGCAGGGCCCAGAGGGCGTAGAGCCCCAGGGCCTTATGCCCGGCCGCGTAGAGAAGGACGTCGTTCTCTTTTTTCCACGGGTTGAAGAAGTCGTAATCCAGGGAGGAGAAAAGCAGCGCCTGGGCTATGCGCCCGGAGGAGATGCTGCCGCCGGGATGTCCGGAGACGGGCGCGAAATTATAGAGCACCGAGCAGAGCGCCCGGTAAAGGACGTCCAGGTCCTCCAGCGCTTTTATCTCGCTGTCGTCGGCCTTGAACTGCGACGCCATGATGATATCCGACACGTCGTAATAGGAGGCGCGCCGGGGGCCCAACGCGAATTTTGAAGGCTTTACGCCGTTGAAGTTTATACCAGCTTCCATCATGGTGTATCAAAACGCCGCGCGGGAGGAGGCCCCCGTCAAACCCGGCGTAAAAACGCCTAATGACATATTTTAGCAAATTAGGAGCGCGCCTCCCCGGGCAGTTTTGCATCGGCGCGCGTAAATAATATAATCTTTGGGAGAGACAACGCACACGGAGGACGCCATGACCGCTACCGCAACGCAGCCCGTTTCCTATAAAGAGCTCGGTTTCGTCAACACACGCGAAATGTTCAAGAACGCGATGAAGGGCGGCTACGCCGTCCCGGCCTATAATTTCAACAACATGGAACAGCTGCAGGCCATACTGACCGCCTGCGTGCAGTCCCGCTCCCCCGTAATCCTGCAGCTCTCCAAGGGCGCGCGCGATTACGCCAACGCCACGCTGCTGCGCTGGATGGGCCGCGGCGCGATGGAGATGATCAAGGAATTCAAGGAAGGCCCCGTGCCGGTGGCGCTGCACCTCGACCACGGCGACACCTTCGAGCTGTGCAAGAGCTGCATCGACAACGGCTTCTCCTCCGTCATGATAGACGGCTCCAGCAAGTCTTACGAGGATAACATAACGCTCACCAAGCAGGTGGTGGAATACGCGCACAAATTCGACGTAACGGTAGAAGGCGAGCTCGGCGTGCTGGCCGGCATCGAGGACGAAGTGGCCCACGAGCATTCCAACTACACCGACCCCGCGCAGGTGGAGGATTTCGTAAAAAAGACCGGCGTGGACTCGCTGGCCATCTCCATCGGCACCAGCCACGGCGCCTTCAAATTCAAGGTGAAGCCCGGCGAGAGCGCGCCGCCGCTCCGCTTCGACATCCTGGAGGAATGCGAGAAGCGCATCCCCGGCTTCCCGATAGTGCTGCACGGCGCCTCCTCGGTGCTGACCGAATATATCGACATGATCAACAAGTACGGCGGCAAGATGGAGAACGCCGTGGGCGTGTCGGCCGACCAGCTGCGCCGCGCCGCCAAGTCGGCCGTCTGCAAGATAAACATCGACTCCGACGGCCGCCTGGTGATGACCGCGCTGATCCGCAAGGTCTTCTCCGAGAAGCCCACGGAATTCGACCCGCGCAAATACCTCGGCCCGGCGCGCGACGCCCTGATAAAGATGTACGCGGACAAGAACGTGAACGTGCTCGGTTCGGCCGGCCGGGTATAAGAGCTGCCGGTCCCGGCGGCGGAGAAGAGGTCAGAGGTCCGGGGAACTCCCAGCCTCTGACCTCTGAATTTATGGCGGAAAAAGAATACGATGTCCTGGTAGTCGGCGCCGGCGCTTCCGGCCTGGCCGCGGCCATAGCCGCGGCGGAGGGCGGGGCGTCCGTGCTGGCGCTGGACAAGAACCACGTGCCGGGCCGCAAGCTGCTCTCCACGGGCTCGGGCAAATGCAATTTTTCCAACCTGGCCGTTACCCCGGTGAGGTATCACGGCGCCGCGCCCGGGTTCCTGGAAAAGGCCTTCGCCGCGCTCCCGCCCCGCGAGGTCCATGCTTTCTTCGACGGGCTGGGGCTGCTGCGCGCCGAAAAGGAGAACGGCCGTCTTTTTCCCAGGTCAATGAAGGCGCAGGACGTGGTTAATTCCCTGCTTAACAGGCTCGAGGCCCTGAAGGTCCCCGTTGCCCCGCTTACCGAAGTCACCGCCATAAAGCGGGCTAAGGGCCTTTTCAGCGTCGAGGCGGTTACAGTCGCGCCTAAATGGGACAAGAAAGCGCAGGCCGGCGGTAGAAAGACCTATACGGCCGGACGCGTGATACTTGCCGCCGGCGGCGCGGCCTACCCGCAGATAGGCGGGGGGGACAAGGGGTACGTTCTTCTCAAGAGCCTCGGGCATTCCGTCTCCGCGCCTTGCCCGGCCATAGCGCCTCTCAAGGTCAGGGAAACCCTGGTGCGCGGGCTGGACGGGGTCCGGCTGGACGCGGGGCTCTGTCTGAGGGTCGGAGAAAAGAAAGTCTCGGAGGCGTGCGGCGAGATACTTTTCACCGCCTACGGCGTTTCCGGGCCGGCGGCCCTGGACCTGAGCCGCGATGCCCTTTCCGCGTTAAGCCGCGGGCCGGTTGTTCTTGAAGCCGATTTTTTCCCGGACTACACCGCGGCGCGGCTCAAGGCCCTCCTTTCCTCCCGCGCGGCGCTTTTTTCCGGGAGACCTTTCCGTCATTTCGCCTGCGGCCTGCTCAACGAGAAAGTAGTCCGCGCCGCCGCGGAGCGCTGCGGCATCGGCTGGGAGCTGCCCGCCGGGCCCGGCATTGAAAAGCTCGCCGCCGTCCTCAAGTCTTTTACCCTCGAAGTCACGGGCTCCCTGGGGTTCGAGGACGCCATGGTCTCTTCCGGCGGCTGCTCCTGCGCGGAGATCGACCCCGCCACTTTCGGCTCGAAACTTGTGGCAGGCCTGTACGTAACGGGGGAACTCCTGGATATCGACGGGGATTCCGGCGGTTTCAACCTGCACCTGGCCTGGACGTCGGGACTTCTGGCGGGGCGGCACGCGGCAAAATAAACCGGCCCCCAAAAAAGAAAAGGCCGCGCTGCTTGCGCGGCCTTTTCTTTTTATCTAACCGCGCCCTAACTGAACAGGCCGTTGGAAAGCAGGTAAACCAGGGCCGAGATAGCGGCGGAGCCGGGGATGGTAAGCACCCAGGCCCAGATTATCTGCCCGGCCACGCCCCAGCGCACCGCGCTGAAACGCTTCATGGTGCCGACGCCCATGATCGCGCCGGTTATGGTATGGGTGGTGCTCACCGGAATACCAAGGCCGGAAGCCAGGTACAGCGTAGCCGCCGCTCCGGATTCCGCGCAGAAGCCGTCCACCGGCTTGAGCTTGGAGATCTTGTGCCCCAGCGTCTTGACTATGCGCCACCCGCCGAACATCGTGCCGAGCCCCATCGCCGCGTAACAGAGGGCCGCAACCCACTTAGGGATGTCGAATTCGGTGCCGGAAGTGCCGCCGCTAAGGTAGCCGGCGCTGACCAGCAAGCCGGCTATTATGCCCATGGTTTTCTGGGCGTCGTTGCCGCCGTGCCCCAGGCTGTAAGCCGCCGCGGAGAGAAGCTGCCCCTTCCTGAAAAGGTGGTCTACCTTGCTGGGGATGGAACGCGAAAAAAGGCGGTATACGATAACTCCCGAAATAAGGCCCAGCAGCATGCCCATCAGCGGGGAGATGACTATGAACGCCACTACTTTGATTATCCCGGACATCACCAGCACCTTGGTGGAGCCGGCCTTGACCACGGCCGCGCCGGCCAGGGCGCCTATCAGCGCGTGGGAGGAGCTGGACGGCAGGCCGAAGTACCAGGTAAGGACGTTCCAGGAACAGGCCCCGACGAGCGTGCCGAAGATGACGTGGCTGTCTATCACGGAAATGTCCACTATGCCCTTTCCTATCGTCTTGGCCACGGAGTGGTCGAAGATAAAAAAGGCGACGACGTTGAAGAAAGCAGCCCAGATGACCGCCTGCCGGGGAGAAAGCACCCGGGTGGACACTATGGTGGCTATCGAATTGGCGGCGTCGTGGAAACCGTTCAGGAAGTCGAAGACCAGCGCGAGAGCTATCAGGCCTATTACGACCAGCAGGTGGTTATCCATGCTTCACCAGTATGGCCTCGATGACCTTGGCCACGTGCTCGCAGGTGTCGAGGGTGCCTTCCGCCACTTCATAGATCTCTTTCCACTTTATGACCATGATGGGGTCCTTCTCGGTCTCGAAAAGGTGGCTGATGGCTCTTTCGCGGATCTGGTCCCCCAGGTTCTCCAGGCGGTTGACCTCTATGCAGTGATCCAGCACCCGGCGCGCGCGCTTGGTGTCGTGCAGATGCTTGACGGCGTTGGACAGGGCCAGCGCCGACTGGTCTATCGTATCGGCGAACTGGATCATGTTCTCCTCGTTGGCGTTCAGCTTGTAGAGCCTGATGCGGTTGGCCATCGAGTTGATCATGTCCAGGATGTCGTCGAGCGTGTTGGCGAGGGCGTAGATGTCCTCCCGGTCGATAGGGGTGATGAAGGTGCGGTTGAGCATATCCACTATCTCGTGGGCGAGAGTGTCGCCTTCATGCTCGAAGTCCTTTATTTTCTTTACCGTTTCCTCGTCGAAAGCGCCTTTTTTTACCGAGTGCTTGAAGCAGTCAGCCGCCTTTACGATATTTTCCGCCTGCAGGTTGAGGTAGTCGAAGAATTTTACTTCTTTAGGGAGGAAATTTATGGACATTTGGTTTCTCCTGGCAGGCGGCCGCGGTAGCGCGGGGCGCGCTGTCTTGAACATTCTGCTCTTTTAATTATATCCTTTTGTGACCAGGCAGGCAATTTTACGGAGGAACCCCATGGACTTTAAAAATTCGCTGTATAAACGTCTCGAGCGGTACGCCAAAGTAGATACGCAGAGCGACGACAGTTCTACCACTTTCCCGTCCACTAAAAAACAGCTTATCCTCCTGAAAATGCTGGCCGCGGAGTTGAAGGCCATCGGCGCCAAAAACGTAAAAATGGATAAGCACGGCTATGTGACCGCCCTTATCCCCGCCACCGTGAAGGGGAAAAAGCCGGCGATAGGTTTTCTCGCCCACGTGGATACGGCGCCTGACGCTTCCGGCAAAGGCGTAAAACCGCAGGTGCACCGCGGCTGGAAGGGCGGCGATATCGTCATCAGCCGCAAACTGGGCGTGATCCTTAACACGAAGAACTGCCCCGAGCTGGCCGGCTGCAAGGGCGAGGACATCGTGACCGCCTCCGGAGATACCCTGCTGGGCGCCGACAACAAGGCCGGCCTGGCCATAATAATGACGGGCGCGGAATACCTGCTCAAGCACCCTGAGCTCCCGCACGGTCCGCTGAAGATAGGCTTTACCCCCGACGAGGAAGTGGGGCAGGGCGTGAAATATTTCGACGTGAAGGCTTTCGGGGCGGATTTCGCCTACACCTTCGACGGCGACGTGGCCGGCGCCGTGGAAGTGGAAACCTTCAACGCGGACGGCGTGAAGATCGCCATAAAAGGGAAGAGCGTGCATCCCGGTACCGCCAAGGACGCCATGGCCAACGCGGGCCGCATCGCGGCCGACATCGTCGCGTCCTGGCCGGAGAGCCGCCTGCCCGAGACCACTTCCGGCCGCGACGGGTTCATCATGTTCACCGATATAAAAGGCGGCGTGGAGAAAGCCGAGCTCTCCGGCATAGCCCGCGAACATGACCTTGCGAAACTAAAAGGGCTGGAGCGGCATCTCGAGGCTATCGTGGCGGAGAAGCGCCTTAAATACCCGCTTGCCGAAATAAAACTGGAATTCCGCGAGCAGTACCGGAACATGGGGCCGGTAATTAAGAAATACCCCGAGGTCCTCGAAAACCTGCTTTCCGCCGTAAAGGAAGCGGGACTTACCCCGCACATCAAGCCCGTGCGCGGCGGCACCGACGGCGCCCGGCTTTCCTTCATGGGGCTGCCCACGCCGAACGTGTTTACCGGGGGCTACAACTATCATGGCCGTTACGAATGGGTTTCCCTGGACGGAATGAACAAAGCCGCCGAAGTTATGCTTAACCTGGCCCGGAGATGGGGCAGGTAAGCCGCGCGGCAGGCGAGATGTAAAAGCCGGTCAGGGCTGGCTTTTAAACCACGCCGCCAGGCGTTCCATGCCTGTTTCTATGTTTACCAGGGGCGCGTAATCCAGGTCCCGCCGGGCGGCGGAGATGTTGAACCAGTGGGCGGTGGTCAGCTGCTGCACTACAAAGCGCGTAAGCGGGGGTTCGCTGCCGGTCCCGGCCAGCTTCCAGGCGGCTTCCAGCCCGGCCGCCGCGGCATAGGCCAGCGCGTACGGAATGGCCTTGGCGACGGGCGCGGCCCCGGCCGCATTCAATATCATGTTCACGATATCCCAGTTGGGGCGGGGGTCGCCCTGGGAAATGAAATACGCCCGGCCGGCGCAGGGCGCGCCGGGGGAAAGCCTTTCCGCGGCCAGCCAGTGGGCGTTAGCCGCGTCGTCTATATAGGTGGTATCGATCAGCTTGTTGAAGGCGCCGATGCGCCGCAGCCGGCCGGCTTTCCCGCGCGCCACGATAGTGGCTATCATGTGGTCGCGGCCCGGGCCCCAGATAAGGTGCGGCCTGAGCGCCGCCGTGGCCAGGGCCGGCGAATTGGCGGCGAGCACCAGCTTCTCCGCCTCGGCCTTGGTCTTGGCGTAATAAGAATCGAAGCTGGCGGGGTACGGCGCTCTTTCATCCCAGCCGTCCACGTCGCCGCCCGGGTAGATGACGCTGGGTGTGCTGGTGAAAACGAAACGGGCGACGCCGGCCGACTTCGCCGCCTCCAGCAGGTTTGCCGTGCCCAGGACGTTCGTCCTGTAAAAATCCCGGTAGCGGCCCCACATGCCGACCTTGGCCGCCGCGTGAAAAACGGTATCGCAGCCCCGGCAGGCTTCTACCGCCGAAGCCCGGTCGGCGAGGTCGCCGCGGACGCATTCCACGCCCAGCGCGGCCAGGCGGGGGTAGTCCCCGCGCGAGAAGCTGCGCACGGAAACGCCCTTCGACATGAGGAGCTGCGCGATGGCGCCGCCGAGGAAGCCGCCGCCGCCCGTGACCAGGGCCTTCATCGCCGCGCCCCTGCGGCTCCGATCTTTTCAGCGGCAAGGAGCGCGAGCTTTTCGCGCGAGATCTTGGCGTTGTGCCGTATGTCCACGGGGAACCCGGGATGGTACAGGATGGTGCGTATGCTCTTCGTGCGCTCGTCGGCGGCTCCAAGGGCCCTCAGTTCGGCGGTGAGGACTTCGTCCGGGGATACTCCCTTTTCCAGTTCCACGAACAGCACCGGGGTGAGGTTCCCCGCGGGCCCCGCGCCCGTCAGCGCGCTGCGGCGCACTTTAGGATGAGCGTTGAAAACGGCTTCGCAGGGGATGGTGAAAAGCGTCGCGTCCGCCGTAACTACCCGGTGGCTCTTGCGGCCGCAGAACCACAGCCGCCCGCCGGCGTCCCGCCAGCCGGTATCGCCCATGCGGTGATAGACTTCGCCCGCCGGGCCGTAGATCTTGGCCAGGGCCGTGCTTTCCGGCCTGCCGAAATATTCGCGCGAGACCACGGGGCCCTTTACGGTTATCTCCCCGATCTCGCCGTCCTTTACCAGCAGGTCGTCGGACCAGCGCTGCACCGGCTCGTCGGAGATCTTAATGATAAAGGTTTCCATTCCTTCCCAGGTGTGCCCGACGCAGATGCCCGGCTGCCCCGGGGTGAGCGCGGCCAGTTCGGCGCCGGAGATGCAGGAGACCGGCAGCGCCTCGGTGGCGCCGTAAGGGGTATAAACCTGGGTGTCAGGCGGCAGCATCGTCTTCATGCGCGCGATCACGGCGGGGGAGACCGGCGCGCCGCACGAAATGACGCGGCGCAGCGACGGCAGCTGCGTGCCTTTCTTTTCTCCGTAGCGGCTGAGGGTGTCCAGCAGGGCCGGGGAACCGAACAACTGCACGGCGCCGTGTTCGTTGATCAGGCCTGAGAGCATGGCCGGGTCCACCGCCGCCGGCCTGGTAAAATCCATTTTGGGTATAACTATGGTAAGCCCCAGCGCTACGTCGAAAAGCGCGAAGAGGGGGAAAGTGGGCACTGAGTTAAAACCGGGCTCTATTTTAAAATGCTGCTTGAGCATCCCGGCTTGCGCGGCGAAGACGGAATGGGTGTACACCGCGCCCTTCGGGGAGCCGGTGCTGCCGGAAGTGAACAGTATCGCAGCCGTTTCGGGTGTGGTTTCCGCCGCCGGCACGGGGGTGCCTGCCCCCAGCCTGCGGATATCCTCCAGGGTGTACCCGCCCCAGAACCATCTTTTCCCTACGGTGACCAGGATCCGCAGCGATCCCCGGGCCCAGCGCAGGACCAGCCTGGCCGCGTGCGCCCTGGAGATACCGACAAAAGCTTCGGGGCGGGCTTCCTCGAGGCAGGCGCGCATGTTCCTGGCGCCTATGCCCGGGTCGATGAGCACTATCACGGCGCCGGCGCGGAAAAGGGCGAAGGTAAGGGCCACGAACTCTATGGAAGGCGTCACCAGGAGGGCTACGCGCATTCCCGGGGTTATGCCTGTTTTCGCGAGGCCGCCTGCCAGCAGGGAGATCTCCGCTTCCAGCCCTTCGAAGGAGATGGCGCGCGGGCCGTCTATTATGGCGGTGCGGCCGCCCAGGGCCGCCGCGCACAACGACATTAGCTCCGAGATATTGCGGATGTCCGGCATAGGAGGGTCAGGCCGCGCGCCCGATGAATTCCTTCACCAGCGGTATGACTTCGGCGGCGGCGTCCTCGAGGATATAATGGCCGCAGTCGGGGAAGACATGGGTTTCGGCCCGCGGGAACCTGCGCTTCCACTCCTCCAGGAAATGAACGTCGAAAACGAAATCCTTCAGGCCCCAGCAGATGAGCATGGGCAGCGTGGAAAGAGCGGAGAGCTTTTCCTGCGTTTCGAGCACCAGCGGATAGGCTTTGTCGCCGGGAGCCAGCGGGATATCCTCCACGAAACGCAGCGTAGCGATGCGGTTGCCCCAGCTGTTGTAGGGCGCGGTATAGGCGTCGCGCAGCCGTGGGCTCATGCGGGCGCGTTTGCAGCCTATCCAGGCCGCGCCGCGCGCGAAAGCGTTGAAGCCTCGGATCAGCCACGCGCCGAGCGGGGTGCGGCAGAGGCGCAGGGCGGGGGGGAAGGTTTTCCCGGACGGCAGGAAAAAGGCCCCGGTATTGAGAATAACCAGCTTTTCTATCCGTTCCGGGTGCCGCGCGGCGTAGGCGGTACCTATCATGCCGCCCCAGTCGTGCACCACCAGCGTGATCTTTTCTTTCAAGCCCAGGCCGTCCAGCAGGGCCTCGATATCCTCAACCCGGCTTTCAAGTGTGTATTCGTAGCGGTCGTCGCCGGGCTTGTCGGAAAGGCCGCAGCCGATATGATCGGGGACAATGACGCGGCAGCCGCCCCTCAGCGCCAGGGCCAGGTCGCGGTAATAGAAGGACCAGGAAGGGTTGCCGTGCAGCATGACCACGGTCGGCCCCGAGCCTTCGTCGAGGTAATGCATTTTGAGCCCGCCCCTGAGGGTGGCGAACTTGCCGCTGAAGGGATAAAGTTCCGGAGTGACTCCGTCAGGAAGGTAGGTCATAGTTGAAACCGCGTCATTACCATTTAAGGCCCAGCATTATCGTGTTCAGGCCGCTGCCGATGCCGAGGAAAGCCACGTTGTCGCCGGGGAGCAGGAATTCCCGCTCGTCGGCTATCGCGGCGGAGGAGGGCAGCGCCACGGTGCCCATGTTCCCCAGGTATTCATACGTGGAGAAATCCCGGCCTTCCGGGATCCCGAGGGCTTCCAGGATGTGCTTCTTGTGGGTTCCGCCGACCTGGTGACAGATGACCTTATTGAAATCTCCGGCCTTCATCTCCAGTTCCCCGAGCAGGTCCGCCCAGGTGCGCTGGCCCAGCGCCACGCCGTGCTTGAGCACGGCCGTCGCATCGGTGGACATATGGTCGCGGTGCCAGATGCAGAGCTTGTGATGTTCGCTGGCCGCGCGGTACGCCCCGCCCAGCAGCTTGTGTTTCTTATGCGTCCCGAAAGAACCGTCCGTCAGCAGTACGGCCACCGCCCCGGACCCGCCGGTAAGCGTGGCTATGGACAGGCGGAAGTTTTCGAAGCTTTTATCTTTCGTCATCTCCTCTATCATGCTGTCGTTGATCTCGCGGGCGGATTCGCAGGAGACCACCAGCCCGGCCTTTATCTGGCCCAGCTCTATGCGGTTGGCGACGTCTATCATGCCGTTGAGCACGCCCAGGCAGGCGTTGGAAACGTCGAACACGGCGGTCTCGGGCTTTACGCCCAGAGAGGCGGCTACCGCCGTGGCGGTCGCCGGCTCGCTGTGTTCGCGGCAGACCCCGGTGTAGAGCAGAGCCCCGAGATCGGCGGCGGAAAGGCCGGCCTGTTCCAGGGCCTTGCGCGCGGCTCGGGCGGCGCCTTCCGACAGGGCGAAACCGGGGTCCCACCAACGCCGCTCGCGGATGCCGGTCAAAGCCTCGAGCTGGCCGGGGGCTATATGCAGCCCCGCCATCATGGGGGCGATGCGTTTCTCAAGTTCCGAAGAGGTGACTACATTCGGTCCCAGTTCATAGCCTATCGCGTCCACGAAAACCTTGCTGTATTTCATGTTGTTATCCGTATGCTGAAATCTTTCATCTGGTAGATGACGAGCCCGTCCACGATCAGGAACCCGTCGGCGCGCAGCAGCTTCTTCTCGTCGTCGGCGCCGGTTAGGTACGCCTCCACGGTGACCAGCTTGTTCTTCGGCACCACCTGGCCGCGGTAGATCCACTGGTGTTTCTCGTTGAGGGCCATAGCTTCGAAGCGGGCGTTTTCAGGCAGGTCCTTCCACCTGAGCG
Source organism: Elusimicrobia bacterium GWF2_62_30 (assembly GCA_001799995.1). Classification (GTDB taxonomy): domain Bacteria; phylum Elusimicrobiota; class Elusimicrobia; order Elusimicrobiales; family UBA9959; genus UBA9959. Next base: position 42,459 of record MGUK01000085.1, read on the forward strand.
CGGCGGCCGCTTTCATCAGGTTGATGAAGGATTCCAGCCCGAGCGAACCGGGGCAGACCGGGTCCTGGTAAAAATGCGCCTTGAAGAACCACTCCGCCGGGTCAACTTTCTTGAGGCCTCTAAGGAAGCCTGCCTTCTTAGGCCCGCCGCCGGGGATATAGGTTTCCACGGAGTCCAGCATGATCAGCTTTTCGTCGGGAAGGGGGGGCTGGGCCGAAAGAGCGGCCGCCGTCCCGCGGGCAGCTTCTTCGGGGCCGGGGGTATAGCGCGCCGCGCCGCGCACGCCCAGCTGCTCCGAGAGCGACTTCTTGGAGAAGAAGCCGAACTGGGTCACGCCTTTATATACGGTGCGGCCTTTGCAAAGCACTTCCATGTCGTAATCCTGGATGATCATGCCGCCGGACTGGGACACCTTGGTGATCTTCACCTTTGTGGTCAGTATCCCGGAGTCTGGAAAAACTTCCAGGTACTGCGTGGCCGTACCACCGAGATTCCGGAAGGACAGGTCAGTGGGGCTGGTCAGGGCGCTGCCCAGGTACGCGGCCAGCCAGCCGCAGGGCTGCAGCGCCACTTCCAGCAGCACGGCGAAAGGCATGGACTTCTGCGCGCCGGACTTAAAATACCATTCTTCCGGAGGCACGTCGTATTCGGCCTCGATGACCCCGCCCGCGGCAAGTTCCCACTGGCGGCAGTTCTCTATCTTAACAATGCGGTCCAGGAATTTATACGGCGCGCCCGGCAGCCTGGCTATCACGCGTTCCGAATCGAAAACCTTGTATTTTTCGCCGAAGGCTTCGGACGGCCTGCCTATGGCGAAGGCGGTGATGCTGGCGTCGTCGAAAACAGCTTTCCGGGGGCCGGCCGGCGCGGGGCTGGAGGCGCCCGCCCACAGGGCTTCTATCTCCTGCTTCCTGGCGCCGCTCATGCGGATGGACATGTTGTGGATATGGATGATGCGCTTGCCGTCGGCGTACATGAAGGCGTCGGCTATGGCGTAGGGCGTGCCGTCGGCCTGGTAGCCTATTTCTTTGACGATGATCTCGTACATCGCCTTTTTAGTGGAGGGCAGCACCTGGCCGCGGCATTCGAGCCGGCTGGTCACGCCCGGTACCGGCTCGTACCAGCAGGAGCCTTCTTCCGCCGTCCAGCCAAGGCGCAGCAGCAGGACCCTGAAAGTGTGCAGGCAGCATTCATACATCAGCGTGCCGGGCATCACGTGGTCGTCGGAGAAATGACAGACCAGGTGCCAGTCGTCGGGGTGGATGTCCATCTCGCCCTGCACCAGGCCCAGGCCGTAGCGGCCGCCGCGCGGGGAAAGTTCAAGTATCCGGTCCACCAGGCGCATCTTCCCGGAAGGCAGGCCGACCGGCTTGGCGAGAGGCAGGTCCGCGAAAGCGGGGCCGAAAGCTTCGGCGTAGCGCCCGGCGCGCAGCGCTTCCAGCTGCGCGTCCGAATAAATTTCTTTTTCCGCCGCGAAAGGAGCGGGAGGCTGCCAGCCTTCCGGGGCCTTGCCCGGGGCTGAAGCCTGCTCTTCGGCCGTGAGTACCACGCCTTTGCCTTTGGAGAGTTCCTCTTGCGTGAAGAAGCCGGCGCAGCCTTTCTTCATACTGAGCAGCGGTTGGCCGTCGACGGTGCTCTCGTAGTTGAAGAAGAAAAGCCAGATGTCGCCGTTCTGCGCGAAGCGCTCGATATTGATGTCGTAATGGATGGTCTGGCCCGGTTGCGGCAGGCCGCGGTGGAAGGTGACTTCCGCGTCGAGCAGGCGGTACATCGCCTTGCCCTTGGTCCTGCTGTCGATGCCGAGGTAGCCGCACAGGAACAGGTCCGCCTGTCCCGCTTCTACGGCGATACAGGTGGGGATGCGGCCGCAGTCCAGATACCAGGCGTCCTGGTGTATATCGTGTTCCGTTACCACGTTCCCGGAGGTCATGGAGGCTGGCTCGCCGCGCACGGAGAGGATGCGGTCCACCAGCATCAGCGGCTCGTCGGGCAGGCGCACGCGGGTGGGGTAGGTGTCGGCGGAGGCGAACATGGGGCCCAGCACCCTGGCGATGGAGCCTACGGCGAATTCCAGGCATTGCTCGCGCGTCATGAACACGGCTGCCTGCCGCTGCGCTTCGCTCCGGGCCGGCAGCGGCGGCGCGGCGGGCGGAGCGGGAACGGCCCGGGCGGCCGGCGCCGTCCCGCCGGCTTTCAGCAGGGTTTCCTGGAAAGCGATGTTCTTTGCCTGCAGCAGCGAAAAATTATTGGAAAGGCGGAGGAAAACCTCGTGCGCCTTGGCGCCGGCCGAAGAAGCCGCTGAAAAATTAAGCAGGTAGCCCGGGCCGGGCTGTGCCGCGGAGGGCACGGGCGCCGCCGGGGCCGGAAGCGCGGGCGCGGGAGCCAGGCGCGGCGGCAGGGACTGCGCAGCCGCGGCCGCGGGGACGGCGGAGCGGCTGACGGCGGGCACGGGGACGCTCTTTGCTGCCGCCGCCGGCTCCGCGGAAGGCTCCCAGTTGTTCTTCACCGGGGGCGGCACTGAAAGGGGCGCGCGCACGATGTTCTTGACCGGCCCGTGGTCCTGGTGGGCCGAGGCGAGGGAGCCCTGCCCGTAAAGCGCGGCAAGGTCCGCCGGCGCCCGTTCGGTTATAAGCCGCGCGAGCAGGCGCAGCACCGTTCCCACGGCGTTCTGATTCTTTACGCAGGCGGACCGGGCCAGGTGGGGCTGTACACCCAGGATCTTGTCTATCATCCGGGTACAGGAAGCTTGCGGGCCGAGCTCGACGAAAACCCTGGCCCCGTCTTCGTAGGCGCGGCGCACGAGCGAGGGAAAATCCAGGCTGTGCACGGCCTGCGCGACGATGGAATCAGCTGCGTTCTCGCGGGTAACTTCGTAAGATTTTTTCCAGGCGCCGCTGTAGAAGCGTACGCCGGGGGGCGGCGTGGTGGGGAAAAGGTGGAGGTCGCGGTACTGTTTTTCCACGAGTTTGGCGGCCTCGAAGTGGACCGTGGAAACGCCCTGCAGCGGGAGGAAGACGCAGCCGAGGCCTTCCACCAGCGAATTTACGGCTTTGCGGTAGCCGCCCACCACGCATTCCAGCGGGGCGTTCACTATCAGGAGGGCGGCCCGCTCCGCGCCTTTAAGCGCCATGCGGACATTGTCGGCGGGCCGGTCTATAACGCCCAGCACCCAGTCCACCTTTTCGTCCTTGGGCAGGTTCCAGAAACGCCGCGCCGCGTCGCAGGGGCCGGCCAGGTCGCTTACGAAAAGGCTGGATTCGTTTATGCGGCGCAGCATCTCGTCGCGCGCGGTCCAGGTCCTCAGCGCGAAAAGCCCGGCCGTCTCGCCCAGGCTGTAGCCTATAACGAAGGCGGGCTGCACGCCGAGGGAGCGCACCAGGTCGCTGACCGCGGTGCCGTGCGACACGGAGCCGAAGATCATGGATTTGAAATCCTCTATTATCTCCCTTTCGGTCTCGGCTTCCCAGCCGGGGGTCCAGAGGAAACGCCAGGGGGCGAAGAAGGCCGGGGCCATCTGGCCGCGCAGGTAGCCGTTCTCGGCGTCCTGGCGGCGCAGTATTTCCGGCCACTGGACCCAAAGCTCCCTGCCCATGCCGATGTACTGGTTGCCGGAGCCCGGGAAGACAAAAGCTATGTTCTCCGGTTTGGCCTGGCCGGCGGGAGTATAGAATATCCTTTCACGGAAAAACTGTTTTTCCGGTGCCGCCCGCAGGCCTGAGATTGCGGAGTCGAGCAGCCCGGCAAGCTCCTGCGCGTCCCTGGCCAGCAGGACGCAGGCGCGTTTCGCGGCAGGGCGGGCGCCGGTGTGGGCGAACCACGCGCGGGCGAGCTTCTCTACGTTTTCAGCGGGGTCCCTGCGGGAAAGCCAGGCTTTCAGGTCCAGGAGACCGGAGATTACGCCCCGGGCGTCCTCGTCTTCCACCGCGAACAGGGCCTCCGCCCGGGCGCCAAGGGGCTGACGGCGCTCAAGCGCGGCAAATTCGTCGCCCGCGGCCTGCTCCACGCCCTCCAGCACCACGTGGCCGCAGTTCCCGTCGATGCCGAGGGCGCTGACCCCGGCGCGCCGCTGGCCTTCCGCCCGGTTGCGCAGCCAGTATTGCGGCTCCACCGGGATATGGAAGCGCTTCCTGGCGCGCGCCAGCCCGGCCAGCGGGTCCACCTTCAGCATAGGGGGGAGGATTTCCTGGTAAAGCGCCAGGGCGGCCTTTACGACGCCGGCCAGCCCGCAGGCCGGCCCCGCGTGCCCTATCACCGGCTTGACCGCGCCCAGGGCGCAGGGAAGCTGCGCCGCGGAGATCCCGTAAAAATCGGCCAGCGCCTCGGCTTCGGCGGAGTCTTCCTCGGGAATGCCGCTGCCGTGCGTTTCCAGGTAGCCTATCGTGGACGGGTCCACCTGGGCCTCGCCGTAAGCCTCGCGCAGCGCGCCGGCATAGGCGGCGGGGGTGGGCGCAGGCTTGTCTACCCCGCCGCCGGAGGCGAAGCCCAGCCCCTTGATGACCGCGTAAACCCGGTTCCCGTCGCGGAGGGCGTCGTCCAGGCGCTTGAGTATAAGGGCCGCGGCGCCTTCACCCGGGACCGTACCCGCCGCTGACTTGTCGAAGGGCCTGGCAGCCGGCGCGAAGGGCGTCAAAGCCTGGGCGGCGAGGAGCGCGCGTGGGTCGCCGTCGAGCGACACCGCGCCGACGATGGCCGTATCCAGCTCGCCGGAACGCAGCGCGCGCACTCCGGCCTCCAGCGCCCGCAGGCCGGAAGTCTCTTCGCTCGAAATGGTGAAGCTCGGCCCGCCGACGTGGAATTCACGCGCGATGCGGCTGGCCACGATGCCGCCCAGCGCGCCCATGGTCCGGTTGGCGCTCAGGGCGGGGCCGGCGGCGTCGCGCAGCCCGGCCAGGAAATCTTTTTCCTGCTTTTCCGAAAGATGCCAGCCGCGCTCGGCGGCGCAGCGGCGCGCGGTCTCGAGCAGGGACCAGCGGAAATGGAAGTTGGTGGTGTTCAGGTCGAGGCCCAGGCCGATGAAAACCCCGGCGTTCTCAAGCCCCTTTTCGCCGGGCCCGGAGTCCGCCACGGCCTTGGCGGCCACGTCCAGCATAAGCAGCTGCTGGGGAAGCATCTCTTCCAGCTCTTTCGGAGGGATGCGGTAGGAGTCGGAGGAAGCGCCGGCCTCGCGCAAATAAAAGCCTTTGGTTTCCAGCCCCGGCAGGCCGCGGCGGCGTTCGTCCGCCAGCGGAGCGGCGGGCATCGGGGTCCCGCCCAGCACAGTTTCCTGGAATTCGCGGAGCCCGCCAAGGGTCCCGAAGCGGGCTTCCATCCCGACGATAGCTACCGGCACGGGAGCGGCGGCGGCCGCCTTGGGCTGGGCCTTGCGGGGCAGGGGAGAGAAGGACGACGCGTATTCTTCTACGAGCACATGGGCGTTTATGCCGCCGAAGCCGAAAGCGCTGACCGCGGCGCGGCGCGGCGTCCTGCTGTCGCGCTGCGCCCAGTCCTCGCATTTGTGCGGGACGCGGAAGGGGCTGGCGGCCAGGGCGATCCTGGGACCGGGCTTGGAGAAATTAGCGGTCGGCGCTATGGCCTTGTTGCGCAACGACAGGAGCACCTTCATCATGCCCGCCGAGCCGGCGGCCGTAAGCAGGTGCCCGATGTTGGACTTGACCGAGCCGAGCGCGCACTGCCCCTCGGTCCAGCCCCGCTCGCCCCAGAGCGCTTTGAGGCTTTCCACTTCCACCGGGTCCCCGGTAGGCGTGCCGGTGGCGTGGCACTCGATGAAGTCCACCTGGGAAGGGGAGAGGCGGGCCTGGCGGTAGGCCGCGCGCATGGCGTACAGCTGCCCGGCGGTATTAGGGGCCAGGAGGCTCCCGCCGATGTCGTTGGAAAGGCCTATGCCGGTTATAACTCCGTAGATGTTGTCGCCGTCGCGCACCGCGTCGGCCAGGCGCTTGAGCACGAACATGCCGGCGCCCTCGCCGACCACCAGCCCGTCGGCGGAAGCGTCGAAGGGCGACGGCCGCCCCGAAGGGGAAAGGGCGCGCAGCTGGGAGAAACCCATCTGGGTGTAAAGGCTGGAAGGGCGCGACACCCCGCCGGTAAGCATCGCGTCGGCGCGGCCCGAGCGCAGCGCGTCCACGGAAAATTTAATGGCGTAAAGCGAGGAGGCGCAGGCGGCGTCCAGCGTGAAGGTGCCGCCGGCCAGGCCGAGCGCGCGGGCGATGGCCCCGCCGGGAAGGCCGGCCACGCAGCGGTTAAGCGGGTCCGTGCCGGCGCTCTGCGGCGTGAAGGCTTTGCCCAGGGCCGCTTTCTCGAACGCCGGGAGCAGGGTTTCCCGCGCCAGCGCCGAAACGGAATCGGTGGGCAGGACTATGTTGCCGATCACCACCCCGGTGCGGGAACGGTCTATCTTTTTGGGCTGGGCGTCGTGAAAGGCCTGCCTGGCGGCGTGCAGGGCCAGGTGGAAGACCGGGTCGAGTTTTGCAATGAAGGATTCCCGCAGGTCCAGGCCGGAGGCGTCCAGCTTGAAATCCTCTACGAAGCAGGCTTTGATTGAATAGACCTTGTCCGGCGCGCCCTTCTGCGGGTCGAAGGCGTCGCGGCCGGGCAGCAGCCAGCGTCCCGCCGGGACCTCCTTGGCGGAGCAGGTCCCTTCCGAGATGTTCTTCCAGAAACGCTCCAGGTCAGGGGCGCCGGGAAAGATGCCGCCGATACCGACGACGGCTATGGGCTGAGGTTCTGTCATTAAAACCTTATTTGAGGCTCAACTCCGTCCTCCGGAAAGCTTCGTTAAGCGACTTGTCCACCGTGGATTCGTAGCCTTCCAGCCTGGCGACGAGCACGCCGTTCGCGTCCACGAAATCTATATCGGCCCTGGCGCCGTGGTCCGACGAGGAGGTGACGCGCGCCACGATCCTGACGCCGGCGGCCGGGAAAGCCGCGGCATACTGGCGGTACGAGGCGGCGCTGTTGGGCAGGGAGCAGGCGCCGGAATTCTCGAACGTCCAGAGTATCATGCCCTGGAAGGCGGCGTCGAGCGCGGCGGGGTCGGCTAGCCAGCGGTCGCGCAGCGGCCGGCGCAGCCAGGAGGCGGGGGGCAGCGCGGCGGCGGCCTCGAGCACGATGCCCTTCTCTGAAACGCCCGCCACCGAGCGGATGAAGCGCATGTCCTCGCCGTGAAATAGTATCTCCCGGTAGGCCCGTTCCACCGGCCGGGGGTACGGCTTAAGCGCGAACTCGGGCGCGGCGGCGGCCGGCTTGGGCAGGGAGGGGGCGAGAAGGATCTCCGCCCCGGAGTGCAGCTCCCCGGCGGGCCCGCGCAGTTCCACGGGAACCGCGAAGAAGCCGTCTTTCTTTACGGCCTTGCCGGCGAGCGCGGAGATCCTGCGGGTTTCGCCGTTGAGGATGATGCCCTTGTAGATCTTCAGCCCGTTAAAGCCGTGGAACACCAGGCCGGGATTGCCGTGCAGGGCCGCGTGGGCCAGCCATTCCGTTATCACCGCGGTGGGAACGACGGACTTCCCGTTCATCACGTGCGAGCGCAGCACGGGGCAGTCCTCTACGGAAACCGCCAGTTCGAAAGCGGTGGAAGCCGCGCGCGGCTGCTGCGTCTCCAGGGGGGGCTGCGCCGGGGCGGTTCCGGCCGGGCCGCCGGCCGGCGCGCGTACGGGGCGGGCAATAACGACCACCTCCACGGCGGCGCTGCCGGAGGCGAGTTCGTCTACGAGGAACCGTCCGCCAGCTTTGAGGTCTATTACGCCTACGCCCTCTTTCGCGAACAGGGCTTTGAGCCCGTCGTTGACCATGCCGCCGTCCCAGGGGCCCCAGTTGAAGGAGACCACGCGGCAGCCGCCGAGGCGGCGGGCCAGCAGGCGGGCGGTCTTGTTGAGCGCCTCGTTGGCCATGGCGTAATCGCACTGCCCGGCGCGCCCGAAGCGGGCCGTGGACGAGGAATAAAGGGCCAGCACCTTGAGCTTGGAGGCATCCAGCGCTTCGAGGAGATTGCGAAGGCCGGACACTTTGGTGTCGAAAACCGAAGCGAACTGCTCGGGGGTTTTGTCCTGGATCAGTTTGTCGGCCAGCACGCCGGCGCCGTGCACAAGACCGCGCACCGTGCCCAGCTCCTTGTCTATCTTCGAGAGGACCTGCTCAAGGGCCTTGCGGTCGCGTATATCGGCGGAGTAATAGACCGCCCTGGAACCGGCCGCCTCGAAGCGGTTGAGCTGCGCGCGTATCTCCCTGGCCGCCAGGATGGCGCGGCACTGTTCGCCCGCGGCTTTCGGGGCCATACCGGGATTGCGGGAAATAAGGGCTTTTTTAATGTCGGCTTCCGTGCGGTGCTGGGAAAGCCAGGGCTCTTCGGCGGGAGGCAGCGGGCTGCGCCCGAGTATGGCCAGCGCCGGGGAACAGGCCGAAGCGAGAGCCGCTGCCGCTTCCGCGGTCACGCCGCGCGCCCCGCCGGTTATCAGGACCACGTCGCCCTTCGCGAGCGGGAGGTCCCCGCCTTTTACCTGCTCGGAGCGGCTGAGCAGCACTATCCTGCCGCCGGTTTCGGAAAGGCCCATCTCGACGGGGCCCTTGAAAAAGAATTCATCGGCTATGGCCTGCGCCACGGAGGCCGTGTGCTGCCAGTCGGAGGCCGCGTCCAGGGCCCGGCAGGAAACTTCCGGCCATTCATGGGCCGCGGTCTTGGCCAGGCCGGCCAGCCCGCCGAAAACGGGGTCCTGCTCTGACTTGAGCCCGTCCACGCCGAAAGAACCGTCCAGGCGCGAAACGGTCATTAGGCAGGCCGCGGAGCTGCCGGCCGCGCCGCGGAGCGCCGGCCCCGCCAGCTGCGCCAGGCGGAACGCGTTCTTAAGGTAAGCCTCGGAATCGGCCGACCAGAAAGACTTCTTGCCGAGCTTTACGGCGGGGGCTAAGATCATCAGCCCGGACAGCCCTTCCTTCGGGGCCGGTTCTGCATGCGCGAAAGGTATTTTAAGCGCGCGGAAACCGCGCTCCTCCAGGTTCTTGACCACGGCGGAGGAGAGGGCGGAACCGTCGTCGGTGACCCAGACGGGAAGTTCCCTGCTCGGCGATATCTTTTCCCGCGGGGAGGAAGTATCGAAATCCGCGGCCCGCAGGGTTTCGCGGGTTATTTCGTAGTTCCCGGTTTTAACCGGGGCTTCGGTCTTCGCTTCCTGCGAGGCGGAGGGAGTTCCCGCGGTGAGGAAAGCCGTTACCTGGCGCAGGGTGCGGATGGAGCCGAGCTGCTCCGGCGTGATGCGGGGCGCGGAGGGCAGCTTTTCCTGCAGTTCCGAAAGTATGGCCACGCGCTTGATCGAATCTATGCCGAGGTCGGACTCCATGTCCATGTCCTGGTTGAGCGACTCCGCCGGGTAGCCGGTCTGGGAGGAAACTATGGACAGCAGCACGGAACCCGCGTCCTGGCCGGCGGCCCCCGCGGCGGCCGGCCGGGCCGGGGCCTGCGGCATGCCGGCGGACAGGTAGGAAGTAACCTGGCGCAGGGTGCGGATGGAGCCGAGCTGCTCCGGCGTGATGCGGGGCGCGGAGGGCAGCTTTTCCTGCAGCTCTGAAAGTATAGCCACGCGCTTGATCGAGTCTATGCCGAGGTCGGACTCCATATCCATGTCCTGGTTGAGGGATTCGGCCGGGTAGCCGGTCTGGGAGGAAACTATGGACAGCAGCACGGAACCCGCGTCCTGGCCGGCGGCCCCCGCGGCGGCCGGCTGGGCCGGGGCCTGCGGCATGCCGGCGGACAGGTAGGAAGTAACCTGGCGCAGCGTGCGGATGGAGCCGAGCTGCTCCGGCGTGATGCGGGGCGCGGAGGGCAGCTTCTCCTGCAGTTCCGAGAGTATGGCCACGCGCTTGATCGAGTCTATGCCGAGGTCGGACTCCATGTCCATATCCTGGTTGAGCGACTCCGCCGGGTAGCCGGTCTGGGAGGAAACGATGGACAGCAGCACGGAGCCTACGTCCACTCCCGGGGCCGCCGCGGGCTGCGGGACCGGCGCCGGCGCGGAGCGAACGGGCTGCGGGGCGAACGCGGGCTGGGCCTGGTAGACCGGCTGCGGCACCGCGGGGCGGTAAACGGGCGCCCCGGTGAACATCTGCTGCTGCTGGTCTATCAGCGCCTGGAAAGAACGCTGGGCGGCTTCCTGGCCTTCCAGGAACCGGGCGTGAAGGATGGCGGTCTGCTCCTGCAGTTTCTGGAGCGCGGCCATGCTTTCCTGGGTCACGCGCAAAGCGTCGGAGGCCAGGGCGTGCGCCGGAGCGAACGGGACGGCGGCGGCCCGGGCAGGCGCCGCCTGCGCCTGCAGCGTAAGGGCTTTCTTCGGCGCCGAGGGCGGGCGCGGGGACCGGTAATTGGCCCCGGTAAGCTTTACCGCCAGCTTGGAGATCTTCCTTTCCAGCACGTCCTTAACGCCGGCTTCGCCGCCTTCCCAGGCCGGGAGGTCAAGGCTGAAACCGAGCGAAGCCAGCCGCGCAAGCGTACGCGCGGCGTCGGTTACCCCGGAGCGCCTGCCCGAACAGGAATCCAGCGCGAAAGCGGTATGCTCGCGGCCTGCAAGGATGGCGCCGGCAAGGCCGGTAAGCCGCGCCCCCGGTCCCACTTCCAGGAAGACGCGCAGGCCGGCGGCGTACATCTTCTCCACCATGGCCGTGAATTCTACGGGGGAGGCGAGCTGGGAGGCCAGGATGGCGCGCGCTTTGTCGGGCGCGCCGGGATAGATATCCGCAGTCTTGTTGGCGTAGACAGGGACTTTAGCCGCTGAGAATTTAACCTTGTCGAGCGCCGCGGCGAACTCCTTCTGCGCGCCGGCCACCAGCGGGCTGTGGAAAGCGGCCGAGACCTGCAGCGGGACGTTCTTCATCGAGCGGTTACGGAAGCAGTCGGAAGCGCGCTGTATCTCGGCGGTACCGCCGGAGAGCACGAACTGCGCCGGTGAATTCTTGTTGGCGATGATGAGGTCCAGCTTCTCCTCCTTCATCACCTTCTCTATATCGGCGAGAGGGGCCTGCACCGCCAGCATGCTGCCGCGGTCGCCTTCGCCGCGGGCCATCAGTTCTCCGCGGGTGCCGGACAGGCTGAAGAGGGTTTTAACGTCGAAGACGCCCGCCGCGCAGAGGGCGGGCAGTTCGCCGTAGCTGTGCCCGGCGAAAGCTTCGGGAGCGAGGCCGAAGCCGGCCAGCACGCTGTAAGCGCCGAATTCGGCCGCGCCGAGGGCGGGCTGGGCTATGCGCGTATCCTTCAGGTCGTCGGCCTGTTTCTGCTTGTCGGCCGGAGTGAAGGCGGGGCGGGGATAGATGTAATCGGAGAGCGGCTTGCCGCCCGGGAATTCCCCGTCGGCGGCCGAGAGGACGTCCAGCGCGGACGGGAAGCGGCAGGCGAGCTCGCGCTGCATGCCCGCGTACTGCGCGCCCTGGCCGGGGAACAGCACGGCGAGCTTTTCCGGGGCGCCTGAGCCGAAGAATACGCCTTCGGGGGTCGCCCAGGACTTGTCGGCGCCCTGCGCGCCCAGTTTGGCCAGGGCGGAATCTATCAGCCTGGCGTGGTCCTGGCCGTCGCGCTCGAGCACGAAAGCAAGGCGCGCGGGGTCCGACGGCTTGAAAGCGGCGCGGGAGCGCATGGCCTTCACGCGGACCTCGTCCCAGGCGAGGCCTTTCCAAGAGGCTAATTCTTTGCGGAGCGTTCCCGCGTCCGGCCCGGAAAGGGCCGCTACCTGCACGTCGCCGTCCCAGTCGGGGGAAGCCTTGGCGGAGGAATGCTCTTCGAGGACGGCGTGGAAATTGGAGCCGCCGAAGCCGAGGGCGCTTACGGCCGCGCGGCGCGGGTGGTCCTTCTTCAGCCACGGGCGCAGCTCGGTGTTCAGGTAAAATGGAGTGGTGCCGGCGGCCAACTGCTTTAAAGGGGTGGTGACCTTTATCGTGGGGGGCAGCGTCTTGTTGTACAGCGAAAGCGCGGCCTTGATCAGGCCGGCCGACCCGGCGGCGGCCTTGGTGTGGCCCAGCATGGACTTAACCGAGCCCAGCGCGCACCAGGCGCCTTCCTTCCCGGTTCCGCGGAACACTTCCGTAAGCGCGTCCACTTCCACGCCGTCGCCGACGACGGTGCCGGTACCGTGGGCTTCCACCAGCTCTATGGTGTCAGGGGAAACGCCGGTGGCGGAGTAGGCGTTGCGCAGCGCGCGCGTCTGGCCCTCGGCGCTGGGCGCGTAAACGGCTTTGCCTTTGCCGTCGGAAGAGGAACCCACGCCCTTGAGCACCGCGTAGATCCGGTCGCCGTCGCGCTCGGCGTCGGCCAGGCGCTTCATGGCCAGCATGCCCAAGCCCTCGCCCAGCATGGTGCCGTCGGCTGAGGCGTCGAAAGGTTTAATGTCCCCGCTGGCGGAAAGCGCGGGGGTCTTGCTGAAGCACATGTACATGAAAATATCGTTGAAGCAGTCCACGCCGCCGGTGATGACCATCGAAGAGCGGCCGGCCGCCAGTTCGAGGGAGGCCATGTGCAGCGAGGCCAGGGAGCTGCCGCAGGCGGCGTCCACCACGCAGTTGGTGCCGCCGAGGTTGAAGCGGTTGGCTATGCGGCCGGCCACCACGTTGCCGAGCAGGCCGGGGAAGGAACTTTCCTGCCACGGGACATAGTCTTCCTGCATGCGGGAGATGATCTCTTCCGCGTCCTGGCCGGTTATGCCGAACTCGGCCAGGGCCTTGCGCCACTTCGGGTGCCCGAGGCGCGCCCCGAGCGGTATCACCAGCTCCAGCGCGCCGGTAACGCCCAGGATCACGCTGACGCGGCTGCGGTCGAACTCGCGGCCCTGCCCGTAGCCGGCGTCCTCCAGCGCCATCTTGGCGGCGAGGAGGCCCAGCAGCTGGGCGCTGTCGGTGGCCTCGAGCGCGTTGGGCGCCAGGCCGAATTCGGACGGGTCGAAATCCACGGGGAGGAGGAAGCCGCCCTTGTGCGCGTAGGTCATGTCCGGTTTCTTCGGGTTCTTGTCGAAATGGTCTTCGGGAAGCCAGTGTGACGCCGGGACTTCCGTTATGGCATCCACGCCGTTCTTGATGTTGGCCCAGAACCGGCGGCTGTTCTCCGCTTTGGGGAAAAGGCAGCCTATGCCGACGATGGCGATAGGGGTCAAGGCGGGATTTTCTTTGGCGTTCATGTTGTCCTCTTTTAAGACGGCCGCCCGGCGGGCAGGGCCCGCGGTGCGGCGCAGCTGTCGGCTAGAATAACGGCGCTAACTGCTCCCTGGTCTGCGGCTCCTGCCGGGCGAGGGCGGCGTCTACCGCCACTCCCTGGCAGCGCAGCGCGTGCAGGCGGCTGAGCGCCGCCGCGCCGGCCAATAAATTGAAGGCGACCGTGACGGCGTCGCGGGACCGCGGGGCTTCCAGGAAGGTGCCCTTCGTCCACTCGTTGAAGGCGCCCATCGAGGGGCCGCACCACACCTGGTAATCCAGCTTGCGGGATTCGTCGCCGGCCAGCGGCCAGCGGGAGGACTGGCTGAGATACCAGCGGAAAACGAGGGCCATCTTGTGTTTCGGGTCGCGCTCGGCGCGCTCCGCCTGGGAAGGCTCCCTGCGCAGGAAGAATTCGCGCGTGCCGGCCCAGACCTCTTCGAAAGAGGACCTGAAGTAATCCTTCTCCAGGGACGCGCGCAGGTCGGCGGGCAGCTCGGCGAAGCTGCCGTGCGCGCGGTAGATCTCGAAAAGCTTGTTGGCGCGCATGGCGAACATCGTGCCGCGCTTGAGGACCTGCACCTTCACGCCCATCTCGAACATATCGGCCGCGGCCGCCATCGCCACGTCGGACTGGCCGGCCCCCGCCAGCAGCGTCCGGACCAGGTCCGAAGTGCCGGACTCCACGCAGGCCTGGTTCACGGAACCGGTAACGATATAGGCCGCGCCCATCATGAAGGCCGCGGCCGCGGCTTCGGGCGTAGCTATGCCGCCGCCGGCGCCCACGCGCAGCCCGGAGGGATAGGCATACTTCTCCTGGGCCCTGTCCTTTACGGCTATGATGGTGGGCAGCAGGTTCACCAGGGGGCGGTTATCCGTGTGGCCGCCGGAATCGGCTTCGGCGGTGACGTCCTCCGCGACAGGTATCCGGGCCGCGAGTTCCGCCTGCTCCGGGGTCAGTTCGCCGCGCGAGACCAGCTCCCTGAGGAACTTGTCGGCGGGAGGGGAGAAGAAACGTTCGGCTACCTCGACGCGGGAAACCTTGCCGATAACGCGGTTCGGGGTTTCTATCTCCCCCGCGGAGTTCAGGCGTATGCCGTGGGTGCGGTAGCGTATCAGCGGCAGGCTCAGGTTTATATAGGCGGAGGCTTCTATCAGCCGGATGCCGCGGCGCAGGCAGAGGTCCACTACGGCGGCCTCCGGGGCCGGGTCAGAAGGAGTATGGATAAGGTTGATGCCGTAGTTGAACGCTTCGCCGGCCTGGAGGCGGTCTATGGCCTTCTCTATTTCTTCCACGGGCTGCCCGGCCGCCCCGTAGAAACCGAGCATGCCGGCGCGCCCCAGGGCTTCCGCCAGCTGGGTGGAACTTATCCCGTTGGCCATCGAGCCGCCGACATAGGCGTACTTAAGGCCGTGGGCCCGGAGGAAAGCCGGGTCGCCCAGGCTGTAAGGGCGGCAGACCGGGACAAAGGCGTCGGCGGAGGCTATTCCGGGGGTGAAAACGGGGGCTCCGCCGCTGAACGACAGGGAATAGGGCCTGGAAATATCGCGCAGGCACGAGACCGTCTCAGGCGAATAAGGCAGAAAAAGGGGTAGTTCCGTTAATTGAGCTTTAGAGGTCAAGAGATTCTCCGTAGTATCAATAGCCGCAGCCGGTCATCAAATTATATATGTTTTCCTTATATGGGGTCTAGCGGAAAACCGGCAGCCGTTGATTCCAACTCTATAATTTGTTAGAAATGAAGGTAAGAGCTAACGGGCAAAGGGAGAGATCTATGAGAAGAACCGGGATTTTGATGGTTTTCACGGCGGCGCTTTTTCTTGCGGGGTGCCCCTATAAAGCGGAACACAGGCTGGGAGCCCCGTCAGCCAAAACTTTCGACGAAGGCCTTATCGGCAACTGGGTATCCTGCGAGCCCGGCAAGGCGGACGCCTGCGCGCACCTCAGCGTCTTCCGGTTCAATGAAGGTGAATACTACGCGGAACTGTCCGGGATAGAGCGCGAGGGAGCTAACCGGAACATCAGGATAAACACCGACCGCTATAAAGCCTTTATGACGAACATCGGCGTGCCGGGGCTGCTGGACGTCCAGGAGCTGAGCGCCTCCACCGAACCCAGCAAAGCGCATTTCTACGTTAAAGCCGAACCGGCCGCGGAACACACCATCAAGCTGTCCTATATGTCCGACAATTTCACGAAGGCGCAGTTCTCCTCTCCCGAGGAGTTTGCGGCGCATCTCAAGGCGAACGACGCGAAGAAGGACTTCTACGAAACGCTGCCCCTGTTCGTGCGGGAGAGGAAATAGCCTTTCCCCGCATTTGCTAGAATATCTTTCCGCGCAGGCCGCGGCACAGCTTCACAGGAGAAACGCAACATGTCTGAACTGCTTATCCTCTTAACATGAGAACCTTCATCGCCGTTTCCCCGCAGTACCCGCCCCGCCTTCGCTTTTTCGTGAACAGGCTGAAGGCGCATGGCTTTACGGTCCTGGGCGTGGGAGACGCCGACTGGGACTCTCTGGACGAAGGCCTGCGCGCCGACCTGACGGAATATTGCCGCGCGGACCTGGCCTGCTATTGCGGCAACGAAGAGCTCGATCCGGGCCGCTACGCCGGGGTCCGCTCGACGGTGGAGTATCTCGGCAATAAATACGGCAAGCCGGAATACCTGGAGTCTTTCAATGAATGGTGGCTCCCGCTCGACGCGGCCCTCCGCCGCGACCTGGATATCCCCGGGCTGACGCCCGACGTTCTCGCCCGCCTGGTGCGGAAGTCGGTTATGAAGGAATGCTTCCGCAGGGCCGGGGTAACGGTGGTCGAAGGCGCCGTGGTGACCGGGCTGCCGGAAATGCTGGCTTTCCTCGATAAGTGCGGCGGGGATATAGTGGTGAAACCGGACCGCGGGGTGGGCGCGTCCGATACGCACCGGCTGCGCAGCGCCGCCGAAGCGGAGGCCTTCTACGCCTCCCGCAACCTGGCTTTCCCGTATTATATGGAGAAGTTCATCGGCGGGAAGGACCGGGAACTTTTCTCCTTCGACGGCTTTACCGGCGCCGACGGCGAGCCGGTCTTCTTTACCTGCCACCACTACAACGACGGGATAATGGAAGTGGTCGGCGGCAACCCGCTGAGCTACTACAACCTGCGCGCCGGCGAGATCCCGCCGGATCTTAAGGCCGCGGGCATGGCCGCGCTGAAAGCTTTCGGGCTTAAAAAGAACTTCTTCCATATCGAGTTCTTCCGCGTGGGCGGCGTCTGCTTCGGCCTAGAGATCAACGCGCGCCCCCCGGGGGTGCTGACCGTGGACATGATCAACCACTCAAAAGGCATCGACTGCTGGGACCTTTACGCGCGCATGTGCGCCGGCGAGAAGCTGGACGTAAAACTGCCGCAGGACAAGGTCTGCGCCTACGCGGCCCGGGTCTTTGACCGGCCCTACCGCCTGTCCCACGACGAGCTGCTTGCCCGCTACGGCAAAGAGATAGTTTTCCACGTGCCGATGGACAGCAAGGTGATGGGCGACTACGCCTATCTCGTGCTTACCGGCACCCAGGAGCGGAGAGCCGAGATCCTCGGGCAGATAGCCGCCTGAGAGCGCGGCGAATATCACGAACAGGGGAGCTGTGCCCGGTGACGGGCTATGGCGCCGAGAAGAACCGGTGCAGGTAGAGGCCGGATTCTTTCGTTTTCCCGCGCCAGGCATATTCGACGCGGAGGGAAACGTTGCGGCTTAGCGCATAGGAGCCGCCGGCCGTCCCGGCCCAGAGCGGGCGCCCATCGCCGAAAGGATAAGCGATGTACCGGGCCTCGCAGAGCAGGCGCAGCGGGCCGTTCCCGGCGAAAGCGCCGGCCTTGAGCCCCGCGCCGGCCCGCCAGCCGGCGTCCAGCGCCGGTCCAAAAGAGCTGTCCGCGGCGGCCATGGCGTACCAGACCTGGCGCATGGCGCCCTCCAGTTCCATGGCCGCGCCGTAGCCGCCGCTCATATCCCAGACGGCGGCCCGGCCGCTCCGGCGCCCGGCTTCGTCCGCCTGTTCCACTCCCGCGGAAACTTCCCAGGACCCGCGCCGCGCCCAGTCGTCCCAGGGGGTAATACTGGCAATGCGCAGAAGGCGCGCCTCTTTCACATAAAAACTGTTATAGCGGTTTTCGTATCTCAGCCGGAAAGTCCCGGTCTCCAGCGCCGAGCCCGGGGCGTAGCCGGCGTCGCTGTCCAGCAGGTCCTGGCCGGCGATGCGCCCCTGCAACTCGTACGCCGGGCCGTTCTTCAGGCCGACCAGGCCGGCGCCGGCCCGCAGGCTTTCGCTTGCGCCGTGCGGGGAAGCCGGCTTTTCCGGGCTGCCGGTAAAAACCGCCTGCGCCCCCGCGGAAGAACGCGCTTTCTCCAGGGGGCCCAGCGCTTTGGCGAAATCCTCCCCGGTCATGCGCCCGGAGTAATGCACCCAGCCCAGGTAGTCCGACGCCGTCTCGAGAATAGCCGCCCTGTGCCAGGCGTTCGTCTCTTCAAGTTTTTTAAGAGCGGCGGCCTGGTCGCCCCGGACCAGTTCATAAGCGGAAGAGGCTTCGCCGATATACAGCTGCTCGCGCTTCCAGGTTACGGTTTTCCATAAAGCCGGCCGCCAGACGGCCGCTGCCCCGGCCGCGTCCGGGATAGCCGCCCTTACGGCGTCCAGCGGGAGCACCCAGGCATGAAAACGGGCCGAGCCGCGGGAGGTTGGCCGGGCGGCATCAAGCAGCTTCAGCAGCCGCCAGGCGGAATTACGGGTGAAGGGCCTCCAGGAAAAAGAAGTATTCTGGAGTTCCCACAAGTGGTTGAGCAGCCGCGCTTTTTCTTCCTCGTCCAGTGCGAGGGGGAATTCCCACTGGTCCCTGTCGTCGAGGCCCGCATAGGCCCGGCGCGCGCCGGACCAGGGAAGCGCGGAAAAACTGCAGCTATGCGCCCCGGCCGCGGCTTTAAGAACGGACAGAAAAGCGCCTTCGCCGGCGGCGGGGGCGGTACAGCCGATGACCGCGTCTCTCTCCTGTCCGGCCGGGCCCTTCAGCCTCAGGAAGAGGTCGCCATGGAAAGCGGCAGAATGTTTAAGGTCTCCGGGCGCGAAGACCAGGCTGGCGGTTTCGGCGGCGAAGCCGGCTTTCCATTCTTCGAAGGCCGCGCACCGGGGCTGCGGCAAAGCGGAAACAGGGAGCCTGAACTTCTCGCGCAGCCAGCTGTAGCGCTCAGGGAACCGGCATTCCGGCCCGTTGCCGGGTTCTCCCTCGTAAAAGAAACCGTCTATGGCCGCCTCGAGCTCCAGCCGCGGGCTGATGGCGCCCCACTTGGCAAGAAAGAACCGCGGGTCCTGCGCGGAGCTGCGGTAGCGGCCGAGCAGGGGCTTGTCATAATACAGCAGGTCGATCCAGTGCTGGTTTTCCCAGGCCTTCAGTTTAACGGCCGCCTGCCGGATAGCCAGCCGCTGCAGCTCCCGTTCCGGGGTTATGGCGAAGGAGACGGACGGGGCAAGCGCGCCCGCGGCCAATATAGCGGCAAAAAGAACGAAGAACGCCTTTTTACCCCGGATGCCGTCTTTAGCCATATACTCCCTGCCCTTTATCGCGCGCTAAAAAACTGATTATACCAAAGTACGGGCTTTGGGGGAGCCGCTTAGCCGGCCAAGGGCAAAAATGCTATAATCAGGTTGTACTCTTCAGATTTTCTGCACTCATAACCATAAGGAGAATAGTATATATATGTCTAAAAACCTGACAGCGATGGACGGAAACACAGCCGCGGCTTTCGTGGCCCACAAAACCAATGAAGTCATAGCCATATACCCCATAACCCCTTCTTCCGTGATGGGAGAGCTCTCGGACGTCTGGTCCGCCCACGGCGACAAGAACATCTGGGGCACCATCCCTTCCGTCATCGAGATGCAGTCCGAGGGCGGCGCTTCCGGCGCGGTCCACGGCGCCCTGACCGCCGGCGCGCTCACCACCACTTTCACCTGCTCGCAGGGCCTGCTGCTGATGATCCCGAACATGTTCAAGATCGCCGGCGAACTGACCAGCACCGTGTTCCACGTCAGCGCCCGCGAAGTCGCGGCCCACGCCCTCTCCATCTTCGGCGGCCACGGCGACGTGATGGCCTGCCGCCAGACCGGCTGGGCGATGCTCGCCTCGGCCAACCCCCAGGAAGCCATGGATTTCGCGATGATCTCCCAGGCCGCCACGCTCAAGACCCGCGTGCCGTTCCTGCACTTCTTCGACGGCTTCCGCACCAGCCACGAGCTGAACATGGTGGAGCCGCTGTCCGCCGAGGTCATGCGCAGCATGGTCAGCGAGAAGCTCATCGCCGAGCACAAGATGCGCGGCCTTAACCCCGAGCACCCCGTGCTCCGCGGCACCGCGCAGAACCCCGACGTGTTCTTCCAGGGCCGCGAAGCCGGCAACAAGTTCTACGCCGCCGTGCCCACCATGGTCAAAGAGGCCATGGGCCAGTTCGAGAAGCTGACCGGCCGCAAATACAACCTGTTCGACTACGTCGGCGCCGCCGACGCCGAGAAGGTCGTGGTAGTGATGGCTTCCGGGGCCGACGTCCTGGAGGACACCGTGAACTATCTCGTCTCCAAGGGCGAGAAGGTGGGCGTACTGAAAGTGCGCCTCTACAGGCCCTACTCTGAAGTTGATTTCATAAAGGCCCTCCCCAAGACCGTTAAATCCATCTCCGTCCTCGACCGCACCAAGGAGCCGGGCTCCCTGGGCGAACCGCTGTTCCAGGACGTCGTGACCGTCTGCGCCGCCGCTTACAAAGCCGGCCAGCTCAAGGAACTCCCCGTCATAGTCGGCGGCCGCTACGGCCTCGGCTCCAAGGAGTTCACCCCGGCCATGGCTAAGGCCGTGTTCGAGAACCTGTCCGCCGCCAAGCCGCTCAACAGCTTCACCGTGGGCATCAACGACGACGTGACCAACCTCAGCCTGAAGTACGACGAGGGTTTCACCACCGAGCCCGCGGACACCTTCCGCGCGCTGTTCTTCGGCCTGGGCTCCGACGGCACCGTGGGCGCCAACAAGAACACCATAAAGATCATCAGCGAAGAGACCGGCCAGTTCGCGCAGGGCTACTTCGTGTACGACTCCAAGAAAGCCGGCTCGATGACCGCCTCGCACCTGCGCTTCGGGCGTAACTACATCCGCGCGCCGTACCTGGTCTCGAAGGCCCGCTTCATAGGCTGCCACCAGTTCAGCTTCCTCGAGAAATACGAAATGCTCAACCGCGCCGAAGACAACGGCATCTTCCTGCTCAACAGCCCGTTCCCGGCCGACCAGGTCTGGGACAAGCTGCCCGTAGAGGTGCAGCATGACATCATCGCCAAAAAGCTGAAGATGTACGTGATCGACGCCTCCAAGATCGCCGAAGCCACCGGCATGGGCGCGCGCATCAACGTCATCATGCAGACCGCCTTCTTCGGCATCTCCGGCGTCCTCCCCAAGGACGAGGCGATAGCCGCTATCAAGACCTCGATCAAGAAGACCTACGCCAAGAAGGGCGACGAAGTGGTCAACCAGAACTACGCCGCCGTCGACCAGACCCTGGCCGCCATCGCGGAAGTGAAGATCGGCAAAGCCGATAGCAAGATCGTGCGCTCCTGCACCGTGGAGGGCTTCCCGAAGTTCGTGCGCGAGACGCTGTGCGAGATGATAGCGTTCCGCGGCGACGGCCTGCCCGTGAGCGCCATGCCCGTGGACGGCACCTTCCCTACCGCCACAAGCCAGTACGAGAAGCGCAATATCGCCCTCGAGACCCCGGTCTGGGAGAAAGAGCTGTGCATACAGTGCGGCTTCTGTTCCCTGGTCTGCCCGCACGCCGCTATCCGCATCAAGGCCTACGACGGCGCGGAGCTTTCCAAGGCCCCCAAGACCTTCAAGTCCGTTGACGCCAAGGCCCCGGCCCTGAAAGGCCTCAAGTTCACCGTGCAGACCGCCGTGGAAGACTGCACCGGCTGCGGCGCCTGCGTGTACAGCTGCCCCGGCAAGGAGCGCAAGGACGGCAAGGAAAGCGGCAAGAAAGCCATCAATCTGGCCCCGCAGCCCCCGCTGCGCGAGACCGAGCGCGAGAACTTCAAGTTCTTCCTCAGCCTGAAGGACGAGGGTTCATCCAAGGTCAACCGCAACACCGTACAGGGCAGCCAGCTGGTGCGCCCGCTGTTCGAGTTCTCCGGCGCCTGCGCCGGCTGCGGCGAGACGCCCTATGTAAAGCTGATGACGCAGATGTTCGGCGACCACCTCACCGTGGCCAACGCCACCGGCTGCTCGTCCATCTACGGCGGCAACCTGCCCACCACGCCCTATTGCACCCGCGAAGACGGCAAAGGCCCGGCCTGGAGCAACTCGCTGTTCGAGGACAACGCCGAGTTCGGCCTGGGCATGCGCCTGGCCTACGACAAGATGGGCGGCGAAGCCCGCGAACTGCTGACCGCCATGAAAGACGGCCAGTTGAAAGCGCAGGCCAAGCTGTGCGACGACATCCTTAACGCGAACCAGGAAGACTGGGCCGGCATAGAACAGCAGCGCGGCCGCATCACCGACCTGAAGAAGGCCCTGGTCACCGCCGGCGGCGAGCAGGCCGCCCGCCTGGGCACCCTGGCCGACTACCTCATCAAGAAGAGCGTCTGGATCCTGGGCGGCGACGGCTGGGCCTACGACATAGGCTACGGCGGCCTGGACCAC
>MGUK01000086.1:0-4542 GCA_001799995.1 Elusimicrobia bacterium GWF2_62_30
CTGGATGCCGAGGTAGGGCACGGTGAAGTGGCCGTATTCGCCCAGGCCGCCGCGCACCTTGTCCACCACGTAGCCGGCTATCGCGAAGCCGACGTTCATCATCGAGTAATAGACGGAGAAGGCGATGGAGCGCTGTTTGGTGGTGGTAAAGCGCCTGACGGCGGCCACCATGACGGGCGTCTGCAGCGCCTCGCCGAGGGCCAGCGGGAACAGGCCGAACGGCACCGCGATGTACTGGATAGCGAAGAAGGCCATCACGAAGCGCGCCAGCGCCGCCAGGCCAAAGCCCGCGATCAGCGACCTGCGGATGCCGACGGCGTCCACCAGCGAGCCGACCATCACGGTGAAAGTGGTAAGGATGATGGACCAGCTGGCTATCACGAAGCCGGCGCTTGTGTCGCTGAACTTCAGGTCGGAGGACAGCCACAGCACCAGCACCGAGTTCACCAGCGAGTAGGCCAGGATGGTCATGATCTTCGTGCCGAAGATTATCCACAGCTCCCTGACGGAGCCCTTGAGCACCATGAACTTGCCTATAAAGGATTCTTCTTTGGTTTCGGTCATAAGCTCCCTGTGGTCCGGGCCGCGGCCTGGTCCGTCATTTTAGTGTAAAGCTCTTCGAAGCTGCCGGCTTTCTTTTTGAAGACCCCGAGCACGGCGGGGTCGAAATTGGAGGGCTGCGTCCGGTCGTCGCCTTCGGTCAGGATCCTGTACGCCCCGCCGTGGTCGTAGCAGGGCTTGTACACGCGCGAATTGCGCAGCGCGTCGTAGCAGTCGGCCAGCGTGACGATGCGGGCCGCCAGCGGGATGTCCGTGCCTTTGCGCCCCGAGGGGTAGCCGCCGCCGTCGTAGCGTTCGTGGTGGTAAAGGGCGATGTCCCTGCCCATGGCGAGGTAAGGGTGGTCGCCGATTATGGCCGCGCCGAAGCCCGGGTGCTTCTTCATCTCTTCCATTTCTCCGGGGCTGAGCAGGCCGGGCTTTTTAAGGATGTGGCTGGGAATGTGCACCTTGCCTACGTCGTGCAGCGTGGCCTGCAGGCGGATGTCCTCCACGAACTTGTCCGACTGGCCCAGCTCCGCGGCTATCAGCGCGGAGAATTCCCCCACGCGCAGGATGTGGTTGCCGGTGTCCAGGTCGTTGGCCTCGGCGGCGCGGGCCAGGGCCATGATGACGTAATTGAAGGCGTCCTCGTATTCGGCGGCGCGCAGGATATTGCCCACCCGCAACAGCAGCTCGGCCTGGTCCACCGGCTTGTGCAGGAATTCCTCGGCGCCGGTCTCCATGCCCTTCAGCCGGCTGTCGCGGGACTCCAGGGAGGTTATCATGATGACGGGGATATGCCTGGTGCGCGGGTCCTGCTTGACCAGGAGGCACATCTCGAAGCCGTTCATCACCGGCATGTTGATGTCGAGCAGGATCAGGTCTATGTTCTTTTGGGCCAGTATTTCCAGGGCCTGCTTGCCGTTGTCGGCGGTGACCACCTCGTAGCCTTTCGGTTCGAGCAGGGCCTGGATCAGCTCCTGGTTGAAATCCTCGTCGTCGACAATAAGTATGCGGTAGGCTCTTTGCATTGAGGTCAATATATTAGCAATTATTTTCTCTTGAAGAGAACGAACAGGAGAGCCGCCGCGGTGACGGCCAGCGCCAGCGGCGCGAACAGCCAGCCCAGGCGCGTGTAAAAGGTGCCGCCGGCGCGCAGGTAGGCGGTGCCGGTCAGCACGCCTTCCTTGCCGGTGGCCAGTTCGGCGCGCGTAAAGCCGAGCGGGTCTATTATCTGCGACCTGCCGGAGGAGGCCGCGCGCACCAGCCACAGGCCGGCCTCCACGGCGCGCGCGCCGGACATGTCGGAGTGCTGCTCGTGCTGCAGCACGCCCCACTTCATGGGGTCCAGCGTGGGGCTGACCAATAGCTGCGCGCCCAGCTGCGCCACTTTGCGCGAGCCGTCCTCGAAGGCCAGGTCATAGCAGATCTGGGGCCCCAGCCTGCCCAGCTCCGTATCGATAATGGCCGGGGTCCGCCTGGCGGGCAGGCCGGTCTCGACGAAGGGGACGGGGTGCATCTTGTCGTAGCGGCCCAGGTACTTCTTGTCGCGGCCGTAGAAGAGCATGAAGTTTTCCCGCCGGGTGCCGGGCCTGGTGCCGTAGCGGCCGGAGCCGAGCGCGGCCACGGCTTTGGAGGGCTTGAGCTTTTTCGCCAGCGCGGCCAGGTATTTCTCGTCGTCGCCGTTATCCAGCATGAAAGAGTTCTCGGGCCAGACCAGCAGGTCGGCGGCGGCCGCTTCCGGCTGCAGGCTGTATTTGACCAGCTTGTCCAGCGGTACGGCTTCGGCCTGCACCAGCGCCGTCTTTACCGGCGCGCAGGTTTCCGTGCTGAAGTTGTTGAGCCTACGCCCCCCCCAGAGCGCGGCCAGGAGCACCAGCGGGACCAGCACCGCGGCAGGGATCCTTTTTTTATTCGCGAACAGCGCCAGGGCGGCGGCGGTGGAAACTATTACGGCGGTGAGGCCGTAGACGCCCCAGACGCTGAGGGTCTGCAGTATCTGCGGGCTGCCGGCCTGGCTGTAGCCGAGGCCCAGCCAGGGGCAGGCCAGCCACCCGAAGAGCTCGGACCGGAAATATTCTATGCCGGCCCAGGATATCCCGGCCAGGGCCGTCCAGGCCAGCTGCCCGGCCGCGCGGCTGCCCAGGAAATCCCAGAGGCGGCGCATCAGCGCGGCCTGCAGCGCTATCCACAGGGAGAAAACGCCGAAGAACAGCAAGGTGAGGTTCCCGGTCACGGTGGAGATCCAGGTGAGGGACAGCGGGTAGAAGAAGACGCCGGTGGTGAAGCCGAGCAGGGCCGCCATTTTGGCGTTCCGGCTGCGCAGCACGGCGTAGAAAAGGGGTATCAGGGCGGGCCAGGCCAGGGCCCACAGCCGCAGCGGGGCGAAGACGCCCGCCAGCAGCAGTCCGGAAGAGGCGGCCAGCGCGAAGCTGATCTTGTTGTGGTGGCGCATCGTTTTTTGGCTTTGTGGATTCAGCGTTTTTTTGAAAGGTACAGGGCGTGTTCTTTCCCCAGTTCCGAAACTACCGGCTCCTCGAACCCGTTATTGTCCAGCAGTTTGGCTATCGCGGCGGCGTCCAGGCGGTCCTCAACCGGCGGGCCGTGGGGCGTGGCTTCCTTGCGCCACTCTATTATGGCCAGCCTCGCGCCGGAGGCCAGGGCGTTCTTCACCGCGGAGAGCAGCGGCCCTTTGTGCTCGGCCTCGTGCAGCACGTCGGAGAGCAGGGCGAAGGTGGCGCCCGCGTCGGGGAGCTTCTCACCGGCGTGGCCGCACAGGACGGTTTCAACGTTGAAGATGCCGGCGACGGCCGCGCGGGAGCGCAGCTCGGAAAGCATTATCTGGGAGACGTCGGCGGCTACCACGCGGCCCCTGGGGCCCAGCACCCTTACGGCCGGGAGGGCGAAGTAGCCGGGGCCGCAGCCCACATCCAGTAATATGTCACACGGCTTAAGCCCGGCTTTGAGCAGGGTACGTTCCGCCGGCATTTCCTCGCGGCGCTCGGGAGAGTCCAGCTTCTTCATTTCTCCCGGATCGAAAACGTGCGGCATCAGTTAGAGTCCCCCTCTTCCCCGGTCCACTTGGCGAGGATGCCGAGGGTGAGACGGGCGCAGCCGAAGAAATCCTTAAGGTCGAGGTATTCGCGGGTGGTGTGCACATCCCGCATCCCGGTGGAGAGGATGGGCGCTTTTATGCCGTGGCCATAGAGGATGTTGGCGTCGGTACCGCCGCCGGAGGCCGAGGGTTTCATCTTAAGGCCCTGTTCGCGCATGGAGAGGGCGATCAGCGCCAGCACGGGATTGGTCTTTTCTATGAGCAGGTTAGGGAACTTACGCTCCAGCAGGAATTCGTAGCGGGGCGTGACTATGCGGCCGTCGGCGCGGATCCTTATGCGCTTCACGGCTTTCTTTACGCAGTCTTCCATGTGCCGGGTCTGCTTCTTGAGCCTGGCCAGGTCGTGGCTGCGGGCCTCTCCGGAAAGTTCGACGGAGGCGGGGATGATGTTGATGGCATTGCCGCCGCTGATGAAGCCGATATTGGCGGTGGTCTGGGCGTCTATGCGGCCCAGCTTCATGGCGCTTATGGCTTCGGACACCACCTGGATGGCGGAGATGCCTTTTTCCGGGTTCACGCCGGAATGCGCGGCGGCGCCGTACACCTTTATGTCCATCTTGTCGGCGGCCGGCGAGCTGGTGATGACGTTCTCCAGCGGCTGCTCGTTATCGAAGATAAGGCCGTACTTTGAGCGGAGCTTGGTGTAGTCCAGGAACTTGGCGCCCATCAGGGCCATCTCTTCGCTGATGGTGAAGACGGCTTCTATGGGCGGGTGCGGGATCTTGTTCTCTTCCAGGGTCTTTATGACCTCTACGATGATGGCTATGCCGGCTTTGCAGTCGGCGCCGAGGATGGTGGTGCCGTCGGAGGTGATGCGGTCCTTGTGGACCTGGGGCCGGACATTGTCGGCGGGGCCGACGGTGTCCATGTGGGCGGAGAGCAGGATG
>MGUK01000086.1:4558-34744 GCA_001799995.1 Elusimicrobia bacterium GWF2_62_30
GTGGACCTGGGGCCGGACATTGTCGGCGGGGCCGACGGTGTCCATGTGGGCGGAGAGCAGGATGGGGCGGCCTTTACCGGTGCCGGGGAAACGCGCCAGCAAATTGCCTGTTTCGCCGCTGATCGAGCGGCCGGCATCGTCTATATGCACTTCGGCGCCCATGAACTTGAGCAGGATAGAGAGGCGGCGGGCTATAGCGCCTTCTTTACCTGAAAGAGAGGTGATGCGGGCGAGGTCGCAGAACAGCTGGACCATGCGCTTTTCATTGATAGCGGGTGTCATCCCTAAATTATCCGATTTTTCACGCCCTCTGGCAATGGGAGGGGACGTTGTTTACTATTTGACTATTTGCCTTAATGCCGAGACCTTGTTAATAAATAGTCAAATAGTAAACAACGTCCCCTGAATACAAGAACGCCGCGCGGGGCGCGGCGTTCCTGGGTTGCGGATGAGTGAATACTATTTCTTCATGGCCACGCGGTACAGCACGACGCCCATCAGGGCGAACATGGCCGCGCCGAAGAGCTGGAAATGCCCCGGGCCGCCCAGCGCGTGCTCCATCCAGGCTTCGCAGCGCAGCGAAGACATCAGGCCCGGCCACAGCACGGTGGCGATGGCCACGATCACGCCGAACAGCGCGCCGCCGGCTACCAGCCCGGTGGCGAACAGGCTGCCTTTGCCCAGTTCCGCGTCTTCGGCGCCTTCGCCGCGGCGCTTGCGCATCAGGTCGGCCGCGCCCTTTATCATGCCGCCGACGAAGATGGGCAGCGTGGTGGAAAGCGGCAGGTACAGCCCGACGGCGAAAGACAAGGCGGAAACGCCGCACAGCTCTATCACCACCGAGATGAACGCGCCCACTATAACGAACTGCCAGTCCAGGTTGAAGGACAGCAGGCCCTTGATCAGCGTGGCCATCAGCGTGCCCTGCGGCGCCGGATACTTGTCGGTGCCGATGGCGTGCGTGATGCCCTGCGCCAGCATGTCGGCGGTGGGCGTATCGAGGATCTTGATGGTCCAGCCTATGACCGCGGCCGAGACCACGGCGCCGATGAACAGCGAGATCTGCTGGTAGCGCGGCGTGGCGCCCACGATGTAGCCCGTCTTGAGGTCCTGGGACGTGGCGCCGGCGTTGGCCGCGGCTATGCAGATCATGCCGCCGACCACCAGCGCCATCGGCTCGTACACCATGCCGGTCCAGCCCACGGCGATGAAGATCAGCGCGGTGCCCATCAGCGTGGCTATGGTCATGCCCGAGATCGGGTTGGACGACGAGCCGATGATGCCGACGATGCGGCTGGAGACGGTAACGAAGAAGAAGCCGAAGACGATGATCAGCACGCCCAGCATCAGCTTGCTGAGCAGGCCCGTGCCGGGGATCATGGGCAGCAGCGCTATCAGCACCACCAGCCCGATGGAGCCGCCTATCACCGTCATGAACGACAGGTCGTTCTCGGTGCGCGAGACGACGGCCGCGCCCTTGCGGTTCTTGAGCGACGCCACGCTGCCCTTGAAAGAACTGACGATGGTGGGCAGGGTCTTTATAAGGGTCATGAAGCCGCCCGCCGCCACGGAGCCCGCGCCTATCTGGCGCACGTAGGCCTTGTAGACGGCCGCCGCGGTGTCGGTGAACTGCTTGGCGGCCGGGTCCCAGCCGCCGGGGCCGCCCGCGGTAAGGAGATCTTTGAGGTAGCCCAGCTTCACCAGCTGCGCGGCTATGGTCTCGGCGGGAACCAGCGTGGCCAGGAGCGGGATAAGCCCCAGCCAGGCCAGCACGCCGCCGGCCACCAGCACGCCGGCGATGCGCGGGCCTATGATGTAGCCTACGCCCATGTATTCGGGCGTTATCTCGCCGTTGATCGTGGCCGAAGGGAAATATTTATTGGCCTGCGTGGTGACCCACGCCGGGGCCTCGGCTATTACGGCGAACACCTTCTGCAGCGTCGCGTACACGAAAGCGAAGCCCAGGCCCTGGTAGGCGGTCTTGGAGAAGTCGCCGCCCTTTTCGCCGGCGATCAGCACCGAGGCGCAGGCCGTGCCCTCGGGGTAAGGCAGCGTCTCGTGCTCCTGCACGATGAGCGAGCGGCGCAGCGGGATCATCATCAGCGTGCCCAGGATGCCGCCGAAGAGCGCCAGCGTGAAGATGGTCCAGTAGTTGAAGAACGAGGCGCCGTCGCCGCCCGCGGAGAGGAACAGGAAGCCGGGCAGCGTGAAGACCACGCCGGCCGCTATCGACTCGCCGGCCGAGCCGGTGGTCTGGATGATGTTGTTCTCCAGGATGGTGGTCTTGAAAGCCTTGCGCCCCAGGGAGATGGCCAGCACGGCTATCGGGATGGAGGCGGAAACGGTCAGCCCGGCCTTCAGCGCCAGGTAGACGGTGGAGGCGCCGAAGATGACGCCGAACATCGCTCCGAGCAGGATGGATTTTATCGTGAACTCCGGCATCAGCTTGGAATCGGCGATGAAAGGCTGGAACTTTCCGGCGGGCTGCTGCGGCTGCGCGTGCTGGTGGGAATGGGAAGACATTAGTCGCTCCTTGCTGTAAAAATGCGAAGATATTCTATCAAAAATAGCGCGGGGTTGATAACGCCGCCGCCGCTGGTCCGGGGCCGGATCCCGTATTTTGTACAATTACGTTATGAAACTGAGAAAGGTCCATTTGCTGTGGCTGGCGGCGGCCGCGCTGGCGCTGGGCGGCTACGCGGGCTGTTCCCCGCGCGTTACGAAGTACGCGCTTAAAAAGGTCTACCTCGTCAGCAGCCAGGTCTACTATGTGCCCGCCGGGCAGTTCAAGACCGTCGACTTTGCCCCTCCCCCCGCGCCCGAGTCCGAAGCGCAGAAGCAGGATCTAGCGAATACCCTGGCCTGGCAGGACAAGCGCACCGGCGCCGACTGCGCCAAGGCCCGCCTTACCGCGGAGGCCGATTACGATTTCTTCTGGGCGGATAAAAGCCCTTTCCCCTCGCCGCTGCCCGACGAGGTGAAGGGCTTCTTCTCCCGCCTGGATTCGGACCTGGGCGACGCGGTGGACAACATGAAGAAGCGCTACCAGCGCCTCCGGCCCTACAAAGCCTATCCCGGCCGGGCCATACCTTGTATAAAAAAATCAATGGGCTATTCGTATCCCAGCGGGCATTCCAGCTATTCGCGGGTGTTCGCCGATGTTCTTGCCGATATTGTCCCGGCCCGCAAAGATGAGTTCCTTAAAAAGGCCGACGAGATAGCCGTGGACAGGGTGATAGGCGGCGTCCATTTTCAGACCGACATCGCGGCGGGCAAGGTCTTCGGCGACCTGTACCACTCCGAACTGCGCAAGTCCGAAGCCTATCTCAAAGACATAGAAAAAATGAAGGCGCTCCTTGTCGACTAAATGACCGGCACTGAAATATTCGGCGCTCTTTCCGTAGCGCTCCTCGCGCTTTCGCGCGTGATCTACTTCGCGTCCATCTTCAAGGGCCGGACCCGGCCGCACGCTTTTTCCTGGCTCATCTGGACCGCCCTCTCCGGGATAGGCTTTGCCGCGCAGTTCACGCAGGGCGCCGGCCCCGGCGCGTGGGCGCGCGGCTTCAGCGCGGTGACCTGCGCCCTGCTGGCCGTGCTCGGCTATTACAAGGGCGAGAAGAACATCACCCGCGGAGACTGGGCCGCGCTGCTCGTCGCCCTGGGCACCATCCCCCTCTGGATCGCCGTCAGGACGCCCGTCTGGTCGGTGGTGATCCTGTGCGTGATAGACACCATCGGCTACCTGCCTACTATAAGGAAGTCGTGGGACCAGCCTTACAACGAGGCCTCCGTTACCTACTTCATCGCCTCGGTCTGCGCCCTGGCTTCCCTGTTCGCCATAGAGCAGTATAATCTTTCCACCTGGCTTTATCCCGCCGTGCTGGTGGTCACCAACAGCCTGATGGGCGGCCTCCTGCTGGCCCGCCGCCCCAGGGGCGCCAGGATGAGGCAGGCCTGAAGGCGACCGCGGGCTATTGGCTTGGCGCCCCGTAATGTGATAATTTTAGAGTAAAGGCGGGTCTATGAAAAAAACACTTCGAATTCTTTCAGCGTCAATCCTGTTCGCGCTGGCTGCGGCGCCGCTTCGGGCGGAGGACCCAAAACCTGCCGCCGCGGGCATGGACGCGGCAGCGATAACTCCGGCCGCCGCGCCGCCTGCCGCGGCCGTCGCAGCGGTAACTCCGGCCGCCGCGTCGCCTGCCGCCGCCGTCGCGGTTTCCGAACCGCTGAAGCTGGAGAAGCTGACGTTGAGCGCGGCAATCAGCGATATCCTGCAAAATGAGCCGAAGGCCGGGGCGGATCTCTACCGGGCCGTCAGCGATATTTATGTAAGGACGCAGAAAACGGACAAGGCCATCAGCCTGCTGGACACCTACCTGCAGCAGGAGGGCTCTGACCAGTCCCTTTTTGTCAACCTGGCCAACCTGTACATGCAGCGGGGCGCGTACAAGGAGGCTGCCGCGCTCTATGAGAAGCAGGTAGCGCTGCATCCGGAAAATACGAACATGGTCCTGATGCTCGCCGGGCTTTATCTCCAGCAGGGAGAGACAAAAAAAGAGCTGGCCCTGCTCGAAGACAGCGCCAAAGCTGCTCCCAAGAACACTGAACTTCTGATGCGGCTGTCGAATCTCTACAGCCTGGCCGGAGAATGGGCTAAAGCCGAGGAAACGGTAAAAAAAGTCATCGCGCTGCAGCCCCAGGTCTGGCAGTACCGGCAGCTGGCGCAGATCTATTTCCAGCAGGATAAACTGACGGCGGCGCTGGCGGCCCTTGACGAAGGGATAGCAAAGCTGCCCGACGGTGAGATGGAACTTTCCATGGCCAAGAGCGAGATGTATCTGCGGAAGGGGCAGAAAGACAAGGCGGCCGCGCTGCTCGGGGAACTCCTGAAGAAAACCAAGGACCCGCTGCGCAAGGAATCGCTGGAGAACATGATCCGCGGCCTCGGGGAGAAGGAACAGCCCGCTCCGGCCGCAGCCGCGCCGAAAGCCGCCGGGAAGCAGCCTTAAGTCACCTGGTCCCAGGGCAAAAAAAAGAGCCGGGGTTCCCCCCGGCTCTTTTATTGCGTAAGTCGTTTACTTGCGGCCCCGCCCCCTGCCTCTTCCTCTGCCTTTTCCGCCGCCGCCGCCCCCTCCTTTCCACCGCGAAACGCTCGGGCGGTTGCGGGGCTGTCCGGCGTCCCTTGCCCCGCCCTGCGGAGCTGTTCCCTGGCGCGGCTGGCCGCCCTGCCGGGGGCCGCCTTCCAGCGACAGGTCTATCTTGCCTTCCGCCGTGTCCACGCCCGCTATCATCACTTTTATCTTCGTGCCCGGCTTAAGCCCGTTCACGCGCAGCAGGCCTTCCGCGCCGGTCTCGCCCAGCAGGATGAAGGCGCCGCTGTCTATGACGGTAGTGACCGCCCCGTCCATCACCGTGCCCACCAGTTCGCGCAGCATCTCAGCGCGCATGATGTCCACCGACTTGTGCTCGGCGTCGGCCGCCGCCCGCTCGCGCTCGGAGCAGTGCGCCCCGGCCTTGTCCAGCGGCAGGGCGGCGAAAGTCTCCTTCTTGCCGTGCAGCAGGGCCTTGACCGCCCGGTGCGTCAGCAGGTCGGGGTAGCGCCGTATGGGCGAGGTGAAGTGGGAATAGAAGCGCGTCGCTATCCCGAAATGCCCTTCGGATTCCGGTGAGTAAACCGCCTGGCGCATGCTGCGCACCATCAGCGAATTTATCAGGTTGGTCAGCGGGTGGTTCGTAGCCTGCCGCAGGATGTCCTGCAGGGCTTTCGCCACGTTGGAGCCGGCGATGTGCCCGGCCGAAAGGCCGAGGTCGCCCAGCGCGGAAGACAGCGCTTTGAGCTTGAGCGGGTCCGGGTTGTCGTGCCTGCGGTGCAGGAAAGGCGCTTTGGCGTTGTACAGTTCCGTGGCGATGGCCTCGTTGGCCAGCAGCATGAACTCCTCTATCAGCCGGTGGCTTTTCAGCCGCGGCCTGAGGCTGACGCCCAGCGGCCTGCCGTGCGGGTCCGCGTTGACCTTGTATTCCGGCAGGTTGAAGTCCAGGGCGCCGCGCGCGACGCGCCGTTTGTAGAGCACGTCGGTAAGCGCGCTCATGCGGGCGACGGCTTCGCCTACGCCTTTGGGCACGTCCGGCACTTTGCCGCCGTCCAGCAGGGTCTGCACTTCCTCGTAGGTGAAGCGCCGCGCCGAGCGGATGACCGTCTCGGCCATGCGCCGCCGGGTCACCTTGCCCGAAGAATTTATATCCATGAAGACCGAGACCGTCAGCCGCTCCTGGCGGGGCACCAGGCTGCAGAGATTGTCCGAGAGCGCCGGGGGCAGCATGGGGACCACGCGGTCCGGCAGGTAAACGCTGGTCGCCCTTTCGTAGGCTTCCGCGTCCAGCAGGGAGCCGGCCTTGACGTAGTTGCCCACGTCGGCGATATGCACGCCCAGGCGCAGCAGCCCGCCGTCCAGGCTTTCCAGCGAGACGGCGTCGTCGAAGTCCTTGGCGTCGGCCCCGTCTATGGTGCAGACGGGCAGGTCGAACAGGACTTCCCTGCCTTCCCACTGCGCGGGTTCCAGCCGCGAGCCGAAGCTTTCCGCTTCCTCTTTGACCGCGTCGGGGAACTTTTCGTTTATGCCCCGGGCGCGGAGTATGGAATCGATGCGGGCGCGGATATCGCCGGGGTCGCCCAGTATTTCGGAGACGGTGCCGGCGGCGGGCGAACCCGACTCGGGCCAGCGCGTCACTTCCAGCACGGCGAAAGCCCCTTCCACGGGCGTGACCTTGGGCGCGAAGCCGCTGACCAGCGCCGGCGGGGCGCTGCCCTTTTCCGGGAACAGGGCCCAGGTATCCTTAACGCGGCGCAGTATCCCCACCATGGAGCTGTGCGCGCGCTTCACCACTTTGAAAACTTCTCCGGCCAGGCGGCCGCTCTTTTCCGGGCGCACCCGCGCCTGTACGCGGTCCCCGTCCATGGCCAGGTCCAGCCCGCGGCCGCGGATGAAGACGTCACCTACTCCTTCTTTCTCCGAAATCAGGAAGGCGAAACTGCCGTGGTGCTGTATCACGCCTTCTACTATCGCTTCGTGCCCGCCTGAAACTCCGCGGGTCTCTTTTTTTCTCCAATGTTGTCGCATTTCTTATTTTCCTTATTAGCTTACTCTGTCAGTTTTTCTATCAGTTCTCTCGCCTGCGGGAACTGCCGCAGGAGTTCAAAACGTTTTGCCAGCTCGAAGTCCGCGAAGTCGAACCCCGGGGACACCGTGCAGCCCGCCAGCGTGAACTCCGTGCCGGGCTCCGGGTACGCGCCGAACCAGCGCCCGGCGGGTACCACGCACTGGAGCTTCTGGCCGGCGTCCAGGTCCGGCCCCAGCACTGTCCGGTCTGCCGTCCCGTCCGGCAGTATCTGCGCCACGCACAGGGGGCCCCCGGCGTAAAAATGCCAGACCTCGTCCGATTTGATGCGGTGCAGTCGGGATCTTGCGCCTTTCGTCAGCAGGTAGTAGATCGCGGTGGAAAGGCTGCGCGGGGCGCCGTCAACGGTGGTTTTCGCGGCCGAACGGTAGGTCTCGGCGAAAAAACCGCCTTCAGGGTGTTCTTGCAGGCAAAGACATTGTACCAGTTTTTGGGCGGTCAGGTCTTTTATCGCAGTTCTCCGTGGTTGGTAACCGAGTCGAATTTAAGGCCGTACAGCCGCCGGGCGCCTTCCAGGCGCGTCCAGGCGACGGTTCCCGCCACTTCCATCAGGCCTTCTCCGAAAATTCGTATGCGGGCGCTGAGATGTTCGCCCTGCTTCAGCTCGCGGTCGGTGGTAAAACAAAGCCCGCCCGTGGAAAAATCCACCAGCTTTCCCGACCAGGCCAGGGTCTTGCCGTCGGGCTTGTACACTTCCATTATGGAATCGTGGGTAACGCGCTCGGGGCGCGGTTTATGTCTGTTGAACATGATACGGTACGCTGCTTTTAGTGAAAACGGCCTGCTCCCATGGGAACAGGCCGTCGTCCGTCATAACCCCGCAGGCTTGCGCGTCGCAATTAGAACGCCAGGCCTACCGCGAAGGTTATGTCCATGCCGTCGAAGTTCTTCAGGTCCGCGACGCCGGCGCCGGCGCCGAAGGGATCGCTGATGGTGCCCTTGCGCACGAACTTGTAGCCTACGCCCACGGTAACATGGCTCTCGATCTTGCCTTCCGAGTTGTAGACCAGCCGGCCCATCGGTTCGATGAAGGGGCTGGACATGGACTGGGTGCCGCCGGTAGAATCCATGTCGCCGCTGTTGGCGGAGCCTATCCACATACCGAAGTCGATGCCGAGCCTTTCCGTGTTCAAGGTCCGGTAAAAGGCGGTTATGCCCTGGAAGTTGACGATGTGGTTGGCGGAGACGTTGGCGACGCCGACTTTATCTTCGGCCCTCACCTGCAGCTCTTCCACCCTGTAGCCCATGGTCAGGGATTCGTCGAACTTTATGTTCAGGCCGTAGCCCATGCCGATGCCCTGGTAGCGGGTGTCCGACGGCGTGAAGTACGAGCCGATCAGGTCGAACCCGATTCCCGCGACAGTCCCGTTACTGTCCGAATTGCGGGCGGCCGAAGCCGTCTGCAGCGAAACCGCGATCAAAGCGAACGCAAACGCCAGCTTAGTTACATTTTTCATTAAGCGCCCCTCCGTTGATGTCCTCTGCCCGTGCAGATGTATGAGATTTAAATATATAGGGAGGTTAAAGTCAATTACATTTTAGTTAACACTTTGTTGCGGGATTTCCCGGGCCGGCGGCTAAGCCCGCTTTTTCCTGCTGTCCAGCCAGAGGGTGACCGGGCCGTCGTTGATTATCTCCACTTCCATCTCCGCGCCGAAGACGCCGGTCTTGACCGGCACGCCCAGCGCGGCCAGCGCTTTGACGAAGTACAGGTACAGGCGCTCGGCTTCGGCGGGCCTGGCGGCCCCGGCGAAATCGGGCCTGCGCCCCGCGGAAGCGTCGCCGTAAAGCGTGAACTGGGAGATCACCAGCGCCTCCCCCTTCACGTCCAGTACGGACTTGTCGAATTTCCCCTCCGCGTTGGAGAAGATGCGCAGGTTCGCGATCTTGCCTGCCAGGAGCTCGGCGTCGGCTTCCAGGTCCCCCTCCCCTACGCCGAGCAGCACCACCAGCCCGGAGGCTATCGCCTCGGCCTTGCCCGCGGTCTTTACGCCGCCCCGCTTTACGCGCTGTAGCAGTGCTCTCATGTTTACGCTTTAAATTATAAGCAATATCGCCGGTCCATTGCCATTTGTGTTCTGGCGCAGTATCCGGTAAAATCAATAGGTCTTATATTCCTGAGAGGTGCCACATGGAAGATCTTCACGCGGAAAACGCGGTTCAAGACCAGCCCTGGGACCGGAGCCGCCAGCTGACGCTGCGCGCCGTGATAGCCGGCATGCTGCTGGGCGGCTTCATGAGCCTTTCCAATCTTTACGTCGCGCTCAAGACCGGCTGGAGCATAGGCGTGTCGATAACCGCCGGCATTCTGGCCTACGCCATTTTCGCCGCCCTGTTCAAGGTGCGGGCGGTGCGCACCCATTTCGGCATGCTCGAGAACAACGCCATGCAGTCGGTGGCCAGCGCCGCCGGCTACATGACGGGCGGCGGCACCGTGGCCGCCATCCCGGCGCTGATGATGATCACCGGGGCTCCCATGGGCGGCTGGCAGATGTTCTTCTGGATCAGTTCCATCGCCATGCTCGGCGTGGTGATGGCCATACCGATGAAGCAGCAGATGATCAACGTGGAGCAGCTGCGCTTCCCCACCGGCGTAGCCGCCGCCGAGACCCTTAAGGCCCTGCACGGCGAGGAAGGCGAGGGCGCGGGCAAGGCGAAGCTGCTGGCCTGGGGCGGCGTGGCGGGCGCGGTAACGGCCTTCCTGCGCGACGCGAAGGCTTCGTGGATGCCCTGGAACCTCCCGGAGAAGATCCAGCTCCCGTTCATTACGCTCAAGGGCCGGCCGCTGACGGACTACACGCTCTCCTTCGAGGGCAGCCTGATCATGCTGGGCGCCGGGGCCATCATGGGCTTCCGCGCGGCGTGGAGCATGCTGCTGGGCGCGGTGATAAATTTCGGCGTGCTCGCGCCCTGGCTCTACGAGCGCGGCATCATCGACTCCAGGCTCGGCTACAAGCACATCGTGGCGTGGAGCGTCTGGTTCGGCTCTGCGATGATCCTCACCAGCGGCCTCCTTGCCTTCGCCTTCCAGTGGAAGACCGTGGTGCGCGCGGTAAAGAGCGTGGGGTCCGCTTTCGGCGGCGCGGCGCTGAGCGACGAGGAGAAAGCGGAAGTGCCCATGCTGTGGTTCTTCATCGGGCTGGCTGTATTCTCGCCCGTGGTCATTTTCTTGGAATGGTTCCTGTTCGGCATAAAGATCTGGATGGGCGCCGTTTCCATCGGGCTCGGCTTCTTCATCGCGATAGTGGCCTGCCGCGCCACCGGCGAGACCGACACCACCCCGACGGGCGCCCTGGGCAAGATAACGCAGATCACCTTCGGCGCGCTGGACCCGTCCAACATCACCACCAACCTGATGACGGCCAACGTTACCGGCGGCATGGGCCTGCACGCGGCGGACCTGCTCACCGACCTGAAGAGCGGGTACCTCCTGAAGGCCGACCCGCGGCAGCAGTTCTGGGCGCAGTTCTTCGGCGTCCTGGCCGGCTCCCTTTTTGTGGTGCCCGCTTACCGGCTGCTGATCCCGACCGCTGACCTGCTGGGCACCGACAAATGGCCGGCGCCGGGCGCGCAGACCTGGAAGGGCGTGGCGGAGCTGCTCGCCAAAGGCTTCAACACGCTCCACCCGACGGCGCAGGCCGCGCTGGCCATCGGGGCCGTGCTGGGCATAGCGCTGGTCCTGGTCGAAAAAGCTTTCCCGAAATACCGCAAGTATATCCCCTCCCCGACGGGCCTGGGGCTCGCCTTCACCACGCCGGCCTTCAACACCATCTCCATGTTCGTAGGCGCGGCCATAGCGCTCGCCATGGAAAAGAACCATCCCGAGGCCGCGGAGCGCACGGTGGTGCCGGTCAGCTCCGGCCTGATAGCCGGGGAAAGCCTGGTCGGCGTGCTGATAGCCGCGCTGGTGGTGGCCGGGTTCCTGCAATGATAAAAGGCTACAGCCACGTCATCTGGGACTGGAACGGCACCATTCTCGACGACGCCGCGCTCTGCGTGGAGATAGGCAACGGCCTGCTGGAGCGGCGCGGGCTCCCCGGCCTGACGCTGGAGCGGTACCGCGAGATCTTCTGTTTCCCGGTCAGGGCTTATTACGAAGCCGCCGGTTTCGACTTCTCTTCGGAAACCTTCGAAGTCGTCGGGAAGGAATGGATGGACGAATACGAGCGCCGCAAGTCCGAGTGCGGCGTGCGCGCCGGCGTCGCGGACGTGCTGGAGGCCGCAGGCTCGCTGGGGATAAAGCAGCACATCGTTTCGGCCTATTCGCAGTGCTCGCTGCGGGATATGGCCGCGAGCCGCGGGCTGGCGCGGTATTTCAGCAGCATACGCGGGCTGGATAATATCTACGCGCCGGGCAAGATAGAGCTGGCCCGGAAACTGGCCGGCGAGCTGGCCGGCGAGCCGGGCCGGGTGCTTCTGGTCGGGGATACGGAGCATGATTTCGAAGCGGCCGCCGCTATCGGGGCGGACTGCGCCCTGCTGGCCGGCGGGCACCAGAGCCGCGCCAGGCTGGAGAAGCTGGGGGCCAGGGTGGTGGATTCCCCCGGGGAGCTGCTGCCGCGCTGACGGGGTTCTATTGAATACTCGGCGGCCGTGAGTTATAATTAAGGTAAGGAAAGGGGCGGCCGTTGCGGACGGGCCCTTCCTTCGCATTACGGAGCTAATATTATGGTCACTGGACTCGTGCTGGTTAAACTGCTGCCCGGCAAGGAAAAGCAAACCCTTGGCAGGCTTAAGGCGCTTAATAGCGTCGTTCATATGTCGGCCGTTTTCGGCCGCTGGGACCTCGTGCTCGACATGGAGACGGAAGACCTCCCGATGCTGTCGAACATAGTCGTTCAGCAGATACGCTGTATTCCCGGGGTGCTGTCCACGGAAACGCTGGTCACTACCTCGCTGTAACCGGCATGAGGTTCCTGTTCCTGGCTTTCTTGCTGGCGGCCGCCGTCGTGCCGGCCCCCGCGCAGGTCTATCTGGGGGCCGAGCTGGGCCCGGATTCGTTCATGCACGGCGGGGAAGCCGCGGTGGACGGCCTTTCCGAAGAAGCCTTCGCCTGGGCCGTCACGGTAGAGGTGAGCAGTTCCGTCCTTTATTCCGTTTTCCGGTCCAGCTCCCCCGAAGCCGAGATCTTCAAATACCTGCGGCACGGCATCTACAGACAGGAACTGGCGGCCCTGCTGCTGCTCTCCCGGGAAAAGGACGTGCCTTTCTCGAAGCTGGCCGCGGAACTGCCCAAGGCCGGCGGTTTACGGGGCCTCTCTAAAAAGTACGGCGCGGACGCCGCGGACCTGTTCGCGCGCGGGGGCCGGCTTAAAGAAGCCGCCGACCTGAGGGTGCCGCTGTTCCTGTCGGTCTCCACTTCCCCGGCGCAGGCGGAGTTTTTCTCTCCGGGGATATCTACGGGCGCGGTCGGGGGCGCCGGACAATGAAAAATATTATAGCGCTGCTCCTCCAGTTCGCCCTGTGCACGGCCGCCGCCGGGGCGGCGGACAAGACCGCGGTGCTGACGATGCCGGACGGCTCCAAGGTGGAAGTGGAACTGGCGCTGACGCCGAAGGAACAGGAGCGCGGCCTGATGTTCCGCGAAAGCCTGGCGGAAGACCGCGGCATGCTCTTTGTTTTTAAGGACGGCGGGGTGAAGACCTTCTGGATGAAGAACACCTACATCCCGCTGGATATCGTGTTCCTGGGCGCCGGGCTGAAGGTGACGAACATCTACCACAGGGTCCCGCGTTCAAGGGCTGGCCAGCCGGAGATGGAGGTCGCCAAGGTTTCCGCGCCCGCAAGCTATGTGCTGGAACTGGCGGCCGGCAAAGCCCGGAAATGCGGGCTTAAGCCGAACCTTTTTATAAGAAGCTCCGTCCCCCTTGCCCCGGGCGCGGCCTCCCCGGCTAAACGCCAGCCGGCCGCGGTCAGGCGTTCTACCGCGGCGGCCGCCGCTGTTTCCAGGTAACTCCGTTTATTTCGCGGAATCTTTCTTCGTGGAGGGGACGCCCTTCATGGCGCCGTTGATTATCGAGGAGACATCGGGCATGCCGCCTGGCATGGCGTTCTTCCCGCCGGATTTACCCTTGCCGCTGAAGCCCTCGACGGGTTTCAGTTTCGGGATAACGGTGCCGCCGCCGGATTTGGCGGGAGCGGCGGCTGCGGGCTGGGCGGCAGGGCGGGTTCTGGCCGGAGCCGTGGCCGTATCTTTTTCCACCTCCGACTGGTCCGCTTCCGCGCTTTCTTCAGCCTGGCCGGTGTCTTTTGAATAGGTCTCGTTGGCTTTCGTGAACATATCGAGCGCGCCGCCGCTGCTGTAGGATTCCGGCCTGCGGGCGGGGTTGTCGCGCGGCGCCGCGCCTTCCTCCGCGGCTTTGAAGAGCTGCTGGTCGCTTACGGCGGGCTGCCCGCCCGTGGAATTCTCATTGATCAGGTACTTTATTCCCAGGATAATGGCGATCGTAAGGATCGCGCCCAGGGTAAGGAATTTCCCCAGCGTGAAACCGCCGGGGACATCATTGGGATCGTAAGCCATAAAGGACCTCGGTTGAAAGCGTTCTCTTCAGTAAAAAAAGTCTACAATTATTCCACCGGGTATTTCAATGCGGCGGAGCCTCGCGCGCGTTGCATAAGTTATAACGCTTTTTTTTATGTAAAATAAATGTCCATGGGTATCTGGTCCAACGCTTTCAGGATGCCGCGGCATCCCGACCTGACCGAACAGGAGAAAACTTTCCTGGCCGGGGTGGCGCTGAAGGTCCGGCGGCGTGAAATGGGCCAGGTGGCTGCGCTGACGGTGGAAAGTACCAGGCCCCTGCATAACCTGGGTTCGCAGGCGCTGGTCTTCCTGATGCCTATGCTGGGGGCGCTGTTCGGCCGCGAACGGGCGGAGAAAGCCGTAAAGCTGCTGGAGAACCCCAAGGCGATGGATTTCTTTTTAAAAGAGCTTGAGTCTGTGTCGGAAACTGACGATAACGGAGCAAAAAATGTCAAAAAAAGACCTTGAAGTCATCATAGCCACTGACTGCGGCAGCACCACCACCAAAGCGATCCTGATAGAAAAAAAAGGCGACACCTATCGCCAGACCTTCCGCGGCGAGGCCCCGACCACGGTCGAAGCCCCGTTCGAGGACGTCACCAAGGGCGTGCTGAACTCCATCACCGAAGTGGAGGAGCTCTCCGGCCGCAAGATCCTCGACGGCGAAAAGATCATCACCCCCAATAACGGCAACGTCGGGGCGGACATCTACGTGTCCACTTCCTCGGCCGGCGGCGGCCTGCAGATGATGGTGGCCGGGGCCGTGAAGGCGATGACCGGCGAGTCCGCCCAGCGCTGCGCGCTCGGCGCGGGCGCCATCGTGATGGACGTGCTGGCCTCCAACGACGGCCGCGCCGACCACGAGAAGATAGAGCGCATCCGCCAGCTGCGCCCCGACATGATGCTCCTTTCCGGCGGCACCGACGGCGGCACCGTGACCCACGTGGTGGAGCTGGCGCAGTTCCTGAAGGCCGCGGACCCCAAGCCGCGCCTGGGCGCCTCTTATAAACTGCCGGTGATCTACGCCGGCAACAATATGGCGCAGGACAAGATCAAAGAGATCCTGGGCGACCGCACGGCGCTTATTATCACCGAGAACCTCCGGCCGACGCTGGAGCGCGAGAACCTGATGCCGGCCCGCCACAAGATACACGATATTTTCCTGGAGCACGTGATGCAGCAGGCCCCCGGCTACCCGCGCCTGATGAAGATGGTGGGCGCGCCCATCATGCCCACCCCGGCCGCCGTCGGCACGATGACCGAGAAGTTCGCCAAGGCCAATAATTTCAACGTGCTGGCCGTGGACATCGGCGGCGCCACCACCGACGTGTTCAGCGTGTTCAGCGAGGTCTTCAACCGCACCGTCAGCGCCAACCTCGGCATGAGCTACTCCATCTCCAACGTGATGGCCGAGGCGGGCCTGGCCAATATCCTGCGCTGGCTGCCTTTCGACATGGACGAGCAGGACCTCCGCAACCGGCTCAAGAACAAGATGATACGGCCCACCACCATCCCGCAGACGGTGGAGGACCTGCAGATAGAGCACGCCGTGGCCCGCGAGGCGCTGCGTCTCGCCTTCGACCAGCATAAGGCGCTGGCCGTCGGCCTGAAAGGCGTGCAGCAGGAGCGCTCCATCTCGGACGCTTTCGACCAGACCTCCTCGGGCGCCAGCCTTATCAACGTGATGAAGCTGGACTACGTGATAGGCTCCGGCGGTATCCTGGCGCATTCCCCCCGCCGCACGCAGTCGATGATGATGATGATAGACGCCTACCAGCCCGAAGGCGTGACGCGCATGGCGGTGGACTCCATCTTCATGATGCCGCACCTGGGCGTGCTGGCGCAGATAAGCGAGAAGGCCGCGCTGGACGTGTTCTACCACGACTGCCTGGTGCGCCTGGGCACCTGCCTCGCGCCCAAGGGCCTTGCCAAGGACGGCCAGCTCATAATGGAATGGGAAGTGACCGGCTCCGACGGCAGCAAGCAGGCCGGGCAGCTGCGTTTCGGCGACATGCTGCACGTGCCTTTCGCGTGCCCCAAGGCCAAGCTGGTGGCCAGGCCCGTCAACGGTTTCGACATGGGCGCCGGTTCCGGCAACAAGGTGGAGGCGGACATCGAGGGCGGGGTTGTGGGCCTGGTGCTGGACGGCCGCGGCCGGCCTTTCAACCTCTCCAAGGAGCCGGCCAAGCGCCGCGATAACCTTAACAAGTGGTATAAGGCCATGGAGATGTACCCCGTCTGAGACGAACACAAGGAGATAATTTATGGCGCACGCATATACCCCCGGACTTAAAGTAATGCCCTGCACGCTTTTCAGGAAGAAGCGGCTGCTCCCCATCCCCGGCCAGGTGCTGGTGGAGCTCGGCAAGGAAGTGGAAGCCACGGACATGGTGGCCCAGACCGAACTGCCCGGTAAAGTATTCCCGGTCAACGTGGCCAACCGCATGTCGGTCTCCCCTGACGAGATCAAGGACCTGCTCCTCAAGAAAGAGGGCGACACGGTGAAGAAAGGCGAGATCATCGCCGAGAACAAGCCGTTCATAAAGTGGTTCAAGACCTCCATTGAATCCCCCATCGACGGCACCGTGGACTCCGTTTCGAACGTGACCGGCCAGATAATGCTGCGCGAGCCCCCGAAAGTGCTGCCCCTGCTGTCCTACGTAAAGGGCAAGGTGGTGGAAGTGACCCCCAATTTCGGCGTGACCGTGGAGTCCGAGGGCACCTTCATCCAGGGCATCTTCGGCATAGGCGGCGAGACCAACGGCGAAATAATGATGGCGGCGAAGAGCCCCGACGAGGAACTGACCCCCGAATCCATAACCGAGGCCGCGCGCGGCAAGATCATCATAGGCGGCAAGCACGCCGGCCTCACCGTCATAAAGCGCTGCGTCGAGATGGGCGTGAAGGCCATCGTGGTGGGCGGCATCCACGACCGCGACCTCAGGCAGCTGCTGGGCTACGACATCGGCGTGGCCGTGACCGGCACCGAGCAGGTGGGCCTGACCCTGATAGTGACCGAGGGCTTCGGCATGATCCCGATGGCCGAGTACACCTTCAAACTGCTGGCCTCCCGCAACGGCGAGAAGGCCTCCGTCTCCGGCGCCACGCAGATCCGCGCCGGCGTCATGCGGCCCGAGATCATCGTGCCGGGCTTCCCCAAGAACGTGACGGAATGCAAGAAGGACCAGGGCCGCGGCTGGATCGAACCCGGCGACCCTATCCGCATAATCCGCGAGCCGCATTTCGGCGTGATAGGCACGGTGAAATCCCTGCCGCCGGAGCTGACCATCATCGGCAGCGAGAGCCACGCCCGCGTGCTGGAAGTTACCCTGGACGGCGGCGAGGTCATAGTGATCCCGCGGGCCAACATAGAAGTGCTTGAAAAGTAAACGGGGAACGGGGACCGGCGGCGACCGGCGCCCGGCGGAAGCCCGCGGGCTTTCCACCGGCCGCCGGACGTTGCCTGAAGGCCGTTTTTCAGCCCTTTTTCCCTTGCTTGAAAAATCCATAAAGTGTATATTATGAACAGTTATGTTAAAAACAAGACTTAACCTCTCATTCTTTACCGTTTTATTTGCGGCTTCCGCAGTATCCGCCGCAGTTCCCGCCTCCACCAAAAATATCCCGACCGCGCCTGATCTTTCAGGCTTCGCGGCCGCGGATATGCCCTACGACAAGGGCGAGGCGGTTCTGGTTTCCTGGCCCGCCGGCCCCGCCGACGTGCCTGGCGCCGTTTACCAGGTCTACGCCTCGTCGGGCGCGGCCTGGCTCAAAGCGGAGGAGTTCCCCGCCGAGAAAAAGTTCGCCGCCGATTTTGAACTGCCCTTCTGGGCCTGGAGCCACGACAAGGCGAAGCACGCGGTCCAGCTGGAGCTGCCGCAGCTCTTCTCCGACTTCAAGACCGGGATGGAATACTCCTTCAAGGTCAAGTACGTCAACGGCAAGGTCACGGCTGAAAGCGCGCCGGTCAAGGCGGCGCCCAAGGCCGACCTCTTCAACCTCGCCCGGCTCAACAACCTGGTGCTGCTGCTGGTGATCATCGTGGTCTTCTTCTGGACCGTCTCCCACGCCAAGCGCAAGGGCCTGTTCATCCGCCGCATCGCCGGCCTCGACGCCATCGACGAGGCCATCGGCCGCGCCACCGAGATGGGCCGCCCGATCTTCTACTCCACCGGCATCGGCGCCATGAGCTCCGTGCCGACCATCGCCTCTACCTCCATCCTGGCCGAGGTGGCCAAGAAAGTGGCGCAGTACGACACGCAGCTGAAGGTGCCGCACTTCGACCCCATCGTGATGACGGTCTGCAAAGAA
Organism: Elusimicrobia bacterium GWF2_62_30; assembly: GCA_001799995.1. Classification (GTDB taxonomy): domain Bacteria; phylum Elusimicrobiota; class Elusimicrobia; order Elusimicrobiales; family UBA9959; genus UBA9959. Next base: position 22,569 of record MGUK01000086.1, read on the forward strand.
GTCGTGAAGCAGGCCTATATGGAAATGGAGCGCCTGGACTCCTACCGCGACGACATCAACTTCTTCGTCAGCCAGGACCAGTTCTCCTACGCGGCCTCCGTGGACGGCATGATCCACCGCGAGAAGCCTGCGGCGTGCTTCTTCATCGGCCACTTCATGGCCGAGTCGCTGCTGCTGGCCGAGGTCGGCGCCACGACGGGCGCCATCCAGATCGCCGGCACCGAGCAGGAATCGCAGCTGCCGTTCTTCTTCACTTCCTGCGACTATACCCTTATCGGTGAGGAACTTTACGCCGCCGGGGCGTACCTGTCCAAGGAGCCCATGCTGCAGAGCACGCTCAAGGTGCAGGACTTCGGCAAGGCCTTCGTCATGGTCTCGGTCATTACCGGCTCGGCGCTGGTCATGCTCGCCACCTGGCTCAAGTGGCCCCTGGTGCTGAAGGTTATCAGCCACATCTTCAAGGCATACTGATATGACATTTATAAAAAAACATATACCGCTGGCGCTGTGTTTCATCTTCGGCGTACTTACGCTGGGGTCCTATTACGTCCCCAACAAAGCTTCCGAGAACTACCTGGAAGTGATGAACAAGTGGGAGAACATCGTGGCGGGGTTCGCCTTCCTGCTGGGCCTCTTCAGCTTGTTCTTCTCGCATTACAATAAGATCCGCCGCAAGGTCGACGGCTGGGGCTACAGCCTGTTCGTCTTCGTGGGCTTCCTCATAATGGTCATCCCGGCCATAACCAGCAAGGGCATCCAGATGGACGGCGCGACCCTTACGGGCCTTGGCTGGAACTACCGCTTCCTGTTCAACGCCCTCTCCGGCACCATGTTCTCGGTGCTGGCGTTCTACATCGTCTCCACCGCCTACCGCGCCTTCCGCATAAAGTCGCCGCAAGCCGGCGTGCTGTTCGCCGCGGCTTTCATCCTGATCGTGGGCAAGGTGCCGCTCGGGCAGATCATGTGGGAGAAGACGCTGGGCTGGACCCACGTCGGTATTTCCCAGATAGTGCAGTGGCTGATGGAAGTGCCGGTGGTGGCCGGGCGCCGCGGCATCATGATGGGCCTCGCCATAGGCGGTATCGTTACCGGCCTTAAGATCATCTTCGGCATCGAAAGACAATACATGGGGAAAGACTGAGCAATATGAAAACCTATATTGAAAAACTCCTTAAAATCGACCGGCGCCTCATCTTCCTGGCCCTCACGCTCCTGCTGGTGTTCCCTATAATAAGGCCGCTGGGGCTGCCGAACGTGAACCTGGGCACCGAAGTGATCTCGCTCTACAACAAGATAGAGTCCCTGCCCCCCCGCACCTTCATCCTTATCTCCCTCGACTACGACCCGGCTACCCGGCCGGAGCTGCACCCGCAGGCCGTGGCCATTCTCAGGCACGCCATGCGCAAGGACCTGCGCGTGGGCATGCTGACCCTCAACGCGGGCGCCACCGGCCTGATAGAGGAGTTGGGCGAGCGCATTCCCAGGGATATCGCCCCCGGCAAGGTGTACGGCAAGGACTATGTGATCCTTCCTTACCAGCCCAACCCGGTGGCCGTGCTGACCCAGCTCGGCATGGACCTGCACCAGATGTACGACAAGGACCGCAACGGCGCGCCCATTAAGGACATGGAGGTCTTTAAAGGGATAAAGAGCGTCAGGGACATGGGCCTCGGCATCTGCATCACCGGCACCGCCCTGCTGGACTACTGGATAGCCTACACGGGCGACAAATTCAAATTCCCGATGGCGGGCGGCGTCACGGCGGTGAGCCAGGCCGGCTACGGCCCCTACCTGCAGACCGGCCAGCTTAAAGGCCTGGTGGGCGGGATGAAGGGCGCGGCCGACTACGAGACCCTGATCGGCGTTAAGGAAAAGGGCACCTCCGGGATAGACGCCCTCAGCCTCGCGCACCTCATGGTGGTGACGCTTATCGTTTTAGCCAACCTGATGATGCTCTGGCTTAAATATCTGTAAAGGGGAATACTATGTCAGAAACCTGGATGATCTTCGGCGGATGGGTGGCGGCGGGCCTCACCCTGTTCCTGTTCAGCTTCCTTTATAAGGACAACCCGTTCTTCAAGGCGACGGAGCACCTGTACCTGGGCGCCGGCATGGGCTGGGTGTTCCAGACGGTGCTGTACCAGACCTGGATCCCCAAGGTGTGGGAGCCCCTCCGCGCGGGCGACTTCTACGTGCTGATCCCCACGGTACTGGGGCTTTCGCTGGTCACCCAGTTCTTCCCCCGCATCTCGTGGGTGTCGCGCTACGGCTTCACCTTCATCATGGGCTACGGCTCGGGCCTGGTGATACCGCTTACCCTCTCCACGGACTTCCTCAAGCAGATCGGCGGAACTATCTCGCCTTTCCTGGTTTCCGAGGTCTCCCGCGCCACCTTCTGGCCGCTGCTTAACGGGGCCATCGTGGCGGCGGGCTTCGTCTGCGTGTTGGTCTACTTCTTCTTCTCCGTCGAGCATAAGGGCGCGATCAAGAAGGCGTCCACCGTGGGCATCTACTTCCTGATGCTCTACTTCGGGGCGGCGTTCGGCAATACCGTCATGGGCCGCTTCTCGCTGCTGTACGGGCGCTTCGACGACCTGTACAAGTATTCCGGCGCGAAGTATTTTTACGCCACCCATGTGATACTCGCGGCGCTGGTGCTGTACTTCGTGATCTCGCACTTCACTTCCAGGAAGAAAGAGGCGGAGGAGGAGGCGGCGTAGCGGGCGTACGCGATAAACGTAAAAGAAGCGGGCCGGATCTCTCCGGCCCGCTTCTTTTTTTGTTGTCCGAGCTCGTCGGTCTTACTGCACCAGTTCTATCTTGGTCTTCTGCTTGAGCTCCGCGGCAAGTTCCGGGAGCTTCTGCGAGATGGCCTGGTTTATCATGGCCGTCCTCAGTTCGTTCTGCACTTTCTCATAAACCGCCGGCTGCGCCGCTTTATACTCTTCCACGAGGAAGATGCTGAAGCCGTTGGCGGTGGCTATCGCCTTGCTGTGCTGGCCCGGCTTGAGCGAGAAGATCTCCTTCTCGATGTCGGGCAGCAGCATGCCTTTTTTCACTTCGCCCACGCTGCCGTTGTTCTTCTTCAGGTTCGGGTCGTTGGATTTAAGGGCCGAAAGTTTGCCGAAGTCGGCTCCCACGTCCAGGGCTTCGAGGGCCGCGTTGGCTTCCGCCTGCGTGTTCACGAAGATCTGGCTGAGCTTGACCGATTCGGGGGTGCCCAACTTTTCTTTGTTGGTCTCGAAGAATTTCTTCATCTCGTCTTCGGTCACCGCTATCTTTTTTGCGGCCATCACGGTTTCCCGGATGGTGAGCTGCCTGTTCAGCAGGTTCCTCAGGTCCGCTTCCGTCCAGCCCACGGATTTAAGGTTTTTCTGGAACTGGGCCTTGTCGGCGTAGTTGGAAGCCAGCGCCGTAAACCTGGATTCTACTTCCTTCGGGTCGGCCTTTATCCCCAACCGGACGGCTTCTTCCATCAGCAGCCGTTCGTCTATCATCTGGCCCAGCGCCTGCGCGCCGTACTGCCACCAGAGCTGGTCGGTAAGCTCTCCCGCCGTGATGGGCTTGCCGCTCACCTTGGCCAGGACGGTCTTCTCGGGCCGCGGGGCGGCATGCAGGGCCGCCGCGCAGAGCGCGACTATACCCGTAAGCAATATGGTCTTCTTCATTGTTTATGTTCCTCCATGTCTTATTTCCTCAGAACGGGGGTAGTGAACCAGGCGAACTCTATCGCTTCGGCCTTGAACGCGTCCCCTATCCTGAGCAAGATCTCTTCGTGCAGCGCGATGTAAAGGTTGAAGTCGCCGCTGGTAACGTAATAGACGGTCTCGAACTGCACCGCCAGTTCGGAATACGCCGTCAGGCTGGCGCGGTCGAACCTGGCGTTTTTGGCCGCTGAAACCGCGCTCTTCAGCAACCCGGGGATGCGGCGCAGCTTTTCCATCGGCGTCTGGTGGGAGACGTTCAGGGTAAAAGCCACCCGGCGCTCGGGCATCTGGTTGAAATTGTGCAGGCCGGAGGCGAGCAGCTTGGAATTGGAGACGACGACCAGTTCGCCGGCCATGCTGCGCACCCTGGTGGACTTTATCCCCACGTGCTCTATCGTGCCCTGGATGTCGTCGCAGACCACGAAATCCCCGGTCTTGAACGGCTTGTCGAGCAGTATCACGAAGAAATTGAACAGGTCGCCCAGGATGGTCTGCGCCGCCAGCGCCACGGCCACGCCGCCTATGCCCAGGCCGGCCAGGACGGTGGAGATGTTTATTCCCAGGTTGTCCAGCACGAAGAGCGCCGCCAACACCCAGACGAGCGAGCGCAGGATCACCTGCGTCCCGTTCACCACGGAATCCCGGGCCTCGCCCGAGAGGTCCCGGCTGGAGACCACCTTGTGCAGCCAGTAGGACAGCAGGTGCTGCGCCAGGGTGATAGCCCTGTAGGTGAAGACCAACAGGATGACGGTGTTGAGCGTCCTGTCGAAAGCGTGGCCGCGTGCGACGTAGCGGGTGGCCACGTACAGGGCGACCAGCTGGTATTCGAACCACTGGAATTTCTCCAGCAGGGCCAGGGCCAGGTCGTCCAGGTCCGTGTCCGTCTTTTTTGCCAGTTCCCTGAGCTTTCCCAGCCCCAGGGTCTTGATCAGGTGAATTACCGCCAGGGACGCCGCAAAAGCCAGGACCGCGTAAAGATAGGCGAGCAGGGTGTTGCCCAGTATATAGGTCGCGCCCAGCCACTCTAGTACGGAAGTTTGGCCCATAGTCATATTATACAGATTATATTATAAATGATTTTCCGCAAGTACGGCTATTCGGAGCTGCGGTCGATCTTCATTATGGCGTCGGCGGCGTAGCGCTGCACCCATTTATCCGGGTCTTTCAGGTAGTTGGTCAGGGACGGGACCGCGCTCTTGGCGCCGCCGGCGATGCTGCCCAGGGCCGTTATGACGCAGCACCGCACCTTGGCCTTGGGGTCTTTCAGCGCCAGTGTGAGCTCTGAAACCACCAGCTTGGTCTGGGCCTCTACGTCGCCCAGCTCCTGCGTGGCTTTGATGCGGACTTTTGGATCGGTGTCGTGCATGGCCCTTTGCAGGGCTGGCACCTGTACCCGGAACGCCATGGTTATCTCGCCGAGGGCGGTGGCGGAATAGCCGCGCACCGTCGGATGCGGGTCCTTAAGCGTTTTCAGCAGTTCCGGCACGGCGTCCCTGGCTTCCGCCCCTATGGCGGCCAGCGCGTTGGCGGAATAGCCGCGCACGATGGGGTTGGGGTCGCCCAGCGCGTTGGCCAGCGAGGGCACGGCGTTGGCGGCCGCGGGGCCCATCTTGGAGAGGGCGTCGGCCGCGTAGCCGCGCACGGTGTCGCTGGAATCGGTCAGCAGGTTGGCGACCTCCAGCACGGCGCTCTTGGCCGCGGGGCCCATCTCGCCCAGGTCGTAAGCCGCCCGGGCGCGCACCGAGATCTTGGGGTCGCGCAGCTTGTCGGCCAGCACGTTGACGCGGGCTTTTTCCGGGTCGGCCGCCAGCTGCGGGGCTTTATGCGAGCAGGCGCCCAGGGCCAGGCAGGCGGCGATGATAAAAAAAGCGCGTTTCGTCATTGGTTTACCGACTGAATGAGGCGTACGGCTTCCAGCAGGTCGTCGAGCTTTTCGGCCCGCAGTATATAGCCGCAGTCCCCCATGGCCCTCGCCAGCACCGGGGGCAGTTCCTGGTAGAACACCACCAGGGGGCCTATCAGGCGCAGCAGTTCCTCGTGCGAGTACCGGTAGGGCAGCCGGTATTTCCGGCCGGCGTAGCAGCAGAAATACCTGCGCGCGTAGTCCAGCCGCACTTCTTCCCCCGCCATCATGCGCGCCCAGACGGCGTACATGTCTATGTCGCAGGAGTAGTTGAACATGTCCAGCGTGAACCCGCCCGGCGGGCGGATGTTCACTTCCAGCGCGAAGAGGGTGCCGTTCTTGGTGCGGAAGAACTCGAAGTGGAAGAACCGCTCGCGCACCTTGAAGCCCTCGACGAGCCTGCGCCCGGCCTTCTCGATGTCGGCCGGGATCTCCCGGAGCGAATAGTAGTAGATGTGCGAATCGGCCAGGACCGCTTCCATGACGCCCTGGTCGTAGGCGTGCGAGGTGCAGAAGATTATCTCGCCGTTGCGCCCGGCCAGCCCGTCGAAGGTGACGATGTCCCCGGCGATGAACTCCTCGGCGATGAATTCCCTTTCCGGCTTTTCACTGAAAAAAGAATCCACTTCCGCGTCGTCGTGCAGCTTATAGGTGAAAGAGGCGCCCATCCCGTCGTCCGGCTTTACGATGATGGGGAAGTATACTTCCTTCGCGAAGGCCTTGGCCTCCGCCGGGCTGCCGACGATGGCGCCCCGGGCGTGAGGTATGCCGGCGGCGGCGAACACCAGCTTCATGCGGGATTTCCTGCGGATATCTGCTATGGTGTCGTTCTTGATGCCGTGTATGCCGAACTCGGTGCGCAGGGCGGCTTCGGTCTCCAGCCAGTATTCGTTCAGGGAGTCTATGCCGTCGATGGCGCCGAACTTCTCGATGAAGAAGCGGCAGGCCTCCCGCAGCTCTTCGTAATTGTGCATGTCGCTTACTTTATAGTACCAGGCCAGCGACCGCGCCAGCTCAGGGTCCAGGTCCCCGAATTCCGCGTCGCCGATGCCGAGGGCGTTGAAGCCGGCGGCCTTGAGGCTGCGGCAGAAATTCTTGTAGTTCGGAGGGAAATGCGGCGACAGGAAGACGAAATTCATAGGTTAATTCTAGCATAGTGTTAATCCCCGCCCGAAATTTAATATTATTAACTTGCTTGGCAACTTCATGCTGGAGGAACACGCGACCATGCAGACCGATTACCACAAGATCTATAGCGGCAGCCTGGGGCAGGAGTTCGAGCTGAAAGTCTACGGCACTTCGGGCAAGCCGGTGATGGTCTTCCCCACCTCCTGCGGCCGCTTTTTCGACTACGAGGACCACGGGATGATAGGCTCGATGGCGGAGTTCATCGAGCGCGGGGAGATCATGGTCTGCGCCGTGGACGGCCGCGACCGGGAATCCTGGTACAAGCCGGTGCGCGACGAATGGATAGGCATACGCCACGGCCATTACGAGTCCTGCATCACGCGCGAGGTCATCCCTTTTCTGCGGGAGCGCTACGGCGTGCGCGAAAAGTTCCTGGCGACGGGCAACAGCTTCGGGGCTTTCCATTCGGCTAACTTCTTCCTGAAGTTCCCTGACCATTTCGACTCGGCGCTGTGCCTGAGCGGCTGTTACGCGATGCGCCAGGAGATGGGCGGTTTCTGCGATACGGGCGTGTTCTTCAACGAGCCCGTGCATTATATGCCGGGCCTGGCGGACGAGGCGCTCCTGGAGAAGCTGCGGGACGGGTATATAGTTATTTCGCACGGCCTGGGCGCCTGGGAGACTTTCAACGACCAGGCGGCGGCGCTGGCGGGCACCCTGCAGGGCAAAGGGTTAACGTGCTGGTACGACCCGTGGGGCCCGGAATGGCCGCACGACTGGAACACCTGGCTGGCGCAGATGCCGAATTACCTGCGGCAGTTCCGCGAGGGCGTTCTGGCGCGCGGGGGCATGGTGAAGCTGACCGGCCCGGAACGGCGGGTGAACCTGCTCTGAGGTGCGCGGGTGTCGGAAACTTTTATAGAATACAAGCGCGGGGCGAGCTGCCGAAGCGAGGACAAAATGAAGATACTAGTAGCTGATGACGAGCAGGCTATAGTCGAACTGATGTCGGAATACCTGACCGCGGCCGGGCATACCGTCTCTTCCGCCTATGACGCTGATTCGCTGGTGAAAATGGTCGGAGAGGACGCGCCCGAGCTTATTTTCCTGGACATAAATATGCCGGGCATCAGGGACGACGGCATGTCCCCCCCGATAGAGATCCCCCCCGCCATAGCGCACATCCCCGTCGTCGCGATAACGGGTAATGAAAAAAAGAAAGTCTACGCGATGGGACTGCCCGCGAACGTAGAGGTTCTGGCCAAGCCCGTGAATTTCGCGGAAGTCGACGCGGTAATAGAAAAACTCACCAACCCTTCCTGATACAGACTTTCGCTGCACAGGATAAGACCGCCGGGAGACCGGCGGTCTTATTTTTTTGGCGGGAGCGGACTGGTTTTTGCGGGGATAGTCTGGGGGATATTCTTGGGGCGGGCCTGGATGATTATGACTTTCCTCCCCGCCGGGACGGTAATGAAGTTAATGAAGCGGCTGTAAAAGCCGCGGGTCGGTTTCAGGCGGCCGGTCTGAAGGGGCTGCCCCCCGGTCCGGGCGCCGGGGATGCTTTGTCTTACCCCGGCTACCGGCCTGAGGCGCGGCGGATCGGCGGGCTGCTTAACGGTTTTGGCCGGCGGTTTGCCCACTTTTAAGGTGGTTCCCTCCTTCTTTTCCGGCAGGAGCTTGTTTTCGGCTATGCCGGAAACGGTGCGGCTCTTCAGCCCGGCGGGGTCGCGGTCCCTGAGGAACCGCAGCCAGGCGTAAAAGGAGCCGAAGTCGGCCGGGGTGCTGTCGAAGGCGGCGCCGTACACCCCGTAGTTCATGCGCGAGAAAGTTCTTGTGGAGGCCTCGATCTCGACGCGGCCCGACGGGCTGGCGGCCGAGAGCCGCGCTTTTTTGCCGCCGGCGGACTTCCCGGGGCAGACCTCGTAGCCGGGGGCCGCGGCCAGGAACTCCTTGTCCGTTTTATCCTGCATGCAGCCGGTCTTGATGTCGAACTCCAGGCGCTGGAGCGCGGCGAAGTACTCCTTGTGGCCGCCGACGGGGGCCGCCGGCGGTTTTGCCGTGCCGCGCGCGCGCGCCAGGGCGTCTCCGGAAAGGTCGGTATACCCGTCCCACCCGGCTTCGGCGGGGCCCCGGTGCCAGGCACCTATTTCGTGCCCGGCGTTTTTCCAGTAGCGCAGTTCGGCCATGCGTACGGGACTGGTGGAGAGATAGTCGGCGTACTTGGGCGTGAACATGAGCGTAAGTTTGTAGTTGCGCTCGGCGGCCAGGCTCACCATCCTCAGCAGGACGTTGTACGATTCTTCCAGCGTACCCTCGCTTTCGCCGCTGTTGTAGACGGGAATGAAATAATAGGGCCCGTCCGCGGCGCGCGCCCCCCCGCCCGCGCCGAGCAGCAGCAATGCCGAAATAATAAGCGTGCGCCCCATGATAAATCTATTATAGCCCCCAAAACCGGATTCCGCAACGGCAAATGAAAGGGGAGTTTATCCGCGAGGTGCCCGGTCGGGGACGGCCGCGGGGAGTCGGGCCGGCCCGCCCGGGACCTCTGCAAACCCGGAAGAGGAACCCCTTACGTGGGTTCCCCCCGCCTTTCGGAAATTATGGCGGGGCCCCCTTCCTGCAACGGGTTTGCCAAGGTCCCGGGCGGTCCGTCCCTCCGGTGGCTGGTTTCTTAAGTATGACGTCGGAATGACTACTTTTTGTCGAAGTAAGCGGAGTGGAGTTTCTTGGCGTAGGTGAGGAAGTCGTCCTGTTTGACGGCGGCTATGTCCAGTTGGTCTTTTATGCCCGTGTAATAGCTGTATAGGTCGGCGATAGCTTCGCTGTAGGGCAGGAATTTGAAATCGCCCAGCTCGGCCAGGAGCTTGGTGTTGTCGCCGGAATATTCCACGCCGAGCCCGTTGTTCAATACTTTTATTTCGCTTTTGCTGGCGCCTACCTGGTTGATGAGGTTGGCGATGGAGACGAGGTCTATCGAGCTGGTCGGGGTGGCGTTGAAGATCCTGCTCTTCGGCTTGTGCTTGACGAAATGCTCGACGATGCGGAAGAAATCGTTGATGTAGAGATAATCGTAGGCCACGTTCTGGTTGATGACGATAGGCAGGCCGGCCAGGTTCTTAACTATCGCGTTGGAGATGAACTTGTACCTGTAATCCTCGTACCGGCCGAAGATGCCGAAGAGCCGCAGGCAGACCAGGCTCTCGTCGGCGGACTCCCCGATATGCTTCGAGATGAGGTACTTGGCGTAGCTGTGGCCGTCCGCGGGGATATGCTCGTCGAAATAGTCCTCCCGCATCTTCTTCTGCCAGTGGCGGCGGTCATATTCCGAGCCGCTGCCCAGGGTTATCAGCTTCGCGCCCGGCGCCTTGTGCCGGAGGAGGTTGAAGAACATGCGCAGGTTCTTTTCGCAGGTGTCGGTGGGATAGGCTTTGTTCTGCATCAGTACCGTGGCCGAGTGCACGATGGCCTCTACGGGGTTCTTCGACAGGTAAGCCTTCACCGCTTCGGCGTCGGTGAGGTCCAGCTCCGCCAGTTTGGGCGCCAGTACGGGGTAGTTGTTCTTCAGGAACAGCTCGGCCAGGTTGCGGCCGACGAATCCCTCAGCGCCTGTAATAAGGATGCTCATGTTTATCGTGCCTTTATGCCGTTCATCCCCCGGCTTTTACGCGCGGGGGATGAATTGCGGCGGAGCGGGGCCCGGGGTTCCGGGCTTACTCTAAGTTGCCCCAGTCGATCTTCCTGTAGTCGACGGGATAGGTGTCGGCCTTCTCTATCTGGGGCATGATCTTCTTATAGAAAGCCATGTCGCAGTTGCCGCTCAGGCAGCTGAACTTGTGGTCATAAGAGAACCATTTGATGGCCAGCCCGCGCTTTATGATGGTCTCAAGGTCTTCCTTGAACACGTTGCCCATGGAGATCGGTATCCAGGGGCAGGGCAGCACGTCGCCGTGGGCCGTTATCGACATGTGCCGCTTGAAGCACATGCAGCCGAACTCGTAGCCGCAGTTCGGGGACAGGTGGGTGGACGTGTTGTACTTGGCGTGCAGCGACTGGATATAGGCGATATCCTTGCTGTCGAGGATCTCGTCCTTGAACCCTTCGAAAGCCCCGGTGGCTTTCGCGAAGATGATGCTGGCGTGCTGGCCGAACTGGGCGATGAAGTCCAGCTGCTTTACCAGTTCTCCGGATTTTACCAGGCTCTTGGTGGCCACGATATTGATGATGACGCCCAGGCCGTGCTTTTTGCAGTAAGGGAGGGCTTCGACGCATTTCTTCCACGAGCCCGTTTTCGTGCCGCGGAACATGTCATGGTTGACTTCCAGGCCGTCGATGCTCAGGTGGATGCGGTCCACGCCGGCTTCCACCAGCCATTTCACTTTCTCTTCGGTCAGGAGCCAGCCGTTGGTGTCCATGCTGATGACGAAGCGCTTGGGGCCGATGGCTTCTATGACCTGCTTAAGGTCGGGGAAGATCAGGGGTTCGCCGCCGGAAATGCAGATGCTGGCCAGGCCCATGGCGTCGGCCTGGTCGGCTATCCTTTTCACGTCCGGGACGGTCATCTGCTGGCCGCCCTGCTGCTTGAGGCGTTCGATCGCGCAGTGCTTGCACTTGAAATTGCAGGTGTAGTTGTACTGGAGCTGGATGAGGGCGACGCATTCTTTCCGCTTTATCTTTTCAGGGTGCTGGATGATCTTGGCGTAGGCTTCGGGCTTCCTTTCCTGTAAAGTGCCCCGGTTCTTCTCTTCGCGTTCGGTCATTTTCATGTTATCGTTCTCCTGACTGTAAATACGCCGCCATACCTGTATTTTACCAAAAATCCGCCCTTCCCCCCTATCCAGAGTGGGAGGAAAAAAAAGAAGCCGGCGGGGGCCGGCTTCTTTTTGACCGCGTGGACGCTTACTTGTAGTGGCGCAGCAGGGCGTTGCGGTCGGTGCTGGCCAGCTCGAAGTCCTGGGTCTTTACCAGAGCGTCCTTCGGGCAGGTGTCGGCGCACTGCCAGCAGAAGACGCAGCGGCCCAGGTACATGAAGCAGTCGAATTTCCGCTTGGCGGGCGCCGCGGGCTGCCCCTCCACCGGCGCCGGGGCCGGCGGCTGCTCGGCCGAGAGCTTTATCTCTATGGCCTTGGCCGGGCAAACGCGCACGCACATCTGGCAGCCGATGCACTTGGGCGAGTCGAAGTCTATGCGGCCGCGGAAATCCTTCATGGGCTTGGCCGGCGCGAACGGGTACGCGCTGGTAGCCGGCTCTTTGAACAGGTGCTTTATAACTTCGCTGAATATTCTTCCGGGGTTTGCCATATGGTTATCCTAATTTGTACTTGAGGAAAATATCGAGAGCGATCTGCGCCATCGCCACCGGCGCCAGGTACTTCCAGCAGAAATTCACCATCTGCTCTATGCGTATGCGCGCCATCAGCACCTTCAGCACGGCCAGC
>MGUK01000087.1 GCA_001799995.1 Elusimicrobia bacterium GWF2_62_30
CGGGCGAAGGGAATCGAACCCTCGTCTGAACCTTGGCAAGGTCCCGTTCTACCATTGAACCACGCCCGCTTATTGGCGTTACTACCTTACTATTTTACCAAATAACCGCCTGTTTTAACAAAACAAAATAACTGACGAGGGGATTTCCCGTCCAGGTAATAGCGCCTGATCAGTAATGCTCCGGCGCGTGGCCCTCTTTGCTTTCCTTGGAGAAAGACAAAGCGAACAGCAGCAGCGCCAGCGCCACATAGCCCGCGGTGAACTGGTACGGCACCTGGTTGCCCGGGTAGGGCAGCAGCCAGGGCAGGTACATGTTCCCGTCGGGGATGGCGGAATGGATCATGCCGAAGAAAGTGAACACGGCGCAGATCAGTATGTAGACGGCGGCCATGCGGATCTGGCGGTCTATCATCTTGGCCATGAAGGCGCCCCACAGCATGCCCGTGAGGATGAAACCGTTGCCCAGCGCCACCGTCACCAGCAGCTCCGGCAGGCCCTTATCCACCGCCACCATCTGCTTGTTGAAGATATCCATCGGCACCATGCCGGGGTTGGACAGCTTTATCTGCAGCATGCGGGCCACCGTGGGGAAGTACGCCATGGCCACGGCAGGGGCGTGCTTGACGGGGCAGGCGTGGAAGGCCTGGCACATGATGTCCAGCGCCACGAAGATAAGGATGGGCGCTATCACGGCCGCGGGGATCAGCTCCACGATGTAGCCGACATAGCCCAGGAAACCGCCCAGCCCGATGAAGATGCCCGTCAGCAGCGTGTAGCCGGCGCGGCTGCCCATGGCCTTGTACGCGGGCTGCCCTATATAAGGAGTAGACTGCGCCACGCCGCCGCAGATGCCCGCCACAAAAGTGGCGATAGCCTCGGTCAGCAGGATGTCGCGGGTGTTGTAGTCGTCGCCGGCCACGCGCGCGCTCTCGGTGACGTTAACGCCGCCCACCACGGTGAGGATGGCGAACGGTATGGCCACGGGCAGGTATTTTATCGCCTCGCTCATGCCTTTCAGGAAGTCCAGTGTGGGGATGGGCAGGCTGAAGTGCAGCGTGGCCTCGAAAGGCTTGTAAACGCCGCCGCACAGGCCGTGAGGGGCCAGCAGGTAATAAAGGCCGGTGCCGATGGCCACCGCGCCGAACACGCCGGGGAAATTCTTGGGCAGCTTTATGCCGGCCACCAGCGTGTACATGATCAGGCCCAGCGCTATCAGGCCGATCACGGGCATCTTGAAGACCTCTATCAGCGGCAGGAAGCCGATCAGGGCCAGGCCGATGCCGGCCAGGGAACCCAGCAGGCCGGCCTGCGGGATCTTCTTCTGCAGCCAGGAGCCGATGAACGAGAAGCCGAACTTGAAGACGCCGATGAGCACCATGGTGGCCATACCCAGGTACCAGGTCATCATGCCCGCTTCGTACTCGGACATGCCGTTGGCCTTGAAGCCCAGGAAGGACGGCCCGAGCACGGCCAGCGCTATGCCGATGCTCGACGGGGTATCGAGCCCGAGCGGCATGGCGGTCACGGTGGGGTTATTGGTGCGCTTGGCCAGGCGGAAGGCCATGATAGTGTAGATGATGTCGCCGAACAGCACGCCGAAGGCGGTGCCGGGGAACATCCTCTTGTACACGATCTCGGCGGGGAAGCCGAAGCCGAAGATCAGGATGCTGGCCATGATGCTCAGCACGGTAAGGTTATCGAACATCAGGCCGAAGAAGCCGTTGATGTCGCCCATGGCGAACCATTTATATTTAAAAGGAGCCTGGTTAGTGTTTTCAGCCATTTCTCTCTCCCGGAAATCCGTATTTAAAAAATAGCTTACAAAATTTTGGGAACGCATTTTAACGGCCCCGCCGTTTTTGAGTTATAATATTGCCAGGGGATCAGGGAGAACTCTTTATGAAGATAAAAATATTATTTATGGCTTTTGCGGCCGCCCTCCTGGGCGCGGCCTGCACCGCCACGCTCATCAAGCAGGAAAGGAAAGCAGCGCCCGAAGGCGGCTATACCCTGGAAGAAGTGGCCAAGCACGCTTCCGAGACGGATTGCTGGATGATAATTAACGGCAAGACCTACGATGTGAGCGGCTTTGTGGCCAAACACCCGGGCGGCCGGATGATCCTGAACGGCTGCGGCAAGGACGCCACGGAGCTGTTCATGAAGCGGCCTGACGGGCCCAAGACCCCGCACCCGTTCTGGGCCAAACTAAAAGCGCGCAGCTTTAATATCGGCCGCGCGGCAACCCCTGAGAAATAGCTTTTAACCGCGGACCAGTTTCCACTTGGTCCCGCCGGGGGTGTCCTCTATCAGGACGCCGCCGTCGGAGAGCTTTTTGCGGAGCTCGTCGGACTTCTTGAAATCTTTGGCCTTGCGCGCGGCCTCGCGCTCCTTTATGAGCGCGGCCAGCTCCGCGGGCAGGGCCTGCTCTGCCTGCGCCTTGAAAATATCCAGCGCCGTCACGTCCTCCGCCGCCACGGCGAAGGCCAGGCGCCGAGGCGCGGGGATGGAAGCGTCTTTCAGCGTCTCCCACAGCACGGCCATGGCGGCCGGCAGGTTGATATCGTCGGCCAGCGCCGCCTCGAAGTCCTTGAAATATTTCGCCTCGCGGTCCGCCGGCAGCACCTGCCCCGCCGCCTCCGCCTTTACTTTAGCCGCCAGGGCGCGCAGGCCGTCGAGCCCGCGGGCCGCGGCCTCTACGCCTTCCCACGTGAATTCCAGCTGCTTGCGGTAATGCGTGAGCAGGCAGTAATAGCGGTAGGCCAGCGGGTCGTAGCCCCGCTCCGGCACGGAGGAGGTGGTAAGGAACTTGCCGGAGGATTTGGACATCTTGCCGGATTCGCCCACCACCAGGAAGCGCGCGTGCATCCAGTAATTGGAGAAAGGCTTGCCCGTGGCGCCTTCGCTCTGCGCTATCTCGTTGGTATGGTGGATGGACACATGGTCCTCGCCGCCCCAGTGCACGTCGATGGTCTCGCCGAGGTGCTTCATGGCCATGGCGGAGCACTCCATGTGCCAGCCGGGGAAGCCCCTGCCCCACGGCGACTCCCACTCCATCTGCCGCTTCTCTTCGGGCGCCGCGAATTTCCAGACGGCGAAATCGGTGGGGTTGCGCTTGCCGGCGTTAGCCTCGATGCGGGCCCCCTCCCTTATCCCTTCAATGTGCGCCTTGCCCGCCAGCTTGCCGTAGTCCGGCAGTTTGGCTGTGTCGAAATAGAGGCCGTCGCCGGCTATGCTGTAAGTGTAGCCTTTCTTTTCCAGGACCAGGACCAGGTCTATCATCTCCTGGATGTATTCGGTAGCGGGGCAGAGCACGTCGGGCATTAGGCAGTTCAGCGATTTGTAATCCGTGAAGAACGCCTCGGTGTAGAACTTGGCGATATCCCAGGCCGATTTGCCCTCGCGCCTGGCGCTTAGTTCCATCTTGTCGTCGCCGGTGTCGGCGTCGGAGGTAAGATGGCCCACGTCGGTGGTGTTCATGACGCGCTTTACCTTGTAGCCGAAGAACTTCAGCATGCGCACGAAGACGTCTTCGGTGATATAGGTGCGCAGGTTGCCTATATGCGCGTAGTTATATACCGTCGGGCCGCAGGTGTAGACGCCGGCTTCGCCATCCTTGAGGGGCTTGAAGAGTTCCTTGCCGCGGTTAAGCGTGTTATATAGTCTGATTTCCATAAATTTCGCCGTTTACAGCCCTGCTTGCTCCAGGGCTTTCTTCACGCGCAGGTCCACTTCTTTAAAAAAGCCGCCGCAAAGCCCGGGGCCTTTGGAGCGCGCGTATTTATCCTGCATGATGCAGGCCACTTCTATCTCCGAGAACGGGTACACGGCGCCGCGGGGCGTCATGGAATAGGTGAACCCTATTTTCATGGGGTCGTCGCCGTAATGGTCCTTTACCACGGCCTGGTACGCGCCCGAAAGCACGTCGCCCAGCGCCGCCTCCAGGTCGGGGTCAGGGGTTTTGGACAATTTGAAGGTCCTGGCCTCGAAGACCGAAGCCGCGCCGGGGCCGGCGGATTTCTCCGACGGCTGCCGCGAACCGGAGCAGGCGGCCAGCAGCGCCGCCGCGAGCGCCAGGCACAAGGCGCGGTTGTTCAGGAAGGAAGCCATCTATTTAAGCACGCTGGCCACGGCGTAGCAGACTATGGCCTCGCCGTGCCCGATGTCGCCCAGGCCTTCGCGGCTTTTCGCCTTTATGCTCACGTCGGCGATATCGAGCTTTAGGATTTTCGCCACGGAATTGCGGATGTTCTCGTAATGGGGCTTGAGCTTGGGCTCCTCGGCCAGTATCGTCACGTCCACGTTGATGATGCGGGCCTTCTTGGAGGCCAGCACTTCCAGCGTTTTTTCGGCGATGACCACGCTGGAGATGCCCATCAGGGTAAGGTCGGTGGGCGGGTAGTACACGCCTATCTCCCCGGCGGAAATGGAGCCCAGCAGGGCGTCGCAGACGGAGTGCAGCACCACGTCGCCGTCGGAATGCCCCAGCAGCCCCTTGGTATGCTCTATCTTTATCCCGCCCAGGATCAGCGGGCGGCCCTCCACCAGCCGGTGGATGTCGTAGCCGAAGCCGGCGCGCGCCACCTGCGCCCGGGTGCGCGAAGTAATCGTTTTTTCATCTTTCATAAAGGCCTCCGCTATGATCACGTCTTCGGGCGTGGTAATTTTGATGTTGCGGTAGCTCGAAGGCACCACCGCCGCTTTTATCCCCAGCTGCTCCAGCACCTGCGATTCGTCGCTGTAATCTTTCCCGGCCGCCGCGCGGCCCAGCAGGCGCTCCAGCACGTCGCGCCGGTAGCACTGCGGCGTCTGCACCGCCATCAGCGCCGAACGGTCCGGCGTGCTTTCGAAATTCTTCCCGCCGGCGGCCACCCGCTTGACCGTGTCCTTGAGCGGCACCGCCGGCACCGAAGCGCCGGCCTCGGCGGCCTTCTCCAGGCAGGACCTTATCAGCGGCCCGTCCACCAGCGGCCTGGCCCCGTCGTGCACGGCCACCAGCTCCGCGCCCGGGCTCACCAGCCGAAAAGAGTTGCGCAGCGACTCGGTGCGGGTGGCGCCGGCCGTGACGGCGGCCACGCCGGCCTTTTCCCAGGCCGGCCCGTATTTTTTAAGGTTCTCGGGAGAAAGGGCCAGGATGATCCTGGAGAACAGGCCGCTGGAAGTGAAGACCTCCACCGTCCGCTCTATCATGGGGCGGCCCGCCAGGGGCAGGTACTGCTTGTCCCCCCCCATGCGCGAGCCGGAGCCGCCGGCCAGGATTATGGCCTCGGCCCCGCCGGTCTTTTTTTCTTTTTTCGTCACGTGCGTGTCCCCGGCAACCGCCTTAAATCTCGGTCAGGGCTGCTTCGGCCCCTGCTCCACGGCCTTGCCCTTCACGCGCGTGAAGATGATGCGGCCCTGCGAGGTCTGCAGGATGGACTGCACCGTGGCGTCCACCTTTTTGCCGATATAGGGATGCCCGTCCTCGATCACAATCATGGTGCCGTCGTCGAGGTAGCCCACGCCCTGTTCTTTTTCCTTGCCCTCTTTCATCACGAACACCTGCGTCTCTTCGCCGGGCAGCACCACGGGCTTGAGCGCTATGGTCAGGTCGTTGATATTGAGCACGGTCACATTCTCCAGCGCGGCCAGCTTGTTGATGGTGAAGTCAGTGGTGATTATGGAAGCGCCCAGCTCTTTGGCGATGGTCACCAGCTTCATCTGGTTGTCGGACAGTTCCTTTATATCGCGGTCCACCACGCGGAACGGGATGTCGCGCGATTCCTGCAGGCGCGCCAGGATGTCGAGGCCGCGGCGGCCCTTGGCCTTCTTGATGGGCTCGTTGGATTCGGCCAGCGAGTGCAGTTCCTGCACCACGAAGCGCGGGGTTATCATGCCGCCGGTGATGAAATGCGTGTCGCAGATGTCCAGCACGCGCCCGTCGAGGATGGCCGAGATGTCCAGCACCTTCATGTTCTTGCCGGAACGGCGGCCCAGGGACAGGATGTTCTTGTCCAGGTCGTCCATCTCGGGGATCTTGCGGACGGACACCACCATGCCCAGCAGCGCCAGCGCGTAGCGGATGATGATGTTGTAGCGCAGCCACATCGCGCTGAAGCCGTCGTTATCCAGCTGGAAGACGGTGTAATCCAGCAGTTTCGAGATGATGATGCCGGCCACCGCGCCTATTATGCCGATAATAAGCGAGAAGAGGCTGACGTTCTCGAAGACATACTCCACGCCGATGATGACCAGGCCTATCAGCACGCCGAAAGCCACGCCTTTGAGGTCTTTCGAAATGGTCAGCCAGGTAAGAACGGGGGTGCCCAGCAAAGCCACCGCCCTGAATATCCAAACTATCATAGGTGCTCCTTATTCCTTCTTGCCCGCCTTACCGGCGGGTCTAAATTTCATCATGGCCGCGTTGAGCGCGTCCATATCCCGTACCACTTCCAGCTGTATTCCCTTGAAGCGCCCCTCGTCCTTCCGGGGCAGCCGCGGCACGAAAGCTGTTTTAAAGCCCAGGCGCTCGGCCTCGGCCAGGCGCCGGTCCAGGAAGCCCGGGCTGGATACCTGCGCGAGTATACCGACCTCGCCCATAAAAACACAGTCCGGCGGGAGCGCTATGTCCCTGGCCGAGCTGATGAGCGCCGCGCAGAAAGCCAGGTCCAGCGCGGGGTCCTTAAATTTGATGCCGCCCTGCAGCGAGGCGAACACGTCCATCTCGTCGAAGCGCAGGCCTATGTTCTTCTCTATGGCCGCTATCAGCATCTGCGCGCGGTTCAGGTCCAGGCCGGTGACCGTGCGGCGCGGGTAAGGCAGGTAGGACTTCACCGCCAGCGCCTGGATCTCGGCCAGCATGGGGCGCGCGCCCTCGAAGGCCACGGAGAAGGCCCGGCCGCACAGCGCGCGCTCGCGGTCGGTCTCGGCCAGCAGCAGGCCCGCGTCGTCGATGGAGCGCAGGCCCTGCGAGGTCATCTCGAAGATGCCCGTCTCGTCCACCGGGCCGAAGCGGTTCTTGTGCGGCCGCAGCACGCGGAAGGCGTTGTTCTTCTCCGCGTCGAAATAGAGCACGGTGTCCACGATATGCTCCAGCACCTTGGGGCCGGCCAGCGAGCCTTCCTTGGTGACGTGGCCCAGCAGGAACAGCGGCACGCCGGCGGACTTCACGGTCTTGAGGAGCTCCGAGGCGCATTCTCGGATCTGCCCGACGGAGCCGGGGCTGCCCACGAACTCGGGGTGATACACGGTCTGTATCGAGTCTATCACGAGCAGGGCCGGCTTGAGCCGGCGGAACTCGTCGATGATGCGCGCCAGGTTGGTCTCGCTCATCAGGTAGACGTTGTCGGGCCTGGCGCCCAGGCGCTCGGCGCGCGAGCCCACCTGCGCCAGCGATTCCTCGCCGGAGACGTAAAAGACCTTCTTGCCGGCGTAGGCGCCGGAGGCCAGCGCGGAGCAGGCTTCCAGCGTGAGCGTGGACTTGCCTATGCCGGGCGGCCCGGCCAGCAGCACCACCTGCCCGTTGACGAGCCCGCCGCCCAGCGCGCGGTCCAGCTCCGCTATGCGGGTGGGCACGTGCTCGGCTTTCATGGCGCGGGCTTCGGACAGCTTCACCGGCGGCTCGGAAAAATCCGTGAGGCCGCGCGCTTTCTCGGCGGCCTTGGTCAGCACTTCCTCGGCTTCCTCCACCAGCGTGTTCCAGCCGCCGCAGGCGGAGCATTTCCCCGCCCATTTCGGCGTGGTCTGGGCGCATTGCTGGCAGCGGTAAACCGTTCTTAATTTCATTTCTTGAGCGAGCCTAAAGTGGCGAAGCCGAACAGATAAGCTATGTCCTTGTCCTCGAAGATCAGCCGCGTGGTGTAGTTCACGCGCTTGGTCTCGGCCATGTCGTTGAGCCGCACCCCGGCCGACAGGTACTTATTGACCTTCACTTCCATGCCGGCGTCGTAGCGCGGTTTGTCGAACCTGCGCCCTTTTATGGTGCGGTTGCGGGTGAATTCCGAGGCCTCCACCAGCACCGTCAGCCTGTCCCACCTGGAGTTATAGAACGGCTGCCAGCGCACTCCGGAGCCGCCGCTGCCGCGGAGGACGCCGGCGTAAAAATCCACGGCGCCCCTTTCCCAGCCCAGCTGGGCGTCTATGGTATTGAGCACCTCGAAATCGGTGCCGCGGGCCGTGTCCCTGGTGTTCACCATGTTAGCGGCGCCCAGGTAATAATAACGCCCGTCGCGCGGATAGATCTTCAGGCCGAAATTGTTCTTGGAGGAGCTGGCGAGGGGCTCGTACTTGTAATCCCATTTCAGGTAGGTGCGGAAGCCGCCCACGCGGTTAAGCGCGGCCTTGACGGAGGCGCTGGCGTCTTTCAGGTTGGAGATCGTAGAGCTGACCTCTTCCTTCAGCTTCTGGTCGGAGACCAGCGCGCCGGCCACGCCCTCGCCGCGGTTGACCTTGTCCACGATGGCGTCGGTCTTGATAATCATTTCGTCGAGCCGGGCGGTTATGGTGTCCAGGCGCTCTATGCTCTTTTCGGCGTGCGGCTGGCCGTTGGCGACTATTTCGTTGAGGTTGGCGGTGGTCTCGCGCAGGTTGTCGAGGATTTCCGCAAGGTTCTTGGCGAACTTGCCCTGGCCGCGGACGTCGCCGACGAGGGATTCCAGGCTTTCCAGGGCGCGGGCCACGGCTTTATCAAGCGAGATATTGTCATGGCCTTGTACGGTCTCGCCGGGTTTTATCACGGGGAGCGCGGGGTCGCCCTGGTCTATCTGCAGGTACTTGGAGCCTATCACGCTGGTGGAACCGACCAGGAACCTGGCGCCGCGGTGGATGAGGACGCCTTCAAGCACGTTGAGCTCGACTATGACGCGGTTATCGTGCAGGTAGATGCGCTTGATCTTGCCTACCTCTACGCCGGAAAGTTTTACGGTGGATTTGTCCGGCAGGCCGGCCACGTCGGTGAACTCAGCGGAAATGGTGTAGTAGCTGCGGAAGGAGTAATCCCCCAGCATAAAAAGCGCGGCCCCGAGCAGCACGGAGCCGACCAGCACGAATAGCCCGACTTTCATCTCGCCGTTCATTTGTTCCTCGTCCCGAACGCGCAAATGATATCTATATTAAGCGCCAGTCTATAAAATAGCAATTTTAGCGCCCTTTTTACAGTCCAAACCCGCCGCACAGCATGGAATACGGCATTAGTGAGCAAGACCGCGAGGTGCCCGGTCGGGTGCGTCCGTGGGGACCGGAACGCAAAACACGCTAGGGCACACCGTGCCCGTCGCTCATCCTCCTCCTTCGCCGCTTACGCAAGGCTCAGTCGTCGGAAGGTTTTGCTAACCCGGTCCCCACGGGCGCACCCTCCAGTTCTGCTCAATTGCATATTCAGTGAAGGATTCTGCGCTTCGGATAACCCGGAGGGGACGGTGAAGGTGTGGTTTCGGCGGGCCGTCACGGACCGAAGCCGCTTGCGTAGCGCGGCGAGGGAGTGGCGAGCGCGGCCACGGTGCTGGCCTAGCGCGTTTTGCGTTCCGGTCCCCATGGCCGTTCCCGACCGGGATACTCGCAATCCGGATTATTTGCAGTCTTTGTCGGGGCCGGTGCGGGAGAGGTTGGAGATCTCCATGAATTCGCGCACCCCTTTGTTCTCGGACTGGCGGAACTTGGCGGGCTCGGAGACCTCCACGAATTCGCCGCCGTAAAGCATGGCCACGCGGCTGGAAAGCTCCAGCGCCAGGCTCAGGTCGTGCGTGACCACCACCGACGTGATCTTCAGCTTGGCCCGCATATCGGTGATCAGGTCCTTCACCATGCCCGTGGTCACCGGGTCCAGCCCCGTGGTGGGCTCGTCGTAAAGCATGTACTTCGGCTCGGCCGCCACCGACCGTGCCAGGGACACGCGCTTCTTCATGCCCACGGAAAGCTCAGAAGGCTTCAGGTGCTCCACGTCCTTGAGGCCCACCAGCGCCAGCTTCTCCTTGACGATGCGCGGGTAGTCGCTCTTGGGCACGTCCGTCAGGTACCTGAGCCCGAAAGCCACGTTCTCCAGCACCGTAAGCGAATCGAACAGCGCGCCCTCCTGGAACAGGTAGCCGAAACTGCGCCGCACCTTGGCCAGCGTAAATTCGTTGGAAGTGGAGCCGATATCCACCCCGTCCACCAGGATCTGGCCGCTCTCCGGCCTGAGCAGGCGGATCAGGCATTTGATGAACGTGCTCTTGCCGATGCCCGACGGGCCGATAACGCTGAACAGCTCCCCGTCCCGGATCTCGACGTTGATATCCTTGAGGATGCGCTTCTCCCCGAAAGCCTTGTTAAGGTTCTTAATTTCGATCATACATTCACTGCCACACCAGCAGGTCCGGACGCGGGGACCGGGTTAGCAAAACCTTCCGTAGGCCGAGGCTTGCATAGCGCCGAGGCCGGAGGGTGAGCGAGGCACGGTGTGCCGAGCGCGTTTTGCGTTCCGGTCCCCGTGGCCGGACCGCCCCCCATCATAGGCCCACCGCCACAAGGAGGGCGCTGATGAAATAATCCAGCACCATCACCAGCACCATGCTCACCACCACCGCCTCGGTAGTGGCCTTGCCCACGCCCTCCGCGCCGCCCTTGGTATTAAGGCCCTTGTAGCACGAGACCGTGGCTATCATGAAAGCGAAGAAGTAGGTCTTGATGAACCCGTGCAGGAAGTCGCTGGTGTCCAGGTAGGTGAAGATATCGTCGAAGTAGACCGCGCTGGGCACGCCCAGCTTCACCATGCCCACTATGCAGCCGCCCGCCACGCCGATGAAATCCGCGAACACCGTCAAAAGCGGCAGCATGATCAGGAAAGCTATATAGCGCGGCACCAGCAGGTAGCGCGTAGGGTTCGTGCCCAGCGTGTAAAGCGCGTCGATCTGCTCCGTCACCTTCATGGTGCCGATCTCCGCCGTGACCACGGCGCCCGCGCGCCCCGCCACCACGATGGACGTCAGCACCGGCCCCAGCTCCTTGAGCAGGGAGAAAGCCACCATCGTGCCGATGAACATGGGCTCGTTGAAAAGATTCTTCATGGACTGGCCCATCTGCAGGGCCAGCACCATGCCGGTGAAAAAGCTGGTAAGGGCGGTGACGGTGAACGAATCCACGCCGATAGTGACGCACTGCTTAATGGTCTCTTTGAGCTCGAACTTGGAGCGGAAGAACCAGAAGACTACGGACTTGAACATGAGCGCGGCCCCGCCCAGCGATTCCGACAGGCTGATGAACTCGCGGCCGATGTGCTCAGTTATCGGGTGTTTCATTCCGTGAAGACCCTCGGTACGCGCGCTGAGATCAGCGTCACTATCTCGTAGGTGATCGTATCGGCGATGTTCGCCAGCTCGGCCGCGGTGATCTCCTCCGCGCCCTGGCGCCCGAGCAGCACGGCCTCCGACCCGACGGCGGCGTCCTTAACGGCCGTCACGTCCACCATGGTCATATCCATGGTCACGTTGCCCAGCACGCGGCAGCGGCGGCCGCCTATCAGCACGTCGGCCCTGTTGGAGAAGCGGCGCAGGTAGCCGTCGCCGTAGCCGGCGGGAATAGTGGCTATCTTCAGCGGCCGGTCGGCCCTGAACGATTTGTTATAGCTGATAAAGGCGCCCTCGCGCACGTTCTTGATGAAAACTATTTTGGACTTCAGAGACAGCGCCGGCTCGAAGCCGTCGGCCAGACCGTAGGCCGCTATGCCGCAGCGCGCCAGGTGCAGGCGGCTGACCGGGTAGTTGAGCGCCGCGCAGGAATTGGCCGCGTGCAGGAGGAGCCCGCGCGCGCCTTTGGCCTCTAGCTCGGCCGCGGTCTCGCTGAAAATGGAAAGCTGCGCCCCGGTGTACTCCTGGTCGGAGTCCGCGCTGGAAAGGTGCGTGTACAGGCCCGCCACCTCCACGTCCCCCGACGCGGCCAGCTCGTCGTAGATCTTAAGCAGCGAGGGCCGGCGCGCGCCGATGCGGCCCATGCCGGTCTCCAGCTTCATATGGCAGACGGCCTTCTTGCCCAGCTTGCGCGCGGCTTCTATCACCTGGCGCGCCGCGTCCAGGCTGGCTATGGTCACCACCAGGTCCGCGCTTATCGCCTCGACGAAACTTTCGAAGGGGTAGAGGCTGCCCAGCACCAGCACCGGGCTCTTGAGCCCGGCCGCGCGCAGCGCCAGGCCCTCCTCCACCGACGACACGCCAAAGCCCCAGGCGAGCTTCTCGCGCTCCGCCAGGCCGGCCAGCTCCGCGGCCCCGTGGCCGTAGGCGTTGGCCTTCACAACGAAGAGCAGCTTGGCCGGGGCGGCCGTGCGGCCGAGTTTTTTAAGGTTGTTCCTTACGGCGGAAAGCCGTATCTCCGCGCGGGTCGGCCTCAGGATACGTCCGGCGGATACGGTGGCGGAGCTCATGCGGGAGCGTTTAGAACACGGCCTCTTCCGGCACGGCGTTCTCGCCGATGCCGGGCATGGCCGGGTTCTCGAACTTGGTGTATTCGTGGAAGAACGCCAGCGGCACGTCGCCGACGGGGCCGTTGCGCTGCTTGGCTATTATCAGGGTGGCCTGGTTCTTCAGCGTGGGGTCTTCGCGCTTGTAATACTCCTCGCGGTGGATCATCCCCACCACGTCGGCGTCCTGCTCGATGGAGCCGGAATCGCGCAGGTCGGACAGCTGCGGGCGGTTGCCCTCGCGGCCCTTGTCCTCGCTGCGGCGGTTCAGCTGCGAAAGCGCTATCACCGGCACTTCCACGCTGCGCGCCAGGTCTTTGAGCAGGCGGGAGATCTCGGCCACTTCCTGCTGGCGGCTCTCGGAGCGGCCGGCGCCCCGGATCAGCTGGAGGTAGTCTATCATGATCATGCCGAGCTGCTTGCCTTCGCTTTTCAGCTGGCTCATCAGCTTGCGCGTGCGGTTGCGGATATCCAGGATATTGAGGCCGGGGGAGTCGTCGATATAGAGCGGCGCCTCGGACAGCTCCGCCGTGTGGCGGGTAAGGCTGGGCCAGATCTCGCGCTGCAGCCGGCCGGTGCGGACCTTGCCGAGGTCGGCGCGCGCGGCCGAGCAGATCATACGCTGCATGATGGAATGCTTGTTCATTTCCAGCGAGAAGAAAGCCGTCGGGAACTTCTTTTCCACGCAGGCGTGGTAGGCCATGTTCAGCGCCAGCGCGGTCTTGCCCATCGAGGGCCGGGCCGCCAGGATGATCAGGTCGGATTTCTGGAAGCCGCCGGTCATATCGTCCAGGCGGGTGAAGCCCGTGGGAACGCCGGTGATAGCGCTGTGGTTGGAATAATATTTTTCTATGCGGTCGAGCACCTCGTGCGCGAGGTCGGCCGCGCTGGTAAAGCCGTGGTCCGTGTTCTTCTGCGCTACCGACAGCACCTGCTCCTGCGCGTAGTCCAGGATCTTGTCCACGTCCTCTTCCCCGGCGAAGGATTTCTCCACCATGGACGTGCCGGCGCGGATCAGGTCGCGCAGCACGGATTTTTCCTTGACGATCTGCGCGTAGGCCTGGGTATGCGCCGCGGTGGACACCTTGTCCATCAGGTCGGCCATGTATTTCTGCCCGCCCAGCTCTTCCAGCCGGCCGGATTTCTTGAGTTCTTCGGAAAGGGTCACCACGTCCACCGGCAGGTTGCGCATGCGCAGGTCCAGGATGGCTTCGTAGATGCGGCGGTGGATGTCGCTGTAGAAATGCTTGGGCTGGAGGATCTCGGTGACGTTCTCTATGACCTCTTTTTCGATGAGCATGGCCCCCAGCACGGCCATTTCCGCCTCTAAAGAGTTGGGTGGAACCTTGCTGTAGTTCATAGGAACCTCGTCGGGATATTTATGAACAAGCCCGGGCCGGGGCAGTTAGCCGCGGCGCCGGGCGTGATCTGTGAGTTGCTTACTTGCTCTGGGCCGAAACCGCGACCTTGATCTTGGCCGTGATGTCGGATTTGAGGACGATCTCCACCTCGAAGGTGCCGACGGCCTTCAGCGAGGCCGGCAGTTTGATCATGTCCTTGTGTATTTCCATGTCGGCGGCGGCCAGGTTCTTTATCAGGTCGCTCTTGGCAACGGAGCCGAACATTACGCCGTCCTCGGAGACGGGGCGCGAGAAGGAAAGGGTGATGGCGCCCAGGCGCTTGGCCAGTTCCTTAAGGGCGTCGTTCTCCGCGGTCACGCGCTTGGTGCGCTTGTCGGCGCTGTTCTGCCAGGCGCGCAGGGCGCCTTCGGTGGCGAGCTCTACGAGCCCGCGGGGCATCAGGAAATTGCGGGCGTAACCGTCTTTAACGATCTTTATCTCGCCGCTGTGGCCCAGGTTGGAAACGTCTTTTTTAAGTATAACTTTCATGGGTGGTCTCCGGCTTAATTGTAAGGCATGAGGGACAGATTGCGGTTGATCTTAACCGCCCTCATGATCTGGCGCTGGTGCTTGGCGCAGGCCCCGGTGATCCGCCGGGAAAGCATTTTGCCGGTGTCGGTGCAGAAGCTCTTTATGATCTGAGCCTGCTTGTAGTCCACCAGGTCGATGTGTTCGGCGCACAGGCGGCAGACTTTGCGGCGGGGCGCGAAATGCCGGCGGCCTCCGGGGCCTCCGGGGCGGCGGGGTCCGGGTCCGGGACCACCTTCGCGATGCATGGGGGCCGGCGCGGCCTGCGCGGGCTTGGGCGCTTCCGCCGGCTTGGGATTGGGTTCGTTGTTCTCCATATTATAGCTCCTGGCTTAAACCTTAAAACGGTACTTCTTCTATACCCGACGCGTCGCTTTTCGGCTCCGCGGCTTCGGCCGGCGCTTCTTCCGGCGCGGCTTCCGCTCCGCCTTCCTGGGCCCCGTACGCCATCAGCTGTACGCGGCGGGCGGTGATCTTCATTTCCTTGCGCTTGGCGCCGGTCTTGTCGGTGTACTCGGACGCCGTAAGGCGGCCTTCCACCAGCACCGGGCTGCCCTTCTTCATCTTGTCCTTGCAGCGCTCGGCGGCGGGACCCCAGACGGTGACCGGCACGAAAGTCACGTCGTCCTTCCACTCTCCGCTGGCTGCGTCCTGGAAGCGGCGGTTAACGGCTACGGACAAGGACACCACGCCCTGCTGCTTCTGGGTGAACCGCAGTTCCGGGTCACGGGTCAGCCTTCCGGCTATCATGACCTGGTTTATCTCAGGGATGCGTATGTCCATATTTCCCCCGTGAGGGTAATTTAGGCCTTCTTGGCCGGCTCTGCGTTCGCCTTCATCATCATGGAGCGCAGAACGTGCTCCTGCAGCCCGAAGCTGTGCTTTATGTTCTTCACGGATTCGGGAGAAGCTTTCACTTTCATATAGACGTAAAATCCGTCGCGGTTCTTTTTAACGGCATGGGCGAACTTCTTGCGGCCCAGCCTGTCCTCGGCGAGAACCTCGGCTTTTTCGTCGGTCAGTATTTTTTTGGCTTTTTCGACAACTTCGCCGATTTCTGCATCGGAGATCTGCGGATTGACGATAAGCATCAGCTCATAATTGTTCATAGTAAGTTAAGGATAGCAAATTTCCGGAGGCTTTTCAATCTTGTGTTTTAGCCGG